>CANQEI010000039.1 GCA_947594845.1 uncultured Clostridia bacterium | reverse complement strand
AAAAACGCAAATGCAACGCATTTGCGTTTTCCTTTGCATAACTTATATATTATATATCAACTTATTAAATATATATTTATGATAGATTCATTTGTTCTTAAGCTAAAAATAGGTAAGAAAATAAAAATTATTTCTTTCTTTAAAAGATTTTATTACTTGAATAATTCAAAATCTTTTTCTTTATTTTCTTGTTTAACTTGTTTTTCAGCATCTAACAAAGTATGAGTGTCTTTTTCAAAATCTCTTATTATTTCATCTTCAGAAGGTAAATCAAATTTTTTACAAATTCATTTTATAAATTTTTTTAAAGTATTTTTATCTTAGCTTTTTTATTGGTTGAAAATTCAACACTAAAATTATTCTAAAATACAAGATTTTAGGTAACTGTATAATTTAAATTAATCTATGCATAAAACTTTTGAAAGGTGTTTTGCTGATATTGCAAGTGTAGGTAAAATACTTAAAAAAATATGGAGATTATAAATATACAATTGAAGTAATTATTTTTAAAATAAACCAAATAATTCAAGAAAAATGTGATAAAAAAAGGCCCTGCATCCGAAGATGTGGTACCTTAGTCGAGTTATCTTTTTGCCAAAATTAAATATTCTTCGTACTTAGCATATTCTTTTTTAGCTAAAGCAGAATTTTCTTCATACTGAAAGTGTGCTTTTTTAGCTAAAGCAGAGTTTTCATCATACAGATATTGAGCTTTTCTTGCATAACAGAGATACTCTTCGTATTGCGCATATGCTCTTCTTGCTAAATCACGGTATTCATCATACTGAGATTGAGTTCTTTTAGCATAACCGAGATACTCTTCGTACTGTGCATATGCTTTTTTAGCATAACTGAGATACTCTTCATACTTTGCATACACTTGCCTTGATAAAATGGTGTATTCTTCGGACTGATAACTCATTGTAACCTCCTTTATTTTCTGGAGATTTTCACAGCTCCCCAGAAATAAAATAATATTTATGGGGGACTTCTGTGTAAGTCCTATATTTAATTGTATTTAGATTGTATCATATTTACATAAAAAAAGCAAATACTAAATAATGTTGAAAATCCAATAGGTGTATCTTCTTTTGAAATATTACCAAAAGAAATAATAGATGCACTACCAACTGAAGAAGATTTGAATTTGCATATTGATATAGATGATGAAGAAGAAAATTAGGAGAAGTTAATAAATTGAAAGTGAGATGAAATATTATGGAACAGGAAATGCTAGAAAGATTAATTGAAAAGTATAAATTATCTGAAGATGAACATAAAGTAATATTAGATGCACTAAAAGCGAGGATATTTTTAAATAAAACTTCTGAACACAATCCATCTATTATGTTTGTTATAGGTCAACCTGGATGTGGAAAAACAACATTTATACAAAATACAGATGTATCCAATTATACTAATATAAATTCTGATGATTATCGTAAACTTCACAAGTATTCTGATGAAATACTTGATAAATATCCTACTTATTATACAAAATTCACAAATTTTGATGCACATTTATGGGGAGATGAACTTTTTTCTTATGCAATAGAGAATGGCTATTCAGTTTTAAGAGAAAAGGCTCCAGTTGATTATAGCTTATTAGAAACAATTAAAGCAATTCCAGATAAATATAATACGGTTATAAATTTAGTAGTTACAGGGGATTTAGCAAGTTTACTTGCTACAAGAGAAAGATATGAAAAAGATATATTAAAAAGCAGAAATGCTAGATTATCAAATATTGAAGCACATAATAAATGTTATGAATTATTACCCAATTTTATTAAACAATG
The DNA here is from genome assembly GCA_947594845.1 of uncultured Clostridia bacterium. Classification (GTDB taxonomy): domain Bacteria; phylum Bacillota; class Clostridia; order TANB77; family CAG-508; genus UMGS1994. The sequence goes on along the minus strand of CANQEI010000039.1, from coordinate 922 downwards.
TTTATTATTAGGAGCAAGAGTAAATTATGTACTACCAATTAATAATGGCTTTAAAACAATTTCTGTTGGAAACGATTATTCAAGTTTATTAGAAAAAATTAGAAAAGAAAGTAATGAACAAGCCAGCTCTAGCTATGCAACAAGAATGAATAATATAAAAGAAGCAATGATAGCTAGAAGTGCACCTCAAGAACAATTTGATGAACTTGAAAAAATTGAGAAAGTATATTATAAAATAGTTAATAATAAATGTTTTAGAAATAATGGGGCACAACAATTAGAAATTGAAAGATAGAATTTTACATAGTATTAAAAATAATATTTTACGACTAAAAAATTGTATTTATACATTTTTTAGTCGTAATTATATTCCTAATAAGAAAATAACTATATTTCTAAATCAAAATTTTTTTCTCTATCTTCTTTTGCAACTTGTTTTTCAGCATCTAACAAAGTATGGGTGTCTTTTTCAAAGTCTCTTATTATTTCATCTTCAGAAGGTAAATCAAATTTTTTGCAAATCCATTTTATGAATTTTTTTATGGTATCTTTAAATTTATCTACTACTTTGTGCAAATGATTATTTTCTTTTTCTAACTTATGAATTTTGTGCTTATATTCATATTCTAAATCAAATGACTTATCTTTAAATTCACTTTCAAGTGTTTTCTTCTTTTCTGTATATTCATACTCTAAATTTCTAACAGTATTATGAAGTTCTTGATTATCAGCAAGTATAGAATTTCTTTCTTTTTGATATTTCTGTGCTTCATCAATTATTTTAGATTGTTTTGATAATTCTTTATGCAATGATAAGTTATCTTTATATAATTCTTTAATTAAGATATCTTTAGGCTTTATAATTTCTTCTAATATCTTTTCATCTCTCTTTAATGAAAATTTACTAATATCATTTATATCT
>CANQEI010000038.1 GCA_947594845.1 uncultured Clostridia bacterium | reverse complement strand
TAAGAGGTAAGCCTATTCCGTTGTTATAATTTCCTTGCGTTTTTAGAACATTAAATTTTTCTGACATAACTGCTGCTACTAGGTCCTTTGTACTAGTTTTTCCAACACTTCCTGTAATTGCTACAACTGGAATGTTATATTTGCTTCTTTTATATTCAGCTAGACTTTGTAAGGCTTTTATCGTATCTTCTACAACAATTATATTGCCTATTCTTTCACTTGGCATTTTATCAAGTAAACAAATTGCTCCTTTTTCTACTGCATCTTTATAAAATAAGTTTCCATCTGTGTTTTCACCTTTAATTGCAACAAATACATCTCCTGCGTTTACTTTTCTTGTATCTATTTCAAATTTATTTACTTCTATATTCGTATCTCCACAAACTAGCTCTCCCTTAGTTACATTTATGATTTCTTCAATTTTCATTTTTTCCTCCTAAACCTATATAGAATAAATAATTTTTTTCTTATTCTATCTCTTATAAATGCTCTAACTACATGCCCATACAAAAAAAGCATATAATTCTTGATAAATTATATGCTTTTAATCAATATTTTACAAGTATTAATTTTTAAGTTGTCAATGTTCCATTTGGAGTGTCTACTATCATTAAAATATCTTCCTCTGCACCTGTTTGTACATTAATATACACAAGAAAATCATTTTCTTCAGTTTTGCCTTTAATCTCCCAACATAATATTTCCGTATTCCATTCTGTTGGAATCATTGCCTTATCAATACTGCTTATTTGTAACTTTGGATTAATTAACTTCCTTGCTTGCTCTTGTGTAATCTTTGTTTCTTGAAGTTCCCTTTCCTTGTGAGAATTCAAATAACCTGTTGACTCTAAACCTAGTATTTCTCCATTATCTAGTGCAATTTTCAATTTTATTAAATCAGGATACATTACTACATCATCTTGAACATACGCATAATTAACAGTAAGCACATTATTTTCTTTCATATAGTAGGTTTCTTTCATATTTTTATATTCTCTATTTTGCAAAAATTCTTTGCCTTTTCTTATTGCATCTTCTGGTTTTATGCTTTCTTCCGTAACATTTCTATCTGAGTTAATCCAAACAATGTGTCCTCCCTTTTTTGACACACCAATTGATATATTTTCATCTTTATTTTTTGTTTTTACATTAAAGTTATAACAAACAATGTTAGAATTTTGTGATTCTTCTACAAAATTCATCTCTTCTATTGTATCTTGCCCCAAAAATTCTCTTGCTTTTATTTCTGCATCTTCTTTTGAAATGTCATCTCCTGTAAGTCCAACTATGTCAGGATTTTGAAGATTTTCTGAATATGCTCCATCATAAATTAAACCTGCATATTGATGTAAATCCTCTTCAATGTTAGAAAAACTTGTCTGTGATAAATTCTCATCTTCTTTTGCAAATAGCCTATTTCCTGTATTTGATAAATCTCCCCATTTTATTGCTTCGCTTGAAAGGTCTGTTTCTAACTGGTATAGAGTATTTTTTAAATCTAAGCAATAATCATGAAAATTGCCTAGATTATCCAATTCTTCTTGTGTTAGTTCTTCACCTTTTACTGTCTTTTTTGAAACTGTATAACAATAATCTCCTAATTGATGTAAGAATTTTTGTGTATTTTCTAACTCTTGTGTATTTATTGGCATTCTAGCAAGATAAGCCTGCGCTAAGGCGGATTGTTTATCTATATTTGAAAAAGTTTCTGTTGCGTGTTCACTACTATATGATATCGTTGCTTTAGCAAGTAACTTTTCCGTATTATCTACATATTCAATTAATTGGTAGAATGCGTGGTTGTAACTATTTTCTGCAAGAATTCTATACTTTCTTGATAATTTATAAGAATATATAGCAAGAGTAATAACAATAACTACTAGAGTAACAACTAATGTAAGCATTTTCCCGCTTCTTAATCTATCTTTCCAGTCATAAATTTTATCTTTTATTTTTCCCATAGAAAATTCAATCCTTTCTCAATTTAATTTCTATTTAATATGATTTTTAGTATTTTTTACTAATAAATACAAAATATTCATATTTTGAAAAATTTATTTATGACTATTTAATAAAAAATGATAATTCGATACAAATGAAAATACAATAGTTTTTGTTGTTTGTTGTCGCTAGCAACCTACGGTTGCGCTCCATTCGCAGGCTTCGCCTTTGGTCGCTACGCACAACTGCAAACTATTGTATTTTCATTTTTTATTTAATTTTTATTTTTATTTTTTATATTTTTTTATTTTAATTTATTTTTTAACAATTAATTATTAATTTATTTTATTTAATTTTTTATTATTTATTTTATTATTATTTATTTTATTATTATTTATTATTTATTTTTTATTATTTAATTATTTATTATTTAATTATAATTTGCTTACAATTCTGTTCGTCCTTCAAATGCTTTTCCTAATGTAAATTCATCTGTATATTCTAAATCTCCACCTACTGGTATTCCGTGAGCGAGTCTTGTTGCTTTTACTCCCATTGGTTTTATTAATTTAGAAATGTACATCGCCGTGGCTTCTCCTTCAACTTTTGGATTTGTTGCTAGGATTACTTCTTTTACGGTTCCGTCCATTAGTCTTGACAAAAGTTCTTTTATCTTAATATCATCTGGTCCTATTCCGTCCATTGGTGATATTGAGCCATGAAGCACATGATACAATCCGTTATATTCGTGGATTTTTTCAATTGCTACTACATCTTTTACATCTTCTACTACACATATTTTTGTAGTGTCTCTTTTTGCATCTGAGCATATATTACATGGGTCTGTGTCTGATATATTATAGCATTTTGAGCACATCTTCAAATTATTTTTTGCATCTTGTATGCTTTTTATAAAATTATCTGTTTCTTCTTTACTTGCATTAAGCATATAAAAAGCTAGTCTTATAGCTGTTTTATTTCCTATGCTTGGCAATCTTTCAAAACTTTCTATTAGTTTCT
>CANQEI010000037.1 GCA_947594845.1 uncultured Clostridia bacterium | reverse complement strand
CACAATCAGAACTGTACACAACACGCAAACCAAAGTAAGCGCTGTAAGCCATTGTATTGGAATATTGTGAGCCCAACCAATAATGTTCCCAATCACTTCCACTAAACAACCCTTTATAAATAGATGAATTTGTATCTATTCCTTCTTCAATCGGATTTGAGTCATCTGTTAATGATTCTGGACGATAATTATAATATGTACTTTTTAATGTTGTGATTGTATTATTTGTACTATCAGTTGGTTTTTCTGACTTTTGCCAACCATTTTCATACCAATAAAACTTTGAATTATGACTATATGTTAAATATCCACTTTTTTCATTTGTTGATTTATAATAAGGATTAGTTTGATCATTCCATGAATACGTTACTTCATTTCCATATTCATATAATTCTCCTGAAGCATATGGTTTTCCATTACCTGTCTTTTCTGGTCTATATAGCGTTATCCTATTTAAATCTTCTACTTTTATACTCCTTGCACTTGCTGCTCCTGTTCCTTTTCCATATCCTGATGATATTTTATCTAGTACATTTATTCCATTTTCATAACCTATTTTTCCTTGTAAATATACTTCATCATCTTCTGTTACATTTGTTGTTGGTGCTATTACTATTTGTCCATCTTCTGCTCCTATTACTATCCATTCTAATCCATCAGTTTCACCATCAGCTTTCAAACTTATTTTTTGTTCTTCATATTCTGTCTCAGCTTCAGCTTCAGCTTTATATCCTGTCTCTGCTTCATTTAATGTTACAATTGTAGAACTAGTATTTGAATGATAATTTATTTTTTCACCAGCTATTATTTTTTTATCTCCATTAGTTATTAAAGTTCCTGCCTGTAGCCACTTTCCATCTCCTACCTTCTTAACTGTCTCTACTACACTTACTGTAACATTTCCATCTATATCTATCTCTTGTTTTTTTCTATCGTAACTTTTTATATCTCCATCATCTTGCATATCAAGTAAAATTTCTCCTAAACTCTTTTCTGTTTTATCACCTATTGCTGTATTCATTGCATTTGAAGCTAACTCTGTTTGTACCTTTTCGTAAAACTCTGCTTTTATTGTCTCATCTTTTGAATTTCTTGCTCTACTTAATATTCCATTATCCCCAACTACCATAGCAATTGTTACACCAGCTAAAATCAACAAAACAATAATCGTAATAACAAGCGCAATTAAAGTAATACCCCTTTCTTTTCGGGCAGACACAAGGCCTGCCCCTACACCTTTTGCAATAAATTTTTCTTTATGCTTCATTTCTCTCCTCCTTCTTTTGTTTTATATATTAAATTTTTATAAATTTTTCTATTGTAGGGGCGGGCCTTGCGTCCGCCCTTTTGCCTGCCCCTAACTTCTTTGCACACATCAAAAAAAAGCCTACAGATTTTGCGCACTACAAAACCCATAGACCTTTATCTATGTTACTCTTACATTATTTAAACAACTATTTGTGTGTGTGTGTGTGTGTGTACTCTTGCAAGACTTTCAAGCTTTTTCATTTGTAATCTTCCCTTTCAAAATTTTATACTATTATCTTACAAATAAAAAGCTAAAAAGTCAATGGTAATTTTTTAGTATTTTTTATTGAACTTTAAATACTTCTATGATAATATATTTTAAGTTTAATATTTCAAATTTTTTTATCTTGGCTATTCTGCCAAAAAACAATCCTAAATAAAAAAATATATAAAGAAAGAAGCGTGATACTATAAGCAAATTACTAAATCCTAAAAATGACTATGTCTTTAAAAGAATTTTTGGGCATAGCGGAAATGAAACAATTACTATACATTTATTAAACTCTGTATTAAAAAGAAAAATATCCAACATAACATTAACATCTGATAAAATTCTAGAAAAAGACTTATTAGATGAAAAAGTTGGTATTCTCGATATACATGCAAAAATAGATGGAAATATTAATTGCAATATTGAAATGCAAATTGTTGATCGAAAAAACATTGAAAAAAGAATTCTATTTTATTGGAGTAAAATGTACACATCATCTATACAACAAGGTCAAGATTATGAATCCTTAGAAAAATCAATTGTAATTTTATTTTCTGATTATGAATTAGACAATTTACAAACAATAGAAAAATATATTACTAAATGGAATATTAAGGAAGAAGAATATACTCGGAATTATATTGACAGATGTATTAGAAATTTATATAATTGAACTACCAAAGTTCGAGAAATATAAAGAAAAAACTAAAATGAATGATTTGAACTCTTGGATAAATTTTTTAGAAAATCCAGAGGTGATAGATATGAAAAATTCTGATAAGGAAATAAAAAAAGCTAAAGAAGTCTTAGAAGAAATAAGTAATGATGAAAGAGAAAGAAGATTAGCAGAACTTAGAGAAAAATATATAATGGATCAAAAAGCAATAGAAGATGGTGGATTTGATAAGGGTTATAAAAAGGGTCTAGAAGAAGGAATCGAAAAAGGAATAGAAGAAGGTTTAGAAAAAGGAATAGAAAAAGGTCTTCAGGAAGCAAAATTATCAATCGCCAAAAAGATGAAAGAATCTGGAGACGTTGATATAGAAACTATTAGTCAAATAACTAACCTTTCTCCAGAAGAAATTAAAGATTTATAAACTAGTATTATTTATTTTGAAATATTAAACTAAAAATCGCTTTAGAAAAACTTATAATCTAAAGCGATTATTTAATGCAAAAAAATACAATAAACAATTTTATTTCAAAAATTATTGAAAATAAATATAAAATTTACATGCTAATCTTGATTTTTAATTATTTTTTATTGAACTTTAAATACTTCTATGATAATATATTTTAAGTTTAATATTTCAAATTTTTTTATCTTGGCTATTCTGCCAAAAAACAATCCTAAATAAAAAAATATATAAAGAAAGAAGCGTGATACTATAAGCAAATTACTAAATCCTAAAAATGACTATGTCTTTAAAAGAATTTTTGGGCATAGCGGAAATGAAACAATTA
>CANQEI010000036.1 GCA_947594845.1 uncultured Clostridia bacterium | reverse complement strand
AAAAATTCTATAAAATATGCTTATTTTCTTCAACAAAAAATTTCAACAAATATTTTTCAAGTTCAAAAAAAGTTTCAACAAACTTCAACAAAACAATTTTTAGCTAAATATCAATGTTTTTAAAGTTCTTCAAATTAAAAAGAAAGGAGAACTTGAGTTATGGAATTTATACCATATAAAGCTAATGAATGCTTTGAACATCTATATTATCAAATACCTATGGAATTATTTTTTAATAAAAACTACAAAAATAAATTAAATTCAGATAGTAAAATTCTTTATGGCTTTCTATTAAATAGATTAACCTTATCTAAAAAGAATAATTGGTTTGATGAAGAAGGTAATGTATTCTTAATATTTACCAGGAAAGAAGTACAAGAATTACTAAATTTATCAGATAAAACTGCCACAAAGGCATTTAAACAATTAAAGGAATGCAAGTTAATATATGAGAAAAAGCAAGGCTCTACTAAACCTAATTTAATTTATGTAGGCAAAATAGATCATGATAGAAATCTTATGAAAGTGATTCGTAAAAATTACGAGTCAAGAGTCGTAAAATCTACGAGTCATGACACGGAAAATTTACGACCTAACTATAACAATAATAATTATAACAATAAAGGAAAAGGTAAATATCAATTTCAAAACTATGAGCAAAGGCATTATGATAATTTAGATTTTTTATATGCCAATTTGCATGAAATATATGAAAATTAGAAGAAAAGGAGAAATTAGACATGGAAAACGAAGAATTAAAAGAAAGATTTATTGATGAAAAAACTGGTATTGAATATATAAAAAAAGGAGATTATTACTATCCAAATTTGATTGATACAGCAAGTGTAAAAACAAGTGAACTTGGCAGATATGGAAAGTTAAGATTAAAGTATCTAATTGAGCATAAGAAATCAGAATATACTTGTTTATGGCTTGATAATAAATTAAGAAGTCATTTACTTGAAATAGATAAAACAGCAAATGAAAGATTTGATTTACTAATGAAGCAATTGGCAAAGCAAGAAAATATAACTGAAGAATTAAAAGCTACTAATCAAATGGAGTGGGTTGGCAGAATGAATAATATTAAAAATCGTGCTGAAGAAATTATATTTAAAGAATTAATTTATGTATAAAATGGAGGATATAGTTATGGAAAAAATAGAAAGTTTTTATGAAGAATATGAAGATATGTTTGAAGAATATTTAGAAAATGCTAGAGAAAATTTAAAAAAATCTAATGAGGAATATGTTAAATTAAGAAATGAATACAACAAAATATTAGACGAAAATGAAAATCTAACTTGGATTTTAGAAGGAAATATTAAAGATAGAATTTTATCAAATGAAGAGTGTTTTGCACTTTCAAAATTGGTACAAATTTATTATGATATGCAATCAATAGAAGAGAAGGAAATTTTCTTTTTAGGTGGTAAAGAAGTTTACTTTTTCTTCAAAAAAATAGGAATTTTAAAGTGAGTACTTTATATATTTCTTGAATATGCAAGCAACGTATTTGTACTCACGCATACAAATACAGATAAGAATGAGACAAGTCCCAAACCCTAATTAAAAAAATAGAAAGAGAGATGAAATTTATGAGAAATAGAACTATAAAAATAAACATTTTTTTGAATGAAGAAGAAAATAAAATTTTAAATGAAAAAGTAAAAAAATCAGGCTTAAACAAATCAGAGTTCTTTAGAAAAATAATTTTAGACTACCAATTAAAAGAAAAGCCAGATGAAAAATTTTATGAAATACTTTCACAACTTCGAGGTATGGCGATAAACTTAAATCAAATGGCAAGAACTTATAATAGATATCAAGGATATATGAGAGAAGATAAATTCACTCCATTACTACATCAAATACAGGATTTAGTTTTAAGCTTGCAAGATGTTTATGTTATACCTCAAAAGAAAGGGATTGGCTATGGCAACAACAAAATTGTGGAAGTTTAAAAGTAGATTAGATAGGTTAATAAATTATGCAATTAATGGAGAAAAAACAGAAAATAAATTATATGTATCAGGTATAAACTGTATGCCTGATACTGCCTTCTATGAAATGACTAATGTTAAAAAACAATTCTTTAAAACTGGTGGTATAGAATGCTATCATGGTTATCAGTCATTTGCTGAAGGAGAAGTTACACCAGAACAAGCACATGAAATTGGAATAAAACTTGCTGAAGAAATATGGGGAAATAAGTTTCAAGTTATTGTTTCTACTCATCTAAATACAGATAATATACACAATCACTTTGTACTAAATTCTGTTTCATTTGTGGATGGTAAACGATTTTGTAATACTAAAAAAGACTATGCTGTTATGAGGAAAGTATCAGATAGACTTTGTGAAGAATATGGAATTAGTGTTTTAAAGCAAGAAGAAAAGTATAATAAATATGCTACAAGTAGTTTATACAAAGAATTAATGAGAGATTCTATTGATTATGCAATTGCAAATGCAAAAGATTATAATGAATTTATACGAATATTAGAAGATTTAGACTATACTGTAACTGATAAGAATAATACATTATCTATTAGGAGAGATCCTTACAAAAGAAATACAAGAATTGAAAGGCAGTTTGGAAATAACTATTCAAGAGAAAACATTTATAAAAGGATTTTAGAAACACAACCTGAATTTCCATACTCTCCGAATCCGTATTTATTAATTAATAGAACTTATAAGAATTATAATTATATAAGAGAAAAGCATTATCAAAATAAAGGTTCTATTTTGTATTTAATATTTTATTATGAGAAATTATTCGGTATAAATACAGAAAATGTCTCAAAATCGAATATGACAAGAATGACACCAGAATTAATTAAAGAAATAAAACAAATGGATGAGTATTCTAATCAAGCAATATTTTTAGCAAATCATAAAATAAATACTGAAGAACAATTAAATGAATTTGAAAAAGAAGCTTATAAAAAATTAGCACCATTAAAAAGTGAAAGAGAAAATCTATGGAAAAAGCATAAAAAAGCTAGAACAGATGATGATAGAAAACTTATTGAAAAGCAAATTGCAGAAATTTCTAAAAGAATTACTCCACTTGCTGAAGAAATAAAGCATTGCAAAAATGTTCAAAAAAGAATGGAAGAAATCAAGAAATTTGAACTTCATCAGAAACTAGA
>CANQEI010000035.1 GCA_947594845.1 uncultured Clostridia bacterium | reverse complement strand
CTACATACCCATCTTATATATTCTTTTCCATCATCTGTATATTTTCTTCTAATTCTTCTAAACGAATATCCACAATGTTTGCAATAAATAAGTGTACTAAATACATATTCTGTTTTTTCTCTTTTATTATTTAACTTAAATTCATTTGACCTTTGAGCTAAAATATCTTGTGCTCTATTAAAAAGTTCATCTGATATAATTCTCATTTCAGGTCTTTCTACTGTTATCCATTCTTCTTCTGGTAAGTCTTTTCTTGTTCCTGTGATAAAGTCTGTTACTTCTGATTTTTTATTTATTACTCTACCAGTATAAATTGGATTTTTAAGCATTCTAACAATAGAAGTTTGTACCCATTTTGATTTTGTTTTTTTAGTCCTTATGCCTCTATCATTTAAGTTCCATGCAATTTTAGTAGTTCCAATTCCTTTATATACATAGCTTTCAAATATTTCTTTTACAATTTTCGCTTCTTCTTTGTTTATCTTTAATACATATCTTTCATTTGGAATTTTATCATATCCGAAAACAATGTTTGGAACTCTCCCTTTCCCAGCAGTAATGTCTTTTCCAAATTTAACCCTTTTAGACATATTGGCACTTTCTTGTTGTGCCATTGCCCCTAAAATAGTTAGTATAAATTCAGAACCACCTTCCATTACTTCGCCATTATTTAAGAAATCTACTTGCACATTATATGATTTTAGTTCTCTTACACTTTGTAATAAATCAACTGTATTTCTTGCAAAACGGCTTACATCTTTTACAACTACTTTATCAAATTTTTTTGCTTTGGCGTCAATCATCATTTGTTGAAATTGTTTTCTATGCTTTATTTGTTTTCCTGATATTCCTTCATCTGCATATAGCTTGTATAATTCATAACCATTCTTTTTTGTAAATTCATTAAAAAATTCTATCTGCTTTTCAAGAGAATCAATTTGTGCTTCTTTTTCAGTTGAAACTCTACAATATGCTGCAATTTTCATAACATCACTACTTTCTTTTCTAAAGTTATCAGTAACTTTTATTTCGTTCTGTTACATTTTATCATATTGTTTTTATTTTTTCAATAGATACGCACAAAAAAACTACTCTCTTTTGAGAATAGTTTTAATATCGTTATTTATTTATTTTCCAATATCCTTTTCTATCTGATCCAACTCTTTCAATTGCGTTTTTTCCTTTTAATTGTTGTATTATTCTTTTAACAGTTCTTAATGATATATTTGTTTTTTCAGATAATTTTTTTTGCGTAATATCTGGTGTTTTTTCTAATAAATTTAAAATTAATGTTTCAGTGTCAATTTGAGTGCCATTTTCAGTGCCAGTGGCACTGTTATTTTTACTTTCTCCTGTTAAATCAAATAATTCTTCATCTGTTTTTCTATAAAAAATAACCATAAATCCATTTTTTCTAATTTCAAATTTTACTTTAACATTTGCTTTTTCGCATGCTTCTGTAATTCTTCTAAAACCAGAACCCCATTTTTCAATATCTTTTGATAAATATAAAGTGTTTGCAATTAATGGATTTCTTGGAATAGAACCTGCACCTTCTATAAAATCTTCTGGCTTATATCCTTCTGGAAATTCTCCAGGATTAAATATCTCCACTCTGTCTTTATATATTGCAACTTCATTACTTTTTGGATTTTTAAAATCTCTGTGAATAAGCGAATTTATTATTGCCTCTCTTATAGCTTCTAGAGGTATTTCTGGTATTTCAACCCTTTCCATACTTCCACTTTTAAAATTAACAGGCCATTTAATATTTTTTCTTATATAACTTTCTCCAGTTTCTATTAATTCAAAAACATTTCCAAAAACTTGGTCTATATCTAAGAATGTTAGTTTTGTTTCTGTTGCAAAAATAGCCATTTGCATTTCAAGTTTTGCTTCTTTTGCAAATAAAATATATCCTGCATTTAGCAATTCATTGTTTTTATTTACTAAAGACAATTTCTTTAATATTTCTTCTTTATTAGTATAAGGATAGTTAATTCTTTTTGCTTTTCTACCTTTTTCTATAAACTCTTTTAAAAGTTCTTCATCTATATCTTCTATAGTATAATCTGATACTTTTCTTTCCCATTTACCTATTTCATTTTCATCTTTTAAAATTAGTTTTCTAATTTCCTTCATTGAAAGTTGTCTATCTTCATCTCCAACTCTCATATATGCACGTCCAAAAGCTAAATAAGGAATATCATCACCTTCAAATTCTACTAATATACATTCTTTATCATCTAATTTGATTTTATTCACAACTGGATATATTTTAGGCTCTATATTTTCTGATATTGCCTTTGAAACTTCTCTTATAGTTTTACTTGATACATCTTGTCCAACTATTTCTCCATTATCTTTTATTCCAAAATATAGCTTTCCTCCTCGATGTTTATTTAATATAGATACTATAGAAATTATTGCTTCCTTTAATTCTCCTGTTGTTTTCTTAAATTCTATAACTTCATTTTCTAAAAAATTTATATTTGACATTAGCATTATCTCCTATTAATTTTAAACTTACTAAAATTATAGCATAAATCATTAACAATTAGTAGAGCATCTCTAAAATAGAATTTATACTTTTTCTTTAATCATAATTCCTCATCAATTTTTTCATATTTATCATTTATTACTTTATATTTTCCTTCACCTTGATAATTATCTACCACAAAATCAATGTCTTCTATACTAAAACTTCTTTCTTCTGTAAGATCATTTAAAAATATATAACCATCATCCTCAAAGGCTTCATAAATATGCCCTTCTTTTTTATATTCATTATTTCTGTTATTTTCTTCTTCTTTTAATTTTGATGCTTTTTTACTTGCTAAATCTACAACTTGTTTCTTTAAATCTGACCTTACATTTACAGTTCCATCATCTTTATATTGAAAAATAAGATCCTCATTCTCAAGCTCGTTTGGAATAGCATTTCTGGGCATTGTAGTGTGTGTAATATTACCATTTTCATATTTATCTATATCATAAAATCCATCACTATAAGGGCCATTTGCAAAAAATTGTTTTCTATATAAAGTTCCTTCTTTTTCAGATAATTCCAAAATACTGTTATCTACTGTTTCACCTAGTTCATCATAATAAGTAATATCGGCTCCCCATCGCGACAAACCAATTGTTGCAGCTACATTATCTTCCATAAAATTTTGATATTGCCAATAATTACTATATTTATTTTCTACATTTAAATTTATCATATTTTGCCCTTTATCTTTTTCAAGATATTCTTTTAATTCATTAATAAAATTATTTAAAAAGTTAACTAATCCTTTACTTTCAAGTAAATCCTTGCCAAGATTTTTCAGACTAAAATCTTCTAAATTCATATATTGTTTTACCTCTTTTTTTAATTATTGTTTGGAAAAAATTTAGAATCAATATTAAGAATAAAAATTTAATTGATTAAAATTTCATATTCTTATACTAACATATTTTTCCAATAATTACAATACATTTAGAAAAGATTTTTTTATATGCTATTAATATTATTGCGTTGATTTACTTTCTCCTGTAGAATAATCTATAATTACACCAGGTTGTACATTATAAACATATACGTAAAAACATATACTT
>CANQEI010000034.1 GCA_947594845.1 uncultured Clostridia bacterium | reverse complement strand
TTGGTGTCATCCCATCCCCAATTGTAGTTTATTTTACTTGGAATAAATGCTTTGTAGTCATTCATTTTTATGTATTTACCTGATTGGTATTCTTCTAGTTTCATCGTATCACCTCCTATCTCTAATTTATTTTTTCTGATTTATTTCTTTATAATTTTATTGCGAACATTTGTATTGTATCATGTATTTAAAAATTATTCAATCTTTTTAGCAAAATTTGTAAAAATTTATTGAAACAATAGATAAGATATATTATAATATGTTTACATCTAATGTTGCACATTTAAATGTGGTTAATTCGTTTATAAATGCTTAAAAATCCCTCTAATACAGAGGGATTTTCTAATAATTACTTAATTCTTGTCACTGATTATATTTTACCTTTATATCTATTTAATAACAATTCTCTAAAATATTCTGCAGGATATATATAATCTTTTTTTCCATTTATTATTCGAGTAGTTAACTCTTCCCAATTAAATTTTTTATTAATTTCTTTTGATTTTAGTATTCCATTTTCTATATATGCTATCTCTTCTTCTTTAATATCAAATAAAAAAATTGTTAGTTTACTTGCATAATTAACAGCTTGAACACATTTTCTATTATCAAAATAAAATATTTTTAATCCCCATTCTAATAACCTATCATTAGTTTGTTCTTCTATTACTTTTTGAGCTATTATTCTATTAAATTGAGATAGTTCTCCAATCATCGGAATATTCAAATCTTCTATTGTTTGTTTTGTTGCATATAATATCATATATTTTCCCTCTTATATTTCTCATTTTTCAATTTCATTTTTCCTATGCTTGTCTATTTACAAAAAGACAACTAATTTTTATTTTCAGCTTCTAATAATAATTTGTCAAAGTCAGATTGATATAACTTATCTTGTTTTACTCTATATTTTTCAAATTCAGTTAGTGCCTTTTCCTCAGCTATTTCGTGTGATATCTTTCCTGCATCTTTTAATATATCTCTGTCATCTGCTAATAAATATTTATCTATTCTATTTGCCCAATCTTCCATAGTCATTGGAATATTTCTTTTAGCTCTACCTTCTGCTAAATCTAAAAAAGCATTTACTATTCTTTCTAAATCCTCTAATTCTTCCTTGCTTAAATAATTTTTAGCAATTACCACATCTGTTTCTAAGATTTTTCCATTTGGAGAATGTTTCCATGAAGTTAGTCCCATATGTTCTTTTTCACTATCTACTCTATTATAAATAATTTCTGCAGCTGTTTGATGTGATACTGCATAATGCATTTTATTTTGCACTTTTTTAAAAAAGTTAATTGTTATAGGAGATTTACTATCATAATCAATTGCTGTTGCATATATATCTGTTATTTTTTGATAAAATCTTCTTTCGCTTAATCGTATTTCTCTAATTTCTGCAAGTAATTCTTCAAAATAATCTTCATCAAAAAATGTTCCATTTTCCATTCTTTTTTTATCTATAATATATCCTTTTTTAGCAAATTGTTTTAATACATTTGTTGCCCATCTTCTGAATTGAATTGCTCTGTCTGAATTTACTCTATAACCAACAGATATAACTGCATCTAAATTATAATATTTAGTATTATAATTTTTTTCATCAGATGCAGTTAGTAAGAATTTCTTACTAACTGATTTCTCTTCTAATTCTCCATCAGCAAAAATATTTTGTATATGCATTGTTATATTGTTTCTGGTTGTATTATAAAGTTCTCCTAGCGCTTTTTGAGTTAGCCATAAATCTCCTTCTTCAAATCTAACTTCAATTCCTTTTTCCTTCTTTTGCATTTCAAATATTAAGAATTCTGCTGAACTACTTCGTATTATTAAATTTTTATTTTTCTCTCTAATTTCTTTTTCCAATTGTTTTTTTCTCCAAACTATTAAATTATTTTTTATTTTTCCATTATGTCTCACTTTCTTAGTTATTTTTGATATTTTATATCAAATTTCATTATTTGTCAAACGCTTGTTTTGATTTTGATTCAGGACTTTATAGGTAAAAATTTACCTCGAATTATTATTTTTAAACCACTCTGCAAATATTTTTAATGCTTCTTCAGATCCATCAATTTTTCTTCTTTCTTCTCTTTCTATTTCATCCATTTCTGCAAGTGTTTTTTCAAAATGTTCTGGCTTAAATATATACCATAAATCTGACCACTTTTCTTCTCTGTTTTTCCCTTGAATTTGATTTGCTAAATTTCCTGGGTGTTTACCCCAAAAATAATGTATTTCTTTGCCATCATGATATGCTAAACATTCTTCAAATCTACATTTTCTATTTTCTTTTCCTTGCATCAATTTTAATATACCTTCAATTCCTATTGTATCTAATGAAAAATTAACAAATGCTCTTGGAAATCCATTTAGTTCATCTATAAAAAAGCCTGTATCTAATGCTATACATGGTTTTTTTACAACTTCATATGCTTGTTTTACTTTTGCAGTTACTATTTCTTTTATATCATCACTTCTAGGTTCATCTAACTCAAAATCATATATACTAAATTTTATATTGTCAAAATACCTTTCAGCTGATTTTGCTTTTCCTTTATTATGTGTTACAAAAACTATTTCTTCCATCATTTTATACCTTCTTTATAAAATTTGTTTTAATTCTTCAAGTTTGTGAATTTCATATTTAGGAATATATATTCTACTTTTTTCTTTCTCTGTATTTCTTATAAATTTTCTTTGATTTCTGGAAATATATCAATTGTTAGAACTTTAGCAGTACACATCAAATCACATAAATTGATTATTTTATGCTTCTTTATTAATTTCATTTTTTATAATCCAGTTTATGTCTTCAATTGATTTATCAATATTAAATCTTCCGTTTCCTACTGGATAATATACAGAATAAAATTTATATTCATTATCATTAATTTGATTTATAAATAATTGCTTTCTACATTGTGATACAGATATTTTCTTATTTAGTACTATTGAACTAACTTGATTTCCAAATAAAACTACTACTTTTGGTTTTATAATTTCTATCTCTTGTTTTAATAAATCTAAATATTCTTCATATACACTGTTAGGAAGTTCTCTTGCATCTATTTGTGTGCATTTTCCTAGATTAGTTATAAAATATTTGTGCCTTCTTACATCATCATATACTTGTTCTGCAAATTCTTCCGTCCACTCACTACCTTTAATTTTTTTTATATTTTTATATATTTTTTCATTCATTAAATTTAGTTTAAAGAACAAGTCCCAAATATTCTTCGTTCCTATCCATGGAGATTTTATGCCTTTCCAATTTTTAGATGATGCTATATTTCTTCCAGTTGGATTCATAAATACAAAACATATATCTGGATTTTCTGTGCATCCTCCATTGTAAATTGAATCTAATTCTTTTGCTCCATATTTTTTCTGTAATTTATCATATTTTGGTTTTAAATCTTCTAATTCCATCTATTTCTCCTATTTCATTTTTCTTTTAATTCAAGCACTGCCACGCACTCCACATGTGAAGTAAACCCAAACATATCAACAGGCTTAATACTTCTTATTTCATATTTTTCTTCTAACTTAGATAAATCTCTAACTAGAGTTGCAGGATTACAACTAATATAAACAACCTTTTTAGGCTTAATT
>CANQEI010000033.1 GCA_947594845.1 uncultured Clostridia bacterium | reverse complement strand
GATTTAGTAATTACTTCTTATGATTTATTAAAAAGAGATATTGAACTATATAAACAAAAAGATTATAATTTTAAATTCATTATTGCAGATGAAGCCCAATATTTAAAAAATAGTTCAACTCAAAATGCTAAAGCAATTAAAAGGTTAAAAGGAGAAACAAGATATGCTTTAACTGGAACTCCAATTGAAAATTCTTTAGCAGAGTTATGGTCAATTTTTGATTTTATAATGCCAGGATATTTATTTAATTATAAGCATTTTAAAACAATGTATGAAGTGCCAATTGTTAAAGGCGAAGACCAAAAGAAAATGGAAAAATTAAAGTTATTAATAGAGCCATTTGTACTAAGAAGAACCAAAAAAGAAGTTTTAACAGAGCTTCCAGAAAAAACGATAAGTATTTTATATAATGAAATGGAAGAAGAACAAAACAAATTGTATTTATCATATTTAGTGCAAGCAAAACAAGAAGTAAAAGAACAAATTGATATAAATGGAATAAACAAAAGTCATATTCAAATTTTAGCAGCACTAACTAGATTAAGGCAAATATGTTGCCATCCAAGTTTGTTTATTGATAAATATCATGATGGAAGCAGTAAATTAGAACAATGTATGCAAATTGTAGAAGATGCAGTAGCAGGACATCACAAGATACTACTATTTTCAGGATATACATCTATGTTTGAAATTATAGAAAAAGAATTAAAATCAAGAAAAATCACATATTTTAAACTAACAGGCTCAACTAAAGTTGAAGATAGAATAAAGCTTGTTGAAGAATTTAACAACAATAAAGATATAAAGGTATTTTTAATTTCTTTAAAAGCAGGAGGAACTGGTTTAAATCTAATTGGCGCAGATATGGTAATTCATTATGATCCATGGTGGAATTTAGGAGCTGAAAATCAAGCAACAGATAGAGCATACAGAATTGGACAAAAAAACAATGTACAAGTTTATAAATTAATTACTAAAAATTCTATCGAAGAAAAAATATATGAGCTACAACAAAGAAAAGCAAAACTTGCAGATAATTTATTAAGTACACAAACTTCATTTATTAGTCAATTATCTAAAGAGGATATTATGAAATTATTCGAATAAAATTTGTTGAAAAATAATTACAATTTTTTTCTAACCTGAGAAAGGAAGAATTTTAGATGAAATACTATATAACAATTATTGGAGGAGGTTTGGCTGGAACAGAAGCTGCATATCAAATAGCAAAAAAAGGAATTAAAGTAAAGCTATATGAAATGAAACCAAGCAATTTTTCTCCTGCACATAGTAACAAAAATTTAGCAGAAATAGTTTGTAGCAATTCTTTTAAATCTAATTTATTAACTAATGCATGCGGGCTTTTAAAAGAAGAATTAAGAAGGCTAGATTCTTTATTAATAAAAACAGCAGATAAAACAAGTGTACCAGCAGGACAAGCGTTAGCAGTAGATAGAGATGAATTTTCTAGGAAAGTAACAGAAGAAATAGAAAAAAACTCTAATATAGAAATTATAAGAGAAGAAGTAAAAAATTTAGAAAGTATAATAAAAGATGGAATTGTTATAATTGCTACAGGGCCTTTAACATCAAATGCACTTGCTAGAGAAATTCAAAAATTAACAGGTGAAGATAAGCTATATTTTTATGATGCAGCAGCGCCTATTGTAACTAAAGATAGTATAGATTTTAATATAGCTTTCTATGGAGATAGGTATTCACAAGAAAAAAAGAAAGATGAAAGTGTAGAAGAATGGAAAAAAAGACTAAGTGATCAAGAAGAAAGTTATATAAATCTACCAATGACTAAAGAAGAATATGATGATTTTTATAAAGAACTAATAAATGCAGAAGTTGTAACTTTGCATGATTTTGAAAAAGGAGAAATCTTCGAAGGTTGTATGCCAATTGAAGTTATGGCAAAAAGAGGTATAGACACTTTAAGGTTTGGACCATTAAAGCCAGTTGGGTTTGATGACCCAAGAACTGCTAAAAGACCATATGCAATTATTCAGCTAAGGCAAGATGATATGCAAGCTAAACTATATAATTTGGTTGGATTTCAAACAAATTTAAAATTTGGAGAACAAAAAAGAGTTTTTTCTAAAATACCTGGACTTGAAAATGCAGAATTTATAAAATATGGTGTAATGCACAGAAATACATATATTAACTCTACTAAATTATTAGATAATACATATAGACTAAAATCTAATAAAAACGTATATTTTGCAGGACAAATAACAGGTGTAGAAGGTTACGTTGAATCAGTTTCATCTGGAATGGTAGCAGCTTTAAATGCAGTAGAAGATTTCAAAAAATATACAAATGAGAAATTAAGAGATAAATCAGAAGTACGTATTAAATTTTCTGAATATACAATGATAGGGGCTCTGGCAAAATATATTTCTACACCAAATGATAAATTTCAACCAATGAATGCCAATTTTGGTATTTTACCAGAATTAGAGGGAAAGAAAATTAGAGATAAAAAAGAAAGATATAATAGACTTGCATCACGCAGCCTAATGTCGTTTGAAAAATAATCAGCATCTTGCGTCGTTGGATTACGCTTGAAATCAAATCAACGTACAGAAGTACGCCTCATTGATTTCAAGCTTATCCGCTTAGCAATATACTAATTCTTTTCCAAACGAGTTTTAAGAATAAAAGAAAGAGAGAGGCAAAATTATGAATTTGAGAGATGAAAAAAATGCTTTTGTTAAATTAGGATTGGAAAAACAAAATATAGTTGAAATGGAAAATAGGAAAAATGAATTAATAAAAGAAATGCAAAAAATAAAAAACGAACAAGCACTTATATTAATGCATAATAAATTAGGACAAGCAAAAGGGATAGAATTAGAAACTAAGAAAGTACAGTTAAGTGAATTAGAACAAAAAATTAAAGAATCAAAATTACAAATACACGAAGAAATTGAAAGTATCAAATTGAGTGTGAAAAATAAAATTTTAAAACAGATGAGGGGCTATGAAGATAGATTAGATACTCTGGATAAAAACGAAATGGAAATTTATACAGAATTAAATTATAAACTAGTAAAAATAAATGGGTTAAATTATGATAATTTGCCAGTATCAAAAAACGAAGAAGAGAAAGAAGAACAAGAGGAATATCAAGAAATATAAGCAAAAATAGAAATAAAAGGAAAGAAAAAATCTATATAATAAATATTACAAATGTTACTAAAATATTACAAAAATATTAAATTATGTAAAACTATTGCGAAATTTGTTATTTTTTGGTATAATAAATATATGGAGTGTGTAAAACACAAAGGAGGTAATTGTAATGAGAAAATGGGAAGAAGTTTATGAATCATATAAAAATGGAGATATGAAAGAACATTATGAACAATTACAAGAAAAATTAAATACTAAAATGCTTAATGCAGAAGAATATAAAGAATATCAAAAAATGACAAAAGTAATGGAAAATTTACCAAAAGTAGAAAATATAATGACCTATATAGATAAGTTAGAATCAGACTTTGAAATATTAAAAGAAGAATATGTTAATTCTAGAGATTTAGAGGAAAAGCTTGATAAAGAAGATAAAAGCTTAAATAGTGCAATTGAAAAGAATTTACAAAAAAGAGAAACTATATTGGAAGAAAAAAAGGGTATTAATAAAAGAGTACATGAAATTGATGAACAGTTAAAGAATAAAAAGGAAACTCTTACAGATGAAGAAAAAGAAAAATTACAAAAAGAAAAAGATGATTTAAATACAAAGAAAGCAGGATTAGATACTAAACTTTCTGATTTAAGCAAAGAAGTAGATGAAAACAATAAAGAATTCTCTAAAAACGTAGAAACAGTCAATAATATTGAAAAAAGAGAAGAATTAAAAGGATTAACAAAAGCTCAAATTAGAAGTAAATGTTTTAAAACAGCTTCTTTAATAACCAAATGTAATTTTGTTGCTGGAAAGTTAATGGAAGGACAAAGTAGAGAATCACTAGAAATTGCATTAAAAGATTGGAAAGACAGAAAATTTACTGCTCAAACTCCAATTCCACTAACAAGAAAAGAAAGAAGAAAAGAAGAAACCGTTAAAGAAACCCCAGTTAAAGAAGAAAAGAGTAAGAAAAAATCAATTGAAAAAGAAACAAGTAAAGTAAAACCAATAAAAATGGAACCGGTTGATAAAGAAAGAGTAAGTGTAGAACCAGAATATGAAGAGCCATCTGACGAAGAACTAATTAATGAAGAAGCAGAAGACAAAGAACATAATAATGAAGAAAATTTAGTTGAAGTTAGTGAATTTGAAAAACAATTTCCACGAATTTCTAGATTTTTACCTAAATTTTTCAAAAAATCAAAATTAGCAACATCAATTGCTAATTGGAATAAAGATAGGAAAGAAGATAAAAAAGATAAAAAGGAAAAATCAAAAAATAAAGAAAATAAGGAAGATAAAGAAAAAAATCTTGAAGATAAAAAACAAAAATTTAGAGATTATGTAAGATATAATATAGACATACTAGAAGTTGCAGATAAAGGAATAGATCAAATAGATGCAGAACGTAGAAAACAAAAATTAG
>CANQEI010000032.1 GCA_947594845.1 uncultured Clostridia bacterium | reverse complement strand
AAAGGCAAAAGATGTAGGCGTTTAAGGGGAAAGAAAGAATTAAATTTTTATAAAAAATATATTTAATTTTAAGAAAACAGTTTACATATAATGAAGAAAATATTAAAAAAAATATCTAAGAATTCAGAAAACAGAAATTGGTAAGAGAAAAATCGGGGAGAAAATAAAAAAGAAAAAATGAAACAAACTTAAGATCAAAATATTATAAAAGAAGAAAACAGAAAAAATAATATTTTTATTATAAATAAATTTAATAAAAATCTTAAAAAATATAAATAATAAAAAACAATAAAATAAAAATAAAAAAACTAAAATAAAAATCAAAAAATAAAAATTAAAAAAACAAATAAAAATTAAAAAAAAGAAAAATAAAATAAATTTAATAAAAAAATTATAAATAAATCAAAAATAATAAATTATATTTATAAAAAATAATTAAAAAAAATTTAAAAATAAAAAATAATTTTATGGAAAAAAATAAAAAAGAAATAATAAAAATAAAATTTAAAATAAAACATAAAGCGAGATGGGTAAAATAAAATTTGATAAATGAAGCAAAATATGTTATGATATAAAATTATAAAATATAGTTTACAAAGAGGGGAAAAAAGAACAAGAAAGAAGTTCGATAAAATAGATCTAAAATTGAAATAGAAGGGACGAAAATCTTAGGCATTCAAGGGAAAATAATTTTAAAGATAGGAATTTATTTTTCGAAAAGAAGTTTACATATAGTTAAGAAAATTATGATATATTTGAGAATAAAATAACCAAATTGAAAAACTAAAAAGTTAAAGAAAAATTATAAAGAGAATAAAAGGAAATTTTGACTTATAAAAAAATTTGTTTTAAAATAATAAAAAATTGAATTAAAATAAAAGGAAAATAAAAATGGAAATAAAATTAAATAAAAATGAAGAAATAGAAGATTTACAATTTAAAAATTTAAAAATTATTCAAGATAAAACTGGTTTCTGTTTCGGAATAGATGCGGTCTTGTTATCAGATTTTGCAAAAGGAATAAAAAAACAGGCAAAAGTATTAGAATTAGGAACAGGGACAGGAATTATTGCTACTTTATTATGTGGAAAAACTAATTTGAAAGAAATTATAGGAGTGGAAATTCAAAAAGAAGTATGTGAAATGGCTAAAAGAAGTATACAATTAAATCACTTAGAGGATAGATTTCAAATTTTAAATGAAAATATTATAAATTTAAATAAAATATTTGAAAAAAATAGTTTTGACGTAGTTGTGACAAATCCACCATACCAAAAGAAAGATACGGGAATTAAAAATGAAAATGAAAAGAAAAATATTGCAAGACATGAGATGACAGCAACCTTAGAAGATTTTATAAAAATATCTAAAGAATTATTAAAAGATGGAGGAGAATTTTATATGGTACATAGACCAGACCGATTAGTAGATAGCTTGTGTCTTATGCGAAGTTATAAGATAGAACCTAAAATAATGCGTTTGGTATATTCTAACAAAAATGAAGCACCTAAATTAGTATTAGTGAAAGGGGTTAAAAATGCAAAACCATTTTTAAGAATTCAGAATAATTTATATATTTATGATAAAAGCGGAGAGTACACAAAAGAAATTGATGAGATATATCATAACGAGGAGGAAGTATGGAAGAAGTAAAAAAAGGAAAATTGTATATAGTAGCGACTCCTATTGGAAACTTAGAAGATATTACTTTAAGGGCAATTCAAGTATTAAAAAACGTAGATTTAATTGCAGCAGAAGATACTAGACATACTTTGAAATTATTGAATCACTTAGAAATTACAAAACCATTGATTAGCTATCATAGGCATAATGAAGAAATAAAAACAGAAGTATTAATGGAAAAATTATTAAAAGGGCAAAATATTGCATTAGTTTCAGATGCAGGTACACCGGGAATTTGTGATCCAGGAGAAGTTGTTATTCAAAAATGTATTAAAGAAAATGTGGAAATTATTCCAATCCCAGGAGCTTGTGCTATGATCAATGCTTTAATTTCATCTGGGATTAGTACGAAAGAATTTACTTTTTTAGGTTTTTTACCACTTAACAAAAAAGCAAGAAAAGAAAAATTGAAAGAAATAGAGATTAGTAAAAAAACAATAATTTTATATGAAGCACCACATAAATTAACAAATACCTTAGAAGATTTGAAAGACATTTTGGGAAATAGGTCAATAGTTTTAGCTAGAGAACTAACCAAAATACATGAAGAATTTATCAGAGGGAATATACAAGATATATTAGTAAAAACAGAAAACTTAAAAGGAGAAATGGTTTTAATTATAGAAGGAAATCAGGAAGAAGAAAAGAAGAGTTTTGAAGATTTAACCCTCGAAGAACATTATCAATTTTATGAAAAACAAGGATTAGAAAAAAAGGAAATTATAAAAAAAATAGCAAAAGACAGGGGATTATCCAAAAATGAAGTTTACCAACAGTTTTTATAAAAAAAAGAAGCCATGGCTTCCTTTTTTGTATTTATTCTTTTTTTAATTCGCTTATTTTACTTGCACAGTCTGTACAGATTAGTTTATCATTATATGTCAATAAATCATGTGTGTTTCCACAGAAAATACAGTTTGGTTCAAATTTTTTTAATACAATAGAAGAGCCACTTACATATATTTCAATAGGATCTTTTTCAACGATGTTGAATTGATTTCTAATCTCTATTGGAATAACTACTCTGCCAAGTTCGTCTACTCTTCTAACAATTCCAGTTGATTTCATATATTCACCCTCCTTAAAAGTTATAATTTTACAATCCTTATGCCCTTAATATATCATAAATAAAAACACAGGTCAATTATATTGTGATAAAAAATCAAGTTTTAGAATAAAATTATTTAGGTGATTAAGATGCTAAATAAAATATGGCCTGCATTTATTATATTATCTTTTTCCTACGCGATTTTTTCAGGTAATTTAGACACCCTAAATTCTGCTATTTTCCAAAGTACAAGTGATGCTATTAGCCTATCTTTTGACTTGCTAGGAACGATATGTTTATGGAATGGAATTATGCAAATTGCTAATCGTACATCATTAGTAGATAAATTAACCAATTTATTAAAACCGATTATTTATTTATTATTTCCTGAAATCAGGGAAAATAAACAAATACAAAAAGAAATTTCGATGAATATGATTGCCAATATATTAGGATTAGGAAATGCGGCCACTCCTTTAGGATTAAAAGCAATGAAATCTATGCAAAAAGAAAATTTAAAAAAGGATACTTTAACAGATTCCATGTTGATGTTTATTGTTATCAATACAGCTTCTATTCAAATAATACCAACGACTGTAATTGCTATTAGAAATTCTTTGGGTTCACAAAATCCAACTAGCATTGTTTTCTTTGTATGGGTTGCGACGATTTGTGCAGCAGTGGCACGGAATAATTGCCACCAAATGTGTCATTCGATTCACGAAAAAGGGGTAAAAATATGACGATTATTAACTTTATGTCTAATTTAGCTATGCCATTAGTAATTTTAATGATTGCTTTATATGGAATTATTGAAAAAAATACTGTTTTTGACGATTTTATAGAAGGGGCGAAAGAAGGATTAGAAATTGTATTTAGTATTTTACCTACTTTGGTAGGCCTATTTGTAGCAATTGGAGCATTGAGGCATTCTGGAATATTAGATATGATGATTCGTCTTATTATGCCTTTTTTAAATATGGTTCATTTTCCAAGTGAAATTATGCCACTTGCCATGATTAGACCTATTTCTGGAAGTGGTTCCATTGCAGTAGCTATTGATATTATGAAAAATTATGGAGTAGATAGTACAATTGGGAAAATAGCATCTACTATCATGGGATCTACGGAAACCACCCTATATACAATTGCAGTTTATACGAGTTGTGTAAAAATCACAAAGACGAGATATATTTTACTGGCTGCTTTAACGGCAGACATTGTGGGAATGCTTGTAAGTGTAGGAATATGTAGAATTATGTCGTAAAGTTTTTGTTGACAAATGGAAAATATTAGAATATAATTACTTCTATGATAACCAAAATTTTATTATTTATTTCAATTTTTTTTATAGTCAAAAAAATAATGATTTATCGATTAACGAAAAAAATTTTTAAAAAATTATCTGAATAATTCCGTTTTTATTTTTGTAGAGAAAATATCCCCCTTAAAGAAAAAATATTTAGTTTGCCCCTATAATTTAAATATGACGATTTTTTTGTTTATTTTCTCTACAAATCAATATAAATAATTATCTATGATAGGTTTCTCCCTTTGCTATTTTAAAGGCTCTAAAAAGTTGTTCTAAAAGAAAAACACGAATGAGTTGGTGCGGAAATGTCATTTTAGAAAAACATATTTTTTGATGGCAAGAAGCTAATAGTTCCTTGGTTAAACCTAAAGAGCCACCAACGATAAAAGTAATTTGGCTAGAAGTCATTGCAATTTTTTCGATTTCAGAAGAAAATTCTTCAGAGGAAAATTGCTTCCCGGTTAAATCTAAAGCGATGATATGAGAATCTTTTTTGATATGGCGAAGGATAGATTCACATTCTTTTGCTTTAATTTCATAAGAAAGATGTTCATTCAATTTTTCTGGTATTTTTTCGTCAGGTAATTCTACCATATCTAATTTGCAATACTTAGAAAGTCTTTTTATGTATTCTTGCATAGCTTCTTTTAAATAAATTTCTTTTAATTTTCCAACACAAATAATTTGAACCGTTAACATGAGACCTCCTTTTAAAAGAAATGACTTAAATGTCGTCTTAAATATGAATGAGTTTACTAGGTATTTCTCTACTTGCGATACTTATATTTAAAGAATCTTGCTTAAAGTTCTGATTAGAAAGTAACTCATCTATTACTGTTTGATAGGCTAATTCAGGGAAATTACTTTCTTTACTTAAATGACCTAACATCACTTTTTGAAGACCAGATTTTAATAAAAAGGAAATTGTTTTACCAGCCATTTCATTTGATAGATGTCCGATTAGGACCAGCAATTCTAGATTTTAAAGGAAAAGGATAAGAAGATGAACGTAAGACTTCTGGGTCATAATTGGCTTCTATCATAACAAATAAACTTTCTTCTAGCTGTTTTAAAATATCATTTGTCATATGACCGGATGTCAGTAGCAATACTCAATTTTTTATCCTCTTTCCAGATGTTAAATCCACAGGGATTAGTAGCATCGTGAGGAATAGAAAAGGGCTTGATGGTTAAATCTCCAATTGAAAATTTATCCGACATTTTAAAAGTTTTAATGCAATTTGAAGGTATTTTATCTCTTTGTTTTGGCATGGCATCTAAGGTTTCTTGATTAACAAATACCGGCAAATCGAATTTCCTTGAAAAAGTACCTAATCCCTGCACATGATCGGTATGTTCATGCGTCACTAAAATCCCATCTAGGGAGGCCGGATCCATATCCATATCATTAAGTGCAGTTTCAATTTTTTTACTGCTAACACCAGCATCCACTAATAATTTTGTATTATCACTTTCTACCAATAAACTATTACCTGTACTTCCACTATATAAACTACAAAAATTTAACATGATCTTTTCTTTCCTTTGTTTTATTCAGATACTCTCTTAATTTTAGCACCAATCTTTCTAAATTTTTCTTCTATATTTTCATATCCTCGATCAATATGTTCTAAATTATAAATTTCAGTGATTCCTTTTGCTGCTGTTCCAGCGATGACAAGAGCAGCTCCTGCTCTTAAATCAGAAGAATAAACGGGACTGCCATATAATTTTTCGACTCCTTCGAAAAAGGCAGATTTTCCTTGTGCCGTAATTTTAGCTCCCATTTTATTTAATTCATCTGCATACTGGAATCTAGAATCCCAAATACTTTCATGAATCATACTATTTCCATTTGCTAAGGCTAATACAACACCCATTTGAGGTTGCAAATCAGTAGGAAAGCCAGGATATGGTAAGGTTTTGATAGTAGCTTTTCCAGGTCTTTTGTTGCACCAGACATGAATACGATCAATATGATCTTCTACATGTCCTCCAACCTCAATAATTTTAGCGGTGATGGACTCTAAGTGCTTCGTAATACAATTTTTTATAACTAAATCACCTTTTGTAGCAACAGCTGCTAACATGAAAGTTCCTGCTTCAATCTGATCAGGAACAACGCTGTAAGTAGCATTGCCATGTAATTTTTCTACCCCATTGATTTTAATAACATCTGTTCCAGCACCTCTAATATCAGCTCCCATTGTATTTAAAAAGTTGGCTACATCTACGATATGAGGTTCTTTGGCAGCATTATCAATAATGGTAGTTCCTTTTGCAAGGACACTAGCTAACATGACATTGATAGTAGCACCAACAGAAACAATATCCATATAAATAGGAC
>CANQEI010000031.1 GCA_947594845.1 uncultured Clostridia bacterium | reverse complement strand
TTATTTCTTTCAATTTCTGCTTGAATTTCTGCTTCACCTTTTCTAATTGCCTCTTGATATTCAGAAATTTTCTTTTCTTTTGCTTTTTCTTCTTCTGTAAGTGATGCTATTTTAGATTCTTTTTGCTCTTGAAGACTAGTAAGTTCAACATTTTTTGCTTTCTTTTGAGCTCTTGCACCATCTAATTCTGTTTTTTGATTTTCTAATTGTTTCTTTATTTCTTCTAATTCAACTTTTTCATCTTTTATTTTAAGTATTAATTTATTGTCTGCATCTGCTATTCTTTCTAAGGCATCTATTGAAGCTAGCATATCCATATAATTTGATGAACCTAATAATACATCTAGATAGCTTAGACCTCCATTTTTATACATTGCAACTAATCTAGTTTTTAACAATTCTTGTTTTTCTTCTAACTCAACTTCTTTTTCTTGAATTTGAGTTTCTTTTTCTGAAATTGAGCTATTTAATGCTGAAATTTTTCCCTCTAATTCCATTATTTCATTATTAACTTTGTTTAATTGCTCATTAATACTTTCTAAATCGCTTTTTTCTGTTTCTTTTTGTTTTGCAATTTCTTCTTTTTCTCTTTCTGTTTGTTGTTGTTGCTGTCTTAAAGCATCTATATCTGATTGCGTAATAGCCAGACTAGAATTAATTAAATATGCACTTAATAACATTATTACTGCGAAAGATAATATTATCTTATTTTTCATATGTATCCTCCAAAATTTTAATAAAACGTTTAATTTTATACTTTTAAGTATTTTCTCATAGAAATTATACTTCCTAATATACCTATACCTGTACCTAGTACAATGTAAACAATTAATAATTTAACAAAAATATCTGAGAAATTATATAAAGTAATTCCCATCATTTGTACTACTGAAGATGATAATATTCCATTTACAATAGAATTATATGCTACTCCAACTATTGCTAAAGTAATAAGTGCAGAAACTAATCCTATTATAATACCTTCTACTACAAATGGTCCTCTAATAAATCCGTTTGTTGCACCTACATATTTCATAATTGAAATTTCTCTTCTTCTTGCATAAACAGTAAGTTTAATTGTGTATGAAATTATAAATACTGATATTATTATCAAAATTACAAGTAATCCCAAAGTTGCCATTTGTATGCCTCTAGCAACTGTTGCTAAAGATGATATTGTGTCATTACTTGCTGTAATTTCTACTACGCCATCAATTTTTAAAATTTGTTCTTGCACCTCATTATTTAATGTTAAATCTGTTAATGTTACAAAATATGAATCTGGGAAGGGGTTATCAACATCATATCCTGCTATTATGTCTTTTTGATCACCTAATTGTTCTTTAACAGCAGAAAGTGCATCTTCTTTAGAGTAAAATGTTACTTGATTAACTCCTTTTATTTCTCTAATCTTACTTTTCATATTTGTAATTTCATCTTCACTAGCGTTTTCATCAATGATAACTCTCATCCCTTGTTGACTTTCAACTTGTTTCATAATGAAATTTATATTTTCACCAATAAGATAAAATGCACCAAATATGAACATTGTAGCACACATTATGATAATAGAAGCACTTGTCATTTTCTTTTGCTTAGCAACACTTCTAAATCCTTCTCCAATTAAATATCCAATACTATTATATTTCACCGTCATACCCACCTTTTTCATCACGTACAATATTACCTTGGTCTATACGAATAACTCTTTTATTCATTTTATCAACTATATCTTTTGCATGTGTTGCAACAACTACTGTAGTTCCTCTTAAATTTATATCATTTAAAAGACCCATAATATCCCATGCAGTATTTGGATCTAGGTTTCCAGTAGGCTCATCTGCTATAAGCATTGATGGATTATTTACTATTGCTCTAGCTAGTGCTACTCTTTGTTGCTCACCACCTGAAAGCTCATTTGGATAAACTTTAGCTTTATCTGCTAATCCAACTTGTGAAAGTACAAGTGGAACTTGTCTTCTAATATGCTTTGGAGTTGCTCTTACTACATGCATTGCAAATGCTACATTTTCATAAACTGTCTTGTCTGGCAATAATCTAAAGTCTTGGAAAACTATTCCCATACTTCTTCTTAAATATGGAACTCTACTTGCTTTTAAAAATGTTATATCTTTTCCATTTATTATTATGTTGCCTGATGTAGGCTCTTCTTCCTTTAATATTAGCTTTATTAATGTAGATTTACCAGAACCTGAACTACCTACTAAAAAAGCAAATTCTCCTTTGTTTATAATAAAACTGGCATCATGAACTGCTTCTTGACCAGATGTATATGATTTGCTTACATTTCTAAATTCTATCATCTTGTTCTTCCTTTTTTATAAGATATCGTGTTTATCATATCAATAAAAAAAGAGATTTTCAAGTATTATTATGAAAAAAATAAGGTAAATATGGGCATTTTTGTAAATTATAGTAAAATAAAAAGAGCTCAAAGCACTAAGCTATTTGAACTCTACAATTTAATTTTTTTATTATTACATTTTATTTAAGAATTAATTACAATTATTAGAAAAATGAAAATATATAATGTTTTTTGTTGTTTGTTGTCGCAACGCAACCTTAAAAGGTTGCTGCTCCATTCGCCCTCGCTAGCTCGGTTGATCGCTACGCACAACTTCAAAACATTATATATTTTCATTTTAAATAAAACTTAATAATTATATAATAATTAAATTTTTGTCTGATTTAGTAAGTTCTTCTGATCTTAATTTATTTACAAGAATAGTGTCCTCAATTCTAATTCCAAGATTTCCCGGAATATAAATTCCCGGCTCATTTGTAACTATCATATTTTCTTTTAACATAAAACCTCTTTTATAGCTTAAAATAGGATTTTCATGAACATTTATTCCTACTCCATGACCTAAGGCATGTATTAAACTATAACCTCTAGCATTAAATTCTTTTTCTAAGCTTTCTGCTATTTCTTGTCCGTCTGCTCCATCTTTTATTTTATTTGATGCTCTTTTTTGGCAAGCTAAAACAAAATTATATAATTGTTTTGCTTCTTCATCTATATTTCCTACAAAAATTGTTCTTGTCATATCACTACAATATCCGTTGTATTTTGCACCGAAATCAATAACTATCGCATCACCACTTTTTATCCTTCTATCTGTTACAATAGCATGTGGTTTTGATGAATTTTCTCCACTTGCAACTATTGTATCAAATGCTAAACCATCTGCTCCATTTTCTATAAAAAACCTTTCAATTTCAAATGCTATCTGCTGTTCAGTCATTCCAATTTTTATAAAATTAAGTAAATGATTAAAACAATTGTCTGTTATCTCACAAGCTTTGCGTATATTTAATATTTCTTCATCATCTTTTATCATTCTTTGTTTTTCAATTAAATTTCCTGTTTCGACTGTATCTTTCAATCTAAATAATCTAATAAATTTTTGATATTTGGAATATGTTATGTCATTTTCTTCAATGCCCACTTTATTGCAATTTTCAAAAAATCCTAAAAAATCATTTTCCGAAATATTTGCTAAGTCAATTACAATTATTTCATCATCAATCGTTATAGTATTATTAACTTCTTCTATATATCTTGCATCTGTGAAAAAAAAATTTTCTTTGTCTGTAATAATTAGTGTTCCTTCTGCTTTTACTCCTAATATATAACTTATATTAAAAGTGTTTGTAATTATCATTCCATCTAATCTTTGCAAGCTCATATTTTCTCTTAAAACTTTAATTTTATTATTCATCAAAATCATTCCTTTATAATATTAATAAAATTATAAAATACATAATATGAGAACTTTTTATACTTTAAAAGTTCCAAGTGTAAATATTTTTAATAAAATAAGT
Organism: uncultured Clostridia bacterium; assembly: GCA_947594845.1. GTDB lineage: Bacteria > Bacillota > Clostridia > TANB77 > CAG-508 > UMGS1994. The sequence continues at coordinate 2,614 of CANQEI010000031.1, read as the reverse complement.
AACATTATATAATGTGGTACAAACATAATTAAAAATGTTGCTAAAACTATAAATGGGCCAAAAGGAATATATTCATCAGATTTTTTCTTTTTAGTTGCAAGTAAAATTATGCTAATTATTGCTCCTAATAAAAATGATATTACAGCAATCATAATGGTATTTGATAGACCAAAGGTAATGCCTAATGCACCCATTAGCTTAACATCTCCAAATCCCATTGCCTCTTTTCCTGCAATTAGACCTCCAATTAAAGTAATAATTAAAAATATTCCTCCACCTGCAATCATTCCTAAAATTCTATCTAAAAATATATTAATGTCAGATAGTCCTGATATAAATGTAAATATTATTCCTATTTCAAAAATTGTTAATGTTAGTCTGTTTGGTATAATTTGTTTTCTGTAATCAATTACTAAAGCTGATATTATTAGTGGTGTTAAAATTAAAAATTCAAGTAATTTCATTTGAAAGCCATACAAATATAGTAAAGCTATGTAAATTATGGCTATTGGAATTATAAGGAAGAAGTTCACTTTCATATGTGGTATGTATGTAGTAAAAAACTCTTTGCAAAAAACTTTTTCATGATTTTCTAATCTAACATTAGCCCAATTCATTACTTGTCCTACTGCAAGTCCAAGTAATCCAATAAAAAAATAATATAATATATGAATATCGTTTATATACATTTTTTCCTCCTATTTGCCTTCTATTTTCTTTAGATATATTTTTTCTATTTTTCTTTTTAAAGCACCTAACTTTGTTTTTTCTCCTGATATTGGTTTCGTTAAAATAGAAAACATTTTCATTCTATTTGCTCCTAAAACATCAGTAAAAAGTTGATCTCCTATCTCTGCAATGTTTTCATTTTTTTCTTGTAAAATGTTTTTAGCTTTTTTTAATCCTCTTTTTAATGGCTTTGTTGAAAAATAAATAAATGGTACATCTAATTTTTCTGCTACTTTAGTAACTTTTTCTTTTTTTATACTATTAGATGCAATACAAATTTTTATTTTCTCATCTTTTAATGAATCTGCCCATTTTTCTATATTTTTTAATGGTTTTCTATCTAAATCAATTAGCGTGTTATCTACATCTAATATTACTGCATTTATGTTATTTTGTTTTAAAAATTTTGCAGTAATATCAGTTACTTTATCAAATTGTGCTTTCGGTTTTAGCATACTAATCTCCTATTTTTTTATAGAAATATTATATTGATAAAAAAAATATATGTCAAGAAATTTCTTTCATTGTATCAATGTAAATTTCATTATTTTACAGAATTGTACTTTATCAATTATATAATAAAACAATCCACATTTCATCAACATGGATTGCTCTTCCTTATAACTATTTATTAAATTTCATCGCCTATTAAATATTTATGATAGTTTACACTCCCATAATAATTTTTTTCAACTTCACTTTTGTTTAAACATCTCGTATATAATCTACAAGCATAAAGTCTTAACTTAGAAAATTTAACCGTATAAGGAGTTCCTTCAATAACTGTTCCAACGTAAAATTTACAATTCTTCATCATATTCCAACCGACCTTTCAAATAACTTTTATCACAAGTCGTTGAAACTTTCTTCAACTCGCCGGTCTTCACTCTCATAATATAAATCAATAACACCAGAACTGTAATTTATTGATAATGATATATATATATCATTATCCTTTTCTATACCATCCACCCCTTTACATTTCAGCCAATATGGCCATCCTTCCATTGCCCAAGAACTTTTTGAGTCACTATTTCCTAGACACAATTGAACATCATTCGAGCCAAATATTCCAGTTATAAATCCTGCAAATCCACAAGGTAATCCATCGCTACCAATTTTAAGTGCTTCTAGTGGAAATGCATACTTATTACCAAATTGACCATAAAATTCTAATGTAAGTTGATCATCTTTTCCTATATCTACACTATCTATTCTTAAATAATCATCTATTCCGTCAAATCTTATTTCTGTTTCATGCACTCCTGAGTTTGCTGAATTTTCATCTTTCCCATATACAAATTTAACATTGTTTCCCCATAAATTTTTATCACTTAAATTTATTGGATTTATGTTTAATGCTAAATTATCTGTTACTGACATTCCTGCATTTCCATCTAATACTTTATATCCTTCTATATTTATTACTTCTTCTGTTTCATAGTTCATTACCCAATTATATTTGGCCTGTCCATAATTTGCTATCTCCGTTCCTTTTTCTATGTAATAATAATTTGTTCCATAGTTTTTATCTGAATTATTTAATTGAATTACTTTCCAATTACTATCTATAACACTACTTACTTTATCTGATAATTTTTCTCCTATTTTTTCTATACTATTATCCATTTTATATTCTATTATTTGCTGTTGTAATACTTCTTGTTCACTTGCTACATCATATTTATTTACTGCTAATTTCGCTTTGTTAAATAGTCCATCTCCTGATAGTGCAATATTTAGTGTTACTCCTGCTAATATCAACAATATTATTATTGTCACGACTAGCGCTATTAATGTTATTCCTTTTTCTTTTAATTTCTGTTTTTTCTTATTTTTTAATTGTAAATTAACATTTCTTTGTATATTATTACTTTTCATTTGT
>CANQEI010000030.1 GCA_947594845.1 uncultured Clostridia bacterium | reverse complement strand
CACTCTACTTCATCTCCCCATGTATCCCATCCATCTACTTTTTGTCTTGCAAAAAGCTCTATTCGTGGAATATCTCCAAATAGTTCAACAATTTTTTCTCTAACTTCATCTGGTTTTCTACTATGCTCTCTCCTTTCTGAAATTACACAGCTACTAACTTTATTGCTAATAGGTTTCATTTTACCTTTTATTCCCATTAAGCAAACTTCACAATTTGATTTTGCATAAAACCCTACACCAAAAAAAGGTTTTTTGTTTTTCTTATTTAATTTAATCCAACTAAATCCTAAAGTTTTATAATCAAATCCCCAATAATCAAATAATTTAATTTGTTCTTTTAAATATGGAAATGTAACCCATAGAAAAAGCACACAATTTTCATCTGCTAATTCTTTTATTGGCAATGCTTTAATTTCTTCCATTGACATTAATTTATAATGACCTTCTGCTCCTCCCCTAAATTTTGTTTTATGATTTGCTCGACTATTATACTTCCATGGGGGATCTGCATAGATAATGTTATACTTTTTCAATTCTTTCATCTCCTAAATTAAAATAAGGCGAATATCTGTTATAAATAAGATACTCGCCTTATAGTTCTATTTTTATCCTCCTGTTATTAAATTCAAAATTTCTTTTGCAAATGTTATTACAACTCCTCCAGCAAGAGTCATAAATCCATTTGCTCTTTGTGATGGATCGTGTGATTTTAATGACATACCAACTTGTACTACTCCAAAACCTAGTATAATCATTCCTACAGCTCTAATTAATCCAAAAATAAAATTTGAAAGATTATTTATTACTGTTAAGGGATCATCTGCTGCAAATACATTTGCTTGTCCATTTATAATTAATGCTATTACACATAATCCAATAATAAATACCTTTTTTAATAATTTATATGTTCTTTCTGATTTTAAAATTTTGTTGTTCATATTTTTTATAATCCTCCTTCAACGATTCTTTTCTCTATTTCTTCTTCTGTAAGCAATTCATAATCTTCTATCATTTCTTCAATACCCTCTATATCTTGAATATCGTTAAATTTAATTTCATACATATCTTCATTAATCATAATTGATGCCTTTGCTCTATCTGTTCTACCATGAATATAAGGTTTTGCCTTTCCATCTGTGGTATATTGCACATTAGGATGTTTTAAAATATCATACTTCAAATCCATTATTGGTCTTTCTCCTCTAATAAAAAGAAGTGCATACTTATTATCAAGTAATCGCACCTCATCTGGAGTCATAAGTTCTCTACCTCCAATTTGATAATTTGTTGAATAGTTACCACTTCTACCAGAACTTTTACCATAAGTGTTCATATCAATAGTTTCTTTTCCTAATAATTCTGATACATACTTATGGGTACTTTGTTCGTTTCCTCCTAAATATAAAAATTCATCACAATTTCCTACTATCGACTCCCATTGCTTTTCAAAAAGAGCCTTTAATTGTGCAAGATTTTGCAATATAATACTAACAGATACTGACCTAGACCTCATTACACTTAATATTTTGTCGAAGTCATTTGGCAAACTCACATTTGCAAACTCGTCCATTACAAAATGCACATGAACTGGCAAACTTCCATTATATTTATGATCTGCAATAAAAAATAACTGTTGAAATAATTGCGTATATAAAATACTAACTAGAAAATTAAAAGATGTATCATTGTCTGGAATTAACGCAAATAATGCTACCTTTTTTTCTCCTAAACTTGGCAAATCTAATTCATCTCTTATAACTAGACTAGATAAACTTTGTAAATTAAATTTTTCTAATCTTGCTGATAATGTTATTTGTATAGATTTTAAAGTTTTAGCAGAGCCAGACCTATAATCTTTATAATATTTTATTGCTATATGGTGTGGGTTTCTAAATTCTAATCTATTAAATAAAATATCTAACGGACTTAAATAACTATCGTCATCTTCTCTTACCTCTCCAGCTCGTAACATTTCCATTACCATTGGAAAGTTTTGTTCATCTTCTGGAGCTTCATATTTCAAATAAAATATTAAAGCCAAAAGTAACATACTCGCTGCCGTATCCCAAAAAGGATCTTGTGATTGTGAGCCTTTTGGAGTAGTTGCTTTAAATAAATTTGTAACTAGCTTTTGAACATCATTATCACTTTTTAGATAAACAAAAGGATTATAACAATGACTTTTTTCCATATTTATTAAGTCTAAAACTTTTACTTCATAGCCTTTTTTCTCTAATAGATACCCTGTGTCACGCAATATCTCTCCGTTTTGGATCTAAAATTACATACGAACTATTGTCGCTACATTGCATTACATTAGGCTTTCCGATAAAATCTTGTCTTACCTGCTCCGACTTCCGACCACATACAAGTACATTTAGATTTCTTCTATGTTTTTTTGCATTTAAACCTATTGCAACATTTTGAGTTAATATTTTATTTTCACTTACTGGATATTGTTTATATAACTTATTTATATATTTTGCATTTCCCCATTTCGCTGATCCATGTTCTTCTTTTCTTCTATAATTTCTCTTTGTAGATTCATAAATTGAAATTCCCATACCATAAATGAGCATAAAAAAAAGGCTAACCTTTATGCTATTTGCACAAAAAGTTAGCCTTAATGGATTTTCCATTGCTTTTGGAAGTTCCGTTATAATTTCTGGTAGCCCACCATTTATATATGGTGCAATTAAAAGAGCAATCCAAATTACAGGAATTATTCCAACAACATAAAACAAAATGTTATTGTTTTTATTATCTCTCACACACTCTTTCTCTCTTAAATATAGTTTTCTTTCTTAAAGGTGCATCAATTAGTTTTAATAACACTTCATTTACAATAGCTGTTGATTTTCCCTCTCTTAATAGTTTATTACGATATTCATTAAGAGCATTTAACAAAAGATTATATTCATAATTATTTACTGTTAGCACTCTTTTTTCTTCCAAATTTTATACCTCCATTATCTTACATTTTCTTTTTTCTTACTTTCTCTTGTCAGTTTTTGAATATATGCACTCATACGAGCATTTATATTTTCCATAGCATTTCTCATAGGCTCTAGTTCTTCTCTAATTTCTTTTGCCTCCATATTTTGTAATTCTGGTGGTATTTCATTAAAATTATAATTTGAAACATCTACATTATATTTCTTGCATAACATATAAGAAACACAATATGCTTTAAAACTATCTATACTTGAACTTTCTCCGATTTCTTGCTTTGCAAGTTCTTCTGATAATTCATGAAATATTTTAGGTGATTCAGCTCCTCTTGCGACATATAGTATATCTTCATTAAAATCGTACATAGCTCCTTTATCTACATCAGGTATTTCATCAACTATTTGTAACTTTGCTCTATTACTATTTAAAAATATTTTAGATAGTATCTTATCATCAAATCTCATATTTCTTGCTCTTTGTCTTGTATTAACTTGTGATATATCATAAACCTTTTTCACATTATAATTTGTTCCAATAGAGCCATCTTCTCTCATATATTCATCTCCAGGCTCTAATATTTTTACAGGTTTAGCAAATTTTTTCTTATATATATTTGAACTTGCCCAACTGCCTAAATCTCTTAATTGAGTTGCTTTTGGCATTTGTGCTGTAACTAATAAAGCATTTCCAACAGAATAACTTTCAAATTTGCTTTGTGTATCTAAATATTTTTTAAATTCATCTCCATTTGTTACAATTTTTTCTGCTGTTTTATCAATTAATTCATATACTTGTGCTTTTTCATTTTTCTTATATTCGGCATATTCTTCTTTACTATATTGCCTATTACTTGAATCATAATTATCATATACTTCGTCTAATTCACTCATTTTTTATTATCTCTCCTTTTTTCCTACTTTTCTCTTTATGGGAGTTTTTGAGGTATATTTTACTGGCTGTGGACTTTCCATACTTTTTATCTTGTCCTTTTCAATATTTTTTGATTCCTCTTTAATTTTTTGACTTTCAGCTATTTCTCTTAACTCTTTTCTTACAGATTTTTTCTCTGGATTTTTAATAGTTCCCTCTAATTTGTCTTTGTTCGTAGAGGAAAGCTCTGACGGACTGTTTTTTTCCGTTTGACTTTCCAGGGGGAGTTCTTTTTCTTCTTTTTTCACTGGTTTACTAAAAATGTCATCTATCATTTGATCATCAACATCTTTAGTTTCTACTCCTAAATCTTTTGAACTATCTGATAAATCATTTTCTTGTTCAATATTACCTGTTTCTTCAGCTTTTTCTTTTTCAATTTCACTTTTAATAACAGCTTTATCAACAGTATCTAGTTTAAATCTTTCTATAATACGATTTACTTTTGGTGCATCTTCTGCTCTAACCATAATATCTATCATATTGTCAATATTTTGATTTTTTCTATTTACCAAAGCACAATATAATACACCATAGCTTTTAGCCTCTCTTGCAAATATTTTCATATCATCTTTTTTTAAAGAAAATATTTTTAATTCTTTTTCTGTTTTGAGCATTTTTGAAAGTCTTGCTTTACCTTTACTTTTACTTGTATCTTTAGATATAACATATAATGCTGCAACAATATTTTTTACTGCACTACCTGTTATTTTTAAAGCAAATTCTGTTTCATCAATATATAATCTTATTAATTGCTCTGCTGAATCGCTTGAAACACTCATATTATTTATTCTTCTCCTTTTCTTCAATATTTTTATTCTTTGATTTATCTTTTTCTTGTTCTTCTTTAATGTTTTCTTTTATCATAGGTATTCTAGTTTCAATATCCTCAATAAGTTCAATTTCTTCATTTAAGGTTTTTATATCTTCTGATATTTTTTGTATCTCATATTGGATTTGTTGTTTTTCATCTTCGGTTTTTGCTCTTTTCATTTTTTTCCATAAGTTTTCCTTTTTGCTTTTTAGCTCTTTTCTTTTTATAATAGATGATGATTTATATGAAAAAAGTTCTTGATCAGTCTGTATTCCAGTTCTGTTCAAAAACCTCACTTCATTTGATATTTTATCCATTTTCTTAATATCTTCTCTTAATGCTTTTGATATTCTATGTTTCTTCTTTGGATACACCTTTAACAAATAGCAATAATGAAAATATAAGGCTCTAATTCCTTTTACTTTTGTCTTACTTTTAAATCTCAATTTACTTTTTGAATTATACTTATATATCCCTGTTATTGATCTAACTTCTGGAAATGGTAGTCTTACACTTTCTGTTTCAAAAATTCTTTCATTTATTCTTTCAATTTCATATTCATCTCCAAATACTCTTGCTATTCTAGTATTTCTTTTTCTGTTTGATTTTCTTACACTTAATTTTCCAGCACGATTTTCAATTTCATAATCCATTTTTTTCATTATATCTAAAAAATCATTATATGAGTATGCTTGCTCTATTGCATAGTCAATATCTTCTTTGAGTTCCATATTATAATTTGATTTTTTATTCTTGGCTTTCATAAAATTAGTATAATCTATATTACTTTTGCATTTCTTTTCTTTAATGGTACTTAAATTATATTCTTCACAAAGTCTATCAGAAGTATATCTTATTAAAGCATAGTTCTCATGATTATCATAATATTTCTTCCCATCTTTAAATGAAACAGAATTTAAACAGAAATGATTATGAATGTGATTTGTATTTAAGTGTGTTGTAACTACAACTTCAAATCTATCTCCCCATAATTCTTCTGCTAACTTCACACCAATTTCATGAGCTTGTTCTGGAGTAACCTCTCCCTCTGCAAATGACTGTATTGCATGAAATCCGAAGTATTCCATCTAATTTACTATATCTTCTTTTCGTTCTCATCATATCTTGATATGGATTTTCTTTAGAACAATTTATTGAAGTAACATATAATTGTTCTTCTGTTTTATAACTTGCCTTTATATATTCAACTACATTATGCAATTCTTGATATGATTCTTTACTTGTTTTAGATGGATTAGTAGTGTAATCTATAACATGATCTAATCTCTTTTTTATTGCTTTTATTTTTGTAGTTGCCATATCAATTCATATCCATAAATTCCTTTTCAAATTTTGATACAAAATCATCTAACTTTTTACAAGTTCTTTGATAATATGGTACATCAATAAAGTCAAGTGCATTTGCTTTTCTTGCTATTTGATTTAGGTTAATTGCTATTCCTCTTAACTGCTTTAACATTTCAAATATTTCTTCTGTTGGTTGTTCTTTTGGTTTATAGCCATTGATTAAATTTCTTATATATGAACTTTGTGATAAGCCAACACTATGTGCATTTTTTTCTAATCGTTTTTTTTCATCATAATCTAGCCATACCATCCAACCTATATCTCGTTTTCTCATTTATATAATATTCATCTCTTTTCATATAAATATTTTGATGAACGGGGATTGGGGTGTCCCCATACATTTGAATTTGGCGTATATACAAATTCAGTGCTTGCTAGGACATCATTTATATATATGCTATCGCCTAAAACAGTAAATTTTTAATATATTTTTGTTGTATTTTTAGCGATTTTTTTATTCAAATTCTTCATTTTCTTCGTCTAATAAATCAAAAGTATTTTCAAATTCTTCATTTATATCTTCCAATAAATCTACTGCTTTTTCTGCAAAATTTTCAACATATTTCATCTTGTTATCAATATTTTTTTCTACCCTTTCCATTCTATTTAAAATTCTTTCTATTTTTAATAATCTTAAATCTATTGCATCAAGATTTTCTCTGTTTTCAATATCATTTTCATCTTCATAATCATCTGATTTTTGTTCAATTATTTCTCCATTTTCTTCAATAATTCTTGCATCAATTTCATATAAATTTTCATCTTTAAATTCTTTTAAATTAGGTTTCATATACTTTTTTTGTATAATATCTAACGCTTTATTAGGTGTTTCTGCCTCCACCATAATTTCCTTTTTTGAAACTTCTGTTACATCAATTTTATATTCATTCATTTTATTTTTTCCTCCTAAATTTTATTATTTTATCGTACTAAAACTTTATTATTTTGTATTTGTTTTTCTTTAGTTTTTTGAATAAAATTTT
>CANQEI010000029.1 GCA_947594845.1 uncultured Clostridia bacterium | reverse complement strand
TTAAAAATTTGACAAAAAAATTAACCATTTACAATGGTTAGCTTAATTTTAGTTATTCAAAAGTGTTTAAGTTCCGAATTCTCCACAATTAAATCAGGAATTAAATAATCTCCTTCTTTGTGATAAGTTATTTTTTTCATAATCAAAACCTCCAAAATAAATTTTTAGGTTTCCCGTTTTAGTTAAAAATTTGCGAACAAGTGTATCAAACCACTTGGGGAAATAATGGGGAAAAAATTTTCAAAAAACCACAAAAATATGACAAAAAATATTTTATTAGTAGACTTGAATTTTATTTTATGATATACTCATGCTAGAAAAAAGTAGATTAACAAAATAAAATGGGGGCAACAATGAAAGAAAAAAAATCTAAAAAGAATAAAACAATCGATTTTACAGAAAAAGAAGGAAAAGAATACATTGACCGATGCACCAAAATTTTAACTACTGATAAAATCAAAGTCAATCAGATTATAAATAAAACAATATTGGGAGATACATTTGAAATATTAAAAAAAATGCCAAGTTCATTTGTAGATTTAATGGTTGTAGATCCTCCATATAATTTATCGAAAAATTACCATGGAAATAAATTCGCAAAAACATCATCAGACGATTACAAAAAATATACTAAAGATTGGCTTACTGAATGTAAAAGAATAATGAAGGAAAATGCAACTATATATGTCTGCTGTGATTGGGAATCAAGCCTAATAATCGGAGATATTATGTTTGAATTATTTAATGTTCAAAATAGAATCACTTGGCAAAGAGAAAAAGGACGTGGCGCATTAACTAATTGGAAAAATGCCATGGAAGATATATGGTATGGAACAAAATCGAAAACATATACCTTCAATGTTGATAAAGTAATGAGTAGAAGAAAAGTAATAGCTCCATATAAAGTTGATGGAAAACCAAAAGATTGGGAAAAAACAGAGGACGGAAATTATAGAAATACATACCCATCTAATTTCTGGGATGACATCTCAATCCCATATTGGTCTATGCCTGAAAATACAGAGCATCCTACTCAAAAACCAGAAAAATTAATTGCAAAGTTAATATTAGCTAGTAGCAATGAAAATGATATAGTTTTTGATCCTTTTTTAGGCTCAGGAACTACATCTGTTGTAGCCAAGAAATTAAATAGAAGATATATAGGAATAGAGCAAAACCCAAGATACTGTGGATGGGCTGAATATAGATTAGAATTAGCAGAGAAAAATAAAGAAATTCAAGGATATGTAAATGGAGTATTTTGGGAAAGAAATACACTAGCATCACAAAAAAAAGAAAAAAATAAGGAGGATAAAAAAAATGTATAATGATAACGCTATACAACAACTAATAAGCTTGATTAATGAAAATGCAGGCTTAAGTAAGGAAAAATTAAGAGAAAAAGTAGTAAAAGAATTAGGACTTATAAGTGATAGATCGGTTTATTATTGTGATGATTATACTATACGTTTTTCAACTGCTACTTCAAAATCCTTTTCAAATTCTGTTGTATCACTATCAAGACTAAGTAAACATGATGACAAGCCATTTATTGTATGCGTTACTTTACCTAAGGAAAATTATTTGTTACTTGCAAATACAACGCTTTTGAAAAAAATATCTCATTCATCACAAAAATTAACCGTAGATACAATTAGAGGGACATTTCTTGGCTCTGATATACTAAGGGAATTTAATAGAATTAAAAATGAGCCAGCTAATTTCAAAGAGCTTTATTTATTCCATGAACAAATTGGCTTTGATGGAAATTTAGAAAGGCTGGTAGAGGCTACTAACAACATTGTTGGTACAAAAACAAGAGTTGAACTAACAAAAGCAGATATAGAAAACATACATAAATCTCCGGAAAGAGCATTACAATTTTTTAACTCAAATTCATTTATTGCTTTGAAAGAAGATTTAGAAAATCGTGTAAAGAAAGTTCAAAATGAAATAGGCCTTGCAGCATCTATCGCAAATGTCAACTTACGAGGAAGAACAATAGAATATCTAATAACAGCAGACGACTCTGATCCAATAAAAAAGAAAATAATTGATGCATTACACAATAATAGTAAGCTACCTAAAATCACAACACATGATAAATTAGGCGACTATTCAAAAAAATTTGGCGACTTTATTGTAGAAACAGACATAAAAACAAAGGTATTATCACTTACAGCCAATCCAAAAGCATATAATATAGATAAATTACTAGAGTTTTTATCAAAGGATAAATCTGTTTACTGTATGTTTTTTGTTGGTATAGATGAAGATAAAAACATCAGCACTCGATTATGTTCAATATTCCAAACAGAGTTATTAAAAAATACAAAATGCATATATCAATGGGCTGGAAGAGAAACAAGAGGAGTTACTCAGCTTTATGGACATATTATAAAAGACCTATTATCAAATACCTCTTTAAATATTGATATAGATTATTCTATATCTAGACTGAAAGAAATGATTAATTTATAATAATCAAGGAAAGTAATAAAAATACTTTCCTTTTTGTTATAATATGGTATAATTTTATAAAAAGCAAACAGAAAAAAGAGGCCACTATGGAAAATGATAATAAAATGTTAATAGCAAAAATAATGGATAAAATAAAATTTAGTGAAACCAGAAATCAAATTACAAACTCAGAGTTCCTAAATGAATATCAAATTATGATAATTGAAAAAGAATTGCTAAAAACCAATAAAGAAAATTACTTTTTTGAGGGTGGATATGATAATGCTGAAAGTAAAATATTTATAGCATATCCGGAAAAATTAAGTGAAGAAATAGCCAAGAATCAAGCAAAAAATATATTAAAAGCAATAAAAATTGAAGTCCCAAATGAAATACAAGGGAAATTAAAACATAGAGATTACTTGGGAACTGCGATGAGTTTTGGCTTAGAACGAGACAGAATAGGAGATATTATTGTATATAATGATTTAGCTTATATAATAGTTCTAGCAGAAAACGCAAAATATATAAAAAACTCTTTTGAATTTGAAAAAAGATTTAAGAAAGCAAAAATATCTATAATTGATATAAATGAAATACAAACCAAACCAATAGAATTTGAAGAAATAAATATATCAGTAAATTCAATAAGACTAGACAGTGTAATTAGTGAAGTTTTACATACATCGAGAAAAATTGCACAAGAATTATTGGAAAATGAAAAAATATCTATAAATTATTTAATAGAAACAAAATCATCAAAAACAGTTAAAGAAAAAGATATATTAATTATAAGAGGCAACGGAAAATACATTATAAATGAATTTTTGGGAAAAAATAAAAAAGGAAAAGAATTAATACAAATAAAAAAATACACTACATAAAAAAATCTTAACAAATTTGATTTAGATAAAAGGAATACACCGCCCAAAGCTTGGACGATAATTGATAAATTTTCAAAAGGAGATAGATAAATGCAACCTGTTAAAAAAGAAGAAATAGATGTTAAAAACTATTATGGAGAAGATTGTGTTTTAGAAACAACAAAATTTAAGAATAAATATAATGTTTCAGATAATGGACTAAATAGTGAAAAAGTAGCAGAAAACATAAAAAACTTAGGATTAAACCAAGTAAAACAAGCAAAGCAAAAAAAATGGTACAACTATTTTTTATCTAGTTTATTTAGTACATTTAATAGCATCTTACTAGGAATAGGATTTATATTAATATATACAGACATTATTCTTCCAGAAAATCCAAACCCTGCCAACATTATAGTTATAATTGCGTTAATTATAGTAAGTACATTTCTTGAATTTATAGAAGTTTTTCGTTCAAATAAGTCTGCAGAAAAATTAAAACAGCTGGTAGAAACAACTGCAACTGTAATAAGAAATGGTAAAAAAATAAAAATACCATTAAAGGAAGTAACAATAGGTGATACAGTTACACTTTCAGCAGGTGATATGATTCCAGCAGATCTTCGTATAATTGAATCAAAAGATTTATATGTAGGACAATCTTCAATTACAGGAGAATCCGATGCAGTAAGAAAAGTAGCAAACACAGAAATAGAAAATATAGATGAAATAGAAAGTATAACAGATTTAGATACAATATGTTTTATGGGCACAAATGTTATAAGTGGCACAGCAAAAGGAGTAGTTATAAAAATAGGTGATAACACTTATTTTGGAAAAGTAGCACACACATTAATACAAGGCAAGCCAAAAACTAACTTCCAAAAAGGAATTGAGAGTATAAGCAGGCTTCTAGTGCGTTTTATGATTATTTTAATTCCAATTGTATTTATACTAAATGCATGGAAACATGATTATATATTATCCTTCACCTTTGCTGTGGCAATAGCAATAACAATAACACCACTATTATTACAAGTTATACTATCATCATGCCTTTCAAAAGGCGCTATAAGAATGTCTCAAAAAAAGACAATTGTGAAAAAATTAGACTCAATACAAAATTTTGGAGCAATGAATATTTTATGCACAGATAAAACAGGAACGCTTACAGAAGATAAAATAGTATTAGAAAAATATCTAGATGTATATGGAAACGAAAATATAAGAGTATTAAAACACGCATTCTTAAACTCATATTTCCAAACAGGCTTAAAAGGTAGCATAGATGAAGCAGTTATTAATAGAGCATTAAAAAATAATCTAAGTGGATTAGTAACAGAGTACAAAAAAATAGACGAAATACCATTTGATTTCACTAGAAGAAGGCTATCTGTGGTGGTTGCAAATGAAAATGAAAAAATCTTAATTACAAAAGGTGCAGTTGAAGAAATATTAAGCATTTGCACAACAATAGACTATAATCATGAGCTTTCCCCAATAACAAAAGAAATAAAGGAAAATATCATGAAAATAGCAAATGAATTAAACGAAGATGGATTAAGAGTAGTTGCAGTATGCCAAAAGAAAAATATAAATAATATAGAAACTTTTAAGGTTGAAGATGAAAATCAAATGTCATTAGTTGGCTTTGTTGGCTTCCTAGACCCACCAAAAGAAAGCGCAAAATTAGCAATAGAAAAATTAAACAATGCAGGAATAAGAGTAATAGTTTTAACAGGGGATAATGCCGCAGTTACAAAGAATATCTGCAAAAAAGTAAATATTAATACAAATAAAATTATTACAGGAAGTCAAATTGATAAATTAGCAGATAGTGGAGTATTAAGATTATTTAGAAAATCAAATGTATTTGTTAAACTATCGCCAATACAAAAAGCTAGAATAGTAAGAATCCTAAAAGAAGCTGGAAATATTGTAGGCTATATGGGAGATGGAATAAATGATAGCCCATCACTTACAAATTCAGATGTAGGAGTTTCTGTGGATACAGCAGTTGATATAGCAAAAGAAACGGCAGATATTATACTACTAGAAAAAGACCTAAATGTATTATTAGATGGAGTAACTGAAGGAAGACGTACATTTGCAAATTTGATGAAATATATTAAAATGGCAGTAAGCTTTAACTTTGGAGAGGTTATGTCTGTAATAGTAGCAAGTATATTCTTGCCATTCTTACCAGAAACACCAATACAATTACTAGTGGAAAGCTTGCTATATGACTTTGGCCAAATGACTTTGCCATTTGATAATGTAGATACGGAGTATTTACAAAGCCCAAAACAATTTGATGTAAAAGACTTAAAACATTTTATGCTATTTATGGGACCATTAAGTTCCGCATTTGATATGCTAGTTTTTATTTCTTTATGGTTTATATTAGGATTAAGGCAAGCTGCAGTTTTCCAAACAGTTTGGTTTAGCTATAGTATAGTTTCTAACCTTACAGGAATGCATATTATTAGAACAGCAAAACATCCATTTACACAAAGTAATGCGAATAAAATGGTATATATTTCATCAATATTATTAAGCATTATAGGAATTTTGGTACCATACACATTTTTAGGAAAAGCAATAGGTCTAGTACCAGTAACACTTAAATATCTAAATGTAATAATTGGAGTAACAGTTTTATACTGTATAGCAGCAATATTTGCAAAGAAAATATATATAAAAAAATATGGAAATTGGATTTAATACTTGGGAGGAATAATGGAAGAAAAACAAGTGCCACAATTTTTAATAGAAATGTTAGAAGAACAATATGGAGAACAATTATCTAAAGAAATTTTAGAAGGATATACTAAAAAAAGAAAAGTAACATTTCGCATAAACACATTAAAAACAACAAATGAAGAGATAGAGCAAGAACTAAAAAATAATGAAATAGATGTAAATAAAGTTTTATGGAGTGATAATGCGTATATTGCAACAAATGCTTCAGAAAAGGAAATTCAAAAATTAAAAATCTATGAAGAAGGAAAAATATATCTGCAAAGTTTATCATCAATGCTACCACCAATAATTTTAAGCCCCAAAGAAAATGAAGACATATTAGATATGACAGCGGCACCGGGTGGAAAAACTACACAAATTGCAGCATTAACTAACAACAAGGCGCATATAACTGCCTGTGAAATGAATAAAATAAGAGCAGAAAAATTAAAATTTAATATTCAAAAACAAGGAGCAACATCAGTATATGTAATGGAAACAGACAGTAGAAGAATAAGTAATTTCTTTTCATTTGATAAAATTTTGTTAGACAGTCCTTGTAGTGGAAGCGGAACATTAAATGTAAATGATATAAACATAGAAAAATATTTTACAGAAAAATTAATAGAAAAATGTACAAAAACACAATATGAATTGCTAAAAAAAGCAATTAAAATATTAAAACCGGGAAAGGAAATGATATATTCAACCTGTTCAATACTATCAGAAGAAAATGAGGACATTATAAACAAAATAATAAAAGAAACAAAATGCAAAATAGTTCCAATTAACTTTACAGGTATAGAAGAAATACCACTATTGCCAAGTAAAATATCAGGCACAATATGTGTAAAACCAACAGAACTATATGAAGGCTTTTTTGTAGCAAAAATTAGAATTTAACAATTTAGCAATAAAAAATCCATCTAAAAAATTACTATTAATATTCGGAACAAACCTATTGACAGGAATAAAAATAATGGTATAAAATAAAAATGTAGAAAAAATGTAACGGCAATTTGCCATCGCCATCAGCTACAAAGAAGAAACCATAAAAATGTAGAGGTAATTTGTTATTGCCTTAGGCTACGAAGAATAAACAATAAAAATGTAGGGGCGATTTTAATCGCCCGCAACTTCGAAGAACAAACCGAATAAAAAATCAAAGGAGAAAAAATGAAAGAACACAAAACCCTTGTAAGAGTAGAGAGAGAGAGAGAGAGAGAGCCATAATTTTAGATAAAATAGAGGCATTTATTTGTCATGTAAGAGAAGGACCTAT
>CANQEI010000028.1 GCA_947594845.1 uncultured Clostridia bacterium | reverse complement strand
TTTAATTAATTTATTTATTATTAATTATGTACTTGAATTTATTTTTAAATTTATTTAATTTAATTTTTAATTATTTTATTATTATTTTTATTAAATTTTTTAATTTAATTTATTTTTAATTTTATTTATTTTAATTTAATTATAATTTTAATTTATTTTTAATTAAATTTTATTTAATTTTATTTATTTTAATTTAATTATAATTTTAATTTATTTTTATTTATTTTTAATTAAATTTTATTTAATTTAATTTATTTTTAACTAATTTTATTTATTTTAATTTAATTTTAATTTATTTTTATTTATTTTTAATTTAATTTATTTAATTTTAATTTATTTTAGTTTATTTTATCTTAAATTAATTTTATTTAATTAATTTTTTAATGAAATTAAATTCACAAAAATTCCAAATTAACTCCAAAAAAATCTTCACATTTTTATTTATTTGTTAATTAATTGTTGACGAAAAATCGTATATATTATAAAATATAAAGAAAGGATACTTAAATGCAAAGAAAATATAACTTAAAAAAAGAAAAAAATTATACTAATGAAAATATTATTGAATCAAATATAATAATTGATGATTCAATAATAAAGAATATTATTAATAAAACAAAAGAAACAAAAAATTTTATCGAATATATAAATTACTTAATAAATACTGAAAGAGAAATTATAAAAAATATTGAACTATTAGGAAAGATAGAAGAAAAAGAAGAACAATATAATTATGAAAAAAATATAATTCATAATTCACATGATACAAGTATTAGAAAAATTTTATCTAATAAAAATGAGGTGGCTCTATTTATAAATAAAGTATTACAACTTTCAAAAGTTAATAAAGAAATAAAAGCAGATATGTTGGAACGATATGAAACAAGTTTGATTACAAAAAGTTACTTAAATAGAGAAGCAGATATTATCTATAAAAGAAAAGATATGGAAGTATTTTTTCTAATTGAGCATCAATCGAGAATTGATTACAATATGCCTATAAGAATAATGGAATATGTAACAGCAATAATAACAAATTATTGGTATTCAAATAAAGACGATATAGCAAATAGAAAATATCCATTAGTTATACCAATAGTTTTGTACATTGGGAAAAATAAGTGGAATGTTGAAAAACATATAAGCAGTAGACAAGTAAAAATGCCAGGATATAAATCAGAATACGGCAAATATACTGTATTTGACGCAAATGATTATGAAGATAGTGAGTTACTTCAAGAAAAAGGAGCATTAAGTAAAATAATTTTACTAGAAAAAACTAAAGGAGAAAAGGAACTTCAAGACAATTATATAAAGATAAGTAAGGAATATTTATCACAAAAAGAAAAAGATATGATAATAGAATATCTTTGTAATATATCATCTACTAAGTTATCACAACAGAAAATAAATGAGATAAAAAAATTATTTATGAAAGGAGAAAAATCAATGTTAGCAGAAATATTTATGGAAAAAGAAAAAAAGGCATGGTTAGGTGGAAGAGAAGAAGGAAAAAGAGAAGGAATAAAAGAAGGAAAGATAGCAGGAATAAAAGAAGGAAAAATAGTGGGAAAAGAAGAAGGAATAAAGGAAAGCAAGAATGAATTTGCAAAAAGATTATTGAAAAGTGGAATAAGTATTGAAAACATAAAAAATTGGACAGGCTTATCTGAAAAGGAAATAAATTCAATTAATGAAAATATACAAAATAAAAATAAAATTAAAAAATAAAAAATAATAAATAATAAATAATAAATAATAAACAATAATAAAAACAAGAAAATAAATAATAAAATATAAAAAAATAATCGCTTTATATAATATAATTTATAAAAAGCGATTATTTATTTGATTAGTAATAAAATTAAAGCAATATACAAAAATTTATCATTTATTTTTTGAGAATAAAGAAACAATAATATTGCTAAAATCAATAAATCATCTGTATAAAAACTAAAACCAAATAAATTTATTTTTCCTTCTTGGTCAATAGGTAAAAAATTTAAAAAATTCATTTCTTTTCACCGCCGAAAAGGTCAAGAAGTTGAGTCATTTTACCCATTTTTATTAATTGAATATACTCATCAATTTTTTCTTTTTTTCCATTTCTTAGGTAAGGTTTTAAAGACAAAAGCAACTTACTCATATCATCATCACTAGTGTTTTTCATTTTAGACATAATGTTTTGGATTTTCATTAATGTTTCCATATCTATATTAGCAGTATTAAAACTTGGACTAGTTTGCTCATTATGTGTACTAGCATAATTATTATTTTGTAAATTATTTTTGTTTTGAGCACTTGAATTAAAATTATTATTTGAACTTACATTATTAAGTGAAGAATTATTGTTTGAATTAGCACTTTCAGTTCTATTAAATGAAGAATTATTATTTGAATTAGCATTTCCTGTACTATTAAATGAAAAATTATTATTTGCACTAGCATTTCCAGTTCTATTAAATAAAGAACTATTATTTGAACTATAATTATATGAATTATTTCGATATGTATTATTCATATCTGTATTATGAGAACTATCATAAGAATTATTAGAATTAAAATTATTTGAAACATTAGAGGAACCATTATATGCACTACTATAAGAATTATTAGAAGTATTATTATTAGAATTTTGCAAATTGTTAATTAATGCTTTAATGTCATCAGGAATTTGATTATTTTGAATCATAGACTGAGCCTTTTTTATCATTTCATTAAAATCATTATCATTCATAAATACATACCTCCTATTAACTATAATATTATATGATTTAAGAAAAGAAATTGTTACTAAAAAATACAATTATTATTTATTCATCAATTATTTGATATATGAAATTTTACAATCAAAAATACTTACGCATCTACGATTTTAAGTTCAAAAAATCCAATAAAAAAATGCGAAATACTACAAAAATGTAACAAAAAAGTAATATAAAAGGTTTAAAAAGTATTTCCGTAAAAGGTTATAGACAATTTTTAAAAATTTAAGAAAGAATCAATATTGAAAAAAAAATAACAACATATTAGTATAAAAATGATTAAGTATTTATATGAAAAGCTTATAAAACATCATATAAATTTTAACAATATCAAAGTAAATTAAAATCTTACAAGGTATATTAGCAAAAGGAGGACAAGAATGTATAAATATTCAAAGAAATTTTTATCTATGGCAATTGCACTTACATTAGTGGGTACAAATTTTATGCCCTCTATAACTTATGCTGCAAGTGAAATTTCACAAGATAATGTAACATCAAGCGAAACAATGCAAGAAAACACTTTAAATAATGCAAATCAAGAAAACAATACTCAACAAGAAAACAATACTCAAGAGGTAAGTAGCAATGTAGATAAAGAACAAGTGCAATGGGAACAAGATGTGCATGTTACAATTAAACAGGAATTAAAAAGATATTTAAAATATGAAAACAAAACATTAGTAAGTTTTCTTATATCTAGTGGAATTAAAGATAATACAATCCCACTAATAGAGAAAACTGTTCAAGTTTATGTTCCAAAAATACAAGACAAAGAACCTAGTAAGATAATAGTATCAGGAAAAGATTATATTTATCAAAATCAGATATTAGTTATAAATAGTAAATACAATGAAGATAATAGTGCAAATACACAAAATAATGAAAACAACACAGATAATATTGGTACTGAAAATTATTCAAACGACGAACAGAATTCAAACAATACAATAGGTCAAGGCCAAGAGCAAAATTCAAACAACACAAAAAATTCAAATAACTCAGAAAATTCAGCTCAAAGCTCAAGCAACACAGAAAATATAAGTAATGCTCAAAGTTCAAGTAATACAGATACTTCAAGCGATGCTCAAAACTCAAGCAACATCACAAAAGACCTAGAGTGGAATTCAAATGACGAAGTTTTAGTAACATTTATTTATGAAGCACAAATGGATGACACTACATTAAATTCAATTGGTATAGTTTCAGCAAAAACAATAGATGAGAGAGTTATACAAGAAAAAACAGAAGAAACATCTTATAATGTAAGTGAGCAAGTTGGTAGCCTACTAGAAACAAGCATTACCGGAGACAAAGAAGTAAGCAAGGGATATTTATATACAAATTTATATAAAACAGAAAATAAATATGAAACAAAATTCGATACAAATTATCAAATAAATGTTGGATTTAAAGACTTAGTAGACGAAATTCAAGTTAGAGAAAGCAAGTTTACCGGAGCCGGAACAGCCTCTCAATCAACAAACGACACAGCAGCAAACAACCAAGCAGCAAGTGAAAATGGTGAAGCCTTAATTAAAGACGACGCAGTACTTACTAGAAAAGTTTCAGTAAAAAAAGAAGAACTAGTTAATTTACTGGGAGAAGAAGGGACTATTAGAGTATTGGACAGTCAAAATCAAGAGATAGGTGTATTAAAACAAGACAACTTAGAATTGAACATTGAAAGTTATGGCCTAAAGTTTATAACTAGCAAGCCAACTTCAGAAGGATACATTAATATAAAACTAGAAAAAGTTTTAAATGTAAATAAAGAGTACAATTTAGAATTAGTAAAAAATAAAAATGGAATAGATAATAGCATTGATGTAGTCGGCATTTTACAAGGTAACGAGATTTCTAATAATCACATTGACAATAAAATCGCTCTTATAGAGCCAGTTTCAAATGCAACTATAAGTATCAACAAAGATGTTTTATCAACTGTAGTTACTAACGAAAATGTCGTTATTACTGCTACTTTGGAAAGAAATGATGTAACAGACGCACTATATAAAGACCCTGAACTATTAATCACACTTCCAAGCCAAATCACAGGAGTTAATTTAAAAGATGCTAGACTTATCTACGAAGATGAGTTAGTTCCAGTAGATTTCCGAACATTCGATAACAAAATTTACTTAAGATTACAAGGTGCGCAAACAAAATATTCACCACTTACAAATGTTAATGGAACGGTTGTAAAAATAGTTGCAGACCTAACACTAAACAACCTAGCAGTAAACTCAGATGAAAAAATAGTTTTACAATATACTAACAGAGTAAAAGATGAAATAAAATCAGTTGAAACACCAATAAAAATAGTAGCCCCTGCAGGCTTTGTAACATCTAATAATGGAACAGTTGTAGAACCAACTAAAGGTGTATCAAGTCAAACAGTAGCATGTATAGGCAATGATGAAACATTATCTATCAAAGCAAATGATAAGGAAAAAACATCTTCATTTGGCGGAATAGCCATAAGCAATTTAAAAGAAAATGCAAAAGGATTAGTTATTTTAGGTAGATTTCCTACACAAGATGCAAAATCAATAGATGGAAAAAATACAGATTTAGGCTCTACATATTCTATAAATATAACCACACCAGTTAGTGTAGAGGGCTTAGATGCAGACATCTATTATTCAGACAATGGAGGAGCAACTTACGATTTAGCAAACGAACAAAACGGCTGGTCTTTGGAGAAAAAAGACACAAGTAAATCATTCTTAATAGTAGCGAAATCAGAAGTTGCACCAGCACAGAGAATCACATTTACATATAACGGAATTATTCCTCAAAACTTAGATTATGAAAACAGAGCAAATTCAATATTTGGAATATATTACAACAATGAAACAGTAGAGGGAGTAGCGAAAAATGTAGTTTCTTCAAAATTGCTAAGTGTAGAGACAGAAAATATTCCAGTCATTAAAACAGAGATAACAGCATCTGACTACAAAGTAGGAGATGAAATAAAAAATGGAGATAAAATCAATAGTGGGAAGTATATAAAATATGTAGTTCGTGCTACAAATACAGGAAGAAAAGCAGCTGAAAATGTTAGTTTAACAGTAACAAAACCAGAAAACTCAGAATTTTATCATATGGAAAAGGTTGAATACGAAGATTATTACGATAGTTATTTTTCTTATGATGAAACAATGACAAACACAATAGAAAAAATAGAACCAGGTCAAACAATAGAAGCAACATACATTGTAAGAGTTTATGCTTTTGAAGAAAAAGTAATTACCTTCAGGTCACAATTAACAGCGGAAAATATGAGAGAAGACAGTACTGCGTCATTTGAGAATACAATAACAGACGGACTATTTGAAATGATAATTAATAATAATTCAATTAATTCTAATGTAAAAATAGGTGATGAAGTAACTTACAATCTAAGATTGGATAAATTTGGAAACGAAGAATTTAAAAATATTAATGTAAATATAGACATTCCAAAATACATAGATTTAGTAAAATATGATGGAGCAAGTTATGACAGTGAAAAGAGAGTATTATCATACAACATAGAAAGTTTAGACTCATACAAAGAATTTGAATTTACAACTAAAGTTGTGAACTCAGACGAAACAAGTCAAGAAATTTCTTTAATTGCAAAAGCTACATATGAAGGCGGAGAAAAAGAGATTAAATCAAATACATGTACAAGCGTTGTACAAGATTTAAAAGGCTTTTCAGCTAGTGTAAGTAGCAATATTCCATACAAAATGCTTGATACAGATACAGTAGAATATTATGTTAATGTTAAAAACGAATCAAAGAAAACAGCAGAAGTCAACATTTTCAATAGATTACCTGAAGAATTAGAATTAGTTAGTTACACAGTAAAAAATGGGGAAAAAACATATACAGAAGAAGGTTCATTAAATACAGAAGTAACAGAAAATGTAGAGCCTTATGAAAACCTAAAAGTAACTATAGTTGCAAAACCATACTATTTAGATACAATTGGTCAAATAGAAGAAATAGAAAATGAAATACAATTATCAATTAACGGCATAGATGCTGGACTTGAAAAAGTTAAACAACAAATTGAAGGTTCATCAGATTATACAACAGAAGTTGGAGATGAAGATGAGACAAAAGTTGAAATTGAAAACATATACTCAATTTCAGGAAAAATATGGTATGATGAAAATGGCAATTCAGCACAAGAGGAAGATGAAAGAAAAATGCCAGGAATTTTGCTAAAGCTATATGATGTAGGCAAAAAAGACTTTGTTAAAGATGAAGAAGGAAAAGAAATACAAGTAATTACAAATGACAACGGAGAATATAGATTTGAAAATCTATATAAAGGAGAATACATGGTTATAGCAGATTATGATAATGAGGTCTATGAAATAGCAAATTACCAAACAGGGGATATAGCACAAAATGAAAATAGTGACTTTATAGAAAATACAAATGAAGAAAATAACTCAAATGAACAAAATCAAAAATTTGGTACAGCTATAACAAACATTATAACAATTGGTGAAGAAAATGTGTATAACATAGACCTAGGTCTAAGAGATGCAGATAACTTTAATATAACTATGGATAATAAGATATCAAAAATAACAGTAATAGATGGAGCAGAATCAGAAAATTACGATTACAACAATTATATTGCTAATTTACAAGTAAATAATGAAAAATTAAAAAATGCAACACTTATTATTGAATACGAAATAGAAGTTAGAAACGATGGCAATATAGATGGTTATATTACGCAAGTAGTAGATAAAATACAAGACGGAATGGAATTTGCTTCTGAACTAAATCAAGACTGGTATGTAAACGGAAATAATGAAGCAATAAATTCAAGTTTAGCAAATAAGATAATCAAATCAGGAGAGTCAGAAACACTTAAACTAACACTAATTAAGAATAAAGACAAAAAAGATGGACAAGTAATAACAAATACATCTGAGATAAAAGGTACATTTAATAAATATGGAATAGAAGAAGTTACTACTACAGAGTTACAGCAAAATAAAGCAAAATCAGCACAGGTATATATATCTACAAGTTCTAAGAGCAATGCACTAGAAGTTGTAGCAATATCAGTAAGTATTATACTAGCCATAGCAGTAATTGCTTTTTATGCAAATAAAATATTAGAAAAGAAAATTAATTTATAAAGTAAAATTGTAGAAAGGAGGTTAAAATGCGAAAAAAGATAAAACTAATATTTACAACAATATTCTTAACAGCAGTTCTAATTGCTAGTATAATTGAAATTGGCAAAGTTTTAAATATCTCTGAATCTAAGATAGAGTATAGTGAAATTAGGGAAAATACTGCAACGGCCGAAGCTCCTTCTTCTTTTACAGCAGGTTCATTGGGTGGAGCGAACACTAGTCATATGTACTTATTTATTCATGACCATAAGCATTATTGCGGTGGACATGGTTGGGGTTTGACATTGAGAAAATATTATAGTGAAAATGGAGACCCAGTACCTGATAAAGTGGGAGAACATATAAGGAAAGAAGAAGTTACATTTAAATTAGAAAAAACTGTTGAAATGGCACAAAGCATTGCTTATGGTATGAAATTTGGTGCAAGTGATGAAGAATTGCAGAATATCGTATGGGCAGTTAAACCTTGGACAGCTTATACTGGAGGCGCGAACTGTCTTATAGAGCCAAGCGATAAAGTTGTACTTAGTACAAGTTCTGGAGGCATACAAGGAAGGGCAACACAGTTTGCAAACTTTACATATAGGGCGCTAAGTGGTCGGAAAATTAAATTTAACATCAACTCCAACAAAAGAAGATGATAAGAATCTAAAAATAATTGTTAAACAAGATGAAAAAACATATACACAAGGACCATATACTATAAGCTTTGCAAATCAAAATGTAGGTGCAATATGTGGCAGTGAAACTATGGGAGAACTAGTTTACAAAGAAATTACAGAAAAAAATGTTGGTTATAGTAGAGCAAATGCATATTGTATAGGTGATATTGGAGCAGAAATTAAGTTTGAAGATGGCACGAAAACGATTGTTGATGGCTCTGAAATTACAATACTAGATATGAATGAGAAACCTATGGAACATAATTTTCCTATGTTTGGCAAAAAGTTTTTGATAAAATATAATTCTCATGATAAAGATATTAAGGAAATAAGACCACTCATAAGGCTTACTTATTTAAATAAAATTACTAATAAGGGAAAAATACTTCATACTTTTACATATAAATCAGAAAGCATGAGATTTGAAATGCTTCAAGACCAGGCGTGGATATTTAGGGAAGCACTTGCTGCTTGTGGTTTATTGGCTCCTCATGCGTATTCAAATGGACAGCCTTTTTGGTTGATAGAAAGAAAGGACCAT
>CANQEI010000027.1 GCA_947594845.1 uncultured Clostridia bacterium | reverse complement strand
CATTTAGAAATATTACTTCCTATACACATATTATGGATAAATTTAGTTACAGATTCGCTTCCTGCATTAGCATTAGCATTTGACCCTGCAAATTCAGATATAATGAAACGTAAACCAGAAAAACCTGGAAAAGGTGTATTTACTAAACAAATGACTTGGAGAATTTTATACCAAGGAATGATGATTGGATTATTAACACTTGGGGCATTTATGATAGGGCTTGCTACAACAACTACTCCAATAGAAGGGTTAACTCTTGATCAATCTAAAGTAGAAGTTGGTCAAACAATGGCATTTGTGACACTTGCTCTTGCAGAACTTGTACATGTATTTAATGTAAGAGATAACAAAAAATCTATTTTCAAAACTAAAATATTAAATAATAAAACATTACTTGGTGCAGTTTTTGTATCAGCTATGCTTATGATTGTAATTTTAGCAATCCCAGCACTTAGAACAATATTTAGCATACCAGTTTTACCAATGGAAAATATTTTAGAATTGGTTTTACTAATACTATCACCAATTTTAATTGTTGAAATATTTAAACTGTTAAAGATTAATTAAACAAATTATGCATGGAAAAAGCCATGCATAATTTGTGTTTTTTTATTGACAAAATAAAACACTTTAATTATAATAAATATAGAAAATATTAGGAGGTAAAAAATGAAAAAAACTAATGAAAAAGGAATAACTCTAATTGCGTTGATTATAACAATAATTGTATTATTAATTTTAGCACGGAGTAAGTATTAACACACTTTTTGGTGATAATGGATTATTAACAAAAGCAGGAGAAGCAAAAGAAAAAAATGAGGTTGCAAAACTTCAAGATGAACTTGCAACTACTATTGCAAGTGTAGCAATTAGAATGCAAACAGAAGGTTTACCATTAAAAATAAATGAAACATATACAGAGTATTTAGTAGACGAAATGGCAAACAAAGAAGATGAATTTCTTGTAATTACCGAAGATTATAGTGAGCCATCTTTAACAGTAAACTACGGAGAAAAATTATTTAAAATAACCGATTTTTCTAAAATAGAATATTTAGGACAAGGCGAAAAACTTGATATTGCAAAAACATACGAAAATGTTGAAGAGATGGTAAATGACAATGAAATAGAAGTTGGAAAAATAGTTTCAACTAAGGGTTATTATGAAGCAGGAGACGCAGGTGGAGCAATTTATAAAATTTCGGAAACAAATGAAGGAACTATACAAGAAGAAACAGTAAGTTTAAGCAATGGATTAAAAGCAAATATACAAATCCAAAACAAAACATTAGATATAAAGCAACTAGGAGCTGTCGGAGATGGCCAAGAAGATGAAAGTGACCTAATACAAAAGGCATCGTCTTTAATGGAAAATAAAATAAATACTCTAACATTTTCTAAAGGTACATATTTGATAAAAAATAATCAAGTAGAGCTATATAGTGGAAATTATTGTGGAAAAGAAGGAGCTAATATAAAAATCACACTAATAAATGATCGTTATATTTTTGTAAACAAAAGTGGAAATACAATTACAATTGATAATATCGATTTTTCTTTCTTAGGTCAAGATAAATCAAATACTGAAACAACTAAAATAATACGTCTTGATAATACAACAAATTCTAAAATAACAAATTGTAATTTCAAATCAGAAGAAGGAAACTATAATGGAGTTTGGGGTATAGACTTATATTCACAAAACAAAAATGTACTAATAGACAATTGTAAATTTAATCTTTTTACAACAGAAGAAAATCAAAATAATAAAATAACAGCTATATCTGTTAGAGAATATAGAATAGATAAGACTACAGATGAAATTACAGTTAGCAATTGCAATTTGGAGAAAAATGGAGTAGATGAAATATTATGGATAGATGCATGGCAGGGTACGCTAAAAAATGTTACAATAGATAAATGCACTATTGTAGATAAAGGACATAATGATACATCTATTTCTGTAGGTGCGTCTCAAAGTACATCTACGTTAGATGTAGTAACTTTAAAAAATCTAAATGTAACAAAATACAATTATGCATATATATTATATAATATTGGAATAAAGTCTGGATCAGATTGCGGTAAAGCACAAAATATAAATATTGAATCCAATGATGTTACTATTGAATCATGTTCAACTTTGAAAGCTGGTGCAGCAATTTTTTCAGGATCAACTGGAGCAAAAACACAGAATATAGAATATAATGATATAACGTTAAACACAAAAGCAGATGTTAAAAATATATTTTATAATCAAAATGAAACTGTAGTTTGTAAAAATATACATCTTAACATAACAAAGGCAGATTGTGTTTTTTATGAAATTAAAGAAGTTGATGGTGTTGATTCAGAAATTGCACTTAATTCACGTTTGGCAAGAAATGTACAAATTTTAAAAAATGTGAAGAATTTAGAAATAGTAAAAGGAACATACCCAATTCAATTATATGATTATAAAAAAGATAGCGTTGTAATATCAAATTGTAAAATTACTTGTAATAATTCTAACTTTTTAGCAGGAAGTATCAATAACGCAGATCCAAACTATAGTGTTAACTTCATCGACAACTCAGAAATTAATATAACTTCAGACGATTCAAATTATTATTACTATACATATTTTTATTTTCAAGGTGACCAACAAACGTCAGACAGTGGTATTATATCAGTTAATATCACAGATTGTAATTTTAAGAGATCAGATGAATCTAAAATTAAAGTAAAAGGAACTAATAAGCCTTCAAAAGTAATAGCAACTTTAACTAATACACACATAAATGATACGTATTTTGAAAATGAAACAGAATAATTCACAAAGGAACATGAAATAATAATCGAAGTAAAAGGAAGTAAAAGAAGGAATTAAAATGATTCATGATGATAATAATTATTATCAAATTAATGATATTTATCGTACAGAAAATAATAGAAGAAATAAAAAGCATAATAGTCATATAAATAAAGAAAAAATAACAATAGTTATTTTAATTATAATTATATTTATTGCATTGTGCTATATTGCTGTACATTCATTTGCTGTAATTCAAGAAAGCATGAAACAACAACAATATGAACAAGAAATAATTAAGGCAAAGGAAGAAAGAGAAAGACAGCAAAAAGAAAAAGAAGAAGAACAAAAAAGAAAAGAAGAAGAGAAAAGGCAAGAAGCACTAAAAAAGGCAGAAGAAGAAAGGCAAAAGAGAATTCCAAAACTTACAGAAGTTGGCAGACAAAACATGGAAAATATATATAAATCAGAAACTAAAAGAGCATTTTTAACATTTGATGATGGGCCATCTACTGTGACAGAAACTATACTAAATACATTAAAACAAGAAAATGTTCCAGCAACATTTTTTGTACTTGGTTCAAGAGTGGAAGCAATGCCAGATATGGTAAAAAAAATTTATGAAGAAGGTCATTATATTGCAAACCATGGATATTCACATCAATATTCTTCAATTTATCAAACACCACAAAGTGTATTAAATGAATATAATCAATGTAATGATGCAGTTAAAAATGCAATTGGAGTGCCAGAATACAATTCACATTTATTTAGATTTCCAGGAGGTTTCCCAGGAGGCCCATATGTAGATGTAAAAACACAGGCAAAAGAACTACTAAGTCAAAATGACATCTTATATGTTGACTGGAATAGCTTGTCAGGAGATGCAGAAACAAGTAGCCCAACAATTGAATATGAAATGAATAGAATTAAAGCAACAACTGCAAACAGAAATAGTTTAGTAATACTACTTCATGATGCACAAGCAAAAAAAGCAACAGCAGATGCATTACCACAAATTATAGGTTATCTCAAAGAACAAGGATACGAATTTAAAAATTTCTATGATATTATAAAATAGAAACAAGCAAAAAAGTTTAGAAAATTTTTAAACTTTTAGGAAGGGGACAAAAATTGGCAAAACGAGTATCTAATAATATGACGCAGAAATTGGAATATATTGGTTTAGACTTATATAATATACCAATTAAAATAAAAAGATTCAAACCATTAGAATTCAAACCAAACAAAAAATATGATGAAAAACAATATAAACAATATAGATATATACCAGTAAAAGATATACAAATTTTAATAACACCTGCAAATCGTTTGGATGAATTAGATATAAAATATAAAAAAGCAAGCCCACTAATGGATTATTTGGACAATGAAAGTGAGCAAAATATTATAAAATACACTACTTTTTTAAAGATGCTAAGACAGGTTAAAATAGAAGATATTGAAAAAGTAGAAGAAGAACAAAAAAAATTACAAGAACAAATTCCATTTAAGGTAAAATTTGAAGGGAACTATTTATGGCAAATATATTATTCAGAAAATACAGATCAATATTTTATGCTTGTTCCAACAGAAGATTCTGACTATTCAACATTTTTCTATTTGCTAAAAAAACAATTAGAACCTAAAAGAGCAGAAAAAATATTTGTACCTATATGTAACTTAGATTATACAAGGCAATATTTAAAAAAACAAGAATATGAAGATATAGAAAATTATTTGTGGTTATTTACAAAAGACTGGCCTTTAATTTATGAAGTACAAAATAAATATGATGAATTAAGTATTGAAATAATAGGCGAAACACAAGTATATGGAAAAATAAAAAGTCCATATAAAGTTGTTTTACATAATAGAACAGAAGCTAGCCAATTTTATAAATTATTAAAAGCAATGTATATAATGCAAACAGAATTACCTCATTACTTTGAATTTAAAACAAATATAAATCAACAAGGAAGTATAGAATTTTATTTTGGAAAAGAAAAAATAGAATATCATAAACTTTCTAAATGGGTAACAAAAGAGTATTTACAAGGGATAGAAAAACAAGAAATAATTAAAAATACAATTAAAGAAAATGAAAAAAAATTATCAAATTTAAAAGAAGAAGTATCAAATCAAGAAATAGAATATTTGGCAAAAGAAAAACAAATAACAACATTTTTAGAATGTAAAAAAACTTTTTTTGGTAAGTTTAAATATTATTTTAAATATAACAAAAAAGGGAAAAGAATAAAAACAGATAAAGATGATATACAAAACCTAGAAGATAAAGATGATGAAAATAAAAAGACAGACATAGACGAAACAATAAATGTAGAAAATAAAGTAAATTATACAATTGAAGAATTAATTGAATTTTACAGAAATTATGGTAAATATGAAGAATTTCTTAAAAATTTAATTATGGATATAAATGCTCTAAAGTTAAAAAGCAAAAATATGAAAAAGAAAATTGAAAATGCTACTGCATATATAGACGAAATAGATAGTCATAAAAAAAGTATTTTCGAGTTTTGGAAATATTCTAATAAAGATGAAGTTGCAAGTTTAACTGAAGGAGAAAAAGAAGATACAAATATAATTAAAAATATCAAAAAAGTTTTTGATTATGAAGAAGATTTAGAAGAATTTGGAACTACTATGGATAATTTACAAAGAAGTAAATTAACTAAAGAACAGTTAGACAGTATTTATTTGACAACAACAGATGTAATAGATTCACTAAATAAAGTAAAAATGGAAGATGTTTCACCTAAAGATTTAGAACAAAACTTAAAGAGTTTGAAAAAACAAGCAATAGAAGAAAAACTTCTTATGGAAGATGAGGAGTTTGACATTTTTGGTGGAATAGCACAAGATATAACAAAAACATCTCAAATTGGAGATAAAAAACATAGAGAACTACCAAGAAATAAATTTAACATATTAGATATTAATAGAAGTACAAAATCATCAGCATATAAAGAAAGTCTGCAGAATACTGTTAAAAACATTGAAGAAGCTCTAAAAAAAGTTGTATTACCAGATGATTTGCCAATCTATTTTGCAATAAATGATAGAAAATTAAATAGAAAGAAAATAAATGTGTTTGACTTAAATCCAAAATCAGAAATGGACGGAGCACTTAAAGAAGATGGGGACAAGATTTATTTCTATCAAATGAACTTAAAAAGAGGAATTAACGCAGTAAGTTATACAAATATTGTATTTTACGAAAATCAAAATAAAACATTACCAGTTGGCCAAGATTTATCAACTAAAATATTAGTAGATGCATCTAAGCTAAAATTAGAGCTTAAAAATAAAACTACATTTAATATTTTAAAAATGCAAAATGATAAAGATGATTTTTCAGATATACAAGTAAAAACTGTAACATTATTAGAATATGATGTTTTATAATACAATACCAGATTAATTTATGTTTAGTGTTTTAAGCACTTTAACCTTTCTTATACCATATAATATGGAATAAGGGAGGTTTTTTTATGAGAAAGACAATTAGTATTCTATTTACATTTGTACTATTATTATTTTTTCAAATATCAGTATCATATGCAATTACATCTAGCGGAGAGATAAGGTTCGAAGGAATTGATGTAAGTAATTGGCAAGGATATATAGATTATTCCAGGGTAAGAAATAGCGGAATAGATATTGTGTACATAAAAGCAAGTCAAGGAACAAATTTTAAAGATCCTTTTTTTGATTATAATTATGAAAAAGCAAAGGAAAATGGATTAAGAGTCGGGTTTTATCATTTTTTAACTGCAACAAATGTAGAAGATGCAAGGCAAGAAGCAAGATTTTTCTCATCAGTAATTGCAGGAAAGACACCTGATTGTAAACTTGCAATGGATTTTGAACAATTTAGAGATGGAATAACTACAAGTGAAATAAATGAAATATCTGAAGTCTTTTTACAAACAGTACAAAGTCTAACCGGTAAGGAAATGATAGTATATAGTGATTTATCAAATAGTAGAGATGTGTTTAATAGACAATTAGCTGAAAGGTATCCATTATGGTTTGCATATTATGGGGATTACGAAACACTAGGTGATGTAGAAACTAGCTGGCAAACATGGGAAGGTGTGCAATATACAAGTACAGGAATTGTTCCAGGAATTAATGGGTATGTAGATAGAAATAGATTTACAGAAGATATTTTACTTGATGAATCTTCAAATATTCCTCAAATTGAGAATCCACCAGATAATTTCAATACAAGAGAAATACTTTATACTGTTGTAAGAGGAGATACTTTATCAGAAATTGCACAAAGATTTGGAACTACAGTTCAACAAATTGCTAGTGTAAATGGAATTCAAAACCCAAACCTTATTTTCCCAGGTCAGGTATTTAGAATTTTTACTAATTCAAATATAAATGGAAATGTTACAAATGAAACTAGCCATGTTGTATATACTGTAAGGAGAGGAAATACTTTAAGTGGAATTGCAAGACGTTTTGGAGTAAGTGTACAATCAATTGTGAATTTAAATCAAATTCCAAATCCAAATTTAATATTCCCGGGTCAAAAGTTTAGAATACCAGTAACAGAGAACAGTAGAACAAATTTATAAAGTAATTTCATCAAATTCATTGACAAAAACATAAAAATATGTTAACTTATGTATTAAGAACAACATAGGTACAGCTATGCTCTGCTTAGTCGACAGGGCTAGTTGGGTTCTAATATTTATATTAGGACTGGGACAAAAAGGAGAAAATATGGAAAAGAGTCTCCAAAGTGTACAAGAATTTCTCTGTTACCAACAGAGAGATATAGAGAATCTAAAAAAAGATTCTCAAAGCAATTATCATATTTGCGATTTAAAAAATCGCAAATATGAACTGTCGGAAGTCCTTGAGATTTGCGACATCAAAGGTTACTCCGAAGAGAAAGCAGTAACTTGTGAACTTCTCGGAGAACTTGTTACATTAATTAATAACTACAAGTTTGATGATTAATGTATTACTTGGGGGCGCAAAGCCCCCATTATTTATATATTAAGAATGACTAAATATATTAAAATGATATTTGTTTTTATTATTGGAGGTGTTTTTTATGAAATTAAAAGAATTATTAGAAAAAGGAAGTTTAGAACTAAAAATGAATAATATAAATGAGCCAAAAATAAAAGCAAGATTATTAATGCAATATATATTAAACAAACCAAGAGAATATTTATTAGTTCATGACGATGAAGTAATTAAAAAAGATGATGAAGAAAAATATTTAGCAAATATAAAAAAAATAATAAAAGGAATGCCTCTTCAACATATAACACATTCACAAGAATTTATGAAAATGAATTTCTATGTTGATGAAAATGTTTTGATACCAAGGCAAGACACAGAGTGTTTAGTAGAAGAAACAATAAAGATTGCTAAAAAAGTAAATGCTAAAAAATTCTTAGATTTATGTACTGGAAGTGGAATTATTGCAGTATCTATTGCAAAATATATAAAAGATAGTAGTGTCACAGCATTGGATATAAGTGCTAAAGCATTAGAAATTGCAAAATTAAATAGCAAAAAAAATGAAGTTGAAAATAAAATCACTTTTGTTAAGTCAAATTTATTTGAAAGTCTAGGAAAAGAAAAATATGATATAATAGTATCTAATCCACCTTATATTAAAAAAGATGTATTAAAAACATTAGATAAAGACGTACAAAATGAGCCACATATTGCTTTAGATGGCGGATATGATGGATTAGATTTTTACAGAAAAATTATAGGACATGCTTATGAATATCTTAAATATAATGGATATTTATGTCTAGAGATTGGATATGACCAAAAAGAAGATGTAATATCTCTTTTAGAAGAAGATGGGAAATACACTAATATCACGTGTATAAAAGATTTATATAATAATGATAGGGCAATAATTGCAAAACTAATTGGTTAATTATATAATATTTATAAATTTATGTATTTAAATATAAATACGTATTTGATGAAACTTAAAATGTAAGATAAGTGAGGGATAATAATGTCATTTTCGTCAGATATTAAACAAGAATTAAATAAAAATAGTAATTTATCTAATAAAGAATTAGTAAAAAATGAACTAATTGGATATCTTATTTCAGGTAATACATCAATTGAAAAAAATAAAATAAAATTTTCTACTGAAAGCGATTATAATATTAATCGTTTTTCTAAGTTACTTTCAAATTTAGACATAAATCATGAAATTGATGTAAGTGGAAAGATTTTTTATATAACTGTAAATAAAAAAAATATAGATTTTGTAAAAATAGAGAATAACAATATTTGTTTAAATGAAGTAAGTACTAATCAAGAAGAAAACAAATCCTTAATTCGTGGTCTATTTATGGGTTCAGGTTCTATAAATAACCCAGAAAATAAGTATCATTTAGAAATAATTATAGAAAATTCAGATAATTTAGAAAAAATTTGTGGAATTTTAAAAGAGTATGATTTAAATATTAAGACCTTAAAAACAAATAAAAGATGTTCTATTTATATAAAAGAGGGAGAAGATATATCAAATTTCTTAGCACTTATTGGAGCAAACAGAGCAGTACTAAAATTTGAAGATATAAGAGTTAAAAGAGAAATGAGTGGAAAAGTAAATAGACTAGTTAATTGTGAAACAGCAAATTTAAATAAAACAATAAATGCTTCTGTAGAACAAATTGAAGCAATTAGAAAATTACAAAAATCAGGTAAGTTTAATTCATTAGATGATAAGTTAAAAGAAATAGCTATTTTAAG
>CANQEI010000026.1 GCA_947594845.1 uncultured Clostridia bacterium | reverse complement strand
GTTGACAACATGTTGTATTATATCCTACTCCTAATTGCGCTGGTTCATCTGGTCTTAACATTCTTGATCTAAATTTTAAACTATTTTCTTCTACATATGGTATTGTTGTACTTTCTCTTTTCTTTGTTATTTCAAATACTTCTTGAGAAACATCAAATGCTTTTTGATCTCCCATTTGCATTATATCATCTAGTTCTTCATTTCCTTCTCTCACATTTTTATGTTTTATCTCATTGCAAGCTCTTATTACCATATCTACTGTCAATGTTCCATTTCTTAAATATCTTGAAAAATCTGTTCTTTCTTTTAAAGCTTCAAATTTATTATGCATTTCTGAAAATCTTTCATAATATTCTGAATTTTCTAATATTTCGTCTTTATGGGCTAAAAAGAATTCTATAAAGTCTTTTGAATATTCTGGTTCTATATCTTCAGATTCTTCTGAATATTCTAATTCTATATCTTTAAATTCATCATAATATTCTGAATATTCTGGTTCTATATCTTCAGATTCATCATAATCTTCCAAATATTCTAGTTCTATATCTTCAAATTCATCATAATCATATTCATTATAATCTAGTTCATAATTATCTTCTATATTTATTGGTCTTATTGCATTAAACATTAATTCTGCTTTTTCAAATGTCATAAGTTTTGAAAATTTTGCATCTCTTAATAATTCTGATGCTTTTTTCTCATCTTTTACTTTATAATATTCTTCATATTCTTTATTTGGAATTCTAAGTAATTCTATATCCTCTAATTCCAAATTATCTAATCCTTTTTTACTTACTTTTAATGATTTAAATATCCATCCTTTTTCTATTCTTTCTTTATAGTTTTTTATTATTTCTAAGTAATTTACTTTTAATAATTTTTCATTTTCTTTATATATCTCTTCTAATATCTTATCTATTTTTCCTTCTTTATTTTCATCTACTATTTCCTGATGAGCTTCTGTTAAATTATCTAATATTTTTCTTAATTCTTCCTTTGCTTCTTTTATTCCTTTTTCTTCTTTCATTGTTCTTGATATTACTTTTATTAAATAATCTCTTACTATTTGGGAATGACCTATTTCTTCATTTCTTAATTTTTCTCTTACTATTTTTTCTATTTCTTCTTTTCGTGATTTCCATATTTCGTTATACATATTTTTTCTTAAGCTATTCTTTTTCTCTTCTGTTAAATTTATTTTCTTTCCTTTTTCTTCTAATCTTCTACATGTTTTTTCTAATGCTTCATTTAGATTACTACTTGTTTCCATTTCTTGATTAAATATTACTAAAAAACTATCTTCTACATTTCTAAATTTATGGAAACTATTTACTTCTTCTAAAAAACCTATTACTGCTCTACTTTCTCCTTTTACTTCATATTTTTTTTCATATACTTCTTTAAATCTTTCTTGATATTCTTTTTCTAATTTTTCATATTCTTCTTCAGATATATTTTTTGGACAACTTATTAATTCTTTTGCTTCATCATATCCTATTATATCTAATATCTTTTTTACTAAATTTTTTTCTTTATATTTTTTATGAATATATTCATCTATATCCATAGTTTCATCTAATATTAATACACTTGATTCTAAAAGTTTTTTTATTTCTTCTTCTAACTCTATATGAACATTTTCTCGTTTTAAACCTATACAGCCTTTAAAAGCATTCTTTTCTATTCTTGTTGTTTCTTTAGGAAAGTTTATTTCTTTTAGATTACTACATCTACTAAAAGCCTCTTCTTCTATACTTGT
This sequence comes from uncultured Clostridia bacterium, assembly GCA_947594845.1. Classification (GTDB taxonomy): domain Bacteria; phylum Bacillota; class Clostridia; order TANB77; family CAG-508; genus UMGS1994. The sequence continues at coordinate 8,712 of CANQEI010000026.1, read as the reverse complement.
TACTCCTTCTGGGATTGTTAGTTCTGTTAGACTGCTACATTCATAAAAAGCACGTTCTCCTATTTCTGTTATACCTTTGAAAAAATTTATTTCTTTTAGACTACTACATCTAGAAAAAGCACCATATTCTATTTCAATTACGCCTTCTGGAATTGTTATTTTTTTTAGACTTCTACATCTACTAAAAATACCAAAACTTATATTTGTTACTCCTTTAGGAATTTTTATTTCTGTTAGACTGCTACAGTCTTCAAAGGCACCATATCCTATTTCTGTTACTCCTTTTGGAATTGTTATTTCTGTTAAACTCCTACATCCACTAAAAGCACTATTTCCTATACTTGTTACGCCTTCTGGAATTGTTACTCTTGTTAAACTGCTACATTCGTAAAAAGCACTCCTTTTTATTTTTGTTACTTCTTTGGGAATTGTTATTTCTGTTAGACTACTACATCCAGCAAAAACAAAGTTTCCTATTCTTGTTATTCCTTCATGAAGATTTATTTTTGTTAGGCTGCTACATCCAGAAAAAGCATAATCTCCTATTTTTGTTACTTCTTTAGGAATTGTTACAACTCCATCAACTGATTTCTTTATTAATTTTTTTGCCATTTGTTCTGTTAATTCCATAAACATTTCTCCTAATTATTATTATCTATAGTATAACATACTTACAATTAATAATCTCTTTTTTGTTAATTATTCGTAATAATCACTCACGTTCTTCTTCTTTTATATCCTTTATTGTCATTGTCTCTTGTTCTCGAGTTTCATATTGTTTTTGTAATTCTTCAATTACTTTTTCTTTTTCTTTCTTTATTTTTTCAATTTTTTCTTTATATTCATCTTCTGTTGTTTTTTCTCTGTCTATTCCTATAGTTGTCATATCTTCTGTTGTTTGTATATCGTTTATTATCTCTTGTTTTCTTAGCTCTTCTATTATTGATAGTACTTCTTCATTTTCTTGTCTATTTATTTTTAGTTTCTTTTCTTTTAGCATTCCTCTTTCTATTATTTCTAACATTTTTAATTTTAGTTCTAATTGTAACATTACTTCATTTAATCTATTTTCTTTATTTGCTTCTAATTTTTTATCTATCATAGAACTTACTAGATATATTTCTTCTTTTCTTTCTTCATATAAAATATACCACTCTAAATCATAACTTATTGCTACTTCTGCTTTAGTATAATCTATATAATTTTCATAATAAAATTCATTTATATCTATATTTTCATTCTTTTCTATTCCTAAATTATTTGATCTTATTCTTTTTATTTCTCTTATAATATTTGATTTTATTTGGTCTCCTTTTAAATCTTTTATTTGTCTTTCTTTTAAATATTCTACTGATATATCTACTTCTTTTCCTTTAACTTCTCTATCTCTTTTATATTCTTTACTTTCTGCTAATATATATTGTGTTCTTGCATCTATATATAATTCATCTTTATTTTCTCCATACGCAAATTTATCATAACCTCTTTCAAAATATTCTTGGCTATCTACTTGTATTTTTTCTATATCTCTTTTTAATTTATTTTCTAGTATTTTAGTTTCTAAATCACTACAGCCCATTCCTGTTGTTACATCTTTTAATACTAAAACTTTAAATTGCTCTTGCGTAATTTTCCCTTCTCTTAATAATTTTGTCATTATCTTTTTATCTTTTTCTAATAATTTCTTTGATGCTTCTATATATATATTTAATATTTCTTGCTTTTCTTCTTCACTCATAGAATTTTTTATTTGATTTTGTATTTCTATATTATCAAAACATATTCTATCTTTTTCTCTCCATACCCAACTTTGTCCTATTATTTCATACTTTTCTTTTTCCTCATTCCATTCTTCTATTACAAACACCCTTCCATTTCTACTTAATGCACTATGCAACATTGATGATTCTCCCCAGCCTCCTAGTTGTTGACAACATGTTGTATTATATCCTACTCCTAATTGCGCTGGTTCATCTGGTCTTAACATTCTTGATCTAAATTTTGGACTATTTTCTTCTACATATGGTATTGTTGTACTTTCTCTTTTCTTTGTTATTTCAAATACTTCTTGAGCAACATCAAATGCTTTTTGATCTCCCATTTGCATTATATCATCTAATTCTTCATTTTCTTCTCTTACATTTTCATGTTTTTTTTCATTACAAGCTCTTATTACCATATCTATTGTCAAATTTCCATTTTTTAAATGTCTTAAAAAATCTGCTCTTTCTTTTAAACTCTCAAATTTATTATGCATTTCTGAAAATCTTTCATAATATTCAAAATTTTCTAATATTTCATCTTTATGACTTAAAAAAAATTTTACAAAATCTTCTGAATATTCTGGTTCTATATCTTCAAATTCATCATTATAATTTATATTTATCGGTATTATAGCATTGAACATTAATTCTGTTTTTTCAAATGTCATAAGTTTTGAAAATTTTGCATCTCTTAATAATTCTCCTGCTTTTTTCTCATCTTTTACTTTATAATATTCTTCATATTCTTCATTTGGAATTCTAAGTAATTCTATATCCTCCAATTCCAAATTATCTAATCCTTTTTTACTTACTTTTAATGATTTAAATATCCATCCCTTTTCTATTCTTTCTTTATATTTTTTTATTATTTCTAAGTAATTTACTCTTAATAATTTTTCATTTTCTTTATATATCTCTTCTAATATTTTATCTATTTTTCCTTTTTTATTTTCTTCTACTATTTCTTGATGAGCTTCTGTTAGATTATCTAATATTTTTCTTAATTCTTCCTTTGCTTCTTCTATTTCTCCTTCTTCCTTCATTGTTCTTGATATTGCTTTTATTAAATAATCTCTTACTATTTGAGGATGACCTATTTCTTCATTTCTTAATTTTTCTCTTACTATTTTTTCTATTTCTTCTTTTCTTGATTTCCATATTTCTTCATACATATTTTTTCTTAAGCTATTCTTTTTATCTTCTGTTAAATTTATTTTCTTTCCTTTTTCTTCTAATCTTCTACATGTTTTATCTAATGATTCATTTAGATTACTACTTGTTTCCATTTCTTGATTAAATATTACTAAAAAACTATCTTCTACATTTCTAAATTTATGGAAACTATTTACTTCTTCTAAAAAACCTATTACTGCACTACTTTTTCCTCTTACTACATATCTTTTTTCATATACTTCTTTAAATCTTTCTTGATATTCTTTTCCTAGTTTTTCATATTCTTCTTTAGATATATTTTTTGGACAACTTATTAATTCTTTTGCTTCATCATATCCTATTAAATCTACTATCTTTTTCAATAAATATTTTTTTTTACATTTTTTATGAATATACTCATCTATGTCAATACTTTCATTTAATATTAATACACTTGATTCTAAAAGCTCTTTTATATCTTCTTCATACTCAATATGAACATTTTCTTGCGTTAAACCTACACAATTTCTAAAAGCATTATCTCCTATTTTTGTTACTCTTTTTGGAATTGTTATTTCTGTTAGACTTCTACAATCTTCAAAAGCATTCATTCCTATACTTTTTACTTCTTCAGGAATTTTTATTGCTTCTAAACTACTACAATCTTCAAAAGCTCTACTTTCTATACTTGTTACTCCTTCTGGAATTGTTATTTCTATTAGACTGCTACACCCAGCAAAAGTTAAGTCTCCTATTCTTGTTACTCCTTTGGGAATTGTTATCTTCGTTAGACTGTTACATCCATTAAAAGCATCATTTCCTATTCTTGTTACTCCTTCTGAAATTTTTATTTCTGTTAGACTTCTACATCTACAAAAAGAACCAACACCTATACTTATTACTCCTTCAGGAATTGTTATTTCTGTTAAACCTGTACATGTTGAAAAAGCACCATCTCCTATATTTATTACCCCTTCAGGAATTTTCATTTCTGTTAGATTTGTACAGTCTTCAAAAGCAAAGTCTCCTATACTTGTTACTCCTTCAGGAATTTTTATTACTTTTAGACTACTACACCCAGAAAAAGCCAAGTCTCCTATTCTTGTTACTCCTTTGGGAATTGTTACAACTTCATCAACTGATTCTTCTACTAACTTTTGTGCCATTTCTTTTGTTAATTCCATAAACATTTCTCCTAATTGTTATAGTATTAGTTAATTAATTTCAAAACATTTTTCTCTTATATCTCAAGCTTTATATCTTTATTTAAATATAAAGAATAAATATAAACCTCTTCTACTTTTTTATTTGTTCCTTTTTCTAACGCTTCTTTATAAAGTTCTAGTTGAACTCTATATTTTTCTATTAATTCACTTTCATCTTTTTCAACAAAATCTGTTTTATAATCTATTAAAACTAAGCTTCCATTTTCTTTTTCATAATACATATCTATAATTCCTTGAACTAAAAGTTTGTCATTGCTTTCATTATTTTTTAATATTTTTGAAGCAGGAACTTGAAGGCAAAATGGCCTTTCTTTATAAACTTTTTTAGATTTTTTTATATTTAAAGCAAAATCTGAGTTTATTAAATCAAATATTTTTTTAGAAGAAATCTTTTTAGCCTCTTCAAATTTAATAAAATTTTTACTAACTAATTCTTGAATAAAATCTTTTACATCATTTTCTGTTTTTACTTTATTAAAATCAATTTTTTGTAAAACTAAATGAGTTAAAGTACCAATTCTACTAGCCGTAATTTTTTCATTTTGTAAAAATTTTGGTAAAACTTCTTGAAGTCCAATATTACTATTAACTAAAGAAAAAGAATCTACATCTTCATTTTCTAAAGATTTCAAAACACTTACAGTTGTTTTTATTGGGAGCTTTGATAAAAATTCATTTTCATATTTCCAATTTAACTTTTCTTCTAATTCTTCAAAATCATTATATTTAGAAAAATCATAATTTTCTTTTATATCTTCTTCTTTTTCGTCTTGAATAACTTCTTTAGAATCTATAATAGAAAATTCTAAATCCTCAAATTTCTTTCCTTGGATTTCATAATTTAAAATCACATATTCTATCCAATCTAAATATGAATTTTTCTTTTTTATTAAATTTGGATTTATTTTTTTTCCACTAAAATATATCTCTAACTCATTTCTTTTCTTCTCAAGTTCTTCTTCTTCATTTTTTCTAACTCCAGTTATTATAAGCTTTTCACGAGCACGAGTTAGAGCAACATATAATATTCTCATTTCTTCTGATATTGCTTCTTCTGTTAATATTAGTTTCATTGCTTCTTCTGAATAAGTAGGATATTCTATTTTTCTTTCTGAATCAATATATTTAGGTCCAAATCCTAAATCTTTATGTAATAATACATCTCCTTTTAAATCTTCTTTATTCATTTTTTTGTTAGAATTACTTAAAAATACAATTGGAAATTCTAGACCTTTACTTTTATGAATACTCATAATTCTAACTACATTTTCATTTTCACCAATTATTTTAGCTGGAGACAAATCAGAATCTCCATTTTTTAATTTTTCTATAAATCTAATAAAATTAAATAAACCTTTAAAACTAGTTTTTTCATATTCTTTTGCTCTTTCAAAAAGAATTTTTAAATTTGCTTGTCTAATTCTACCATTTTGCATTAAATTTACATAATTATAAAACCCTGTTTCAACATAGATTTTCCATATTAATTCACTAATTGGCAAATAATCTTTTTCTTCTTTCCACTTTTCAATTTTTTCTAAAAACTTATTTACTTTATCTTTTAAATTATCATTTTCTAACTCTTTTGAAGCTTGAATTATAGAATTCCAAAAATACGAATCTCTATTTACTAATCTAATTTCAACAATCTCATTATCTGTAAAACCAAAAATTGTACTTCTTAATACTGTAACAACTGCTATATCATCCAATTGATTGTCCAAAACTTTAAGCAAATTAATAATTGTCTGTATTTCAACTGTATCTAAGTATTCTCCACCACCATCTGTAAAAACTGGTATATTTTTTTGCATCAATTCTTTTTCATATATATTCGCAAATTTTGTTGATCTCATTAAAATTACAATATCTTTATATTTAATAGGTCTTAACCCAACATTTTTTTCAGTTACTAAAAAGTCAGAATTAATTAATTTTTTAATTATTTTGGCAACAACTTTTGCTTCAATTTCTTCCTTTTTTAACTCTCTCATTTCATCTAATTCTATATCTTCATCTAATTCTTCATTTTCAGAATGAGTTTCATTACCATCTTGTTGTTCTTGATTTTCAATCGTATCTTTATTATCAATAACAATAACTTCTGATTTAAAAAATGTTTTTTCTGTATCTTCAAAACTACTACCTAAATTTAAAAACTCTTCTTCTGTATAATCAATTTCTCCAAGTTTTTCACTCATAATACTCTCAAAAATTTTATTTGTAATATTTAAAATATTTTTTCTACTTCTAAAATTTTTAAATAGTTTAATTTTTAATCCATAATCATTTCCATCTAAACTATATTTATTATATTTATCTAAAAATAGCTCTGGACAAGCTCTTCTAAATCTATAAATACTTTGCTTGACATCACCAACAGTAAAAATATTGTTTCCTCTAGAAATTGAAGTTAAAATCCTCTCTTGAACATTATTACTATCTTGATATTCATCAATTGCAATTTCTTCAAACTTTTTACTATAATTTTTAGCAACTTCTGTTGGAATATAATTACCATTTTCATCTTTTTTTACTAAAATGCTCAATGCATAATGTTCAATATCATTAAAATCAATTAAATTCTTCTCTCTTTTTTCTAATTTAAAATATTTATCAAAATCTAAAACTAAATTGCTTAAAGCCTTTACAATATTATACATATCAGCTATATCTCTAAAAGCTGATTTACTATCATAAGTCAAATATTTTTCTAATTTTTCTATTAATTTTTTCTTAGCACTATCTCTTAAATCTTTTGCTTCTTTTTTTGCTTCTAATGTTATTTTTCTGTTTCCAGTCCAATCTGGAAACATTTTAGAATTAATATAATATTCAAATGCTTTATCCCAAGAGATATCTAAATTATTATTAAACATTTCTATATTATTTAATGTTTCCTCTAATATTACTGTATAAATGTTTAACTCATCATATTTTTTAGTAATATCTAAAGCAGCCTTAATATTATCTTTTGCATCATTAATTGACTCTTTTAATTCTTTTACTAAGATTCTTCCCCAAACAGTTTCTGAAAAATCTTCTTGATTATCTAAATCTACATTAAACATTTCTGCTTTTTCATTAAGCCATTCATCTGGAAAAGCAGCAGAACTAGCAAAAGAATATATCTTAAGAACTAAATCTTGAAGTTTTTCATCACCTCTATATTCACAATATATATCAACTAATTTTAAAAATTCTTCATTTTCTTCTTCATATTTATCTTCAAAAAGTTTTTCTAAAACTTCTTGTTTCATTAAAACAATTTCTTCCTCTGAACCAATCCTAAAATTAGGAGAAATATCAATTTCAAAGAAATTATTTTTAATTACATCTAAACAAAAAGAATGAATTGTACAAATATTAGCTTTTGAAATTAAATTTATTTGCCTTTGCAAATTAAAATTATCAGGCTCTTCATCTAATTTCTTATAAATAGCATCTAAAACTCTTTCTCTCATTTCAGAAGCAGCAGCATTTGTAAAAGTAACAACCAAAAGTTTATCAATATCTATATTATCTTTTAATATTTTTTGAATAATTCTTTCAACAAGTACCGCTGTTTTTCCGACTTCCGAGCAGCAGCAGCGACTAATATATTTGAGCCTTTTTTATAAATCGCATCTTTTTGTTCACTAGTAAATTCCATAAAATCTTCTCCTAATCTCAATTTTTTACATAACATTATAAGTATTACAACTAGCTCAATAACTTTAGAGCTTGTTTAATAATCTCTTCTGTTGATAAATTTTTATCAATCTTTTTTAATGTATTTTCAATATCTTTTCTATTATAACCTAATATTTGAAGAGCATCTTGAGCATCACTAGAAAACTCTTCATTTTCAGTAACTTCTTTTACATTTTCTATATTTGTTAATTCTTGCTCTGCTTTTAATTTATCTTTTAATTCTAAAACTAATCTTTGAGCAGTTTTGTTTCCAATTCCAGGAAGTGATGTTATTTTCTTTATATCATTTGAAACAACCGCTATTGCAAAACTTGAAGCTTCAATATTTGATAACATATTTATAGCTGATTTCGAACCAATTCCGACTAACAGAAATTAAAAGTTCAAACATTCTAAGTTCTTCTTTTGTATTAAAACCATAAAGACTTATATTATCTTCTCTAACATGATAATACGTATAAACTTTTACTTTATCATGAAGATTTCCAAGTATACCAATCGCTGTATTTGACATAAAAATCTTATAACCTATTCCGTTATTTTCTATAACAACATACCCATTTGATTTTTCTTCTAAATTTCCTTTAATATATGAATACATATATTTTCCTCCACATTCACAATTAATTATTATATTTAAAAATATAATATAACAATTATCATAAAAATACAAGTGAACACTCAAATTTTTCTCAAATGAACATAAAGGACAGTCCTTAAACAATAGAGCAAGTTTTTAAAGAACAAATCGGAAAGCCTTAATATTAACTGTACTTTAACATTTTTCTTTGGCTTTCCGTTAATTTGTTCGCCGCGCGAGATTTTCAGTTATGAAAATCTCTGTGCATCCTTGCGCGTAGCGCTTTTATATAATAGGA
>CANQEI010000025.1 GCA_947594845.1 uncultured Clostridia bacterium | reverse complement strand
TAATTAGACCACAATATAGTGATGGTTATAACCCATTAAAGCACATTTCATCTGAATTAGATGTAGATGTAATAGCAAACACTATAGTAAAAGGTCAACAATCTGAAAGTGGAAAAGCAGACCCATATTGGGACGACATGGCAGAAATGTTATTAAAAGCATTAATTTATTATTTAATAGCTACTAGATCAGAAGAAGAACAAAACTTAGCAAGTTGTGCAGAATTAGTAAGAGCAGCAAACAACAATGGAGGCAGTAACTTATTAACAGAATTAATGAGCCAATTACCTTATGACCATCCAGCAAGAATGTATTATAAATCAATCGAAATAGCACCAGAAAAAACCTATGGTTCAATATTAAGTTCATTACAATCTAAATTAGGAAAATTCGATTCAAAAGATATAGCAGAATTAACATCAACAGACACAATAGATTTTGAAGAAATAGGAAATAAAAAGACAGCAGTATATGTTATATCATCAGATACTCATACAGCATATGACTTTTTATTAACTATATTCTTCTCACAAATGATACAACAACTATACGATTACGCAGACCAAAATGGAGGACAATTAAGAGAGCAAACCTTCTTTATATTAGACGAGTTTGCTAACATAGGAAAAATACCAGACTTTGATAAAAAAATATCAACATCAAGAAGTAGAAAAATATCATTTAGCGTTATATTACAAAACATAGATCAATTAGAAGCTGTATATGAAAAATCTTATGAAACAATAATGGGTAACTGCGATACACACGTGTTCTTAGGAAGTAACTCATATAAAACAGTTGAATATTTTTCTAAGGCATTAGGAGAAAAAACAATTGAAAGAGATAGTATTACTGTAAATAGAGATAGGCAAAACTGGAGAACAGGAAAATCTGTATCTGACCAAGTTATGGCAAGGGCTTTAATGACTCCAGATGAACTTCGTAGGTTAGATAATGATGACTGTATCATATTTGAAAAAGGAATAAAACCAGTAAAAGCAAAAAAATTCTATTATTTTAAACACCCAATGGCAAAGAAAATGGCGCAATTTGAAATAAGCCATAATGACATAGGTGAAAAAGACAGAGGAGTTTGGAGAAAATATAATCCATATAATCCTTATGTGGAGGAAAAAGACGAAAAATCAGTACAAAATTTAAAGGTAGAATCTTTAGATGATTTATTTGATGATGAGCCAGCAATGCCAGAAGAACAAGCAAAACAAGCAATTCCAAATGAACCAATTAAACAAACAATGCAGAATAATGAACCAGCCATAGACTTGAATTCTTTTAATGACGATATACCAATAGATGCACCAGTTTTACCACAGGAAAATGAAGATGATGTTTATGATTTACAAAAAGAATTAGAGGCTAAATTTGATGAATTATTTGGTCCAATAGATGATTAAAATTTGTAAATAAAAAAATATTTTTATTTTTGTGAAGTGAACCCAAGATATTAGACAAAAAGTTTAATAAGGAGGGCTCTCTTTTTATATTTAAAAATATAAATATTGAAAAAATAATAAAAATATTATAAAATAAGTTGAAACAATAAAAAAGGAGAAAATTATGAAATTTGTACACATAGCAGACATGCACTTTGATAGTCCATTTGTAAATCTATCTGACAAAGATATTTTAGGAGATTTACGAAGACTAGAACAAAGAAAAACATTTAAGAAAATAATAGACCACATCAAAGAAAATAAAATAGAATATTTATTTATATCAGGAGATTTATATGAGCATAAATACATTAAATTATCAACAATTGAATATATAAATAACTTATTCAAAGAAATACCAAACACGAAAATATTTATAGCACCAGGAAACCATGACCCATACATAAAAAATTCTTATTATAATAAATTTAATTGGAATCAAAATGTAAAAATATTCAATAGCAAAATAGAAAAAATAGAAGACGAAGAAATTTGCATATATGGCTATGGATTTAATGATTTTTATTGCACCAATTGTGGAATTGAGCAATTACAAATAGAAGAACCAAATAAAATAAATATATTAGTTATTCATGGCACATTAGATGGAGCTTCAATAGAAGAAAAACAATACAATTCGATAAGTAGCAAAATATTACAAGATAAAAAATTTGATTATGTAGCCTTAGGTCATATACATAAAGCAGATTATAGTACAAATGTAGTTTATCCGGGTTCGACAATTTCCCTAGGATTTGATGAATTAGGAGAACATGGTATGATAGTAGGAAATCTAGAAAAAGGAAAAGTACAAACAGAATTTGTACCATTAGATGAAGAGACATTCAAAGAAATAGAAATAGATGTAACAGAAATGATATCTATAGAAGAATTAATAGAAAAAATTAATTCACTAGAAATAAATAATAATGAATATGTAAAAATAATTTTAATGGGAAAAAGAAATTTTGAAATAAATACATATGATTTATTAAAATATATTACAGAAGAAAGAATTATAAAAATTAAAAATCATACAAAAATAGCATATAATTTAGAAAAAATAGCAAATGAAAATACTTTAAAAGGAATATTTGCAAAAAAAATGTTAGAAAAAATAAATCAACCAAACCAAACAGAAGAAGAAAAAGAAATAATAGAAAAATCAATTGAAATTGGTATGGAAGCATTAGAATAAAAAACTTGCGAAAGGAGAAAACCTTTGAAAATAAATAAAATAAAAATAAATTCATATGGAAAATTAAAAGATAAAGAAATTGAACTAAAAAATAATATAAATATTATTCAAGGTAAAAACGAAGCCGGAAAATCAACACTATTAAATTTCATATTTAGTAGTTTTTATGGAATTTCCAAAAATAAAAAAGGAAAAGAAATATCAGACTTTGATAAATACAAACCGTGGGTAGGAGAAGAATTCTCTGGAAAATTATCATATGAATTAGACAATAAAGAAAAATACGAAATATTCAGAGATTTCAAAAAGAAAAATCCAAAAATATTTAATGAAAAAATGGAAGACATCTCAAAAGAATTTAATATAGATAAAAACAAAGGAAATGAATTTTTTTATGAACAAACAAAAATAGATGATACATTATTTACTTCTACAATCTTAGTAAATCAAGAAGAAGTAAAACTAGAAAAGCAAGAACAAAACATATTAATACAAAAAATAGCAAACTTAGTAGGTACCGGAGAAGATAAAGTATCATTCAAAAGAGCAGTAGACAGGATAGAAAGACGCAGATTGGAGGAAATAGGAACCGAACGCTCTAGGGAAAAGCCAATTAACCTAATTGGAAAAAATATCCAAGAATTAGAAGCAGAAAAACAAGAATTAGAAGAATATCAAAATTTAAAATATGAAATAGAAGAAAAGAAAAAAAATTTGAACAAAGAAATTAAAAATTTAGAAAACGAAAATAATTATTTAAAAGAAATAAAATTAATAAATGAAAACGAAAAAATAGAAAATGAAAAAATAAATTTAAAAATAAATTTTAAAAATCAAAATGACGAAAAAATAAATTCAATAAAAAATAAAATAAATGAAATAAATTTAAAAAATAAAAACAAAAATAAAGAAAATAAAAAAATAAATTCAGAAAAAAATAAATTAAATAAAATAATATTAATAATTTTATTTATAATTATATTAATTAATATTTTACAATTTATTTTTATAAAAAATAAAATATTAAATTATTTATTTCCTCTTACAGTATCAATGGTTTTAATTTTCTACATATTTTTTAAAAATAAAATAAAAAATAAAGAATTTAAAAATAAAAAAGACTTAGAAAAAGAAAATTCAGAAATAAATAATTTAACACAAGAAATAAATTTAATAGAAAAAAATAATATTGAGTTAAAAAATGAAATAAATGAATTAAAAAATAATTTTAATTTAAAAATAAATTTGGAAAAAGAAAAAATAAAAAATAATTACTTAAATAAAATCGAAAAAAATAAAATAAATTATTTATCAGAATTAAAAAACATAAATTTAGAAATACAAAATACAGAAAATAAATTATCAAATAAAAAAATCGAATTACATGCATTAGAATTTGACAACAAAAACATAGAACCCAAATTAGAAAATTTATCAAAAATCGAAGAAAAATTAGTTAACGAAAAAGAAAAAATGATAAACATAAAAAAATTAGAGCAAAGCATAAACCTTGCAAAAGAAATTTTAAATAGTAGCTATGAAGAAATGAGAAACACGGTAACCCCTAAGTTTTCAGAAAAACTATCCCAAAGCATAGCACAAATTACAAACCAAAAATATAGTAACATAAACTTTAATGACGAAAAAGGCCTACTTGTAGAGTTAGAAAATGGAAATTACATACCAGCATCAAGACTAAGCATAGGAACAATAGACCAATTATATTTATCATTAAGACTATCAATGGTCGAAGAACTATCACAAGAAAAAATGCCAATAATCTTAGACGAAGCATTTGCATACTATGACACAGAACGCCTAAAAAATATTTTAAAATATATAAATGAACGATTCAATAATCATCAAATAATATTGCTAACATGCACAAACAGAGAAAAAGAACTTTTAGACGAATTAGCCATTGACTATAATCTTATAGAGTTATAGTGTGCGATTAGGTGCAATTGGGGACGTTTCTTTTTGCACATTTTAAAAAAGTGTAGTATAATACATAAAGCAAATTTGAAAGAGGAGAGTTTTTATGTTTGAAAAGTTAGAAGCTGTAGAGAAAAGGTATAAGGAATTAACAAAATTAATAGCTGACCCAGAGGTAATAGCAAATCAATCAGAATGGCAAAAATTAATGAAAGAGCATGCAAGTATAGAAGAAGTTGTACTAAAATTTAGAGAGTATAAAAAAATTAAGGAAGATATGGATGAAGCAGAGGAATTAATGCAGGATTCAGAAATGAAGGAATTGGCAGAGGCAGAATATTATGAGGCAAAGGAAATTTTACCGAAAATAGAGGAAGAATTAAAAATTTTGCTAATTCCAAAAGATCCAGATGATGATAAAAACATTATGTGTGAAATTAGAGCAGGTGCTGGAGGAGAAGAAGCTGCATTATTTGCGGGTACTTTATTTAGAATGTATACTATGTATGCGGAAAAAAAGCATTGGAAGCTAGAAGTGTTGAACGAAAATGAAACCGGATTAGGTGGTTATAAAGAAATTTCTTTTATGATAACAGGAAAAGGAGTTTATAGTAGACTAAAATTTGAAAGTGGAGTACACAGAGTGCAAAGAGTACCAGATACAGAAAGTAGTGGAAGAATTCATACTTCAACAGCAACTGTTGCTGTATTGCCAGTAGTAGAAGATGTTGAAATTGAAATCAACCCTTCTGATATCAAAATGGAAGTATTTAGAGCTTCAGGAGCTGGTGGACAGCATATTAATAAAACATCTTCTGCTGTAAGACTTATCCACGAGCCAACAGGAATAGTCGTAGAATGTCAGACAGAAAGATCACAATTCCAGAATAAAGACAATGCAATGAAAATGTTAAGAACAAAATTATATGAAATTGAAAAAGAAAAACAAGACAGTGAAATAGCAAATAGCAGAAAAACGCAAGTAGGCTCTGGAGATAGAAGCGAAAAAATAAGAACATATAATTATCCACAAGGAAGAATTACAGACCACAGAATAGGAATGAGTATTTTTCAAATGGAAAATTTCTTAAATGGTGACATTGATGAAATGATAGACAATTTAATTGCAGCAGATAGAGCAGAACGTTTAAAAGGCGAGGAATAAGGAAAACGAATTAGAAATTTAATAAATGAAACTTAATAAAAACAAAAAGGCGATTGTTTATACAATCGTCTTTTCTTCCAATAAAGATGTACAATGTGGACATCTTGTAGCATTAATATTAATTTCAGAATAGCAATAAGGACATAACTTAGTAGCAAGTTCAGATTCTGTTTCCGTATTTTCACCGGTATTTTCACCAGAATTTTCAACATTCTCAACATCTTTTGAATCTTCAGCAGCTTCTACTCTTTTAGCTAATTTGTGAAGATTTTCTTTAGTTTTATTATTTAACTTGTTAAAAGTTCTAATTGCAATAAAAATAGAAAAAGAAATAATTAAGAAATCAACAATTGTTGTAATAAAAGAACCATATTTTATAGAAGAGTTTCCTATAGTTAAAGTTAAATCATCAAAAGTAACCTTTCCAGTAAAAACTGCAATAAATGGCATAATAATATCATTAACAAGAGAAGTTACTATTTTTTGAAAAGCACCACCAATAATTACACCTATTGCCATATCAAAAATATTTCCTTTTGTAGCAAACTCTTTAAATTCTTTTAACATTTTATCAACTCCATTTCAATTTTGAAGATTTTCTCAAACCCTTCATGTCAACTCATGTCAACGCTTTAAATTAGTATTCATATAAAATTTTACAAGAATTGTCGAAGAAAGTCAATATTATTTAGTGCTCTAATAATAAAATATGAATTTTCAATAATAACAATTCCTATTATAATTAGAAAAACACATTATTGACAGTTCAAATAATAAGTTCTAAAAATAAATTTATTTAATAAAGTCTAATAGAGGTGAGAATATGGAAATATTAAAAACAACTCTTTTAGGCTTATTTTTTGGTACATTTGGAACAACATTAGGAGGAATAATAGGTGTAATTTTAAAAAAGAACTCAAATAAATTTCTAAGCTTTATTCTAGCATTTGCGTCAGGACTAATGATGGCAGTAATATGTTTTGACTTAATACCAGAGGCACTAGGAATAAGCAGTATTTTGAATACAATAATAGGAATTATTGTTGGTATTATTGCTATGATATTTTGCGATTTATTAGTAGAAAAGAAATTTAGCAATAGTGCAATAGCAAATAAAAACACAAATAGTTTATTAAAAACTGGAATAATAGTATCCATAGGACTTGCAATACACAATTTTCCAGAAGGATTAGCAATAGGCTCTGGATTTGAAGCATCTATGAAATTAGGACTAAGCCTAGCATTAGCAATTTGCTTACATGACATACCAGAAGGTAGATTCCAAAGTAGACACCAATTATATATGCTTGGATAACAATTTGCATTCAAATATAAAGATTTTAATATGAATTATGTATATTTCTATATACAATTATTCAATTTTATGATATAATTCCATTGAATTTTTATAAAGATAAAAAATATAATTTAAAATATAAAATGAGGATAAAAAATGAAAAAACGAAAAAGAAAGATAATTGTAGTTTTACTTATTATATTACTTTTAGTATTTGGAACAATTTTCATAATAACCAGAAAAAACAACAAAACTGAAAATACTACTGACAACGTTGAAATAAGTGATAAAAAAGAGAGCTACATAGTAAAGAAAAATGAAGAAAATAAATATGGAATTGTTGACAGCTCAGGTAAAACAATAATTCCATTTGAATATGATGAAGGATATGATTATTGCAATGGAGTTGCAGTATTAACCAATGAAAAAGGAAGTACATACTTTAATTCAAGTGGAGGAATTATAGGTTTTCCTAATAGAGCTTTAGAAGGACCAGCTAACACATATACAGAAGATGATTATTTAGCTTCTAAAGATACAGATACAGGTTTATATGGCTTTATAAACAAAGAAGGAGTACTGATATTACCTTATGAATGGAGATATGTTAATAATTTCTATAATGGGCTAGCTTTAGTTGGTAATGATAATGGAACCTATGTTATAGATAAATATAGAAACGAAATTATAAAACCAGAAGTTTTGGCTAAATATTCAAGTATAAATCCAGTATTTGAACATGAATTACTGGTAGTATCTAAAGGTGACCAATCTTATGGAGTTATAGATAGAACAGGGAAAGAGATAATTAGATGTAAAACCGAAAATAAAAGTATAGAAATAACTAATGAAAATATAGAGGTTCACACAGATTCAAATATAGTTAAATATAATTTTAAAGGAAATAAAATTGAAAATTAGGGGGAAGTTAAAAAATGTATTCAAAAAAAGTATTTAAGATTTTAAATTTAATGATAATTTTTACAATATTACTTAATAGCTTTTCTTGGTTAGGTAATATTTCAGTTGCAGAAAGCAAAAGCAAAGATCCAACAGACATTGAATTTGAAATCACTGTAAATGAGGAGGAAAGTGATCCGTATGTAGTAGATGATGGAACATATATACATAAAGTTAATACAAAATTTGCTGTTGATTTATGGCTTAATACTCCAAATGCAAATTTGACATACTGTCAAATAAATGTTAATGGAAATCATAATGACGTTTATTACGGTAAACAAGATAAAGTAGAACTCAATCCAGCACTTTCTGAATTAGGATTAAGTAAATATATTACAACAGATAAAGGAGTATTTACATTTAATTCGGAAGATTCTGATGAGGAATCACCAGTATATTTGACATCTAACGGAAAATTAAAACTTGCCACTTTCTATTTCGAAACACAAGATTCTCCAACAATCAAAGAAAAGAACAACTATGATCCTATATCTATAACTGGAAATGGAAGTGTTAGAAGAAATAAGGAAACTCTAGATAAATATGTAAAACCTTATAATTTTGCAATTTCGGCAGCTCCAACAAAAGTAACTGCTTGGTTTTATCCATGGATTGAATATAAAGTAGCAGTAGGATGGACTAGCGAAATTAAAGCTGACGTGTTTAGTACATTATCTGACAGTACAGAAAGTACTGATAATGTATGCCAAAAAGTTAATATAGTATCTAATGATGAAAATATCTTAAAAGTATTTCCTGACCATACAACTAGAGCAATGGGACCTGGAAAGGTAGGAGTAACAGTTAGCTCTGCTTTAGATCCAAGTGTACAAACATATTTCGAAGTTGATGTTAGTAGAGAGAATCATTCTACTGTAAAAGATATTACTATAAAAAATCCAATAGAAAAATTACAATTATATGAAACTCATACATTAGATGTAGAAATAGCTCCAGAAGATGCCTATGCCAATAGTTTAAAATTTGTTAGTTCAGATGAAAGTGTAGCCACTATAGACCAAGAGGGAAAAATAACAGCTTTAAAAGAGGGCAATACAACTATTACAGTATATAGTGAAACTGTTGTAAAAACAATGGAGTTACAAGTTATAAACGAAGTTACAAGTGTAAAAATTACTAATCCTAGTCAAGTTATGGAATTAGGTTTACACCAAATAAAAGTTACTACTACACCAGAAGATAAAGCTTACCTTGTTAAATATAAATATTCTAGTAATGACATAGAGAACCTTACAATAGATCCTAGTGGTTGGATTAGATGTCCAGAATGGGGAAGAGCTAAAATAACTGCATATATTGGAGATGTTGAAGATTCCTTTTGGGTTGACTTTGTTCCACCAGGACCTGCTTTTACACCTACAAGAGGTATTGAGATTACAAACAAAAGAGAGAATTTAGCTGTTAATACAACATTTCAAGTGGAAGCTAGAACTATTCCAGTAAATGCTACAAATCAATTAATACAATATTCTTCTTCAAATACTGGAGTTGCTACTATCGATGATGATGGATTATTAACCACATTAACTCCTGGAACAACAACTATTACAGCTAAAACAACAACAAATACTAGTGAAGTTTCAGATTCATTTGAGTTAAACGTTCTAAGTATGGAAAATCCTTTACAAAGTATTAAATTACAAAAAAATGAAATATCGTTTAACGCAAAAAATAAGTATAGTGAGGCAGGAGAAAGCGAAAAAATATATGTGGATTTTACTCCAAACGAAACAACGATGTCTAAAGATATAGAGATAGATTGGGAATCTTTTGATGCAAATATTGCTCATGTTGAAACAGGTAGTGATTCAGAAGGAACATATATTTTTGTAACTGCAGGTACAAGAATAGGGCAAACAACAATTACTGTTAAATCTGTTGATAATGAAAACTTAAAAGACACACTTACTGTTAATACTTATGGTGTTAATTTTAGCAAAAGTAATTTACGTTTAGAAGTAGGGAAAACATATCAACCTGAATATACATATTCTTTTGAAGATGAAACAGAAAAGATAGTAAGTGTAGATTATGAAATAACATACCAAAGACCAGATGAGGATTATAGTATTGGAGATGAAGTAGTAACTTTGGAAGATTCTGGACTTATTGTTGGTGTGGATAATGGGGATGCAAAAGTTACTTTAACAGCTACAACTAATAAAGGTAAAACATATAAAACAGAATTAAGTATTTATTGTATGGTTTATGTAACTAGTTTAACCGTTAATCCTGAAGTTTTAGAATTATATGTTGGTCAAACAATGGCATTATCAAAACTTGATTGGGATTATGAACCAAAAATGAGAGTACCACATCCTTATTTTAATTGGTATATAGATGATGAAAGCATAGTTAAATTTGATGAAGAAATTAAAAATATAATTCCACTGCAAGTCGGCGAAACTAACCTTACCCTTCGCGTAAGTGGAGATAGTCCAATTTCTGCTACTATACCAGTAAAAGTTGTAGCTACTGAAGCAGACTTACATAAAGATAAAACTGTTCATGAAGCAGTTGAATCTACTTGTACGA
>CANQEI010000024.1 GCA_947594845.1 uncultured Clostridia bacterium | reverse complement strand
TCTCTAAAAGGATGTATACAAAGAAAATCAAGAATAACACAAGGTATTAATAATAATTGATTAATATTTGCATTATTGCATGCATCATTATATGCCAGTACTAGTTGTTCCATTGCAGCTGGTGTTTCTTTTGCATTTAGTGGTTTAAACCTTACTTTTCTATTTCCTTGTCTATCTTCTTCAATAATATAATTATTGTTTGTTTTATATTTACCAGCATCTTCAATTCCTGTGTATGACATCAACATTTCATGTAATCTTAATATTGTATTTTCATTAAATTCTATACCCTCATAATGTAAATGTATTTCATTCAATGAATCTCTATATCCAGCAATTTCATTTTCATTATGATTTAATGGTTTGCTATTTTGGTTTACTATTTCTTCTATACGCTCATCGCTAGTTACTATTCCCTCTATAGCATTTGAACTTTTAACAGATTGGACTATAGCTATTCTTTCTAATTCTGTAAATATCATCTCATATTCGTCTTGTCTAATTTTTGCTCCCATTTTTAATGAATAAATGGCCCCTGTTATATTTATTAAATTAGCTGGTAATAATCCATTATCCAAAAAAGAATAATCAAATTTTTTCATTTAAAATCTCTCTTTCTGCATATTTTTTGCGTTTTTATATGCATATATTTTTAGCTCTTATGCATATATTTTACTTTTTTTTATGCAGATAGTCAAGAGATATATGCATATAAATTAATATATGTATTTAATGTGAATTTATAAATGAAAAATTAAAATAATTATCAAATTTAAATCAATTTACGCTTTCCATGAATTTGTTCGTCGCGCGAGATTTTCAGTTATGAAAATCTCTGTGCATCCTTGCGCGTAGTACTTTTATATAATAGGAAAGAATTTCCTATTATATTCGAAGCTGAAAGTTGAACTACAGTCTGTTAGATGAGGCAGCGAATGAAAAACAATATATGTTGCTCTCCGGGAGCTACTGAATTAGAGAATTAGAAATTAGAGATTAGAATTTATAAGGAGTGTCCCAAATGTTCAAAAGTGAACATTTAAGGACTGTCCCTAATGTTCACTTAAATATTCATTAATTCTTATTATTAATTCATCATGTGCTTCTTCTAAAGTTAGTCCCTCAAGTTGTGCTCCAGCAAGAGTAATATGTCCTCCGCCACCTAATTTTTCCAAGATTACTTGAACATTTATATCACCTATTGAACGACCACTTATTGTAACTTTATCTCCCATTTTTCCCATTACAAATGAAGCTGTAATATTACTAATTGTAAGTAATTCGTCTGCTGCTTTTGCACAAATTAATCCAGTATTTTCATCATCACGAAGTGTTTTGGAAATTGCAATACTATTTTCAATAATTTCTGAATTTCTAACTATTTCAGATATTTCATTATAGCTTTCTAAATCTGCTTGAAACCATTTTTTTACCTTTATTATATCAACACCAAATTTTCTCAAATATGCTGCTGCTTCAAAAGTTCTAACACCAGTCTTAAAAGTAAAATTCTTAGTATCAACCATTATACCACCATATAAACTTTCAGCTTCTATTAAACTTAAATTAATATCATCTCTAGCATATTGAATAATTTCTGTAACTAGCTCAGAAGCAGAAGATGCATAAACTTCATGGAAAGAAATCTCTGTATCTTCAATAAAATCTGGGCTTTTTCTATGGTGATCAATTACTATTTTTCGTTTTGAATTATTTAAAATACTCGGAAACTCAACATATCCAGCTTTGTGAGTATCAACTATTATAAGTAAAGTATCATTTGTTATTTGTTTTATTGCATCTTCTTCTGTCAAAACAACTTGTTTATATTCATCAATTGACATTAATTCATCCCAAAACTTACCTAAAGAATCTCCTTTTGGCTCTGTAATTATATTACATTCTTTTCCTAAGGTTTTAGCAAATCTATACATTCCTAAACAAGAACCTAATGCATCTATATCAATATTTTTATGTCCCATTAGCAAAACATTTGAAGATTTTTCAATTTCTACAGCAATACTTTTTGCAACATTTCTAGCTTTAACTTTAGTTCTTTTTTCTTTTTCTAAAGTTTTTCCACCAAAAAATCTATATTGACCATCACGTCTAACAACAACTTGATCTCCACCTCTACCAAGAACAATATCCATACTACTTACAGCATTTTTATATTTTTCATAATTATTTTCTCCATCTATTGTAATTGCAATACTTATTGTAGTAGAAATTCTATTATCAAATGAATCAACTGTTTTTACTTTATCTAAAATACTAAATTTATCTTTTTCCATCTTTGATAAATATTGGTGTTCAAAAATATACACAAACATATTTCTTTCTGTTTTTATAATTAATCCACCTGTTTCTCCAGCCCATTCCATAATCATCTTCTCTATTTTTGCAAGTATTTCAATTTTTTCTTCTGGAAGAGCCCTTTGAATGATTTCATCATAATTATCAATTCCAATAATACCAATACAAGTTCTACTATTTACATATTTATCAAACAATTCATTATATTTTGTTTCATCTATAAAATACAAACTTAAAACATATTCTTTTGATTTTTTCCTATCTCTTCTTTTATAATTAGCTATCGAAGCTTTAATTTTATATATTTTTCCATTTATATTAAATTGTTTAGTAAATTCTTTTTTTCCAGTTTTCTCTATATCTAACTTTATTTCCTTTACAATTGGATTTAAATAGGTAATAATATCAATTGAACCAAAAATCTCTGTAAATTTTCTACTTCTCCAAATAATATTTCCATCAGTTTGAATTAGAACAAGTGGAATTGGAGAATTAACAATATTTGACTTACTAGCTGTAGTTACATCCATTGTAAGCTCTTCAATATGACTTACAAGTTCATTCTTTTTTCTAGAATTTTCCCAAATTGTATATAATATAATAAGAACATCAAGAATAATTGCTGGAACTATCCAATTTTTATCATATATACATAAAATAATACTTAAAAAAATTATAATTATTAGATAAATTTTAACTTTAGATAAAATTTTTCCAACAAAATTTGAATTTATATCTGACATATAATCTCCTACTTCTTATATTGAGCATAACCCCATAATATACAGTATTATATTACAAATAGCTCAAAAAGTCAAATTTTGGAAATTTTAAAAAATATTAAGTTATCGACCAATTTTATATACTATATGTCCAAAATTGGTCGATAACTTGACTTTTTTTGTTTTTTTGATATACTTATAATTAATAGAGGTGATTTGATTTATGGAACTTTATAAAAGAGAAAATTATTTAAAAAGAATAAGAAACTTTTATGATGATGGAAGTATTATAAAAGTCATTACTGGTATTAGAAGATGTGGAAAGTCATCTTTGCTAAAATCAATTATAGAAGAATTAAAAGAAAAAGGAATAGCTGAAAAAGATATTATCTCAATAGAATTAGATAAAAAAGAATTTAAAAATATCGTAACACCAGACCAATTAGAAGAAGAAATAGATAAAAGAATAACAGACAAAGATTTTAAATATTTATTTATTGATGAAATAGAAAATGTTAAAAATTTTGAACCTGTTATAAATTCATATAGAGAAGAAGGCAACATATCAATATTTATAACTGGATCTAATTCATATTTACTTAGTGGAGAATTAATAACTAAACTAACTGGCAGATATATAGAATTTGAAATGATGCCATTAAATTTTTATGAATATATTGAAATGAAAAAATTTTTAAATAAAGAAATTAATTCAAATATTTATATAGAATTTGAAGATTTTATAAAAAACGGTGGATTTCCAGGAGCTTTGTATTACGATGAATTTGAAGATAAAATTACTTATATTTCAAGTGTTGTACAACAAATTTTTGAAAAAGATATAAAAACAAATAATAAAATAAAAGATATTGCACTATTTGAAGTAATAGAAAAATTTATAATAAATAATTTTGGAAATATTATATCAATAAAAAGTATTTATGAATATTTAGTAAAAAAAGAAAAAATAAAAGTTGATAGAAGAACTTTAAAAAGATATATTGATATATTAGAAAAAGCAAAAATAATTTATTCATGTGATTTATTTGATATAAAATCAAAAATGGTATTAAAAGGTGAAAAAAAATATTATTTAGCTGATTTTAGTATCTATTATGCACTTAATACTGATAATAGAATTAGCTATGGACCAATGCTTGAAAATATAGTATATAACTATTTAAAAAGTAAAAACTATAATTTAAGTGTAGGAAAAATTGGAAAATTAGAATGTGATTTCATTGCAAGAAAAAATTTTGATAAATATTTTTACATTCAAGTTTCTAAAACAATTTCAGATGAAAAAGTTGAAGAAAGAGAATACAAACCATTTTATGAAATAAAAAATATGTATCCTAAATATTTATTTACATCAGATGTTCTTTTACAAAATAGAGATGGTGTAATAAATGTAAATATTGCTGATTTTATATATAATAACAAAGAATTGTAATAACAAATTATATAAAAGGGACAGTCTTTAAATGTTCATTTTTAAACATTTAATGATTGTCCCTTTTTGACCATTATTCAATTACTTTAATATCATAAGTATCAGAAAGCCCTGTAATTTTATCTGTAGCTGTTATTGTAACAGTTCCAGGTGCTTTTCCTGTAACAATTCCACTACTATCAACTGTAGCAATATTATCATCTGATGATTCATAATTAAGATTTACATGAACGCCAGAAGCTTCTGTAGGCTTTGTTGTATGTGAAATTTGACTAGTTTCTCCAACTTTAATTCTAGAAAATTCTGCACTTAAAGTTACTTTTTTTGCAGGAACAACAACACTTAAAGTTACTGTTCCTTCAACATCATATTCTATACTTCTAGCAGTTATAACTGCATCTCCAAGAGCAACTGCTTTAGCTGTATCACCTTCAATTTTTACTATATTTTCATCTGAAGATGTAAGTTCATATCCTTCTCCGATTTGCAACATCTTGACCATCTATAGAAATTTTAAGTTCTACAGTATCTCCAACATTTTTTAAATAATTATTTGTAGAAACTATTTGAATAACATGGATTGGCTCTGCCGAAGCATTTTCTGCAATTGTTACTAATCTTTTTCCAAATATAACACCTTTATTTAAAATAATTGTAATTGCTAAAGCTCCTGATAATACAAAAATTATTAATGTTATAATTAAAATTTTATTTAATTTTCTATCTTTATTTTTTTCTTTATTACCACTATTTCCCATTTTTGTTTCCTTCCATTTTTGAAATCAAAAAAAGTATATCATATAAAAATTAAAAAGTCTATACTTAAATCAAACCTCTATTCATCAATCAAAACATAATATTGCATTTTTTCTTTTAAATTATAAAAATCTTGCTGTTCTTTATTTAAACTATTAGTCCAACCAATTTTTCCATTTATATCAGTGTTTACTAAATAATTGCTACATGGAAATTTATCTTTATTATCATATAACCATTTATAATAACTAGACAAATTTAATCCCATCTTATTTACAATTGTTGTAAGTAACATATCTGGGCTCAAATAATTCATATTATCATTTTCACCTAAATCAAAATTTGCTAAAATCAAAGCTCCAGTATTATATTTTCTATAAGAATCTAAAAGCTTGTCACCTGTATTAAAATATTTCAAACTATTTATTATATCTTCATCTGTATCAGGGTCTGATAAATATGGCAAATGATCACCAAAAAATACTAAAATTGTAGGCTCATCATAAGTTTTAATAAAATCATATAATCTTCCCAGCTCTTTATCAGCATTATAGCAACTTTGAGCATAAGATTTAATTACAGAAGTTTGGGATTTATTTAAAGTTGATTCTTCAATTTCAAAATCATATTCGTCATACTTATCTTCATCAAATGGCATATGTGATTCAATTGTGCAATTCATATAAAATAATTTTTCATCATCTGATTTGTTTTTTAAAGCCTCAATTGCGCCATCTATCAAATATTCATCTCCTGTATAATATCCTTTTTTATATTTCTTATCTTTCTTTTCTTGATATTCACTAATTCCTAATCTTTCATAAACATTTTTTGACTTAAAGAAATCTTTACCAAATACAACTTTAGTATAATACCCATTGTTCACTAATTCTTTAACTAAAGAATGTTTATCTTTATATTTATCATTTTTATATAATGTCATAAAAGGTGTGTAACCTTTTCCAAAGAAATCTAAACTGTAGCCTGTTAAAAACTCAAATTCAACATTTGCTGAAACTCCTCCATATGAAGGTGAAATCATATTTACAAATATTCCTTCATCTTTTAATTTATTATAATTAGAAGTAACTGGAGTTGAAAATTTTACATCATCTTCAATAACACTTATATCAAAAAAAGATTCTGAAAAAGTAACTATTATATTAGACTTTTCCCAACTATTTTCTGTTTCTTTTTTATCATAATTTTTCAATATTTTTGATAAACTTTCTTTATTATAATTATCAGGTTCAAAAATTCTAGACTCTAAAAGGTCAGCATACATTCCACCTAACATACTATATTCAGAATAATACTGCATATTTCTCGAATTATGTCCATAATCTTTTGCTTTATCTTTATCATATATATTATTTAGCATAAATTTTTTTGTTGTTTTTGAAGGAACAAATAATATAATTAAAATTATTATAGGTATTAAACTTCCTACAATTCTAAAATTTCTATTTACTTTAACATTAAATTTATTTATAACAAAAATTAAAAAAGATAAAATAACCCCTAAAAAACAGAAAATTGGAACCATTGACCAAATTGTTTTTAAAATACTTCCTTTAACAATTGAACTAATTTCAGCAAAATTTCCGAGCATATACAAAATCGCCAAATGTAAGTGGTTCGTAAGTATATGTATATCTTAATTTATTTATAGCTTCTAATATCCAAAGAAAAATTGCTTGTATAATTGTACTTCTTTTACTACTTCCAGTTATAGAAGTAAGTAGAATATGTAATAATTCTAATAAAATCAATGTAAATAGTATTGGCTTTGGTTTTAAATAATACCATATTTTTGTATTATAATTCAAAACTAAAATCATAAGTCCTAACAAAGCAACTGGTGTCAATATAAAACAAATTATACTTAATACTTTCTTTTTTTTAGGACTTAGTTTAAGTTTTATTAATTTATTTGTATCCATTAAACATCCTCCTGTGTCAAATATTTTAACACATTTTTATAATATTTCAACTACTTTTTTTTAAACTTTGAGGTTATTCATTTTCAAAGTTCACATCAAAAGAGTAACTAATAGAACAAATCGGAAAGCCTTAATATAAACTATACTTTAACATTTCTCTCTGGCTTTCCGTTAATTTGTTCGCCGCGCGAGATTTTCAGTTATGAAAATCTCTGTGCATCCTTGCGCGTAGCGCTTTTATATAATAGGAAAGGATGACTTTCCTATTATATAACAAATCGGAAATCTATAAAATTTGAATAATAATAAAATTTAAGTGGAGGTCGAATGTAGAGTTTTTGACGCTTGGATTTGTTAGTTTTTGGAATGAGGGATGTTCAAAAACTTTTGAAAGAGGCTCATTTTGAAAACTTACAAATACTGCGTCAAAAAGCTCGTGCCGAGACCATAACGAAAATTTTCATTGTTATTCAAATTTTGTATTACTAATTTATATTAGCTGTGAATTGTAACTTTCAAAGAAAATAAAAATTAGAGGGATTTTCCCTCTAATTTTTATTAAATATCAAATTAAATTATTTTATTGTAATACAAGTGAATCAGAATTTAATGTAGCATTTTCTCCTGTTCCTATTTTTATTTTTTGATATTTTTTCAAACCTGTTCCAGCTGGAATTAATTTACCAATTAAAACATTTTCTTTTAATCCAATCAAATTATCTACTTTACCTTTTATAGCAGCATCTGTTAATACTTTAGTTGTCTCTTGGAATGATGCAGCAGATAAGAAACTTTCTGTAGCAATAGCTGCTTTAGTAATACCAAGTAATACTCTCTTTCCAGTAGCAGGGTTCTTTCCTTGTTCTTCTAATTCTTTATTTACATTTTCAAATTCTATCATATCAACTAAAGATGCAGCATAGAATCCGCTATCTCCAGGATTTTCAATTCTAATCTTTCTTAACATTTGTCTTGTAATAGTTTCAATATGTTTATCATTAATATCAACACCTTGATTTCTATAAACTTTTTGAACTTCAGCAATTATATATCTATAAACACCTTCTGGTCCTCTAATTGGAAGTAATTCATTAGGATTTACAGAACCCTCTGTTAATTGATCACCTGCTTCAACAATATCACCAGGTTTTACCCTTAATTTTGAACCAAAACTTACAACATAAGTTTTGCTATTATCATTACTTGTAACTGTAACTTCTTTTCTCTTCTTATTATCTTGAATTGATACAACACCACCTATTTCAGTAATTGTAGCAACACCTTTAGGATTTCTAGCTTCAAATAACTCTTCAACCCTAGGAAGACCTTGTGTGATATCACCGCCGGCAACACCACCAGAGTGGAATGTTCTCATAGTAAGCTGTGTACCAGGCTCACCAATTGATTGAGCAGCTATGATACCAACAGATTCACCCATGTTTACAAGTTCACGAGTAGCTAATCCCATTCCATAGCATTTTCTACAAGCACCATGTTTGCTTCTGCAACCAAGTACTGAACGAACATATAGTCCTTTAATTCCGCTATCTGCAATTTTCTTAGCAACAGCGTCTGTCATCATTTCATCTGGAGTTGCTAAAATTTCACCAGTTTCTGGATGTTTAACAACTTCTAGAGGGAATCTACCAACAAGTCTTTCATCTAATTTTTCTAAAACTTGATTTCCATCTTTAATGTCTTCAACATAGATTCCTTCAGTTGTTCCACAGTCTTCTTCACGAATAACTATATCTTGTGAAACATCAACTAATCTTCTAGTTAAGTATCCAGAGTCAGCTGTTCTTAAAGCAGT
This sequence comes from uncultured Clostridia bacterium, assembly GCA_947594845.1. Taxonomy (GTDB): domain Bacteria; phylum Bacillota; class Clostridia; order TANB77; family CAG-508; genus UMGS1994. The sequence goes on along the minus strand of CANQEI010000024.1, from coordinate 2,124 downwards.
ATCTGTTAAACCTTTTCTAGCACCATGTGAAGATACGAAATATTCTAGAGTATCTAGACCTTCACGGAAGCAAGATTTAACTGGAATCTCAACGGCTTTACCTGAAGTATTTGCCATAAGTCCACGCATACCAGCGATTTGTCTTAACTGGTTCATGTTACCACGGGCACCAGATTGAGCCATCATGAATATTGGGTTTAATTCATCAAAGTTGTTCTTCATTGCTTCTGTTACATCATCAGTAGCTTTCTCCCAAACTTTGATAACTTCGTTATATCTATCTTCTTCAGTTAATAAACCTCTTCTATAACTCTTTAAGATGTTTTCAACTTTCTTATCAGCTTCAGCTAAAATATCTTTTTTAGCTGGTGGAACTGAAACGTCAGCAACAGAAACTGTAATAGCAGCTTTTGTTGAATATTTGTAACCAGTTGATTTAATATAGTCAAGAACTTTTGCAGATTCTGATAAACCATGTTTATTAATACAATTTGCAATGATCTTTCCTAAGTTTTTCTTTGTAACCAAGAAATCAATTTCTAGATCAAATTCTTTTTCTGGATCTGTTCTATCAACAAAACCTAAATCTTGTGGAATTCCTTGATTGTAAATTAATCTACCAACTGTAGTTTCAATAGTTTTATGTCTTACTGTTCCGTCTTCATCTTCTTTAAATCTTCTAATTTTAACTTTTGAATGTAATCCAACATCACCATTTTGGTAAGCCATCATAGCTTCATCTTCATCTTTGAAATACATTCCTTCGCCAGGTTCACCATCAATTTGAACTGTTAAGTAATATGCACCTAAAATCATATCTTGAGTAGGAACTGTAACTGGTTTACCATCTTGTGGTTTAAGCAAGTTATTTACAGATAACATTAAATATCTAGCTTCTGCTTGAGCTTCTGGTGTTAATGGAACGTGAACAGCCATCTGGTCACCATCGAAGTCAGCGTTGAACGCTGTACAAACTAATGGGTGAAGTTTGATAGCTCTACCTTCAACTAAAACAGGTTGGAATGCTTGAATTCCAAGTCTATGTAAAGTTGGAGCACGGTTTAACATTACTGGGTGATCTTGAATAACTTCTTCTAAGATATCCCATACTTCTGGTCTTAATTTTTCAACCATTCTCTTAGCATTTTTAATGTTATGTGCAATTCCTCTAGCAACTAATTCTTTCATAACGAAAGGTTTAAATAACTCAACAGCCATTTCTTTTGGAAGACCACATTGATAAATCTTAAGTTCAGGACCAACTACGATAACTGAACGTCCAGAGTAGTCAACACGTTTACCAAGTAAGTTTTGACGGAAACGACCTTGTTTACCTTTAAGCATATCTGATAAAGATTTTAATGGTCTATTTCCAGCACCTGTAACTGGTCTTCCACGTCTACCGTTATCAATTAAAGCATCAACTGATTCTTGAAGCATTCTCTTTTCATTTCTAACAATGATTTCTGGAGCTCCAAGTTCTAGTAATCTCTTTAATCTGTTATTTCTATTAATAACTCTTCTATATAAATCGTTTAAATCTGATGTTGCAAATCTACCACCATCTAATTGAACCATTGGTCTTAATTCTGGTGGAATAACTGGAATAACATTCATAACCATCCATTCTGGTTTATTTCCAGATAATCTAAAGCTTTCAACTGTATCTAATCTCTTAACAATTTTTGCTTTTCTTTGTTCGCTAGCTTTTTCTAAATCTTTCTTTAATTTCTTAGATAATTTTTCAACATCTATTTCCATTAAAAGTTTTTGAATAGCTTCAGCGCCCATCATGGCTTTGAATGAATCTTTTCCATATTTTTCAACTGCTTCAACATATTCTTTTTCGTTTAAGATTTGGCATTTCTCTAAACCTGAAGTACCTTTATCAACTACGATATATGAAGCAAAGTAAATAACTTTTTCTAAGTTTCTTGGGCTAATATCAAGCATTAATGCTACTCTACTAGGAATTCCTTTGAAATACCAAATGTGAGCTATTGGAGCAGCAAGTTCGATATGACCCATTCTCTCACGTCTAACTTTAGATGTAGTAACTTCAACACCACATCTATCACAAACTATTCCTTTATATCTAACTCTTTTATATTTACCACAATGACA
>CANQEI010000023.1 GCA_947594845.1 uncultured Clostridia bacterium | reverse complement strand
CTGAACGCCATCGCTTTTTGATTCCTCACGTGCATAGCACGTGGTTTTATTGTGCGACGAACAACGTCGCACATAATCAAAAAGATAAATGTAAATATTGTTACATTTATCTTTTTTGATTTTAGTGGATTTTCGTAATATAACGTGATATAATATTGCTCGACCTTAATAGAATTTTCTCTATTGGCATACACTATCATTAGAGAAGGAGGTGTCATTATGGGCTATGGCAATACGTGGGTAGAAGATCGGATTGTTTCTATTAAGCGTGTTGGCACACTGGATGAGTTATCGTCAGAGATTTTTATCACTTTCGAGCATTCTCCTTTCTTCAGTGCGGACAGGTACTGTTTTCCGCATTATGAGGATGTCTGGCTGAATGCTAAGGAAGGGATGAAAGTGCGCTTGCTCATCGAGGCAGAAAACGTACAATTCATTCAGTTCTGTTAACTAAGCCTGTTTTGACGGAAGGCCACCCCTGGGTGGCCTTCTAATTATATAAAAAAGAAATTCTCCTATTTATAGAGAATACCTTTTTTAAATTATCTTAATTCAGCTTTTAGATCTTTTTCTAAACTTTCTATTATTTTTTCCATTACTAGATTTATTTCTTCATCTGTTAATGTTCTATCTTGTTTTCCAAAAGTTAATGAAAAAGCTGTACTCTTTTTATCTTCATCTATTCCTTTACCTGTATATACATCAAATACTTCGTAACTTTCTAAGCTTGAACCAGCTGATTTTTTAATTTTCATTCCTATTTCTTCTGCAGAAATATTTTTATCTATAACAATTGCAATATCTTTTTTGATATTTGGAAATTTTGAAATTTCTTTATACTTCATTTTACTAACTTTTTTAGCTAACAATTTATCTAAATCAATTTCAAAAATGTATACATCTTCTTTTTCAACATTTGGATGTATTTTTCCTATAATTCCTACTATATCATTATTAACAGATATTAATGCTGTTTGTCCTGGATGCATATCTTCAGAAATTTTTTCATTATTTCTAACAAAACTATATCTTCCATTATAGCCTAAATAGTCTAAAATTTCTTCTGCAATTCCTTTTATTATATAAAAATCAACTTTTTTCTTTTCAATTCCTACATAGTATTCACCTGTCATTAATGCAGCCAATTTTTGAGTTTCTGAATATTCATCTCCTACTTTTTGGAATGATTTTCCTATTTCAAATATTGATACATCTTTATTGTTTCTAGCTTTGTTATATTCATATATTTTATATAAAGCTATGGAAACGCTATGTCTTAATGTATTTTTATCTTCTGATAAAGGTGCTAAAAGTTTTACTCTCTCGGTGTTGTCTTTTGTAAACATTTTACTTTCGTTTTCTGGAACTAATACATATGATAATGTTTCATTTAATCCTAAGTCAACCATTTTATTTCTAATTTGTCTTGTAACTTTATCATAACTTCCCATTTTAGGTAATATATCTGGCAATTTTCCTTTTATATTATTTACTCCATAAATACGGCCTACTTCTTCGATTAAATCCTCTTTTATTTCTATATCAATTCTTCTCTTTGGAACAATAACAGTTATTATATCTTTTTTCACTTCTGTTTTGAATCCAAGTCTTTCAAATACATCTAATATATCTTTTTCAGAAATTTGCATTCCTAATATATCATTTATATTTTTGCATGTAATATCAATTTTTTTATCGCTTCTATCTGTTTTATCGTATTTAGCTAAGCCTCCAACAATTTCTGCATCAGCATATTTTTCTAAAAGAGTACATGCTCTTTCTATTGCCATATATGTTCTATTTGAATCCAATCCTTTTTCAAATCTGTTGCTTGCTTCACTTCTTAATATTGAGTTAGAAGTTCTTCTTATTTTTACAGAATCAAATATTGCAGCTTCAATCATTATATTTTTAGTTTTATCAGTTATTTCTGTATCTAATCCTCCCATTACACCAGCAAGTCCAATAGCTTTTTCACCATCAGAAATAACTATATCTTCTGATTTCAATGTTCTTTCAATATTATCTAATGTAAATAATTTTTCGCCCTCTTTTGCCATTCTAACTTCTAGGCATCCTTTAAGACATTCTGCATCGTAAAAATGTAGAGGTTGACCAGTTTCTAGCATTACATAATTACTTATATCTACAACATTGTTTATTGGTCTTATTCCTGAAGCTATAAGCCTATTTTTTATAAAAGTTGGACTTTCTTTAATTTCAACATTTTTTACCTTTTTAGCTAAAAATATTGAACAATTTTCTGTATTGACTTTTACTTTAAAAGTTTTATTTATATCTTCATTATTTTCTTTATGTTCTAAATCTATATCTTTTACTTTTTTATTATATATAGCTCCAACTTCATATGCCATTCCAAGTATGCTTAACAAATCTCCTCTGTTAGCTGTTAAGTCAAAATCAATTACATTATCATTCATTTGCATGTATTCAATTGGATCTTCTCCAATAGGTGCATCTAGTGGCAATTCATGTATTCCTGCCTTATCCTCTTCTTTTAAGAATTTGTTTTCTAATCCTAATTCTGCAATAGAACAAATCATTCCATTCGATTCTTGACCCCTAATCATTCCTTTTGTAATTTTTCCACCAGGCAATTCTGCACCATTTTGTGCAACTATTACTTTAAGACCTTTTCTTACGTTTGGAGCGCCACAAACTATATTTAGAACTTCTTTTCCAATGTCAACTTTGCAGCAATGTAAATGATCTGAATCTGGATGCATTTGGCAATCTATAACTTCTCCAATTATTAAATTTGTTGCATTTATTAATGGTCCTGCTTCATCATATTCATTTCCTGCATTTGTCATATCTTCAGCTAATTTTTTTACATCTATGTTTTTATCTAAATCAATATAATCTTTCAAAAAATTAATACTTAATTTCATTTTCTTCATCCTTTCTATCAAATTGTTTTAAGAATCTTACATCATTTTGATATAGTAAACGAATATCTGTTATTCCATATTTAAACATCGCTAATCTATCTAGTCCTACGCCAAATGCAAATCCTGAATATTTATCTGGATCATATCCATTCATTCTCAAAACATTTGGATGTACAATTCCAGAACCTAAAAGTTCAATCCAACCGGTTTGTTTACAAAGATTGCATCCTTTTCCTCCACATTTAAAACATGTTACATCAACTTCATAAGAAGGTTCTGTAAAAGGGAAATAACTTGGTCTAAATCTTAATTCTGTATTTTGTCCAAGCATCTTTTTCATAAATACTTCTAATGTACCTTTTAAATCTGCTAAAGATATATTTTTATCAACAACTAAACCTTCAACTTGATTAAATTGATGAGAATGTGTTGCATCATCTTCTCTTCTGAATGTTTTTCCTGGCACGATAACTCTAAGAGGTGATTTCTCTTCATTTGCCATCATTGCTCTTGCTTGAACTGCAGATGTTTGAGTTCTTAGCAAATATTCTGTTGTTATATAAAAGCTATCTTGCATATCTCTTGCTGGATGTCCTTTAGGAAGATTTAACCTTTCAAAACAATATTCATCAGTTTCAAGTTCAGGTCCAGAAACAACATCATATCCCATTGAAACAAATAAATCCTCAACTTCTTCAATTACCCTATTTAGAGGATGTTTACTTCCTCTTTTTACTTTTTGTGATGGAAGTGTTATATCTATTTGCTCATTTGCAATTCTTTTTTCTAGCTCTAATTTTTCAAGTTCTTTTTCTTTTTCCTGAATTTTTGCTTCTAATTCTTCCTTACAAGTATTAACTAGAGCACCTATTATTGGTCTTTCTTCTGCAGATAGACCTCCCATTCCTCTTAATACACTTGTTAATTCTCCTTTTTTGCCTAAATATTTAACACGTATATCGTTTAATTGTTTTAAATCTGTTGCATCAGATATACTTTGTAGTGCTTCTTTTTGAATTTGTTCAATTTGTTCTTTCACTTTCTTTCCCTCCATTTATATTTGTAATAATTATATTTTTTACTTTTTTAGGTATAAAAAAACACTTCTTCCTTAATAGGACGAAGTGTTTCGTGGTACCACCTAAATTTATTAATTTTAAATAATTAACCTCTTTACAGCTATAACGTAGCAAACGTTTATATTTTTGATATAACATCTCCAAAGTGAATATTCAATTTAGTGCGTATAATAAGCTCACAGCTATTAACTTATTTTCTCTTTCTACGCATTTTCTAAATTTACTTAGCTTCTTCATCGATTTTATTATGATTTAATATTTTAACATCATTTTCTTCTTTTTGCAATACTTTATTTATTTAATATTTGAAATTATCCATTTTCCATTATATTGAGAAAACTCTACAATCATGCTCTTTTCTTCTTGAGTTCCACCTTCTGCTACAGCTTTGTACCATACATGCAAGGTTGGTCTTGTACTTGATTCTATTTTCTCATATCTTGTAACCTCATAAACCTCCTTTATTTGATTATCGGTTGAAACATGAGTAATTCCATTTGAAGGTTTATATATTGATTTAAACTCTTTTGCAAACAAATCTTTAGTTATATAATCTTGAAGTTTATTTCGTATATCTTCATATAATATATCTGTTCTTATAAACGCTCCATCTGCTGTTTTGTCATATGAAGCAAATTGCTGATTTGTTGCAAATCCATAACTTTCTAGCACTGATTGTGGATTAGAAATAATTGATGACCTTACTGCTAAATAAGCCTTTAATAGTTCAATTCCATTTTCTTCACTAAATTCAGTACTCTTTGGCATACCTAATATTGAATCACTTTGATTTTCATTATTTGGATTTTTCTTTACATATAGGTAGAAAAAGACTGCTGTTATAATCATAACTATAGCTATTAAAATAATTATCATTTTCAAGTTTATAGTTATTACATTTTCTTCCTCATTATTTTTTTCTTCTTCTTTTTGAGGTAATTTTTCTTTTGACATTTTTCTTATTTTCCTCCACTACTTGATAATCAAATTCGAAGTTTGAGTCAATAATCTTATCTATAGTTTCTTTAATATTTTCTTTTAGATACTTTTTATCTTCTTCTTTTAGTTCAAATTTTACATTCTCATTGTAAGAATCCATCCTCTGGATAAGCTTTGAAAAAACATTTTTTTCAATTGTTTTAGTAGGATTGATTTTTCCCATAAAAAATCTAGTTGCTTTTGAAAAAACTTTAGGCCCTTTTATTTCTCTTTGAAGATGTTGTTCTTTTGATTCCATTGCCTTTGCTAAAGATATTTCTTTTTCTTCTATTTTCTTTTTATTTGCCATTTTCATTCTGCTTATTTTTGTTTCATTTCGCGTAATTTCATCTTGTACATTGCAAATTTTTTCTCTTATATCGTCATCACTGTTGTCAACTTTAGTTTTGGCCTTTTCTTCCTCTTTTATATATTTGTATATATGTACCATCATTTCTATATTTTTCTGCTCTTCCTCAATTGTTTTAGAATAATTTGAAATTATAGTACAATCTTGGTATTCGCCTAGTGATTTTAAATTTTCTTCATATTTTTCAATTAATTCTTTTAATCTTGTTTCTATTTGATTATATTTGTTTAAATTTTCTAGAACTTTTTTATTTACTGAGTTTATTCCATATAAAATTGCAGTTTTTTCACTTTCAACTTTTGTTAAAATAATTTCCTCACTTTTTTTGTATTGAATAGCTGCAAAAATTATAGATGCACTCTTTGTAAGTTCTCTATATTTTGTTATTAAGTTATTAAACTTCTGATCTTTACCAAGCTCTTTATTCTCCACAAACTTCTTGCCCCTTTATTTGATTATTTTTCTTATTTCTTTCTTAGTTTTTATTTTTTCTTTTTCAACGTTATCTAGTAATTCTTCTAATTCTTCTGATGTCATTAAGTCTAAATTATAAACTTTTTCATTAAATGCAATTGTTCCTAGACTCATTAAGTTCCTCCTTATTTTTATAATTCATAAGCGGACTTGGTTGTCCGCTTATATATTATATATTAACAGTTTGTTTATCTTTTCCATTTGTTTTTATTTTGTAGATTGTATAATCAGATAAATTATTCTCGTCTTTTACTTTGTCTGTATAATAAACCCAATTTCCAACAACGCAAATATAATTATTTTCAGTTTTTAAATCATCTAATTTTTGCTCTTTTTTTCCATTTGTTTGTATTTTATAAAGAGCTTGATCATTTTCTTCTTTTGTTGCATAGTATATTGTATTCTTATATATATTGAATGTTTTTACTTTTTTAGCTACTACTTCTGTTTCATTATGATTATTTTTTTCTTTTAGATTTAATTTAACTAGATGTTCATTTGATCTAGCAATATAGTAAACTTCATTATCTACAACTTGAAATTTTTCTATACCTTTTTCAATTTCTTCTATTGCAGAACCGTCTTTTTTCATTCTCTTAAACTCATCATCTTTTGTTGTGTAATAAATATATTTACCTGATATTTGGAAATATTCTACTTCTTCATCTGCAATTTGTTGTCTTTTTTGACCATTAGTTTTTATTTTTTCTATTTTAGAATCTGCATTTAAATAATAAACCCATCCATCACTAATATTTATTGCAGCTTTGTTTATATTTTTAGTCTCAATGCCATCAACAAGAACTTGTCTTTTTTCTCCATTTGGTTTCATTTTTATTATTTGAGCTATATAGTTTTCACTATTTTGAGTTGAATTTATAGCTAAATAATATAAATATCCGTTGCTTACATTTAATGACATTGCATATTGTTCTTCTTTAATAAGTTTAGATTTTCCGTCAGAAGAACATTCATATATTCCTCTTTTATTTCCATTTAAGTTTGCTAATGTTGCTGTAGAAATATAAACTTTACTACCTTTTTTTACTGTGTATCCGGAATTATTTAGATTGCCTACAATTTTTTCCTCATTTCCAGATGTTAAAGAACAAATTATTGCAATTATGATTGTAAGGACTACTATGGCAACAACTGCTATTGCCACACCTGTAACAACTTTTTTCTTGTCAGCTTCTAAATTTTTGTATTTTTCTGAAACGTTTTGTAGAAAATTTAATTTTTCTTTTTTTCTTTCCATTTCAATACCTCACTTTTTCTTTTGCATAAAATAATTATATATATAATATATATTTTTTTCAACAATTTGTACTAATTATTTCAGATATATAACTACTCTAAAACCAATATTCATATCTGAAGCATCTTCAGATGGACCTCGTGTAGAAATTGGATATAAGTTTCCATAGTTCCAATATCCTCCACCTCTTCCTATATGCAGTTTTTCATGTTCACCATATTCTTCGGTTGTATATTCCCAAACATTTCCTGCCATATCATAGATATTATTAACACTCCATCTATCATTGCTTCCAGTTTCTACTGTTCTATTTAGTCCATCAATACTATCTTGATAATTTCCATAAGAAGTCGAATCATCTATGTTTACACTGCTTGTATCTCTCACCCAATTGCAAGTTGTATCCCAAGCATAACTATTTATTAAATCACTTTGAAAGAAATCGTTCTCTGGATACATTTCTACTGATGCATCTTTTGCTTTTTGCCATACAATATTGGTCCAAGGTAGAACTCCAGCTTTTGAAACAGCTTTCTCTGTCTCGCTATCTTTGCCAGCTTCAAAACGAGCTACATAAAATCCCTTATAATTTTTTACCGAATCATCATATTCTGAATTATATGAATTTATATCTTTAAGATTTATAGATTCCATATCCTCTACAGTTATTCCCTCTCCATTGTTAACAAATATCTGTCTTGCATATGAACGTGAATCTTCTACAGGAACCCATACAAATTGATTTCCATTTTCGTCTTCTATTACAGCTCCATTATTTATATCTCCACCTATGTATGTAAATGTTGGTGGTACTGGCAAGTTACCTCCATCACTTGTTTGTACATATGTTATTTCTCCAGTGATAATTTCATCAGGAGTGGGTGTATTATTATCTATTACATTTTCAGTCTCATTTTCTATTATATTGATGTCATTTGATTCTATTTTATTTTGTACATTTGCATTGTATTCAATACTTTTTCTTTCTACTCTTCCATCTAATATTCCAATTAAAATCAATATAAAAATTATTAAAATAATTATTACAGCTCCAGCTATTATAAAAACTTTTTTATTTATATTTGGATTCATATATATTACCCTTTCATTTTGGTGGAGATGAGGAGAGTCGAACTCCTGTCCAGAATTTCATCCATATAAACTTCTCCGAGTGCAGTTTGTTATTAATATTCATTTTATACTCATTAACAAACAAACAAATATAAAATATATCTTCTAAAATCCCTCTATTATCGAAGAAATAATAGATTCGTTTCCTACTAAATCGTCGCTTTATCCTTAGCCGTAGGTTGCCAAGGTAAAACGTTTGCCGCAACTAAGCAGCAAAAGCTAATTCTTTATTATCAGCGTTTATTTTTAATTTGTACCTTTTTAGGTGGCCAGGTACGTCCACCACTCGCTATTTATATTTCAAAAAAGCTGTCGAAACCAATACATCCCCATATTACTTTTTTATTATAACATTAATTATTTTGTTTATACAATATATCAAATAAAAAATCTTTATATAAAATAAATAAACAGATTTTTCAAATTAAAAATCTGTTTATTCGTTAATTTATTTTCTTTGTATTTTAATCTTTCTACATGTATATTAGATATCTAAATACAAACCAGTATTGGCAAAAGCTTCCTAGCATTACAAATATATGAAAAATTTCATGAAATCCTACATACTTAGTATTAATTTTTGGCCATTTAAGTCCATATATAATTCCTCCAATTGTATAAAAAATTCCTCCTGCTAATAGCCATCCCAATGATTCCATTCCTTTTGGATGTTGTGAAAAAATTTGAATAATTGGGTATGCTCCTATAAGACATGTCCATCCCATTGCAATATATATTCCTGTTGTCAATTTTCTTGGTGCATTTATCCATACTGCAGTTAATATTGTTCCTAGTATAGCTAGTCCCCATACTATTCCAAAAATAGACCATCCCCATCCACCTCTTAGTGGTCCTAAGCATATTGGAGTGTATGTTCCAGCAATTAGCATATAAATCATTATATGATCAAATTTTCTAAAAACTCGTGTTGCTCGTTCTTTTAGGTTTAATAGGTGATATAATGTGCTAAATAAGTATAGCAATGTTAATGTAGTTCCAAATATTGTACAAGATACTATATCCCATCCTTTTTCATTACTGTATAAAGCACAATAAACTATAAGTAATACTAACCCTGCCAATGATAGTATTCCACCGATTAAATGTGTAAATCCACTAACTGGATCTTTTATTTTTTTCATTTTCCCTCCTATAATCTAGTCTTCTATACTAGATTATCATTTATTTATTACTTTGTCAATATTTTAGTCAAAGTAAGAGCTTATTTTTTCTAATCCATCAAAATTACATTGTCTAAAAATATCATATGCCACAATTGCTACAGAATTTGATAAATTAAGAGATCTGAGAGTTTCTCTCATTGGAATTCTTATAGTTTTATCTAAATACTTTTTTAAAGTTTCCTCTGGTAATCCCTTTGTCTCTTTTCCAAACAAAACAAATACTTCATTCATTTCAGAATAATTTACATCTGAATACACATTCTTTCCCTTTGTTGTTACAAAAAACATATTATTTTCTTCTGGTTTATATTTTTCTAAAAATTTTGCGAAAGATATATGTTCTTCTATATTAAGTTTATCCCAATAGTCTAAACCCGCTCTTTTTACTTCTTTCTCAGAAATACTAAAACCTAGAGGATGTACTAAATGAAGTTTCGCTCCAATTGCTGCACATGTTCTTGCTATATTTCCAGTATTTTGTGGTATTTCTGGTTCAACCAATACTATATTCATTTTCATTTTACTAAAATCCTTTCTATGTAAAAAATAATTTTATGATTTTTTATGATATAACTATTCATATTATTTTTCAACTTTTTTATAAAAAGTATTGACAATAATTTATTCTAAGTTGTATAATAACACTTGTCAGTGAGCATGCAGGTGTGGCGGAACTGGCAGACGCACAGGACTTAAAATCCTGCGGGACCTAAATCCCGTATCGGTTCGACTCCGATCACCTGCACCAATGATATATCTGTTCGAAATATAAAACAGATAACTAGAAATATCATTCTTAAAAAAGAATGGTATTTTTTTTATATAAAAAAATAATAAAAACTACTTGACTTTTGCGAACAATTGTTTTATTATTGTATCGAATTCAGAATAAACTATGAGAAATGGAGATGATAATAATGAATGATTTAGATAAAAATAGTAAAACATTTGAAGATATAAAGCATATTGATGAAGATGGTATGGAATTTTGGTACGCTAGAGAACTTATGACAATTTTACAGTATTCAAATTGGCAGAATTTTGAAAAAATAATTGATAAAGCTAAAATATCTTGTGAAAATAGTGATATTAGCGCGTTTGAACATTTTATTGACATCAATAAGTTGTCAAAACGTGCTAATAATGCAGAAGTTGAAATTAAGGATTATAAATTATCTCGTTATGCTTGTTATTTAATAGCACAAAATGGAGATAGTAGAAAAAAAGTAATAGCCCTTGCTCAAACCTATTTTGCAGTTCAAACTAGAAAACAAGAAATTATTGAAAAAGAGTATACTTCATTAACAGAAGATGAAAAGAGATTTTATCAAAGAAATTTAACCAAAAAAGGAAATTATTCGCTAAACCAAACAGCAAAAAAAGCAGGAGTTAAAAATTTTGATAAATTTCATAATAGTGGATATAAAGGTTTATATAATGGAGAAACAGCTGATGATATTGCAAAAAGAAAAGGATTAAGATATAGAGAAGATATTTTAGATAATATGGGAAGCGATGAGTTAATTGCAAATTTATTTAGAATTTCTCAAACAGAACAAAAATTAAAGAAAGATAACATACAGACAGAAAAAGAAGCTAATAAAACTCATTATAATATTGGCAAAATTGTAAGAAAAGCAATAAAAGAAGCTGGTGGAACTATGCCAGAAGAATTGCCTACTCCTAAAAAGAGTTTAAAACAATTGGAAAAGGAAAATAAGAAAAGCTTAAAAAATAAATAACATTATAATTTATATAAAGAAATTTGCCACTGGTGGCAGATTTCTTTTCAAAAAATATTGCCAAATAGCAATATTTGAACTACAACATAAATAAAAGTTTTGACAAGTAATAAATGTGAATAATATTGCTTAATAAAAAGAAATATGATAATATAAGTTTAGTATTATAAAAACTAAAAGTATAGAATAGTATCAATCGTCAAAGTGTGAAAAATTGTAAATAACAGAGAGGAGAAAAAGCAATGAACTATATTTTAATCTTTATATTAAATAATAAAGAATATTTACAAGATTTAATAACAAGAAGCACATACCATTCAAATGCAATTGAAGGAAACACATTAACATATTCAGAAACATACGCAATATTGTACAATGATAATAGTTTTAAAATAGATTTAAAAGAGCCAAGAGAATTATATGAGGCTATAAATCATAAAAAAGCATTAGAATTAGTTCTTGAAAACATTTCAAGTAATACAAATTTTGATGATAGATTATTAAAAAACATTAACGAAATTATAAACAAAGATATAAAAAATACAGAAGGTTATAGAAAGGTACAAGTAATGATAAAAGGTGCAGAACATATACCTC
>CANQEI010000022.1 GCA_947594845.1 uncultured Clostridia bacterium | reverse complement strand
GAGACTACATTTAATTGTAGTCCCTATCTACCAAATAGTTTTTTATTATTAGTCTACTATTTGGGGTTCACTTCATAAATCAGACTTTATTTTAATTAAATTATATTTCAATTAATTCATATTCTTTTGAGCCTATACCAAGTTCAGCAGCAGCATCTATTGTATGTTCTCCATGTCTTGATGTAACTCTTTCCATAAAATGTTCTTTTCCTGGATCATCAGATTTTTTTACTAAATCAATACAAGCTTTATCAATTGCAACAGGATCAAGTGAAGCTAAAATTCCAATATCTTTCATACATGGATCTTCAGCAACATTGCAACAATCACAATCAACTGACATATTACACATTATATTTATATATGCAATATTATCTCCGAAATATTTTACAACAGATGAAGCTGCATCTGCCATAGATTCAAGGAACTTTATCTGGTCTGTTCTAAACATGTCTTCATAAGAACCATTTTCAGCACCAGCACAATGAATAAATCTTTTACCTTTTCCTGAAGATACACCTATTGATAATTGTTTCAAAGCTCCTCCATATCCTCCCATTGGATGTCCTTTGAAATGTGATAAAACTAGCATAGAGTCATAATTATCTATATTTTTACCAACATAGTTCTTTTTAATAACTTTTCCGTTTGGTATGTCTAAAACTTTATCTGGTCCTTCTGCATCCATAATATCAACATCAAAATACTTAGACCACTCATGATCTTCCATTAATTTTTTATGTCTTTCAGTTGTATTTCTAGCACCATCATAAGCAGTATTACATTCTACTACAGTTCCATTTACATATTCTATCATTTCTTTTAAAAATTCTGGTCTAAGATAATTTTGATTTCCAGCTTCTCCAGAATGAACTTTTACAGCTACTTTTCCAGGCAATTCTTTTTCTAAAGCTTTAAACATCTTTACTACACCACTTGGTGTTAATTCCTTTGTAAAATAAACTTTTGCTTTTTCCATTTAATTACCCCCTATTTTATTTACTACATATACTATATCACATAAATTAATAATTTAGTCAACTTTTTTATTTTTTTACTATCTGTAAATATCTATAAATTTTTATTTACCTATATGAAGCAACATTCTTAATATAAAAAAAGATGAAAACTAAACGTTTTCACCTTTTTTATTATGCTAAACATTTTTTAAAGAAAGCTTCTTCTTCATATTCTGATTCTACATTATCAGGTTCAAATGAATTTTTAATATAGAAACCAATTGCTCTCTCCATTCTCTTATAAGTTCCAAGCACTAAATACTTATATCCTTTTTCTATAGCAAAATCTTGTAAAATGTCAAATAAAGCTTGAGCTATTCCAAAACTTCTATATTCTTTTTTTACATACATTCTTTTTACTTCTAAAGTTTCTTCATTTACAATTTTTCCAGCAATTGTGCCAATTACATTATTATTTTCATCTAGTGCAATCCAAAAGTTACCACCATTTTGTAAATACTCAACATAAACATCTTCATTTTCAAGAAGATCTATTCCTACATCCAAATTATATTCTCCAGCATATATGCATTGAATAAATTTTTTTACATCAATATCAAAATCTTTATTGTATTGTATAATTCTTTTCTCCATTATTTTTCCCCCCTAATTTATTTGCAGGTAAAATAATGAATAATCTATTTTCTAAATTGAATAACGGATAGCTACTTTATCTGAATTCAACATAAAAAACATATATCCACTTTTACCTATATTTTTCGAGTTCGCATTTGCCGATTTACTATCACCGCTATCCATTATCAATTTCACCTCTTTTCTTAATAAAATATACACAATATAATAAAGCACGACCAAACGCCGTGCAATTATATTTTACATAAAACAACAACGTTTGAGCTTTAGTATTATAGGGCTTGTTATTGTATTAATCAATACCTTGATTCGATATTGACTGCTATCCTACTTGTAATGTCTCCATCACTTCGCGGCAACAACCCATATCCCTATAGTAACCTTACCTACCGCTTTTATTATTTAAAAAATATATTAGCAGAATTTCAGCTGTATGTCAATATATTTTAAGAAATATATTGATTTTTTGTTAAAATTCCTATTAATCCTCAATAATAATGCGTTCTCCTATTATTTCCTCATCATTCTTTAATAATACTCTAATAACCTTGTTGATAATATTTTTTAATTAAAATTTAAAAGAGATACCTTATATTTTCAGTATCTCTCCAATTTATTCACTATAAATTTTAAACTCTGTTAAATTATCTTTTATATCCTCAACATTTTCATAAATCAACTCAAGTCCAAACATTATTCCTGCATTTTTTCTACTTATTATTGCAACAGTATCATCCAATTTTCCTTCTGCTAAATACTTAGCAGCTAACGCTGTATCTTCAACTTCTTTTTCTTGTAATAACGGAAGTTTATCTTTTCTGAATTGTTTGGTTTGTAGCAAAGCTTGGATATGTGATGCAATTATTTTTAAACTATCATTTTTTATATTTTTGTTCTTTTTAAAAATACAATGATGTATAGGTAATTCTATTGTATCTAAACATTTAAATTCTTTTTTACAACCTTTTAAAGCTTTTACAGTTTCTTCAACTTTACCAGCATACTTATTTGAAGTTGCCATTACTCCAAAATTTATATTTTTATTTTCTAATTCCGCAATTACATTTTGTGAATTAACTAATGGAATATATTCCACATCTTTTAAATTTAATCTTTCAACAAAAATTTGAGCCGCTTCTTCACTATTAGAGCCAACAATTCCTTGATATCCTACTTTCATTTCATTATCCTTATTCTAAATTTTTACTAATATTTTTCTATAGTTTATCTATTGCTAATAATCCACCATTTTAAATTATCTATTTCCAATATCTTTTTCAGAATTTATTTGTTGTCTAACCCAGCCAGATATATCAGGTTTAACCTCTCCTTGATAACCAGGTTCTCTCATATCTCTTTGTAATGTAGCTGTCTGATATTTCTCCATTTTCTCAATCATATCTAAAGTTATTAAATTTTTATCATCAATTATTCCATCTTTCATTAATATATTCAATTCTTCTAAAGTTGTTTTTTCATCTGCATCTGGTGAATGAATAATATTCATATTACTTATTCTATAACTTCCCAATTTATTCATTATTCTAGGTGGTCTTTCTTCTCCATCTTCAGAAACAAATCTAATATACTCTTTTCTGTTTCCATAATTGGTAACAACTCCCACATCATTATTTGTATACTTGTTCCTAATATCCATTTTAGTATCATATACTGATTGAACTAATTTATCATATTCCATGTTATCTCCAACCAAAATTAATACAGATTCATTTCCATATGTTTCTCTTAATCCATACAAATATGCCCCAAATGAATTTTCAAAATTAATTCCCTTTTCTTCAAAATGTTTATAATATAAGTCTCTAATTAATTTTTCAAAATCTTCTACTGCATAATATCTAACACTTTCATATTTATCCTCAATTTGTTTACATATTGGTTTTAAAAATTTTATTCCATCTGGTTTTACTAAAAAATAACTATAATGCATTTATATTTCTCCCTTTTCTAAAATCTTTTTAATTTCTTCAGGAACTAAATTAATATTCTTTATTTGTTCCTTTTCCACAATAACAGGTTCAAACACGCCTACTGGATTAATAATTTCTGGTCCATTTCCTGAGCCCAAAGTACCACTAATATATTTACAAACATAAAAAACTTGTATGCTATCATCATATTCTGAATTATATTCAAAAAATTTTTTCTCAGGCTCAATATTAATTCCAGTTTCTTCATAGACCTCTCTTACAACTGTATCAATTTCACTTTCACCAGTTTCCATCTTTCCACCTGGAACAACATAATATTCTCTTGGGGTTCCGTCTTCTCTTGGTTTTATCCTATGAATCAATATTATACCATTATCTTTTTTTATTATTCCTCTAACACTTTTATGCATATAACCTCTTTTTAATTAATTTCTAAAATAACATCTATATTAATATACCACATTATAAAACTTTTTTCCACAAAAAAAGAATAGACTTAATCTATTCACTTTTTCTAATAAGAATAATTGGAGTTTTTTGTCTACCTTGTCCTGCAGGATTATCTTTTATCAATTTTTCCAAAAACTCATTATCAAATTTAATATCATCTGATTTTCCTAATATAACTTGCCCTAAATCATTTGCATCAACAATCATACAGCTTATTCCTAATTTTTCTTTTATTTCATTACATACTCCTGTAGGATCTTCTGGAAGTTCAATTCCGATATCTCCATATTCTTTCCAGACATGATCATAAAACCCATCTAATCCGCTAACTTCTAGTCCTACGATCTTATAAAAAACTCCTTTTATCCCAAAAACTTTAGTAACACCACTTGCTATACTAGCAATTATTACTTTGAATAATCCGACTTTGTTTATTGCATATTGCATTTTTAATTTTTCACTAACTCCAACACCTGCTGATGTGTGTGAAGCAAATTTTGATAAAATTCTAGCCCATATCCCTATTTTTAACTCATCTCTTCTTACTATTTTATTTTGGCAAATACTAATAATTTTTTCGCTTATAGAAATAATATCTCCCTTTTCGTAAATTCCAGAAACATACTCTTTAATAACATCAATATAATTGTCATCTGTTCGTATAAATCTTGTTTGAATAGCATGCCTTAAATAAATTTCATTTTCAACTTTTATTTCAATATTTTTTCCGTCATTAGCTATAAATTCCATACATACCTCCTAAAACCAACCTTAAACTATTATTAAAATAACATAGGGTTGTATCCAGTCTGTATGAAACTCGTATCAAAGTTGTATATATTTAAAAAATATGAATTGAAATCATAATATTCTCATCATGTTGCTCTAGCGTAACTTTTAGTCCAGCTTTTTCAGACTTCATAGTATATACTTTATCTATTTCATTTTCTTCATATTTCCAATCATCTATAATATATAAATTTAAATATTTTATATAATTTTCTAATATTTCTTGTTTATTTTCTAACTCGCATAAATTGTCTTCATTAAATGCAATATATAATATTTTTCCAGTTTTACTTTCCATATTTAAAATATATTTAATATTATTTATATCATTTGAATTTGATGATAATATAATATTTTTAATATCATATGTTATCTCTTTATTAGGATAACTTTTATCTATTAACCCAATTCTATATTCCTTATCTGGCTCTATTCCAATATCCTTTATTATATTACTTTCTTTTAATTTTACTAATTCATCATTTACCTTTTGAGTAAGTCCATCATTTATATCAAATACTTGCTTTTGATATAAATACATATATTCTGGACTACTTATTACTATTGTTCTTCCTTCTTCAATATCATGAATCGCTTTTACCAAATAAATTTTTTCGGTTTCAAAATCTATTGTAGTTTCATTTTCAATTTCTTTATATATTTCTAATCCTACATTTTGACTATCCTTTTTTAACAATATTTCCGGTATTTTGAAAGTTAAAAGAACTACAACAACTATAATAAAGTAAATCATAATATTTTTTATTTTCATCGCATCTCATCCTCCTCTAGTTCAAAATATACTGTAGTTCCAACACCTTCTTGACTTTTTATGTGCAATTTTGTTTTATGCAAATCCAATATCTTTTTTACAAGAGATAGCCCTATACCACTTCCTCCATTTTCTCTGCTCCTAGACTTATCTACCATATAAAAGTCTTCAGTTACTCTATCTATATATTCTTCAGGAATCCCCGTTCCTTTATCTATAACAGATATTCTATATTTCTTAGCTTTTACTTTTTCTCCTTTTATGATTATTTTATTGTCTTTTGGATTTGCCTTATTACTATTTTCAACAAGATTTCTTATTACAGTTTCTAATAATTCCTTATCTGCTACTATAATTGCATTTTCCATACATAATTCAATTTTATTTTCAACTAATACAATATTTTTCTTTACTTTTTGCATAAAATCTACAATATTAATTTTTGTTAATTCAATACTTTCTGATGTTATAGACATTAAGTTCATTAGTTTATAAGACAAATTTTCTAATCTTTTTGATTCATGATAAATATAATCCAAAGCTCTTTTCTGTACATCTTCATCACACTTTTTTAACCTCAATAAATCTGAATACCCTATAATTGCAGACATTGGCGTTTTTAATTCATGTGTAAAACCATTTATAAAATCATTTTTTTGTTTTATTTGCAAATTAAGCTCTTTTATTTGTTTTTCTATTTTAACTGCCATCATATTAAAGCTATCTGCAAGTTCTGAAAATTCATCATTACTTTTTATTTTCACTCTTTCATTGAATTTACCAAATGCAATTTTTTTAGTTGTCTTATTTAAACTTTCAATAGGTTTTGTTAAATATTTTGAAAAAATAAAAATAACAATTGCAGAAAATATTAAAATAATTATATCTGTAAACAATATATCTCTTAATTGTCTGTCTCTTTCTTCATATAAGAAATTCACATCATAAGAATTCACAATATAAATAGTTTTTCCATTAATAGTCCAATATGAAAAAAATAACATATAATGGTTATTGTTAATATCTTTTAAGCAATACCCTTCAGTTTCTTTATTTAGCATTGAACTAATATCTATCTTTTCTATGCCATAAATATTTGTATATATCAATTCATGGTCTTCCGTATATAATGCAATTAATTCATTATTACCATTCATATACCCAGATAAAGATTTTACATATTCAATTATTTTTTCATCATTAACTTCTTCCCCTGATTGAATACTTTGTACGATATTATTTTCTAACATATATTTTTCTAATATATGATGATTTGTATTTTGTTTACTTGTATTTTCTATTGAATGTAAAAAATTGCTTTTTACTATGTAATATCTGCTACAGGATAATATAATAGATATAATTGCAATTATAAATAAAACTAGTTTTTTCCAAAATTTCATTTATATTTAAATTTCCTCCTTACAATTCAAGCATATATCCTATTTTATAAATCGTTTTTATTTTATCTTTCCAGCCTAATTTTTTTCTTAATCTTTGTATATGCAAGTCTAATGTTCTTGTTTCAAATTCCAATTCTTCTCCCCATACTTTTTCAAAAATAACTTCTCTATATAAAGCAAAATTTTTATTTTGAATTAATAATATTAATAAATCAAATTCTTTAGGAGTCAGTTGAATCTCTTTTTCATCTTTTTTTACTATCCTTGAAGCAACATTTATAGATACATTTCCAAATTTTTGCACATCAGTTCCTTTGTTATATCTCCTTAAAACAGTTGAAACTCTTGCAATTAATTCTCTAATATCAAATGGCTTAGTTATATAATCTTCTGCTCCTTTATTTAATCCATAAATTTTATCAGTTATTTGACTTTTAGCTGTTATCAATATAGTTGGTGTTCCACACATTTCTTTAATATATTCTAATAAGGTATATCCATCTATTTTTGGAAGCATCACATCTAGCAAAATTAAATCATATACATTTTTTTCTATATAATTCGAAGCGATTTCTCCATCATTAGCTACATCACATAAAAATCCATTTTCTTCTAAACTTATCTTTATTAAATCACTAATAGCAATTTCATCTTCCACAATTAAAATTTTGCTCATACATTTCACCCTTTTTATTATAAATTAAATATGTATCAAAGTTGTATCTATATAATAAAACTCTATACCATTTTAGTATAGAGTTTTATTTTTAATTTATCGTATTTTTTAAATCCATTCATTATATTTTTTAATGTAATGTCTTTTTGCAAAAGTGGCTACTATACAATATAAAAGTGAAATCATAAATAACAAAACAATAGTAACCGCACCAATTGGTACTATATTTATTGCTTTTCCTAAAGGCGTATAAGGTAATAATATTGCTAACAATATAATTATAAATGCTGATAAAAATACTGGTTTACTTGCTTTACTTTCTGTAAGAGGATTCTTTGAAGTTCTAATAACAAATAAGCCCAATAAATTAGAAATAATACTATAAGTAAACCAAATACTTTGAAACATAATTGCATTTCTAATTCCTAATATAAACCATACACAAGCAAATATAATTAAATCAAAGCAGGAACTCAAAGGTCCCATAAAAAACATAAATCTTTTTAATCCCTCAACATCAAGATTTTTAGGATTCTTTAAATCTTCTTTATCCACATTATCAAATGGTAATGTCATTTGACCAAAGTCATATAGCAATCCTTCAACTAATAATTGAATTGGTGTTTCTGGTAAGAAAGGTAAAAATATACTTGCCACCATAACAGAAAGCACTTCTCCAAAATTAAAACTAGTAGCCATTTTTATATATTTCATCAAATTAACAAAAGTTCTTCTACCTTCCGTTACTCCATCTAGTAAAACATTCAAATCTTTTTCTAATAGTATAATATCAGCAGATTCTTTAGCAATATCAACTGCCGTATCAACTGAAACTCCAACATCAGAATTTGTAAGCGACGGACTATCATTTATTCCATCACCCATATATCCAACCGTATTTCCAGATTCTTTTAAAAGTCGTACAATTCTTGCTTTTTGAATTGGAGAAAGTTTTGCAAAAATATTAATAGACTTTAATTGCTTTCTAAGTGCAAAATCAGTTAATTTATCAATTTGACTTCCAATCATGATTCTTTTAGAATTTATGCCTACTCTATCACAGACACATCTTGTAATTTCAACATTATCACCAGTTAGAACTATAACACGAATTCCCGCATTATTAAGACTTTCAATAGATTTTTTTGCACTTTCTTTTGGTGGATCTAAAAATCCAATAAATCCTAATAATACCATATTGCATTCATTTGAAACATCAAAACTTTTTATATTAGCAATATCATTTTTTTGGCAAACAGCTACAACTCTTAGTCCATCTTCATTTAACTTTTTGCTAATATCTTTAATATTATTTTTTATTTCTTTTGTTATTGGACTTACTTCTCCCTTGTAATCAACTAATGTGCAAATATCAAGAATTTCTTCAACAGCACCTTTAGTAATCATCTGTTTTTTAGTTCCATCATCTAAAACAACTGATAAACGTCTACGTGCAAAATCAAACGGAATCTCATCTATCTTCTTATACTTAGTTTTATATTCTTCTAATCCATTTTCCATTCCTCTAGCAATAACCGCTTCATCAATATTTCCTTTTAATCCAGTTTGAAAATAAGAATTCAAAAAAGCATGTTTCAAAACACGAGTATCTTCATTTCCGTGAATATCTAAATATTTTTCCAGAACAATTTTGTCCTCTGTTAATGTTCCAGTTTTATCTGTACAAAGAATATTCATAGCGCCAAAATTTTCAATAGCATCCAATTTTTTTACTATAGTCTTTTTCTTTGACATCTTAACAGCGCCTTTTGATAAACTAGAAGACAAAATAACAGGTAATAATAATGGTGTAATACAAATAGCTATTGCAACAGCAAATGTAAAAGCAAGAATAGGCTCATGTTTCCAAGCATTTAAAACAAATACAACAGGAATAATAATTATCATAAAATGAATTAATAGCCTACTTATGTTTTCAATTCCTTTTTGAAAAGATGATTTAGGCTTACCTTTTGAAAGAGTATGAGCTACCTTTCCAAAATACGTATTATCTGCTGTTTTTATAACAACGCCTTTTGCACTTCCAGAAGTAACATTAGTTCCCATAAAACATATAGTATCTAAATCAGAAATATTGTCTATGTCTTCCATTGAAAGTTCTGATTCTGATAATTTTTTTACTGTATCAGACTCACCAGTTAACGCAGATTGTCCTACATATAAGTCTTTGGCTTCTATGATTCTTAAGTCAGCTGGAATCATACTACCAGCTGAAAGTAAAACTGTATCTCCTAAAACAACTTCTTTAATAGAAATCTGTTTTTCTTTTCCATCACGTATAACAGTAGCTGTTGTTGCAACTAATTCTTTTAATTTTTCTGCAGCTTTATTAGAATGATATTCCTCAAAAAAATCTAATAATGTACTTACTGTTACTAATATTCCTATTACAATAATGTTAGCATAACTAGGTACATCAGCTAAATATATGTCTGTATACAAAAGAATTAAAACAATTCCTAATAAAATGCAATTAAATGGAGAAAATAAACTTTCCAAAAAATAATTATACCATCTTTTAGGCTTTTCCTGACTTATTTCATTTGAGCCGTATTTTTGCAAATTTGCTTGAGCTTGTTTAGTACTAAGTCCTTTTTCTGATATTTTAAAAGTTTCTAAAAACTCTTTTGTTGATAACGTACATTCTTTACCATATAATTTTGCAACATTAATTTCATCTTTAGCGTTTATCAAAAATAATCATCTCCCAATTTTATATTTATCTCTTGTTTCTTTATTTAATTATATTTTTCCCTTAATATTTTAGTCATATCCTTTCTTTGAATAATTTTATCTATTCTTGCTTCATTATTTTTATTAAATTCGTATCCATAAGTTTTAAAAACAAATTCATTAGATTCATCATCTGCTCCAAAAACTATTATATACCCATTTAATATATCAACACAATTTATAAAAATAAAGTCAACTTTCTTTTCTTGTTTTACTCTTTGCATAATACTTATTATTTCAGATTTTCTCTCTTTTAAAAATTTATCTAAATCAGCAATTTCCAATTGTGCAACTATAACTTTGAAATTCGGAAACACATTAGGAATTTCGCATTCCATTTCTGAACGTAAGTTTCCGTCTTCAATATATGATTTTTTTATAAATATTTCCTTTATCTTTTCCTCTGAAATATCTGAACAAATACTTTTCAACCAATCACATGCCTTAACATCTCTTTGATTAGTAATATTTGATTTTAAATTTATACTGTTTGAAATAATTCCATAAAATAGCAATATTGCTGCTTCTCTTGAAGGTATTAAACCAGATTCTTTATATCTTTCCGTAACTATAGTAGCCGCAGCTCCAAGTCTATCAATCTGCATCCTTTTTAAATTAATATAACTTTGAAGCCATTTGCTCATAGCATGATGGTCTATGATTTCTACAATATTTTTAGATTCTACAATGTCATGAATTTGCTCTTTTCCATTTAAATCCACAATAACAAATTCACTATCTTCTGGAATCTCTTCAATTTTTAATCCTTTTAATTTTATTCCAAACATATCACAAACTATTTTTACTTCTTGCTTTGGTTCATTCCAAATAGCATAATCAGCCTTTTCTCCTTGCTTGTTCAAAAATTCTGAATATGCATACATACAAGAGATTCCATCTAAATCTGGTTGACTATACGACATTACTACTTTCATTTTTACTTTTATACCTCTTTTTTCTATTTCTTTTTAATCCAAGCCCATTTTCTTATCTTTTTCAATTTGCTTAGAATATCTATCTTCTGAATAATAACTCAAATCCTCATTATTTTTACTTTTTATTATTTTCTTCTACCATATTGCTTATTTGTTTTAACTTATCTTCTAAAAGCTTTTTATCAATTAATTTTAAAGCATATTGTGATACCATTGTTGGTGACATTGTTCTACTCATTGCATATTCTACAACTTGTTCATTTTTCCCACTACACAAAATTACTCCAACACTTGGATTCTCATTTTCTTTTTTCTCCTGTCTATCTAATGCTTCTAAGTAAAAATCCATTTTTGATATATATTCTGGTTGAAAATCACCTATTTTTAGTTCAAATGCAACTAAACAACTTAATGCTCTATTATAGAAAAGTAAATCTATGAAAAAGTCTTGTCCACCAACTTGTATTCTATATTCTTCTCCCACAAAAGTAAAATCTTTTCCTATTTCTAATATAAAATCTTTCATATTTGAAATAATTGATTTTTTTAAGTCTTTTTCTGAATAATTATTTGGTAAGTCTAAAAATTCTAAACTATAAGTATCTAATATTCTTGTA
The DNA here is from genome assembly GCA_947594845.1 of uncultured Clostridia bacterium. GTDB lineage: Bacteria > Bacillota > Clostridia > TANB77 > CAG-508 > UMGS1994. The sequence continues at coordinate 1,166 of CANQEI010000022.1, read as the reverse complement.
TTTGGATAATCCTCTTCTCCAGTAGCTTTTGTTAAACTTTGATTTGCTTTTCCATCTGAAAGCATATATCTATGAAAATATCCACTTTCTATTTGTCTGTTTAATTCTCTTGCAGAGTAATTATTCTTTATACACATTCGTATATAAAATTCCTTTTCTTCCATTGAGTGAGTAGAGCTTAAAATAATTACATTATTACTCCAACTTAATTGTGTCAACAGTGTTGACACAATTTCATTATCCTTATACGTCTCATAAAACTGTTTCATTCTATAAATTCCACGTCTATTAAAACCCTTCATAGTTGGATATTCTCTTTTCATAAATTCTACTAACTTATCTATAATTTTTTCTCCCCAATTAGCATCATTTACTTTTTCACTTATATATTTTCCAAAATCCCAATATAAAGAAATTAGTTCTTCATTTACCTTTTTATAAGCATTATTTCTTCTAGTTTCTATCATATTGATGATTTCACTAAAATTAAGTTCTAAATTATTATTCAATCGCATTCCTCCTCATTGTCAATTTTCGTTTTTCATCATTATATAATGTGTTTTGTTTTCATCTATTTTTTCAAATCCCATTTTTTCATATAACTTAATTGCTTTTTCATTTAATTTAAACACTTGTAACTTTATGTTTTTTCCGTTATTCTCAAACATAATCTCTTGTAATACTGTTGTCCCAATTTTCTTATTTTGGTATTCTGGTTTTATACAAATATTGCCTATTTCAAAAATATTATTCTCTATTTCTTTTCCGTTGTAAAATCCGTATTAGTTCATCTTTTAGGCATATAAGTTCTATGTTCTTTGAATTTTCTTTCATAAATCTGTCAAATAGCTTCTTTTGAGTTTCTTCATTCCATTCCCCATAAATTTCTTCTACATATTTTTGATAAACTTCCTTTTTTAAATCATAAATAAACTTAATTTGTTCTTGGTTACCATTTTTGTATAGTTTTAATTCTAAATTTGGCACTTTCCAATTTAATCTAATCTTACGTTCTGTAGTTTTATTTTCAAGAACTCGAGCTTTCTGTTCAGAAATAATGTGATCATAATTTGAGGATTCTTCTCAACCCCTCGTATCTAACCATTCAAATTCGCGTACCCTGTCGTTCTTCATTAAAACAGTTATAATATCAAGGGTTTTGAGGC
>CANQEI010000021.1 GCA_947594845.1 uncultured Clostridia bacterium | reverse complement strand
CATCCCATTTATTATAAGAATCATAATTAAATGTAGTCATCATTAAAACTACACTTATAAATGGTAATAGAAATGAAATTGGACCGGTTGTTGTTTATGTACCTGCTATGTTAGGAGAACATTTGGGTAGAGGGTTTATTTTTACTGGTCATAGAATGTTAAATCATGTTACTGAATATAATTTTTCAAGTATAGATGTTCCTCAATCAGCATTAGCAAAGCCAAAATTTAGATATCAATTACCAGATGGAAGAACTTTAATTTGTGTTGTAAAAGCTGTTAATTGCGAATCTAAAGAAAAATTAAGAGTAAGTGCTTTAAGTAGATCTTGTACTATAAGATCTGATGAGAGACCATATTTTAATGGTAGACAAGATTATGGTGCCTTTATGGCAGCTTTTGGAGACCAACTTGATATTCGTTTTGATGGAGTACAACCAAATGGTGAATCAGTAAATTTTCCAAAAAGAACAAGATCTCATTCAGACGGATCTAGCGGTCAATCACGTTAAAAGTAAAATTGAAATTTTAAAATAAAAAATGCGGACAATATTTAGATTGTCCGCTTTTCTTATACTTTATCTTTCACTATCATATTCTCTTTTACTTGTAGGGATTGGCTCAGATTCACCATCATCATATGTATAATTTCTAGGTTTCTTTTTATTTGACTTTTGATCTGTTGTTGTTTTTCTAACATTTTCTACTAAGTCTTGTATAGAATCCATTCCTATTATTCCTGACATAGCATTACCTCCTATTCCAACTGCTTGCTGTATAATTGGATTATCGACAACTTCTGTTGTTTTTACAATTTCATGAATTGTCTTGGTTCCTTCAACCCAATGACCAGGTGTAATGATTTTTTCGATTGTTTTTCCTGTCTCAACTTCAATATTTTTTGTTGCAGCTGATAAAATATCTTTTGCTTTTACCCAAAATCTATCTCCAACAGCTAAATAAACATCTTCAAATGATGATGCATCTATTGTTCCGTCTTTTACACCACTAAGTAATGTTTCAATAGAAATATTTTGATTTAATACGCCAGAAGAATCTAGCAAATTATTTGCGAATAATCCATCTGTTAATGTTGGAGCAGTCAATCCAGCCTTGTCTGAAAGACCTACACCGCCTTTCTCAGTTGCTTTGAAGATGGCTGTAATTTTTTCATTTCCTGATAGTGTATAATTTGCAGCACCTCTTTCTCCTCCCCAAACAGAATAATATCCGGATACTTGTTTACCAGAATTTTGCTGCATAACATCTCTTAAAGATTCAGCTTTATCAAATACTGTTTCAGTTCTAGTTTCTGGCACTGCTTCAGTTACAGGTTTAACCCATTTTTTATCTGGTACTTCTCTAGTAATAGGTACTTCAACTTCTTGTACAGTTTTTCCTCTTTCTAATAACCAGTCTCTTATCTTTGGTCCAACATATCTTACTGCTAGTCCTTTAGCTACACCTTTAATCATTGTTACTCTTGCTGTGTTTACTTCTTTACTTGCTATTGCATGTTGTTCATGACTAATTGCATCAGTTTGAATATCAGCTATATTTCCGTCTGACAAATATATGTTTAACATATTTGTAGTACTTGCAAGTAAAGCTTTTTTATTAGCTACTGCTGTTTTTGCATTTGATATATTTTTAGCATGTGGGTGACTAGAAATTTCTCTTTCAAGAGCTGCTATTTGTCTTTCTAGTTCTCTTTTTCTAGTATCTAATGATTGAATTAAGACTCTTGCACCTTCTTGTTGTTCTATATTTTGTCTAATGTCATACGCACCAGCTCTTAATACAGCCTCATTTCCCTCTCTGGCATTGAAAATAGCACGAAATCTAGATTCTAATGCATTTCTTATAGGATGTGATACTGGTCTTATATTATTAGGATCTGGAGAATTAGCTTTTCTGTTATTAGTTTCGTCTTCATCTCTTTGCCTTGCCATATCATAGAAATAATCTCTTCTAGCTACCATTCTATGATAAATATTATTTCTGTATGGAGAAGCATCTCTATTTCCTGTTATTAATCTATGAATTGGTTGAGCAACGTTTCTACCGATAAATCTATATACAGGAGCGACTAAATTCCTTGCAAATATTCCTGCATTTAGTATTCCTCTACCAACATTTCTTAACAATCCTGTTTGTCTTGGAATATATGGTAATGTTTCTCCAAATTTTCCAAGAGTGGCTAAATCTCTCTGTGTATGCTCATTTTGATTAAATGTATGATTTCTAGTATTAACGTATTCTCTATCTCGTTCTAATGCAGCATTTATTTGATCTGCTGTACCAGAATATACAGAAGTATCTCCTGCTTCGTATTTTGTCATTCTTTCTAATGCTTTTTGATATTCGCCAAGAATTAGAAATTTTTCGTCTTCTTCTTTTTCTGGATAATCTTCAATAGTCCTATATGTTATACTTCCATTTGTAGTTTCTATCTCATGTTGTCTAAACCTACTTGCACGTTCATCATATTCTGCCTGATATTCTCTATCACCGTAAAATTTAGCATACATATCTTTTCTTCGTCTTTGATATTCATCTTTAATTTTATCTTGATCTAATTGAAAATCAATATCTGGATCGCTAGGAACATCTATTTCATAACTATTTGGTAATCTTCCATCTTTTACTTTTTGAAATAAATCATTTAAAACTTGTTGATCATATGGATCGTCTTCTACTTTTTCACTTCTTAGATTTGGCTCAGAATAAGAAAAGTGATTAGCAACTGTAATGTCAGGATTTCCTCCTTCACTAATGCCAGAGTTTGCAAAATGATCATTTGCACCACCTCTTAAGGCACGCAAAAATTTTCCACCATTTTGAATGACTCTTTCTCCTCTATCCCAACAAAGATCAGCGTAATACCATTTTCCATCTATTTTAATTCTATTCCATGCGTGAAGTCGTGAATACTTAGGATGATTAGGATCACTTGAATCAATTCTAGTTGCTCCAGAATCTACAATTGATTCAACTCCTACTAAAGCTAATGCATTTTTCAATATGTCTGCATATCCAGCACAAACGCATCGATTTATTAATGTTCTATCTGGAGAATTTGTATTTAAATCAAAGCCTTCTTGCGGAATCAATCCTTCTGATAGATTTCTAGATGTGTTTCTAACTTTATTTTGATATATTGCATGTTCTTTGCTATATGAGTCAGAAATTGCACTAGTATCATATGTTGAAATTTTTTTAGAAAGTCTATAATATATTATTGCAAATTTTTCGACATCACTTAAAGAATTATCAATATCACCTACAATTTCTTCTAGCCCTTGACGTATTTTTTTATATTCATCTATGCTATATTCTGCATACTGTGTATCATAAGTATCAAAAACTCTTTCATTAGGATTTGCAGGATTTAGCTGCCTTTGATCAAATACTCTGATGCCTGAAAAATTTATACCATGACTATCACAATCTTGTTTAAGTTTATTTAAGGTAGCATTATCTAATTCATTAACTCTATTTATTTGTAAATGAATATTTTGAGGTATTCTTTTTCCAGAGGAAATTAATTCATTTAGCTGATCAATAGTTAATAGTAAAGTTCCATCTTTTAAATGACTTTGTTCAAAATAATTTGATGGGTCATTTAAGTATCTTTTAAATGTATCAACATCTTTAATCATCATTGGATTAAAGGCTAATGGCAGAATATCTCTAAAAACTTTAGCGTCTTCTATGTAATAAGGTACATTTTCCATACTCCAGTGAAAAAAATCATTTAGTATAGCCGTTTTTCTACCTGTCACATTAGATTGTGGAATTTTGTGATATCTCATATTTCTATAGTTTATATATCCACTTCTTCTAAATAGATTATCTAAATAATTATATGTTTCATCTGAAATTGTGTTATTTCCTAAATTATTGATAGCATCTCTAGTTGCATTATTTCCAGCACATAAAACATGAATATAAGGGTTGTTCTGATGAAAGCTATTAATTCTTTTCATTTGGTCAATAGTTAAAAGATTAGATTCAATATATAATTTTAGTAATTGACCTCTTAAATGCTCTAATCCATCAATATTATTTAGTTCATGATCACTTATAACTAGTTTAACTATATTTGGATTTCTAATTTCTTCAAAGAATTTTCTATCTTTCAAACCCCTTTGATTTTGTATTGATAAATCAAATAATCTTCCCATTTGGCTTGGATTGTCTAGTGCTATTTTCATTACTTCGTCAAATTCATTAGGCGGGATATTATTTATTGATAGGCTTATTATTTTGTCTAAGCCCGTTATATCTTGAACTCCAGATGTTCCACTTCCACTTAATTCTAATCTAATACCATCGCTTAAGACTCCGTTTGCCACATTTACTTTTGCTGTTGATATATTAAATCCGGATAAATCAAAATCTTCAAATGCAATAGTATCAACAGTGCTTGGAATTTTCTCTCTTAATTGTGGCATTTTTATTGGAGTACCAGAAGTATTTTTAAAAGATATTTTTTGAGAAATATCTTGTTCTTCAGATATATGTGAATCATCATATTCAACTACAGGAGCTTTTGAAAAGTCTAAATCAAAATCTTCTGGAGTTTTACCTTCAATTACTAATTTAGTTGGAATTGATGTACTTTGACTTGCAGTTGAACTAATTTTTGAAGTATAAATTGTATCAACTATTTGTTGCATATCTATATGAGAATCAGTACTATTTGAGATTGTTACATTACTTAATAATTGAGGATAATATTTTCCTATTTCTTGTAAATCTTGCTGCAATTCATCTGTTTGGGAATCAGTTAAATCTATTCTAATTTCAGAAATTTCTTCTATTGATGAAGAATTTTCAAGTATATCTTTTTTAAAGAATTGTTGTAATTCTTTAGATCTTAGCATGATACGAGGAATTTCAGTTTTGCCTTTAATTTCTTGTGGTTCTTCATGTAAAACCGTATTGATAGCTTCTTGAATTAATTCATGATTTAATGCAGGAACATTTTGAGAAATGCTTGATTCTCTAGCTCTTATAGTATGTTCTGGTCTTTCATAAAATTCCCTATCAGATAAAAAATTAGTTAATTCAAATCTATTTTCATCTTCTAGTAATTTTTCATTTCGTTTTGCATCTAAATATAAATCTAAAGGATAATATGTGTTATTAATCATAATTTCATTAAATCTATGATTGCTATCACTAGTTATTATTCTGCAAGGAATATCATGTCTATCCATTACTTCTTTGTATATTGTTGCATATGTTAATGGTGTAGCACCGCCTAAGTATAAACTTTTTAATCCTAAATCATTATTTTCATTTATATTTTGTTTTAAAGCAAGAACAAAAGAAACATATAGATATGTTGCTTTTTGCAAATCTGTCCATTCTGGATTTACTGTACTATCTAATTGATCAAGTCTTTCAATTATTCTAGATAACTCATCTGGAGTATATTCTATTTCATCTAACTGATTTTCATTGTTTGTTGCTTTTTCTTCTAAATCGTTTCTAATTATAATAGTAACATCTTTTGATAATCCAAGAAGAATTTTTGGATTTTGATCTTTTGTATTTCTTAATATTACTTTAACTGGTGCATTTTCATTAATTCGTAATACATCTTCTCTTGTAAGTGGTCGTGCAAATATTAGTTCCTTTTTTTCTTCCATGTTTTCTCTTTATATCCCCTTTACTATCTATCTCTATTATCATAATAATCTGAATTTATTTTTTCGTTTGAAAATTTTGTACCAGTAGGTACTTTAATTGTTTCTACTTCATTTCCGTTTTTGTCTAGTAAAGTAGAATTTAAAACTTCTATTTCTTGTGTACGGCATTTTTCATCTAAATCATGTACATTTCTTATTTTGGAATATCCTATTTTTAAATATTCCAATGAAGAAAAATCTATACTATCAAAATCTATGCCACATTGTTCTATATATAATTTTTTTATTCCTGATAATCTATGTGGAAGATTAGTACATCCAATAAATTTTATTATTTTAGGATATTTACCCAAAATTGCAGCTTGTCTACAATCAAATATGCAATTTACAAAAGATATTGTAGATAACGATAATTGTTCATCTAAACTCTCAATAGATTTATCATCAATTAAAAAGTGTTGCAAAGTTACACTCTTTAAATTTGGAAAATGATCTATATCATTAATATTAATTTTTTCTGAATTTGAATTGAAATCTGTTGCATCTAAAAGGATATTTTCTATTGTTAATAAATCTTCTGATGAGACTTCTTCAAAATCTTTTTTATTTAATGCTCTTAATATTGTTTTTCTTAGATTTGTACTTTTTATATGTTCTAACATTGTTTACTCCAAAATAAAATTAATCAATTAAATTATACACTATGTAAGATTTATTGTAAATATCTTTAGTTTCTAAGTTTTTGCCAATTTAAAGAATTTTTAATTGAGATGTTTTTATTATAAATCTAAAATAACCACTCATTGAAGCGGTTATTTTATTGGTTTTAATTTTCAATTACATATTTATCTAAAAATTTTCAATTTCTTTAGAGTTTGTTCGCTGCTATTGATTTATATCAATAGCTTTGTATCCAACTTTAATTGCAGTTTCAAGTTCTTTTAAAATTTTATCTGAATCAAAATTTTTAATATCGAAAAATCTATTAGGATAACCTATACACTTTCCGAAAAAAATCTGCTTTACATTCCAAACTAATCCAATACAGGGTATATTATATGAGTATGCAATTATACTGGCATGGAGTCTCGTTCCTATAATTGCTTGAAATGATGTAATTGTTTTAATTAATTGTTTTACTGTTTTTGGTCTTGGAATTAATACCTTTTTGTCTAAATTTAATTTTTCTACTATTTTTTTTGCAAATAATTGGTCTGGTATTGTACCGTTTGTAAATAACTTAACTTTAAATTTTTGTGAAAGTTTAGCATATAATTCTGAATAAAATTGAAGCATTTCATCTTCAGATATATTATTTCCATACTCCTTAAATATAGTCCCTCTTATTATATTTAAGCCTATTGTATTATCTTGCATTTTCGCTTTTTTATATATTTTGCTAATTGAACAAACAGGATCTGAGACTTTTAGAGTTTTAATTTTATTCAAATTTCTGACATAATTTTTTTGTAACATTTCTAAATTATCTCTCGTAGTTATTACTTTAACGCAATCTTTATTTATGCTATTTTTTAATTTTTGGCATTCTTCTGAGGTTTCGCTATATTCTTCTACTCCAATACCTGAAAACATTACTGGTACATTGTATTTTTCAGCGTATTTTAAAATTTTTCCTATTGATTGGTAGAGTTCTTTTAAATTGGTATACATAAATAAACCTCCGCCGCAGAATATTATTGCTGTTGTACTTGAGTTTATCCTTTTTTCAATATATGCTTCTGTATGAGTTTTCTTTATAATATCATGGTATATTTTATTTTTAATTTTTTTATAAAACATTCTAATTCTATTATTTTTTCTATACTTTGAATCTTTTCTCCATAACATATCTAAAGTTTTTATTTTAAATTTAATATGTTTCTCAGATAAATATTTTTCTACAGAATATTTTGTTGAAAGATATATCGTTGGATCTCCCAAATTTCTATCATTAATTAGTCCACATAAAACTATATTTTTCACATTTATCCTCCGCTTATGCATTAATTTATTTGATTATAAATTTGCATTTTTATACAGTATGATTTTAGCACAAGACTTCTACTCTTACAAGTACTATATGATATTTGATTATTTATTATGTAAATGATATAATATAAATATGCACACACTTTTTTCTCGACTTATTAAACTAACTGGAGGTGCTACAATTGTCGAAGAAAGAAGTCATCAGCACCGTAGCGTGCTTGGTAGTTGCTGTTTGCCTCACCATTCTGTTCTGTCTTATTGACACTGAATGGACCTGTGGCATGGTCATGGAAGTGTTCTTCTATGGAACGGCTTCGTTGAGCATGGTGCTCCCTGTCTGGTTCGCCATCAATATCTGAAGCCTATGCACCGCTGTTTTCGGACGCGGTGCCTTTTTTTTGTTTTATATTTTGAAAATTAATGTTTAACATTATTGATTTTTATTCAATTTTCGTGACTACTTAATATTCTGTCATATAAATATTTTATTAATAAAAATGTTATTATTAAGATTTCAAATAATTATTATTTTATACAAATATATAAACTTATGCTATAATATTATTAAATTTTGTTGAGAAGGTATAGGTGATATTCATGAAAGTTAAAGAATTGTATAAACAAGTTATGAATTCTAAAATAGAAGATTCAAACGGAAATAAAGTGGATTATGTAGGTCCAAATGAAAAAAAACAAATTTTCTCAAAAAAAGTATTGGTAATATATAGTGAAATACTTGCATATGCATCTTTAGCAATAACTGTTATTAGTTTTATAATAATATGTTATTTAGCTGCAACTTCTGGCGATGATTTTGTCTTGCCGGACGTATTGGGATTTTTATTTTGTGTTCCTCTACTTCTTACGCCATTTTTATTTTTAATATTTGCTTGTGCAAAGTATAGTTATAAAAACTTATTATTAAACTATTATATAAATATTGATAATAATTTAAATTATACTAGAAATAATGTAAACCCAACCAACCAAAATGAAAAAATGTTGTTAATTAGTGAAAATAAAAACTATTATAATTACTATAAAGCATATACCTCTGTTATTGTAGCTGAAACATATTCGAGTAAAACAGGAAACAAGTTGGGTAATTTTGATACAACAATTATATTATCTCTTTTTATATTGCAATTTTCAGTTATTAAGATTATTCCATATAGTATTGGATTATGGTTATTCGTACTGTTTGCTATAGCAGATTTTATGTTTTTTCTATTATTGGTAAAAGAGAAGAACAAAAAGTTAACATCATTTTTTTATAAAATTCCAGATGCTCACAATTTTTTTAATATAACTAAATTTAGTAGTGATACTATAGATGAGTTTACAAATGTTAATACTTTAGTTTTCTATGGCGAGCCATATCCTGAATTTTTAAATTTTTTGTATAACATGTTCTACAATTGCAATGCCTTAAAACAGCAGAATATAAACGTATATACTCTTACCACGAAAGATTTAGCTGAAAAATATCATTTTGATTATAAGAAAATGTTTGAAAATAAAACTCCATATAATGCAAATATATTTTGCATAAAGACAAGTGATTTGGTAATTAATGATGAAAATATGAGTAGTTTTTCTTCATTAAAGGATAAACTGAACCTACAGTATTTTAGTGATTTTGCCAAATATTACATGTAAAAATACCTCCTGTATACTAAATTATACAGGAGGTATTATAGTATATTTATTTTTCTTTATCCTCAATTTCTTTATTTTTTTGTCCATTAGTACTATCTATATTCTTACCATCTTGCACATCTACTCTTAAAGTATTTTCAAAGTCTTCTTGTTCGTGATTTCTATCTGTTTTTGCTTCTGGCAATGCATAAATTGTTTTTTTAGGTTTTCTTTTAAATAAATTTTTAACCCCGTTAACTATGATGCCTGCTATAGAACCAATTGCAAACACCTTTTTAGGATTATTAACTGTATTTGCATATTTAACATTTTCTATAAAAGCCTTAGTCGCCTCATATGACTCTAAACTTCCAATTGTTTGTAAAGCAGCTTCCATTTGATCACTTATATGAGTTCCTAAAACTTGATCAGACATATTAACTATTTCTTGCATATCTACGTTATTTTTAATATTTTCTTGAATAATTTTTTTAATTTCATCAGGTGAAGCCCCATCAGGAATAATAGGTTTTTCTAAGCTTAATCGGCTTTTAAAGCCTTCTATATCAGCACTTTCTAGTGCTTTTTCAAATTCATATATGTTACTATATCCTAACTTTTCTAATTCTTTTTCGGTTGTTGTATGGAAAATTGACTCCCAATCATTTTTAGTAAATCCAGAAGTTTTTCTTTTAAGAGATAATGAATAAAGTGATTGCGGTACTTCGCCAAAGTTATCTGCAACTTTCATTGCATCTGTTCCTAAACCTTCTGTCCATTTCTGTAGACCATTAATAGTAGGCTCTACTCTCATTTTTTTTAATTCGGAAACTAAAGTATCATTAAGTTTTATATTATCCCAGTCAATTGTTTCACTACCAGTAGGAAAAATTCCCAATAATTTAGGTTTCTTTACATTTTCACTTAAAATTTCACCTAGCGTTTTATTTACTTTTTTTGCAGCTTCAATATATGATGAATCTGAAATTGGCATTTTATTAATATAATCTTTTACTTCTTCAAATGAATCTAAGCCATGAGTTAACATCCATGATTTAGTATCTGGGTCTACAGTAAAACTATCATAATTTATTTCTCCACCGCAATCTTCTAATGTACTAACTAAACTTGGTGGAACTTTATCTTTTCCCAATGCTAACATTTTTAAACGATTACTATTTGATTGAGTTGAAGAATCAAGCCCGTTTGCATTTTTTATACTTTCATTAATATATTTTGATGATTCAGTTAAATTTTCTTTTGCAGATTCTGATAATTTATCTAAATCTTTTGATGAATATTTAATATTTTCTAAAAAACCTGGGTTAATAAACATGTCATAAGCTTTAAGTCCTGCTAAAGCGATTATTCCTCCATAATATGCATATTTAGCATATTGTTTTATTCTATCTTTAAATGTCTGTTGATCCTCTTCTTCTATTTTTTTAAGAGCGTTCATTACATTTAAAACTTTCATTTTTTTTGTTATTGGTTGATTATGCAATAATGCTTTCAATTCAAATGTATCCTGCAGATGTTCTGGTATATCAACACCACTTCTTCTTAATTCATCACAAACTATATCCAACATAACTTGCTTATTACTTCTTTTACTTATTTCTTCAGAAGTTGCATCTTTTGATTCTTGAATTTTCTTTAAAATATCTCCCTTCAATACATCAATTGATTCATTTATATTTTTCTTATCTTTATTTTTTTCGTGCCAATTCTTAAATGCTTTCACTGTTATTCCTAATCCTGCCAAAGCTAGTCCTGCTCCGCCCCAAAAAAAGTAGTTTTCTAAGTTATTTATTGATGATGTAGTTTGTTCAATAAATGAACCTGCCAAAGGAATTAAATTTCCAAACTTACTTAGACCATACTGTAAGCCGCCTTCTGTTATTCCTATAGCGACATTTTTAGATAGAACTGTACCACCTATTCCTGTAAGTACTGCAGCAGCCTCATCACTTATAGTATCATTAACAATAGATGCGGCATGAATAAAAGGTGGTAATATTGATAATGCCGGTTTAACAACATTTTGTTGGAAAGTTTTCATCATTTTAGAAATAGATTTCTCATATTTATTTATCTCACTATCTATATCAAACCTATCCCCAGTTAAGGAATTAATAAGTTTTATGGCCTGTATCTTATTTTTATTATCAAATTCAGTTATACTTGATAAAAATGATATGGTATCTTGATTATTAATATTTAAATTTCTAGTTTTAAATTGTTCAGTGACAGTTTTTCTAACATTTTCAGGTATTTCCATTCTTAATGGCTCGTTTTCGTCTTCTACTCTAGCAAGATTTAATAGAGTTACATTTAAAGCATTTTCTTGTATTACTTTTTTTTGACCTGACCATCCCTTTACTGCAGTATATATTTTGGGAGATACAAGTGCAGCACTTGAAAGGACTATTGAGGGTACAGATGGAAAATATAGAGTTCCAACCGTTGAAACAGCCATAGCTGTTAATACAGGCGTAGCAATAGATATCAATGCTCTTCCAAATGTCTGAAATGCATTTGTAGAACCATCCTTTAAGCATTCTATTACATCAGTTAAATCTTTATCTAAAGCCTGTTCAAAATTCTCTACTTGAATATATATTTCCTGATCATCTTTTATGGTAGCCTTTAATTCAGACAAATCCGTTATTCTGTAGTCGACTTTAACACCTTTTCTTTCCATGAAATCTCTTACTGCTGATAATTTAGCTTTATATAATTTTTCTTTTAATTCTGCATAAACATCCCTTCGCTGATTCTGGATATTTCCTAGAAAAGCTGGATTAACTAAAGTTTCTTCCATTTATATTCTCCTATAAAAACTTAATTTTCATCTAATAATTCTTTATATCTTGCTTCTAATTTATTTAGATTTTCTAAATAAATACATAATTCTGCAAATTCCATCTTTTCGATATCTTGCTTGTCCAATAAATGGATGTTTTCAATTTCTTCTAAAGTTAAATCTTCAATTTTTTTAAATTCCATTTTATCCTCTTTTCTTAACAATTTGCAAATTCAGTTAAACGCTTTTTAATATTATAATTATCAACTTTAATATTTATAATTAAAATTATATCATAAATTAAAATATTAATAAAAAAGTGCTATACAATTTTTGACAGTATCTTTTCATAATATATTATTTGCCATATAAATTTTTCATTTTCCATTTTTAAACTTGTTCATATTTCCTGTTTTGTAGCCATCCAAATCTAATGTAACATATGAAAAACCATATTCTTTAAATGCTTTAGAAATTTTTTTACGATTTTCTTCTTTAGCAATTAATTCTATACAATTTGGCATAACTTCAATTCTTGCCATATCATCATGTATTCTAACTCTCATTTGTTTTAATCCCATATCTAGAAGTAATTGTTCTGCCTTATCTACCATCTCTAATTTTTCTTCTGTTATAGTTTCTCCATATACAAATCTACTAGCTAAACAAGCAAAAGATGGCTTATCCCATGTAGGAAGTTTTAATTTATTTGAAAGAAGTCTTATTTCTTGTTTATATAATTTAGCATATTTTAATGGACTTTTTACTTTTAGCTCTGTTATTGCTTGCATACCAGGTCTATAATCATCCATATCGTTCATATTTGAACCTTCTACTAATTCGTTCATTCCATTGTCTTTTGCTATTTGTATCATTTTTTTAAACAACGCTTTTTTGCAAAAATAACATCTATTTTTTGGGTTTTCAGCTATCTCTTTTACATTAAGTACGTCACTTTCAATTATAATATGCTTTATATTTTCTTTCTTGCAAAAGTCTATTGCTTCGTTTAATTCTCTTTTAGGAACAAAGCATGATTTAATTGTAATAGCAATAACATTATCTCCTAATACTTGTTTTGCCTTTTTTAGTAGAAATGTTGAATCTACACCTGCTGAAAATGCTACTGCAACACTTTTTAATTCTTTTAGATAATTTTCTAATACTTTTTCTTTCTCTTCTATTTCTGACAATTTAGTTCCTCCTAATATCCAAATATTTCTACTGCTTCTTCCATTTTTTGAATAATATTTACAGAAAACGGACAATTTTTCTCACATCTACCACATTTAATGCATTCTCCTGCATGATGTTTTAATACTTTATAATGTTCTCTTACTGTTTCTGGTACTTCTTTTTCTGCTTTTACCAAAGCTGTATATTTATTTACACTTGCAATATCTATTCCTACTGTACATGGAGCACAATGACCACAATAAACACATTTTCCTTTCATATTATTTTTAGGTAATTTTGATAAAATTTCTCCGTAATCTTTTTCTTCCATATTTGCAGTTTCATATTGTATAGCCTCATCTATTTCCTCATTTGTTTTCACACCTAACATTACAGATACTACTCCAGGTCTTGTTAAACAATAATGGATACATTGATTTGTAGTTAGTGCTACTTTAAATGGAGATAATTCTTTATCCAATAAATCTCCTCCACCATAACATTTCATTACTGTAATTCCAACATTTTCTTTTTCACATAATTCATAAAATTCTTCTCTATCTTTATCTATTTTAAACTCTACATTTTTATATTTACCTTCATCCCATAAGTCATTGCAATCTTCTGATGCAGGTTGTATATCATAACATGGATTAATTGAAAATAACACAACATCTATTAATCCTGTTTGAACAGCTTGTTTTGCAATCAATGGGTTATGAGAACTTAATCCTATTGCTTTTATTTTTCCTTCTGTTTTTAGTTCTTTCACATATTCTATTATTTCTCCATTAAATACCCTTTCATAATCATCTTGACTATCTATATAATGGATCATACCAACATCTATATAGTCTGTTTGTAACCTTGCTAATAAATCTTCAAAAGCTATTTTATTTGCTTCTAAATTTCTACTTCTCTCATATTGTCCATTTTTCCATGTTGAACCTATATGTGCTTCTATAATAAAATTTTTTCTAATATCTAGTTCTTTAATTGCTATACCTAAATTACTTCTTAATTCTGGATTTGAACTATATAAATCTATAAAATTTATTCCATTTTTATAAGAATATTTAAGCATTTCTTTGGTTTGTTCTACATTTTTTCCTGAAAAACCTTCACACCCTAATGCAATCTCACTTACTTCAATATTAGTTCTACCTAATTTTCTATAATTCATATTTTTCTCCTTTTCTATGGCTTAACTATTAGTTTATTAATTTGATTTGCTATATAGCCTGCTCCATAGCCATTATCTATATTTACTACACTTACTGAATTGCTACATGAATTTATCATACTTAATAATGCTGCTAATCCTCCAAAATTTGCTCCATAGCCAATAGAAGTTGGAACTGCTATAACTGGTACTTTAGATAATCCTGCTACAACAGTTGCTAAAGCTCCTTCCATTCCTGCAACAGCAATAATACAATTTGCTTTTTCTAGTTTTTCTCTTTGTGATAATATTCTATGAATGCCTGCTACTCCTACATCATAAATTCTTTCTACTGTACTTCCAAAAAATTCTGCTGTTTGTGCTGCTTCTTCTGCAACTGGAATATCTGCTGTTCCACCTGTACAAATAACTATATATCCTACTTTTTCTTTTCTTTTTTCTATTTTTAGTATTTTAGATATATTGTTATATTCTATATTTGGAATTTCTTTTTTTAATAGCTCATATTGCTCACTACTTGCTCTTGTTCCTAAAACTTCTCCATTTTCTTTGTATATATTAGTATAAATATTCGTTAAAAATTCATTAGGTTTTCCCTGACAAAAAATAACTTCACTTGCACCTGTTCTTTGTTTTCGATTATGATCTATTTTTGCATATCCTAAATCTTCGTATTGATTATTTTTTATTTCTTTTTCTGCTTGTTCAATCGTTATTTTATTATTTTTTAAACCTTCTAATATCTCCCTTATATCCATATCCTAATAAATGTAACCTCCAATTCAAGTTAAATAACAAACATATAAAATTTAAGTTAATTTATAAAATTCTTTCAATGGAATATTATTTTTTTCAGCTAATTCCTTTATACTTTCATATTCAGGATATACATAAGTTTCTCCATTATTTATTACTTTTTTTGCTTTTATTTTTCCATATTTGGTGTCTAATTCAACAATTTCTCTACCAAGTTCTGTTCTATACTCAAATCGATATCTAATACCAATAGTAGTTGTTTCTTTAAAGATAATATTTTGTAATTTATATATATCTTCTCTTTTACATGCTACTGTTAATCTATAAGCTGGTCTATTTTTCTTCATAAAGATTGGTGTATAAAATACATCTAATGCTCCATTTTTAAATAATAATTCTTGTGTATATCCTAATATTTCTCCACTACAATCATCAACATTAGTTTCCATTACAACAAAATCTTCATTTGGTTTTTCCATTTTTCCATAATATACTTTTAAAATATTTGGTATTTTCAAATCTTTAAATCCGGTACCCCATCCTATTTTTTCAGTTTCCATAGCAGGTAAATTTGTAAATTCTTCAGCAAGTTCACTAATTATTGCTGCGCCTGTTGGTGTTACTAGTTCTGTATCTACATCTATTTGTCTAAATTTTACATTTGAAGCTGCAAATATTTCACTTGTTGCAGGTACAGGTACTGACATAGTTCCATGAGCACATTCTATAAATCCATATCCATCATTTACAATACTTGAAATAATTTTATCTGGATTTAT
>CANQEI010000020.1 GCA_947594845.1 uncultured Clostridia bacterium | reverse complement strand
CCAACTCCAACATCAACTCCAACACCAAGCCCATCACCAAGCCCATCACCAAGCCCATCACCAAGTCCATCACCAAGCCCATCACCAAGCCCATCACCAAGCCCATCACCAAGTCCATCACCAAGTCCATCACCAAGTCCATCACCAAGTCCATCGCCAAGCCCATCACCAAGTCCATCACCAAGCCCATCACCAAGTCCATCACCAGAACCTAAGCAAGCCCCTGAAAATTCATCTTTTGAAAATTCTGATGTAAAGAATAAAAAGATTACAGCTTACTATTATACTGTTGAAGGAAAAAAAGACTTTTTCCTTATGGATATAGAAATTGAAAAGGTGAATAAAAAATTAATAAATGACAAATTAGAATATTATTATTATTTATCACCTAATGAAAAGGAAAATAATATAACAGATTGGGTAAAAGTAAAAGAAGAACAAGATGTGAATAGTGATAAATTAGTATTTCAAATAAATACAAAAGATATTTCAAATTATGATGAAGTATCAAAATCTGAAAAATTGTATTTATACATAAAGGAAGTTGCAATAAAAGATGGTAAAGAAAAAGAATTTATTACTAATTCAATGAAAATTGGTGAAGCAGAAAAATCAGAAACATATGTTAACGAAATTATTAAAGAGGATGAGCCATCTAATCCAGAAAAAGACCCTACAACTTCAAAAGAAAAATTACCTTATACAGGAAAGCAAATTCTAATAATTTTTATGATTATAAGTTTTACTGTAGGTGGCATTATATTATTCTTAAAATATAGAACAATAGATAAATAATAAATATTAGAAGTATATATAAGATACAAAAATATCTTGTATGTACTTCTTTTTTTTGGTATAATCAAATCGTTAAAAGATTGGAAATAAAAGTATATGAATTTTTTTGTAAATAAAAAACAAGTAACTGAAAATGAAATTTATGTAATTAATTCAGATGTAAATCATATAAAAAATGTACTTAGAAAAAAAGTTGGAGACATTATTTTTATTGTTTGCGAAAAAATAGTTTATAAATGTGAAATAATTGACTTCTATGATGAAAAAGTACATTGTAAGATTCTTGAAAAAACGCAAAGTTCTAATGATGAACCTAGAATAACGATTTTTCAAGGATTATCCAAGGCGGATAAAATAGAGTATGTAATACAAAAGTGTACAGAGCTTGGAGTTTATAAAATTATTCCTGTAGAAATGAAAAGATGTGTTGTAAGACTAGATAGTAAGGATAAAGATAAAAAAATTGAAAGATGGAAAAAAATTGCTGAAGTAGCTGCTAAACAATCTCAGAGAGATGATGTTTTAAAAATAGAAAACATTTTTTCAGCTACAGAAATGTATAGCTCTTTGGAAAAATATGATTTAGTTATTATGGCATATGAGAAAGAAAATAAGATCTTTTTAAAAGATATATTAAAAACATTAAATAAAGAAGTATCTAATATTGCTGTTATAGTAGGACCTGAAGGAGGAATAGATGATGATGAAGCTAAAGAAATAGTTTCACATGGTGCAAAATCTGTTAGTTTAGGGAAAAGGATACTTCGAACAGAGACTGCTCCAATAGTTATTTCTGCAATCGTTATGTATGAATTGGCAAAATAGTTGAAAATCTAGAAGGGATGATAAACATGGAAGAAAACGATAAAGAAAATCAAATTAGTCAAGAACTTGCAACTAAGATTGCAATACCAAAACCTATAAGGGAAGCAATTTACACCAAGTTATTTAAAAATTTAATTATTGCAATATTAATTTTTATATATTTTATTTTTTTAAATTTAGGATATATAAGATTGAATAGAGATGTTTTTGAAACTGATTTACACATGTTTGATGGAATATTGATTATTTCAACAATTATTGTTTTTGAATTAGCTTATAGAAAAGATAGTGGAGAAATTGCACTTTATGGTGTTGAACTATTAGTTTTAAGTATATTAACATTATTTTTACCATATGTGTATTTTCATAGGGGTTTCTTAGCTATGACATTATATGCTTTTTCTGCTATGTATATTTCAATTTATTATGTTATAAAATGTATTTTTATTTATATTAGAGAAGTTAGAAAGTATAAAAATGGATTAAGTGATATAAAAGAAATTGTATCTAAAGAAGAGAATGCATCTTATCTTGATGAAAAAAATTACAGAAAATTTATTGATTTAGAAGATAGAGAATTAACTGACGAAATATTATCGGAAAATAAAGAGTAAAGGAGATTTCTTTAAATGATTAAGAGCATGACAGGATTTGGGAGAGGGAAATATGAAAATGATGGTAGAGAATATGTTGTTGAAATAAAATCTGTTAATCATAAATATAGTGATGTTTCAATAAAAATGCCTAGACAAATTTCTTTTTTAGAGGAAAATGTTAGAAAAGAGATTGTTAAATATGTTTCAAGAGGAAAAATAGATGTTTTTGTTTCAATGCAAGATTTTAGTGAAAAGGGCAAAGAAATAAAGATAAATAAGGAAATTGCTAAAATATATATTTCTCAATTGAGAGAATTAGCAGAAGAAACTGGAATTACTAGTAATATAGATGTTATGGATGTTTCAAGATTACCTGAGGTTTTAAATATATCTAACGAAGAAAATGAGGAACTTTATTGGCAGGAATTATCTATAGCATTAAAAACTGCATTAACTAATTTTGTAAATATGAGGATTACAGAAGGTACTAAAATTTGTGAAGATTTGGAAAAGAGAATAGAAAGTATAAAACAAAAAGTTTTAAAGATTTCTGATTATTCTGCTGGACTTGTAGAAGATTATATAGTAAAATTGAATGCAAGAATAAAGGAACTAATGAATACAGATATTGTAGATGAAAACAGGTTAGCACAAGAAATAGTTATTTTCTCAGATAAATCATCTATACAAGAAGAATTAACTAGACTAAATAGCCATATTTGTCAATTTTCAAGTTTAATTAGTTCTAATAATGATTCACCTCTTGGGAAAAAATGTGATTTTATAATTCAAGAAATGAATAGAGAAGTTAATACTATTGGGTCAAAAGCAAATAGTATGGATATTTCAAAAGGTGTAATTGAACTAAAGACTGAAATAGAAGACATAAGAGAACAAATTCAAAATATAGAGTAAAAAGGAGAAAAAAATTATGCAACTTATTAATATTGGTTTTGGAAACATAGTTTCAGCAAACAGAATAATATCTATAGTGAGCCCAGATTCTGCTCCAATCAAAAGGTTAGTTCAAGAAGCTAAAGATTCAAAAATGGCAATTGATGCTACTTATGGTAGAAGAACAAGAGCTGTCCTTATTATGGATTCAGGACATGTTATCTTATCTGCTGTTCAGCCAGAAACAGTTGCTAGCAGACTAGATAAAGATGACAAAGTTGAAGAGGAAGAATAAAGGGGGCGATTTATTATGATGGTAGAACCAAATGTAAACGAATTACTTAAAAAAATCGATGACAGATATCAGCTTGTTATAGTTACATCAAAAAGAGCTAGACAACTTGCTGAAGGTGCAGAACCTTTAACAAAGAAAAAAGAAGATAGTGTTGTTACACTTGCTGCTCAAGAAATAGCTGAAGGAAAAGTTAGAATTAAAGAAGATGATGTAACAGAAGAAGGGAATTAAGCTATGTTAGTGATTTTATCAGGTGTTGCTGGTTCAGGAAAAGACACAATAAAAAAAGAATTAATAAAAAGAACAGATTATATTACTTCTTTGCCTTCATATACATCAAGACCTATAAGAGAAGGGGATGTAGAGGGGCAAACCTATTGTTTTGTTACTAAGGAAGAATTTGAAGCCAAATTAAAAGATGGCGAATTTTATGAATATGATGTGCATCATAACAATTATTATGGAACTTCTAAAAAACTTTTAAATGAAAAAATTGCAAGTGGAAAAGTAATTGTTAAAGATATTGATGTTAATGGAACAGAAAACCTAAAAGAATTATTAAAAAATGACACTAAAGTCGTTACTATTTTTTTAAGAGTTCCTAAAGAAGAATTACAAAGAAGATTAGAAACAAGAGTAGATAAACCAGGGCCAGATGAGATTAAATTAAGATTAAATAGATTTGATTATGAAGAGTCTCGTATAGGTCTATATGATTATGTAATAAAAAACAATGATTTAGAAAAATCTGTTCAAATTATTATGACGATAATTGAAAATGAATTACGAGTAGAAAATGAAGAATTTTAAAAACAGAAAAATTTGTGTAAATGTAGAAAGCCCAAATTGTTAGATAAAAGCTTAACAATTTGGGTTTATTTTTATGTAATTAAGAAAATGTTATTGTATGAAAGTTTTTTTTATGGTATATGAGCAAATGTAATAATTTGAAGAAATTAGATGTGTCGCTAAAGTATATGTAGTTTTGTCTAAACTGATAAAAATTTCTTGTTATATGTCAAAAATTTTGATATACTTCAAATGTGAATTGGTTATAAATTCGGAGGATTTCAATGTTTGCTTCAGTAATGATTAATACTAATGCAAAAGAATTAAATAGAGTTTTCGATTACATTGTTCCAAAAGAAATTGAAGGAAGTATTTCTATTGGGGCAAGAGTTTTTGTACCTTTTGGAAAAGGAAAGAATTTAACAGAGGGGTATGTACTTGAAATAAAAAAAGAATCTGAATTTGCCAAAACAGATAGAGAAAAGATGAAAGAAATTGCAAAAATAGAAGATTCAATTTTGAATGACACTAATATTGAACTTGCTAGACTTATGGCAGAAAAATATTTTTGCAATGTTTCAGATTGTATTAAATTGATGTTGCCACCTGGGAATACGTCTAAAGATTTAACGAAAAGAATTAAAGATAAGACGGCAAAATTTGTATATTTGG
Organism: uncultured Clostridia bacterium; assembly: GCA_947594845.1. GTDB lineage: Bacteria > Bacillota > Clostridia > TANB77 > CAG-508 > UMGS1994. The sequence goes on along the minus strand of CANQEI010000020.1, from coordinate 15,899 downwards.
CATTAGATAAAAATGCAACTTTGAAAGAAATAGAAAATAATATAAAAAGCCAAAAACAAAAAAAGCTATTAGAATTTTTATGTGAAAATGATGGAATAGAAGCAGCGGATTTAGAAGCTATTACAGAAGTTTCAAAGTCAATAATGAAAACATTAGAGAAAAATGGGTATATTAAATTTAAAGAAGAAAAAATTGAGAGAAATCCATTAGTTCATAAAAATATAAATAGAGATAAAAAATTACAGTTAAATGAAGAACAAAAATCAGCTTATGATCAAATAGAGTTTGTATTGGAAAATGGAGAATTTGCTGAATTTTTATTGCATGGAGTTACAGGTTCAGGAAAGACAGAAATATATTTACAGCTCATAGAAAAGGTTATTGAAATGGGAAAAAGAGCAATGGTTTTAGTACCAGAGATTTCTTTAACACCCCAAATTATAGATAGATTTTTAGCTAGATTTGGAAATTGTATAGCAGTGCTTCATAGTAAGCTTTCTGATGGAGAAAGATTTGATGAATGGAATAAAATTAGAGAGAATAAGGCAAAAATTATTATAGGAGCTCGTTCTGCAATTTTTGCACCTGTAGATAATTTAGGAATATTAATAATAGATGAAGCCCATGATCCTTCATATAAATCAGATATGACTCCAAGGTATCATGCCAAAGAATTAGCTAGATATATGGCTAAGAAAAACAATTTTCCTTTAGTGCTAGGAAGTGCTACTCCAGATGTTGTGGATTATTATAGGGCTGAAAATTTTGATGTGCAATTAATTGAATTATCAAAAAGGGCCAATAATGCACAATTGCCTGATGTTAAAATTGTTGATATGCGAAAAGAATTGGCAGTTGGAAACAAATCAATGTTTAGCTTTGAATTAAAGGAAGAAATAGAAAAGAATCTAAAAGACCACAAACAGACAATTTTGTTTATTAATAGAAGAGGATATTCAACTTTTGTAATGTGTAGAGACTGTGGGCATACTATGAAATGTAGGAATTGTAATATAGCTTTGACATATCATAGTTACGAAAACAAGTTAAAATGCCATTACTGTGGTTACGAAGAGGCAATTCCTAAAATTTGCCCTGAATGTGGAAGTAATAAAATTAAATATTTTGGAAGCGGAACTCAGAAAGTAGAAAATGAAATTCAAAAATTGTTTCCTAATGCTACTACTATTAGAATGGATATTGATACTGTTACCAAGAAAAATTCACATGAGCTTATATTAAATAAATTTAAAGAAAAAAATATAGATATTTTGATTGGAACTCAAATGATTGCTAAAGGACATCATTTCCCTAATGTTACACTAGTTGGAATAGTAGCTGCAGATGGAAGTTTAAATATAGGAGATTATAGAGCTGAAGAAAGAACATATCAAACTGTTACACAAGTTAGTGGTAGAGCTGGAAGAGAAAAAGATAAGGGAAGAGTAATAATTCAAACATATAATCCTGATAATTATTCAATAATTTGTAGTCAAAAGCAAAATTATAAAAAATTTTATGAAGGAGAAATACAACTTAGAAGGAGCTTGAATTACCCACCTTTTTGCGATATAATATTACTCAGAGTTCATTCAAAAAATGAAGAAAAAGTAAGAGCAATTTCACAAAAAATTTATAAAGAATTACTAGAAAAAAATAATAAAAATTTATTAATATATAGACCAGTTCCATCACCAATAGATAAAATACAAAATATTTATAGATGGAGAATTGTTATAAAGTGTAAATTAAATAGAAGTTCTTTAAATACGATAAAAGATGTTGTAAAGAATTTTTATCAGAGTAAAAATAAAGATGTTTCTATAATTGTTGATTCAAATCCAAATAATATGTTATAAAATTATTCATTTGGATTTGACCGTTGCATAGCCAAAAACACAAATTGGTAAAATAGTTTATAAATAAGGAAGGAGTAAAAATGGCAATACGTGAACTACGATATGAAGGCGATGAAATATTAAAAAAGAAATCAAGGGAAATCGAAGTTATTGATGATAGAATTAAACAACTTGCTGAAGATATGCTTGATACTATGCACAAGTATGATGGATTAGGATTAGCTGGTGTTCAAGTTGGCGTTTTGAAAAGAATAATAGTAATTGATTTATATGATGATGTTTCACAATTTGTTTTAATTAATCCAGAAATAGTTGAAAAGTCAGAAGAAATGGTAGAGGTACAAGAAGGATGCTTAAGTTACCCTAATCAATTTGGAAAAGTTAAAAGAGCATTAAGTGTTAAGGTAAAAGCTCTAGATTTAGATGGAAAGAAAGTTACACTTGAAGCAAAAGAATTACTTGCACAGGCACTTCAACATGAAATTGATCATTTAAATGGAGAGACATTTAAAGAAAAAATTATTCCTGGTACTTTTGAAATTGTTAATCCATCAGAAGATGGCAAATAATTTTTCTGAAAGGAGTAAATTTATATGAATATAGTGTTTATGGGAACTCCTGATTTTGCAAAAGAATCATTAAAAGCATTAGTAGAAAATGGTCATAATGTTCAACTAGTTATAACTAATCCTGATAAGCCAAAAGGAAGAGGAATGAAAATGATTGCATCTGATGTTAAAATCTATGCAGTTGAACAAGGAATAAATGTTGAACAACCAATAAAGGTGAGGAAAAATGAAGAGCTTTTTGCAAAGATAAAAGACATAAATCCAGATGTTATATGTGTTGTGGCATATGGAAAAATTATTCCTAAAGAGATTTTAGAAATTCCGAAATATGGTTGCATTAATGTCCATGGGTCTTTATTACCTAAATATAGAGGGGCTGCTCCAATACAGTGGGCTGTAATAAATGGAGAAAAAGAAACTGGAATTACTACTATGTTTATGGATGAAGGAATGGACACAGGTGATATATTATTAACAGAAAAGACTACTATTGGAGATAATGAAACTACAGGAGAATTGTGGCAAAGGTTATCTATTATAGGAGCAAATCTTTTAGTTAAAACTTTGAGTGAATTAGAAAAAGGAAATTTAGAACCACGTAAACAAGCGGAAGAATTTACTTTAGCACCAATGATTGAAAAAGAAATGGCGCACATAGATTGGCAAACTAAAAATTCAATAGAAATTAAAAATTTAGTTAGAGGACTTAATCCAATAATGGGAACATATTCTTTTTTAGATGATAAAAAGATAAAATTTTGGAAAGTTGATGTTATAAGTAATGAATCAAATGCTAACCCAGGTGAAGTAATATTGGCTGATTCAAAACAAGGTTTGCACATAAAGACTGTTGATGGTGCCATTTCTGTTTTTGAAATACAGGGCGAGAATTCAAAAAAGATGAATATATTAGACTATTTAAGAGGAAATAGTATACAGGTAGGTGCAAAATTTAATTAGAGGTTGTAAAATTTGTTCGTACTTGATATACTATAAAAAATTGTATAGAGAGGATTGATAATATGGATAAAAAAGAAAAAAATGAAAAGAGTGAAGAAAAAGAAGATATAGAAGAAGTTAATGTGACTAATGCAAATGCAGAAGGGTTACGTATAGCTAATGATGTTATAGCTGCAATAGCTAATAAGGCTACATCAGAAGTTCCAGGAGTATTTAGTATGGCTGGTGGAATTTCAGATGTGTTTGGAAAGAAAATGTCTAGAGGAATTAGAGTTGACACAGGAGATGATGGTAAAGCTAGAATAGATGTTAATATCATTGTTGAATATGGCGTTAGAATTCCAGACATTGCTTTTGAAATTCAAAATAGAGTAAAAAAAGCTGTTGAATCTATGACAGGATTAAATGTTGAAGAAATTAATGTTCATGTACAAGGTGTTAATTTACCTGATGACAAAGATGAATAATAGATTAAATAATTTATATTATTAGTTTACGAAGGATTAATCGTAAGCAGAAGAGGTTTTTTATGAAGTTACTTGAAAGATTTAGTTTAATAGTGTTTTCAATTATTATTATATTTGTTTCTGTAATTATGATATTAATTGGATTAGAAGTTGTTAATGCAGATACATTTGAATTTTTAACAGAAAATATCATTGGAACAATTTGTGTTTCTATAATTTTTATATTATGGGCAATAGCAAATATATTTTTGAGAAATACTAATAATGATAATAGTAATGGAGTTTTATTGGAAAATGAAAATGGTTCATTGTTAATTACTAAAGACTTTATTACAAATTTAACTGAAGCCATATTAAGAAAAAACTCAGACATAAAAGAAGGAAATGCTAAAATTAGTTTTGATATGAATAAAGATCTTATTATTAATATCAATGCTACTGTAAAAGATACGGCAATAGTAAAAGAGACTTCAACTAAAATTCAGGAAAATATAAAAATGACAATAAAGAAAGCAACTGATCTTGATGTAAGAGAAATTAATATAAAGATTAAAAATGTTGGTCAAGATAAAAAAGTTAACGGATAAAGAAACTTCTTAAAAGGAGATGTTTGTATGGAAAAATTTTTGCAGTTCTTAAGTGATTATAGATATCCAATTATTGGGTTTATTGTAGCAATATTAATGATAATTACTGGACTATATCATTTAATAATACCAATTGCTTTAATAATTGCTGGAATATATTTCGGATTTTATTTTCAAAAGAATAAGGAAAAACTTAAAGAAAAACTAAAAGAATTTGTTGATAAGCTATAATTATTTTGCTTTAGAAAGGAATATGAAAATGAATAGATCAGCAATAAGAGAAAATGCGTTTAAAATGATATATGGAATGGAAATTCAAAAAGAATATAATAGAGAACAATTAGAACTTTTTATTAATGAGAATAATATTGAGGAAAAATCTGCTGTAGAGTATTTAAATGCAATTTTTAACGGAATCCAAGAATCTAAGGATGTTATTACAGAATTGATTTCAAAGAATTTAAAAAAAGAATGGACTATTGATAGAATTTCAAAGGTTAATTTGTCAATCTTAGAAATTGCTATTTACGAAATTAAATATTTGAAATTACCATTTAAAGTTGCAATAAATGAAGCTGTAGAACTTGCAAAAAAATATGGAGATGATGTTTCGCCTACATTTATAAATGGAGTGTTGGCTAGTATTGTAAATGAATAAGTTTGAAAAGCAATTTTCAAATTGGAGGATAAAATTAATATGAAAATTGAGCCAATATCAGTCTCAGAATTAAATAGATATATGAAAAATAAAGTAGCAGATGATGAATATTTAAAAAGTGTTTTTGTAAAAGGTGAGATTTCAAATTTTAAGCATCACTACACTGGACATATGTATTTTACTCTTAAAGATGAAAATTCCTTAATAAAATGCATTATGTTTAAATCATCAACAGCTACTTTAAATTTTGTGCCAAAAGATGGTATGAAAGTTAATGTTTTAGGAAGTGTTGCAGTTTTTGAAAGAGATGGTATATATCAAATATATTGCAATGCAATGCAAGAAGATGGAATTGGAGATTTATATACTAAATTCAAAGAATTGAAAAATAAATTAGAAGAAGAAGGTTTATTCAATCAGGAACATAAAAAGAAGATTCCAATGATGCCTAAAATAATTGGTGTGTTAACTTCTAATACGGGAGCTGTTATTAGAGATATAATAAATGTTTCTACACGTCGAAATCCAAATTGCTATATAAGATTATTTCCAGTTCCTGTTCAAGGACCTGGAGCAGCAGAAAAAATAGTTGATGCAATAAAAATAATGAATGATAAAAAATTGGCAGATGTTTTAATACTAGCAAGAGGTGGGGGTTCATTAGAAGATTTATGGCCTTTTAATGAAGAAATAGTTGCAAGAGCTATATATGATTCAGAATTACCGATAATTTCAGCAGTAGGTCATGAGACTGATTTTACAATTGCTGATTTTGTTGCAGACTTAAGAGCACCAACCCCTTCTGCAGCAGCAGAACTAGCTGTTACTGATATAGAAGATTTAGAAGACAGAATATACTTGTATAAAAATAGATTAAAACATTTGTTAAAAAAGAAAATTGAAATAATGAGGTTAAGATATGAAAAATGTATGGCTTCAAGAGTTTTTGCTGAACCTGATTATAAGATAAAAGAAAATTATTTAAAGATTGATAAATTGCTAAAAAATATGGAAATAGTTATAAATTCTAAAATGAAGGATTATAAAATGAAAACAGTAGAAATTGTTACTAGATTAGATATGATAAGTCCTTTAAAAACTTTAGCAAGAGGGTATGGAATTCTTGAAAAAGATAATAAAATAATTAAATCAGTGAAAAACGTAAAAAAGGATGATGAAGTACAATTTAGATTAACTGATGGTAAAATTAATGCGAAAATAGTATAGTGAGGGAGTAGTATGAAAGAAAAAGGTTTTGAAGAAATGCTAGATGAGCTAGAGAATATTGTAGAAACACTTGAAAAAGAGGATTTAAATTTAGATGAATCTATAGAGAAATTTGAAAAAGGAATGAAAATAGCGAAAGATTGTAATAAGAAAATTGAAGAAGCTGAAAAGAAAATTGCAGTATTGATAAATGAAGATGGGGAAATTAAAGAAGAAAATTTTGATATACAATAGCAATAATATACAAAAAGAGAAAGGACTATTACTAGAATGATGGAATTACTAACTAATAAGTTTTTATACATACCAATCATAGTTTGGGCTTGCGTACAAACATTTAAAGTATTTACAGATCTTATTGTAAATAAAAAATTTAATTTTAAAAGGTTAATGGGAGCAGGTGGAATGCCTAGTTCGCATTCTGCTGTTGTCACTTGTTTAGCAACGTTAATTGGAAAAGAATATGGACTAGGAAGTGGAATTTTTGCTTTAGCTTGTATTTTTTCTATAGTTGTAATGTATGATGCAGCTGGAATTAGAAGAGCAGCTGGCAAACAAGCAAGTTTATTAAATAAAATAATTCAAACACCTGGAATGGAGCCATCAATGGTTTCTGAAAAATTAGTTGAAGTATTGGGACATACGCCGTTTCAAGTTTTTATTGGAGCAATTATAGGTATTATAGTGGGGGTAATTTTTTAAAAGTATATAAATTAGTAGAAATAAAAATAATAAAGGGGTGTAGTGTATGAAAGATATTGAAATTGCAAGAAGTGTTGTTCCTAAAAAAATTAGTGAGATTACTGATTATTTAAATATACCAGAGGAATTTGTTGAGCAATATGGAAAATATAAGGCAAAGATTGCTAACAAATATATGAATGAGTTGAAAAATAAAGAAGACGGAAAACTTATATTAGTTACGTCAATAAATCCAACTCCATTAGGAGAAGGCAAAACAACAATTTCAATTGGACTTGCAGATGCTTTAAATAGATTAGATAAAAAGGCTGTACTTGCTTTAAGAGAACCTTCACTTGGACCAGTTTTTGGAATAAAAGGTGGTGCAACAGGTGGAGGATATGCACAAGTAATTCCAATGGAAGATATAAACCTTCATTTTACTGGTGATATTCATGCAATTACGTCTGCAAACAATCTATTAGCTGCAATGATAGATAATCATTTATATTTTGGAAATAAGTTAAGATTGAAAAAAATCATTTGGAAAAGATGTCTAGATTTAAATGATAGATGTTTGAGAAAAGTACAAGTAGGGTTATCAAATGAAAAGAGGGCTGTTCCAAGAGAAGATGGATTTGATATAAGTGTGGCTTCTGAAATTATGGCTATATTCTGCCTAGCTAGCGATTTAGAAGATTTAAAAAGACGTTTAGGAAATATAATTATAGGTTATAATGAAGATGATAAACCTGTATTTGCAAAAGATTTGAAAGCAGAAGGTGCTATGACAGTTTTACTAAAAGATGCATTTAATCCTAATATTGTTCAAACTTTGGAAGGAACTCCTGCAATTATTCATGGTGGACCTTTTGCAAATATTGCACATGGATGTAATAGTATTGTTGCAACTAGAATGGCACTTAAATTAGGAAAATATACAGTTACTGAGGCTGGATTTGGAGCTGATCTTGGAGCTGAAAAATTCTTAGATATAAAATGCAGATGTGCTGGTTTAAAACCAGATGCTGTTGTGTGTGTTGCAACAATAAAGGCTTTAAAATATCATGGTGGGCAAGCTATTGATGATATTCAAAATGAAAACTTAGAATGCTTAGAAAATGGCATTGAAAATTTACTTACACATGTTGAAAATTTAAAGAATAAATATAAATTACCAGTAGTTGTTGGAATAAATAGATACTTACAAGATACTGATAGCGAAATAAGTTTGCTAGAAGAAAGATTAAAAGAAAAAGGTGTTGAAATAAGTTTAGTTGAAGCTTGGGAAAAAGGCGGAGAAGGTGCAATTGATTTAGCAGAAAAGGTAGTTAACTTGGCTGAAACTAAGAGCAATTTAGAATTTATGTATTCTTTAAATGAAAGTGTTGAAGAAAAAATTAAAGCTGTTGCTAAAAAAGTATATGGTGCACAGGATGTAGAATTTTCAGAAGAAGCAAAACAAGAAATAGAAAGAATAGAAAATTTGGGATATGGAAATTATCCGGTTTGTATTGCAAAAACTCAATATTCATTATCAGACAATCCTAAAAACTTACAATGTAAAGAACCTTTTAATATTCATGTAAGAGAAATAATATTAAAAAATGGAGCAGAGTTAATTGTAGCAATTGCAGGTAATATATTTACAATGCCTGGATTGCCAGAGGTTCCATCAGCTGAAAAAATTGACTTAGATGATTTTGAAAACATAGTAGGATTATTCTAAGTGATAAATAGTATAGAATAGAGAATGTTTTAATGTATTTTAAAACATTCTCTATTTTTATAGGAAAGTATAATTAAAATTTATTTACAAAAAATGTGTTTGCCAATTGTAATTACTTGAGGTCTAGACCAGATCCACTTACTTGTTGCTGTACTTGGATTAAAATAATAAATACATCCATAAGTAGGATCCCAACCATTAATTGCATCTTGAGCAGCTTTCCTTGAGGTTGAATCAGGAGTAAGATTTATTTGACCGTCAGAAACAGCATCAAAAGCACCCGCCTGGTATACTACACCAGAAACTGAATTTGGAAAAGAAGAACTTGAAACTCTATTTAAAACTATAGCTGCAACTGCAACCTGACCTTTATAAGGTTCACCACGAGCTTCTGAATATACTACCTTACTTAAAAGATTTAGATCGTTGCTTCCACCTGTACTAGATGTAGAACTTGTAGATTGTATTCCCATTGCTTCTAATGTTTTTTTACCAGCAATACCATCAACAGTTAAGCCATTATTTTTTTGAAATTTTTTAACAGCAGCTTCAGTTTTACTACCATATATCCCATCTACGCTTCCAGAATAATATCCCCAGCGTTTAAGTTTTTCTTGTATTTTTCTAACTTCACTTCCACTAGAACCTCGTCGAGATGTTGCTAAAACAGCCATACTAACACTTACAATTATTAATATAAGTACAAATATTAAAAATATTTTCTTTTTCATTTTGCCTCCTAATATTTTTTAATACTAGTATTTAACAAATTTATTTTTCTATACTATTATTTACAAATTAAAGAAATAATATTAAATTTATTAAAACAAAAAATTTTTATAAAATTGAAACCATTTTGATTTTTTAATCAATATATAGGTGTAAGATATCTTAAAAAGAATGGAGATTTAGATCTAAATTGGAAAAATGTAGGAAGATTGAGGAATACATAACAAATAATAATATTGATTTAATAAAAGTTGTGAACGATTATACGTCATATGTTTACAAAGTTGTGGAAAATATGCAATTAAATTTATTTTCTGATGAGGATATTGAAGAAATTGTTTCTGACACGTTTTTTATATTATGGAAAAATACATTAAAACTTGATAAACAAAAAAACATAAGCTCATATTTAGCTGGAATTGCTAGGAATTTGGTAAAAGAAAAGGCGAGAAAACTTGATAAAAATGTAGATATTTCGGAATATGAAAATATTTTACAAGACAGTAAAGATATAGACTTACTTTATGAAGAAAGAGAAAGAAATATAATTATAGAAAACACATTATCTAAAATGGAAAAAGATGACGAAGAAATTTTTAAATTATATTATTATTCATCAACCAAAATATCAGATATAGCTAAAATATTAAATTGTACAGAATTTAGAATAAAATCAAGATTATTTAGAATTAGAAAAAAGATAAAGAAAAATTTAGAAAAAGGAGGGTATAGTTATGAAAAATAAAGAAAAAGAAATTTTAGAAAAAGTTAAAATGAAAATTGCTATATCCAACTTTGAAGAAAGGGAAGGAGCTATGGGAAAACATATTACTAAAAAAATTGGAAAAGTAATTGGAATTGCAGCTTGCTTAATTGTTTCTATAACAGGTGTTATATGTGCTGCAAATTATGATAAAATTGAGAAATTTTTTAAATGGAATCCATCAAGTGGAGGCGTTAATACTGCTGTAGAGCATGGTTATATAGCAAATGTTGAACCAACATATCAATCTGCAGAGGGAATAGAGATAAGTGTAGATTCATTTGTTATAGATGATTTTAATTTTGTTATGAGATTTATAGTTACTTTAGATGATAGATATAATATAGATGATTTTATGAGTGTTTGGCTAGACGATTTAAGAATTGTTGATGAACAAAATAATGTTGTATTTAGCACTGTTTATTATACTAAACAAAATGAGAATGGAGAATATGAAAGCGATTATTCAAATGGATATAACATGAACAGCAATAAGTTAAGCGATAATCAGTTTGATATAATTTTAAATACATCTGCAGATAATACTACTTTTCCAAAGAGCAAAAAATTGTATGTTACTTTTACTAAAATATTGGATCATAGAGACAAATATGAAAATGTTATAGATAGAGTATATGAAGGAAATTGGAAGTTTGAATTAGATGTACCAAAAGAAATGTATGAACGAAAAATTCAAACATATAAAGCAACTAAATGTAGTGAACAGGGTATAGATATATCATCAATTAAAGCAACATTATCTAATACTGCTTTTAAGATTTCTATTCCTATAATTGAAACAGATAAAGTAGATTATGAATTATTAAAAACCGATAATCCAGAAAGTATATTTGATAAGATTGCTATTCAAAAAGAATATATAGAAACATCAGATGGAAAAAGATTTGAACCATCAGGAATTTCTGATGGAGAGGGTGGATATAGTATTTTAAAAGGAGAAAGTAAGGTAACGAATTATCATCAAACATTTAATTTAACAAGTTTTGATGCAACAGAAAAATTAACAGTTCATATGTTCACAAATAAAGGAGAAGAGATAACTATAGAATTTGAAAGATAAAAAAAGTCCAGTTACAAAATAAAAGTAACTGGACTTTTTTTGTTATTATATGTAGCTATATTTGAACTAGATGGTTTAATTATTTTTGGTGTCTCTATAATTGACAAAAAAGGTCTATATTGGTAATATTATATTGATGTGGAGGATGACAATAATGAATATTTATCCAGATTTATATCTAGATAGCATCAAAAATATTAACTCAGAATTACTTAAGAAAAATAATTTAAGTGGTTTGATTTTAGATGTCGATAATACGTTAATAGATTATTATAGAAATTTAGTTGATGGCGCAGAAAAATGGTGTGAAGAACTAAAAAATGAAGGAATTAAATGTATCATTCTTTCTAATAGTAATAAAAAAGATAAAGTCGAAACAGTTGCAAAAAAATTAGATTTAGACTATATATTATTTGCTAAAAAGCCTTTAAAATCTGGATTTAAAAAAGCACTTGAAAAGCTAGATTTAAAACCTGAAAATGTAGCTGTTGTTGGAGATCAAATTTCAACAGATGTTGTTGGTGCTAGAAGAATGAATATGTTTTCTATTTTGGTTAAACAGGTTGGAAAAAAAGATATTTTGATTACAAAAATAAAAAGACCTATTGAAAATGCAATCATGAAAAACTACTTAAAAAAGAAAGGTGCAAAATAAGATGTATTTTAATAATATACATATATTAATATATTTAGCTGCAGGTTTAGTTCGGATGCTTAGTAGGACAAGTTATTGGATTAATTAACAAAAGATTACTTAATGGAGAAAAAATTTTTGAAAAAGGTTCTTTCAAAAGATTTAAAGAAGAATTTGTTCCAAATTATATTCTTATGGGAATAATGTTTTTTTCTTATATAATTTTATTGTATGTGTGTGGTTTTGATAAAAATTGGCATACTAATATAAGAACTATTAGTTATTTTTTGTTATTGCCACTAATAATATCTGCTTTTATTATAGATTTGAAAAAGCAAATAATACCTAATAGACTTGTTTTAACAATTTTTGAAATAGGTATATTAGTTACTTTTGTTGAGGGAATTATAACTCAAAATGGTTTATCTTTTGCATTAAACAGATTAGAAGGTATGTTATTAGGAGGAGGAATATTTTTAGTTATTACTTTAATAGGAGGTTTAATTGCTGGAAAAGAAGCTTTAGGTTTTGGTGATGTAAAATTAATGGGAGCAATAGGATTGTTTTTTGGAACAAGCAGTGTAATGATAATTGCTGTTATGGCATTTGTAATTGGAGCTATTGCAAGTATAATTTTACTTATAAGAAGGGTAAAAAAATCAGATGAATATATACCGTTTGGACCTTTTATAGTTATTTCAGTAATAATAGCTATGCTTATACCAGAGTCAATGTTGTTCCATTATTTATGGTTTATATTTTCTGGACAGTGGCTTATAAAGTATTTTGTAAAATAAAAGGAGGATGCTATTATGAATATAAAAATTAAGTGGTTAAGAGATCAATTGAAAACACAAAATTTGCAAGGAATGATAGTATCTAATCCTGTTAATATAAAATATTTAACGGGAATAGAAGCGGAAGGAATTTTGCTTATAACTTTAAAAGAAAATATTTTTATTACAGATGGAAGATATGTTGAGTCTGTAAATACAATTTTGACTATTGATGATGAGATATTAGTAAATGATAAGAAAAATTTAAGCAAAGATGATTATGCAGGCTTTTTTATGTTTTGCGAAAATGTTGGATTTGAGGAAAACTTTGTTACTTATGCAAATTATAAAGAATATTTACAAACTTTTAGAGTCAATTTAATGGAAACTGAAAATATAATAGAAGGCCAAAGAACAATAAAAGAAGAAAAAGAAATAAAATATATTCAAAAAGCTTGTGAAATTACTGATAAATGTTTTGAATTTTTAAAGGGCTTTATAAAAATAGGAATGACTGAAAAAGAAATTGCTTTTGAAATAGAAAAATTTTATAAAACTAATGGTGCTGATGATATTGCTTTTGATCCAATTGTTGCATCTGGACATAATTCATCAATGCCGCATGCAGTTCCAGGAGTAAGAAGAATAAAAGATGGAGATATAATTTTGATTGATATGGGATGCAAATATAAAGGATATTGTTCTGATATGACTAGAATGATTTTTGTAAACCATATGGAAGACGAATATAAAGAGGCTTATAGTATATGTTTGAGAAATAATGAAAATGCTGAAAGAGAAATTAGAGATGGAAAGAATATGAAGACTATAGCTCAAAATTCAAACAATGATTTAAAAGAAAATGGTTATGTGGCTTTGCATTCTCTTGGACATGGAGTAGGATTAGACATTCACGAAGAACCTTTTTTTGGAATAATATATGATCAGCCATTAAAAGAGAATATGGTTTTAACTGTAGAACCTGGTGTTTATAATGCTGGGCAATTTGGAATAAGGATAGAAGATACAGTACTTGTTACTAAGATGGGAATGGAGAGATTAACTAAGACTCCAAAAGACCCAACAATTATACATTGTAATGATTTTAAAAAATAAAAAATATAAACAAGGTCAAAACCTTGATTTTATGCTTAAAATGTAGTATTATATTGTAAGATTTTTATTAGGGAGGAATAATTTATGGCAGAAGTATATATGGCAGGAGATTTAAGAAATGGAACTACTTTTGAAATGGATGGTTCTGTATACAAAGTTGTAGAATTTCAACATGTTAAACCAGGAAAAGGTGCAGCTTTTGTAAGAACAAAGTTAAAAAATGTAATTAATGGATCTGTTTTAGAAAAAACTTTTAATCCATCTGAAAAATTACAAGGTGCAGAAATTGAAAAAAGAGATATGCAATATCTATATAATGATGAAGATTTGTATTATTTTATGGATAATGAAACATATGAGCAAATACCACTTAATAAAGAACAAATTGGTGATGCTCTAAAATTTATGAAAGAAAACATGAATTGTAAAATTCTTTCTTTTAAGGGAAATGTTTTTGCTGTTGAACCACCTATGTTTGTTGAACTAGAAGTTACATACACAGAACCTGGTTTTAGTGGAAATACTACAACAACATCAGGAAAACCAGCAACTCTTGAAAATGGTTATGAAATATCTGTACCATTATTTATAAATATTGGAGACGTAATTAGAATTGATACAAGAACTGGTGAATATATGGAGAGAATTTAGTCAAAAGGAGAAAATCGATCAGTGTCAGAGTTAGAAGAACAATATCAAAAGATGATTGAAACTTTAGAAAATACAATTAAAGACAAAAGAAAATTAAACAAGGCTAAAAGACAACTTGATGATATTGTGTCTATAGTAGTTGATGATTGTAGCCGTATTTTAGATAAGTATGATGAAAAAATGCAAGAGATAGATGCTAAAAATAAAGCAAATGAAATTAGAATAGCAGCTTTAGAAGAGCGTCTTAGGGAGTTTGAAAAAATAGTAGAACTCGAAGATTATGATTTCTTCGTTACTTGTCCATATTGTGGATTTGAGATTCAAACTGATTATGATGATGAAATTGAAGAAATTTGTTGTCCTCAGTGTAATCAGATATTTGATATTGATTGGGATGACGAAGACTCAAATGATGAAGATGATGAAGAGGATAAAAATAAAGACTAAAAATAATTTAAAGGATTGACGGCTATGCCGTCTTTTTTTATGGTTAAATGTAAATGGCATCCGGTAGTTGCTCCATTTGTTGGATTGCCTTTGGAATCTTTGTATGGATTATTGAGAACGCCATATACATTTTTAGGTCCTACATTTGCAATGATATTTGCTTTAGCTATAAAATCTCCAGTTGAATATAAAAAAATAGGAGAAACATGGCAATATGATGCAGAAATATTACTGTTTTGGACTGTGATTGTATATCCACCAGCTCCTTTAAAACCAGTAAAAGTTACTGTTCCTGAAAAACATGAATAAATATTAGTGCCTTCGGTTGCAGCAATATCTATACCAGAATGATTAGAAGATGCACCTGCAGTAGGAGAATTACGTTTTCCAAAATTAGAGGTGATTCTTTTATTATTTGGAAGAGGCCAAAAGAAAACAGTTTCGTCAGTGTCAGTAATTACAATATTTTCATCATAGATTGAAATAGTAAAAGTAGAAATAAACAATAATATAATTATAGAGATAATAAAAAATTTAAAAAAAGAGCTATACATATGATTCCTTTCTGGTATAGCCCTGTAGATAAGATAATATCAAATTATAATTTTGTCAATAAAAAATTAAAATGAAAAATAAAAAATCAGTTATTTTTAATATAACTGATTTTTTTGGCAGGGGCACTAGGATTCGAACCCAGACGAGCGGTTTTGGAGACCGATGTGCTACCATTGACACTATACCCCTAAATAATCAACTGCTAATTATTATACAGTTTTTCTTTAAAATATGCAATATATTTTTTAAAATCAAATAATAATTTAATTAAAGTAAGTTTAATTTATATGAATTACATTAATATAGAGAAAATATATAAAAGGCTGAAGTATATTGAAGTGCACCCCGTTTAGTAGACACAATAAAAAAGACTATTGTGTTAAAATCTAAACGGAGGTGTATTTTTTATG
>CANQEI010000019.1 GCA_947594845.1 uncultured Clostridia bacterium | reverse complement strand
GAAGGAACAATTATTGATATAAATGAATTCATACAAAATACTAAAAATCAGAAATTAGTTATAAAAATAGTTAATGGCTCTTGGGGAATAGGGGGGCACGTATTTGAAAATCGTGAAGAAAAATTTTTATGGGATTATGATGAAATAACAAAAGAAAAATTAATGGACAATATAAAAAAATTAAAAGAATGTATAATTACAGAATACGTTGAACAACATGAATATGCAAAGAAAATATGGGAAAAATCTGCTAATACAATAAGAATAATTACATGTAAAGATCCCGAAACAAATGAATTTGTTATTCCATATGCTGCACATAGGTTTGGTAATAAAGATAGTGGTTGTGTTGATAATGGACATTTGGGAGGATATTTTACTGAGATTGACTTAAAAACTGGAAAATTAGGATATACAAAAAGAGCAACAGATTCGACCCCTCTTGAAATACATGAGGATTCAAAGGTCCAAATAAAGGGCGTTATAATTCCTTATTGGAATAAAATAAAAAAAGAAATATTAGAAGTCGCAAAACATTTTTATTATATTCCATTTATAGCTTGGGATGTTATTGTGACTGAAAAAGATTATGTTGTTATTGAAGCAAATCCATCTAGTGGGTTAACGCTTTTTCAAACATTTCATTCTATGAAAGATACTGCAATATGGAGAATTTATAAGAAATATAAAGTTATTAAATGAAATTTCAGTAATGTAGGTGACCTAAAAGTATAAAATTGGGAGAATTGATAAAATGGAGAGATGGTATCAAAAGATTGCTAGAAAACTAGATGAAATAATAAGATGGCATGATTTTGTTTTTAAAAAGACAAATGTAAAATTAAAATTTTCAGATAAATTATTGGCAGTAAGATATGGATTTTCTAATGATCTTTTTAAATTATATGGATTAAATAAAGAAAATATTAAGGATTATATAAATGAGTTTGATAGATATCTTTCTGGAGATAAGATAGATAAACAATACAAATTCATATTAGATGATAAAATTGTGTTTACAGAAATTTTTGGTCAGTATTTAAATGTTCCTAAAGTACAATATTATATATTAGACAAAATATATAAAGATGAAGGAACAATTATTGATATAAATGAATTCATACAAAATACTAAAAATCAGAAATTAGTTATAAAAATAGTTAATGGTTCTTTAGGAAAAGGGGTACACGTATTTGAAAATCGTGAAGAAAAATTTTTATGGGATTATGATGAAATAACAAAAGAAAACTTAATGGACAATATAAAAAAATTAAAAGAATGCATAATTACAGAATATGTTGAACAACATGAATATGCCAAGAATATATGGGACAAATCAGCTAATACGATAAGAATAGTTACATGTAAAGATCCCGAAACGGATGAATTTGTTATTCCATGTGCTGTACATAGGTTTGGTAATAAAGGTAGTGGTTGTGTTGATAATGCACATTTGGGAGGATATTTTACTGAGATTGATTTAGAAACTGGAAAGTTAGGATATACAAAAAGTGAAAAAAATTCGACCCCTCTTGAAATACATGAGGATTCAAAGGCTCAAATAAAAGGTGTTAAAATTCCTTATTGGAATAAAATAAAAAAAGAAATATTAGAAGTCGCAAAACATTTTTATTATATTCCATTTATAGCTTGGGATGTTATTGTAACTGAAAAAGATTATGTTGTTATTGAAGCAAATCCATCTAGCTCATTGACACTTTTCCAAGCATTTCATTCTGTGAAAGACACTGCAATATGGAGAATTTATAAGCAATATAAAGTTATTAGATGAAATATTTTTTATTAACGTAGGTGACCTAAAAGTATAAAATTGGGAGAATTGATAAAATGGAGAGATGGTACCAAAAGATTTCAAAAAAATTAAAAAAGATTGAGCAATATAATGATAGAATTTTAAAAAATCCGGGGCATGTAAAATTAAAATTTTCAGATAGATTATTAGCTATGAAACATTCATTTTCTGCTGAATGTTTTAAAATTTTTAATTTGAATAAAGAAAATATTGATGATTATATTAATAATATGGCTTCTTGGGAGCAAAGTTATATTGATGGTGATTATAAAATTGTTTTGGATAATAAAATGATATTTACAGAAATGTTTGGCAAATATGTTAATGTTCCTAAAATATTTTATTATATACAAAATCGTTCAATTCGTGAAACTAAGGGAAAAAAAGTAGACATAGACGAGTTTATAGAGGAATTGAAAAATAAAAAAGTTATCATAAAACCTATTGATGGTATTGCTGGAGAAGATGTACATTTATTTGAAAATTGTAAAGGAAAACTTTTGTGGGATTACTGCGAAATATCAAAAAGAAAATTAATAGAAAATATTGAAAATTCAGAAAACTGTATGGTAACAGAATATATAAAACAACATGAGTATGCTAGCAAAATATGGAATAAATCTGCTAATACAATAAGAATAGTTACATGTAAAGATCCTGAAACAGGAAAATTTGTTATTCCGTGTGCAGTACATAGATTTGGAAATAAATATAGTGGATGTGTTGACAACTTTTGTCAAGGTGGATATTCAACAGAGATTGATTTAGAAACAGGTAAACTTGGATATTCGAAGACAAAGGATGACATAACACCTATTGAAGTACATCCAGACTCAAAGGCTCAAATAAGAAATGTTACCATACCTAATTGGGATAAAATAAAAAAAGAAATATTAGATGTTGCTAAAAAATTTTATTACATTCCACTTATAGCATGGGATATTGTTATAACTGAAAACGGGTATACAGTTTTAGAGGTTAATAATTCTAGTGGCTTAAGAATATTTCAGATATTTTATTCTCTAAAAGATACTGCATTGTGGAAACTTTATAAACATTGCGGAATTATTAAATAAGATTTTTCATTAACTGCCAAAAGATAAATGACTATAATTTATGTACCTTAAATAGAAAGAATTTTTATGGGGATGTTGTATTATGAAGCTATAAAATAAGTAGTTGATTGAAAAGTACTTGACTATTGGACTTAAAACTATTAAAATAATATAAATTAAATATTTATCAAGAGTGGACGAGAGAATCGGCTTTATGACTCCACAGCAACCTATTTAATTAGGTGCTAATACCGACAAAGTTACAAAATGTGCTTTGGATGATAACTAAGAAAGATTATTAGCCTCTGTACATTAAACAGAGGTTTTTTAGTGTTTAAAAGGCCAAAATGTAAATATTAAAATAGAAAAGAGAGGTAGCAAAAAAATGAGAAAATTTTTTACATCAGAGAGTGTAACAGAAGGGCATCCAGATAAGTTATGTGATTATATTTCAGATAGTGTGTTGGATAGCTATTTAGAAAAGGATAAAAACGCTAGAGTAGCGTGTGAAACTGTGGCTGGAAAGGGAGAAATATTTATAACAGGAGAAATTACATCAACTGCAAGTGTAAATGTAGAAGAAGTTGCAAGAAATGCAATAAAAGAGATTGGTTATTTTGGAGCTGATACAGATATCGATTATAAAACTTGCAAAATTAATATTAACATGTCAAAACAATCCCCAGATATTGCATTAGGTGTGGATAGTTCATTGGAAGAAAAGGAAGGAGAAGGGATAAAGTCTGAAGGTGCAGGAGATCAAGGTATAATGTTTGGCTTTGCTTGTGATGAAACAGAAGAATTGATGCCATTACCAATTTCTTTGGCTCATAAGTTGGCAAGAAGATTAGCTGAAGTTAGGAAGAAAAATATTATTGATTATTTAGGTGCCGATGGAAAAGTACAAGTAACAGTAGAATATGAGGATAATAAGCCAATAAGAGTAGATACAATTGTTGTATCTACTCAGCATAAGCCAGAAATTGAAATTGACAGAATAAAGAAAGATATAAAAGAAAAAGTTATAAATGCAATTGTTCCAAGTGAATTATTAGATAAAGAGACAAAATATTTTATTAATCCAACAGGTAGGTTTGTTATAGGTGGACCTTTGGGAGATAGTGGACTTACAGGAAGAAAAATAATTGTTGATACTTATGGAGGATATAGTAGGCATGGTGGTGGTGCTTTTTCTGGAAAAGATCCAACTAAGGTTGACAGATCTGTGGCTTATATGGCAAGGCATATTGCTAAAAATGTTGTTGCAAATGGATATGCAAAAAAATGTGAAATACAGTTTGCGTATAGTATTGGTGTTGCAAGACCTGTTTCTGTATATGTAGATACTTTTGGAACTAATACAATTTCTGAAGATGAAATTGTGAAAAAAATAATTGATAAATTTGATTTAACTCCTAGAGGTATTATTAATTATTTAGAATTGCAGAAACCAATTTTTAGAGAAACTACGAATTATGGACATTTTGGAAAAAATAATCTTACTTGGGAAAAAATTATAAAGATGTAAAAAGAAACTCTACAAAAGGAGAATTACTTTTGTAGAGTTTTTTAATATTGTGTGCCAAAAATAAATTCTTTTATCATTCTAAGAAGTTGGCTTAATTTTGATAATTTGTTTGTAGTAACTAGTACAGGTAGTGAAGAGTTATATTCTTGAGGAGTGTTCAAAAGTTTTCCAAATTTTATTATTTGATCTTTCTTAGAATTTATTTCTTTAGTTACTTTTTCACAAAATTCATTGTAAAAAGTATAGTTTTCAGTTTGAATTAATAATGGTTTAAAGCATTCTAGTTCTGCTTGATATTCTCTAATATCGTCAAAAGTAGATAAGTTTAAAAGCCTTTTATTAAAATAAGAGTCTATTATTTTGTTTTGAATTTTTATAACTAAATTTGTTATTGATTTCTTTTTTTGCTTTATTTGTGAATTGATTGATTTTGACTTTATCTCTGGAGTGTCTTCTGTTTCTAACTTTTGTGTTAGTAGTGCAAGATCTGTTTCTATGTCTAAAAGTTTATCAAATGCTGATGATATTTCTTTATATAAGTGATTTGAACAAGCATTAGAAAAAGCATTTTCAAACATTTTTGTCCCATATAAAGTAGCAAAATATAAAGCTTCTCTACCTGTAAAATATGTCATTTGATTTAATAATGCACATTCTAAAGGATAGTATTCTGGACTTTCTGTAGAAAAGGTCATACCAAAATAAGTAACAGTATCATATTTAACATTTTGTGTCCTAGTAGCCATTAATTGTACGGCAGCTTCGTTTAGGGCAAGACCTGTTTGTGTACTTAATTCATATAGTCCAAGCTTTAATAATTTTCCTTTTTGATCTTTTGATTCTTGAATATAATGAATACATTCGTGAATTGCAGGTATATCTATATTTTCTAAATTTAAATTTTCATTAAAATATATTGAATTATTTCCATAGACATATTTAGCACTTGTAAAGTTATCTTGCATTTTGGCTGTATACATGTTTAGTCTTGATATTTGAATAAATAATTTACTTTGTTCTAAATGTAGGTCTGGAAAAGATTTACAAAGTTTTTCTGAAATATTTGATGCAATTTTGTTAATTTGCATTGTACTTAATTTTTGAATGTTTTCTAGTCCTTCTTTTCTTAACAAAAAATTTATTCCCATGGTTTCTCCTTAAGTTCTTTTGTATACAGATATTATACTAGCTTTGCTGATTAAAGGGTATAACAGTTAGATTAAGAAACTATTACGAAAATGTTACTTGAATAGAAATAAAGTGTGGAAATATTTAGAATTCCAACAAAAATAGCTTTTTGTAAATAAAAAGAAATATAAAATTAATAATTTGCATAAAATATTGTGAATGCTGGCTATCCGTATAGTTTTTATTAAAATAATTTATAATACTGAAAAAAATATATATTGATTTTTGAGTTTTAATTACTAAAATAAGAAATATATAAATCAAGGAGAAGAGTGAATGAAAATCAGAAAAAAGCTAATGGCTTTTACGTTAATTATAATTGCATTTATTTTTGTTAATGGAAAAGTTTTTGCTAGTGAAGTAGAAAATGCAGAAATTAAGGAAGAAGGTATATTAAAATATACTGGCAATGAATTAATGCCATTTTATTCTACATCTAGACAAGCAAATACTGTAATTAATAAAATTACTGACTGGTTTTTGGGCGAAACGTTACCTTCTTCATATAAAACAGAGAATTTAACAATTAAAGATCAAAAAAGCACAGGAGAATGTTGGGCATTTGCTTTTACATCAGCAATAGAAGCATATAATTTAAAATATTTTGGAAGTACAGATATATATTCACCTAGACATATTGATTATTCTTGTAGTAATAGTTTTTCTTCAGGTACACGAAAAAATTCTTATACGAGGAAGGTTGGAGAAAAAAGAGGTAGTTATGATTTAGCTACAGCATATGCAACTTCTGGATATGGACCAGTTTTAGAAGAGGATATGCCATTTTCTGAAAATCTTGCTGATATTCCTGCTTCAAGTTTAGATTTAGAAGTTCAGAAACAGCTTGAATCATATAAATTATTTGATAGTGTATATAAAGTACATAACGAAAATGGAATTTCATATTATTCAGATAAAGATTGTACAATACCATTTACAGAAAATATTAATGAGTTTAGAAAAAAAGTTAAACAACAAATAAAAGATAATGGTGGAGTACTTACTTGTGTATATGAAGCAGATTTTTCAAAAGATCTTTTCATAACTGATAATAGCCTTGGAGTATCACATGGAGTACTAATTATAGGTTGGGATGATAATTATAAAGGTGAAGGTTGGAAAAATCCTGGTGCATATATTGCTTTAAATTCATATGGAGTAAATAATTTTGATAAAGGTTATACATATATATCTTATGATGACGTATATGTTGAGAACGGTTTGTATGGAATAACTGGTGTTTCAGATGTTGATTATACTAAAATATATGAACATGATGAATTTGGTTCTACAGCTGGAATAGGTGGAAAAAGTATTTCTAAAAATTGTACACAAACAGATGAAATTACTTCAATAAATGTTTTTGATAGAAGTAGTGTTGAAGATGAAAATTTAACTGAAATTGGTTTTTCAAGTTGGAGTTATCAAAAAGCAGAAGTTTATTATACAGAAAGTTTTACAGATAATGGATTACCTAAAGAATGGATTAGTTTAGGTAGTGCTGGAAATGTAGAACCTGGTTATACGACATTTAAACTTACTAATCCAATAAAATTGTCAGGGGAAAAATTTGCAGTAGCGGTTAAATTTACAGAAAATAATGAAGAAAATTTGGCTACTGCTGCATTTGAATATAAAATTCCAGGTGATGAATGGAGACAGAATATAACTGGTAAGCAAGGTGAGAGCTATGTAGTTATAGATAAATTTGATCCTAAAGGTAGTACAACATATTATACGGTTAACAGTAATTCATCTATTCTTAATGTTTGTGTTAAGGCATACACAAGAGTTGGAGATGCTGAAGATCCAAATTCTGATATAAAGGTAACTGATTATAAAATGGTAGGAAAAATAGTAACTAGAGTTCCATTAAAGACTACAATTGCTGATTTTAAAACAAAAATTATTTGTGAAAAAACATATAAAATTGTAGATTCCACAGGAAAAGAAATAACTAGTGGAAATATGAAGACAGGATATAAAGTAGTAGTAAATGGAAATGAATATGAAGTTTCAGTTATATCAGATATATCTGGAGATGGAGAAGGGGATATATTGGATTTAGCCAGACTGCGCTCGCATGTTGTAGGAAAATCAGGTCATGTCTTAGGTGGAGCACAATTTTATGCAGCAGATTTGAGCTTGGATGGAAATGTAGATATTCTCGATATTGCTAGAATGAGAAAAGTTTGTGTAGAATAAGCGTATAAAGGGTTGACGTAAAAACAAAAACAGGTTATAATATTAAGAGTAAAAAAGGAGAAGTTTAAATGAAGAATAAGAAAATTGTATTTGTTTTATTAATTATTTTTACACTAATGAGCCTATTAACTATTACAGTAAATGCAGCTGATTCCTTTTCTGCTAAACTAACGCCAAATACAACAAGAGTTTCAAAAGGCGAAGAAGTAACAGTAACATTAAAACTAGAAAAAATAAATGTTCAAGATGGAATAAGCGTAGTAGAAGGAACACTTAAATTTGATTCAGACATATTATCAATTAGTAAAAGTGATATAAAAGCTAGTGATGGTTGGGCAATAGAATACAATGAAGATAACAATAAATTTGAAATAGATAGATCAGATTCTATAACAGAAGATTCTGATATAGCAACTTTTAAATTTAAGGTAAATGATGGTACAAGTGCTTCTACAGCTATGATACAAATAGATAAAATGGCTGCTGGAAATTCAACTATAACTGAAAAAATTTCAATTTCTGCTATAAGTACTAATATTACAATAACAGGAGGTAGCAGTTTACAACCTTCAACAAGCCCTTCAGTAAGTCCAAGTACAGTACCTACAACATCACCAAGTACAGCACCTACAGTTTCTGTAGCACCAACAGCGACTCCTACACAACCAACTACTAAAAAAGAAACAGATATGCCTTATACAGGAACAGAAGATTATATATTACCTCTTATTGCAATTATTGCTATATTAGGAATAGCTTCTTTTGTAGGATATAAAAAGATTGAGAAATAATTAAAATGCAGGACAATCTATTTTACAATAGGTTGTCTTTTTTTTGCGTTTAATATATAATTTCCAAAGAGATTAGAGCTTAAAAGTGAGGATGTTATTTAATGGCTAAAAAATTGCTAATAACAGAAAAACCAAGTGTAGCAATGGAATTTGCAAAAGCACTTAAAATTAATACAACTAGAAAAAATGGATATTTGGAATCAGACGATTGGATAATAACATGGTGTGTTGGACATTTAGTTACGATGTCTTATCCAGAGAAATATGATGAGAATTTAAAAAAATGGAGATTAGATACATTACCTTTTATACCTAAAGAATGGAAATATGAAGTTATACCACAAGTAGAGAATCAATTTAATGTTGTAAAAAGCTTAATGCAAAGGGAAGATGTTTTAGAAATATACAATGCTGGAGACTCTGGACGAGAAGGAGAATATATTCAAAGGCTTGTGTTTATGATGGCAGAGCCAAATCCTAAAGCTGAGATGAAAAGAGTTTGGATTGATTCACAAACAGAAGAGGAGATTTTAAAAGGAATAAAACAGGCAAAACCATTATCAGAATATGATAGTTTATCAGACTCTGCATATTTAAGGGCAAAAGAAGATTATTTAATAGGAATAAATTTTTCAAGGTTATTATCAATAATTTTTGGAAGAAGAGTTGCAAAACAAATTAATGAGGAGAGAGTATCTATTTCTATTGGTAGAGTTATGACATGTGTTTTAGGAATGGTTGTTTCAAGAGAAAGGGAAATACGTAATTTCAAAAAAACAAAATATTATAAGATATCTGGTGAATTTGGAGAAGAAAATTCTTTTAAAGCTGAATGGAAATCTCAAGAGGGTTCTAAATTTTATGAATCTCCAATTTTATATAATGAAACAGGTTTTAAGAAAGAAGAAAATGCTAAGCAGTTCATAGAAGAGTTAAAAGATAAAGAGGCTATTATAGAAAGTGTAAAGAAAACTAAGCAGAAAGAAAATGCTCCCTTACTCTTTAATTTGGCCGAAGTTCAAAATGAATGTACAAAGAGATTTAAAATTAAACCTGATGAGACATTAGAAATTATACAAGAATTGTATGAAAAAAAGTTAGTAACTTATCCAAGAACTGATGCTAGAGTTTTATCTACTGCAATTGCAAAAGTTATTTCAAAAAATTTAAATGGATTAGTAAAAGGACTTAAAGATGAAGAAGTTCAATCAATTCTAAAAAAAATGTCTGATGAAAAATATTCTACTAATTTAATAAAAACGAAGTATGTTAATGATTCTAAAATAACAGATCATTATGCTATTATTCCAACGGGACAAGGGTTTGAAAATTATGATAATCTTTCAGATTTGAAAAAAAATGTTTATCTTTTAATTGTAAAAAGATTTTTAAGCATTTTTTATCCTGCAGCAGAGTACAATAAAATGGCTGTGATAATAAAAATAGGGAATGAAAGCTTTTTTGCAAATGAAAAGGTTTGTACTAATAGAGGTTATTTAGAAGTCTTAAAAGGGGAAAATGAAGAGAAAGAGAATGATATTAAATTAATTAGTGGATTAAAAAAAGGAGAAAAAATTACTGTAAAATTATTGGAAACAAAAGAGGCTGAAACTTCGCCTCCTACTAGGTATAATTCTGGATCAATGATTCTAGCTATGGAGAATGCAGGGAAATTAATAGAAGATGAAGCTTTAAGAGAGCAAATAAAAGGGGCTGGTATTGGAACAAGTGCAACTCGTGCGGAAATAATGAAGAAGCTTGAAAAGATAGGATATATTTCTATAAATTCTAAAACACAAATAATTACACCAACAGCAAAGGGAGAAGCTATATATGACGTAGTTTTTGCTTCAATGCCTGATATGCTTAATCCTGAGTTGACAGCCAGTTGGGAAAAGGGATTAGATATGGTTGCAAAAAAAGAAATAGAACCAGAAATTTTTATGAATAAATTAGAAAAATATATTAGAAATAAAATTGGAAGGTTAGTTATTCCAATGTAATATTTGATAAATATAAATAATTAGGGTATGGTTAATGGAATTTAAAGTAATTTATGGAAAAAGTGGTTCAGGGAAAACTACTTATATTTTTAACGAGATAAAAGAGAAAATTAAGCAGGATAGTAAGATTTATATTATTGTTCCAGAGCAGTTTTCTTATTCTGCTGAAAATAATTTATTAAATACTATAGATGGAAATAGTAGCATAAATGCGGAAGTTTTAACTTTAAGCAGAATGGCTGATAGAGTAATTTCTGAAACAATTGGAAATTATCAAACTCATTTATCTAAAGTAGGTAAGAGTATGATAATTTATGATGCTTTGGAAAAATTGAAAAATGATACTAATTTTTTGTGCAATTCTGAAAAAAATCTTGAACTTGTTTTTAATATGATAACTGAGTTTAAAAAGCATAATGTAAACTCTGAAATGATTGGGGAAGTTATTGAAAAAATTGATGATAGATATTTAAAACTTAAATTAGAAGATGCTAAAAAGATATTTGAAAAATATCAGGAAAAAATTGAAGGAAATTATATAGATGAAGCTGATTCTTTAGAGTTATTGGTACAAAATATTGAAAATGTAAATTTTTTTGATAATTCAATTATATATATTGATGAGTTTGCTGGATTTACTCCTAATGAATATAAAATTATAGAAAAATTATGCACAATTGTTAAAGAAATTACTATTACGATATGCACAGATTCTTTAGAAAAAGTGGATAATTTAGATGAAAGTATTTTTTATTTTAATCAAATTACTTCTGAAAAGTTTTTAGAAATAGCGAAAAGAACAGGTTGTTTTATTGAAAAAATATTTTTAGAGGATGTAAAAAAATTTAAAAATGACGAGTTACTGGCTTTAGAAGAAAACATATATACTACTAATAATTATAAGTATGAAAAAGAAAATAAAAATATGCTTTTGTTTATTGCTAAAAATCCATATTCTGAATGCGAATTTGTTGCTGAGAAGATTTTAGAGCTTGTAAGAAGTAATGGATATAGATATAGAGATATAGCGGTTGTTTCTGCTAATATGGATACGTATGCTTCTGATATTAAAGCTATTTTTGAAAAATATGAAATTCCTGTTTTTATAGATGAAAGAAAAGATATAAATAATAATATATTAATGAAGTTTATTATTTCTCTTTTAAATATTTTCACAAATAATTTTTCATATGAGTCAATGTTTTCGTATATAAAAGCTGGTGTTTTTGAATATGGCGAAGATGTTTTTTTACTAGAAAACTATGTTAATAAATGGGGAATTAGAGGTGCAAAATGGTATAAAGAGCCTTTTGCGTTTGAAGAAAAAAATGAAGTGCAGGATAGGATAAATGAACTTAGAGAGAAGATAATTTCACCTATATTGGAATTTAAAAATAGTTTTGATGGAGAGAAAACGGTAGAGGAAATAACTACTAATTTATATAATTTTTTAAAGAAAAATTTAATTCAGGAATCAATTTTAGAAAAGGCAGATAAATTAGAAAAAGAAGGAAAAGCTGACATTGCAGAAGAATATAGGGCAGGTATAGAAATATTTTTTAATGTTTTAGATGAAATTTACATGATTTTTGGAAAAGAGAAAATGTCTTTTGATAGATACAATAAAATTTTGCAAATAGGCATTTCTAAATCTGAATTAGGGCAAATACCATCTTCATTTGATCAAGTATTATTTGGAGATATTGATCGTTCTAAGGCTAAAGAAGTAAAGGTTTTATTTTTAATTGGAGCCAATGATGGAGTTATACCAAGCATTTTGAAAGATGAAGGATTTCTAAATGATAAAGATAGAGATAAATTAAAAGAGGAAAATGTTGAGATTGCTAAAAATTCTATAGAATTATTATATGAAAACCAATTTAATATTTATAGAACTTTGTCAATGCCAGAAGAGAAGCTGTTTTTGTCATATACTGTAACAGACAAAGAATCTAATGCGCTTAGACCATCAATTTTAATTACTCAAATTAAAAAAATTTTTCCTTATTTGCCTGAAGATAGTGATGTAATAGAGAAAAAGAATGTTATAACTACAAAGCAGGCAACATTGGATGTAGCAGTAGAAAAATATAAAGAATTTATTGATGAACAGGAAATAGAAGAAGAATGGAAAGATATAATTTTGTGGTATGAGAAAAATTACGCTGAAAGAATTAAAAAAATTTTTGAAGGAGCTAATTTTAACAATTTACCAGAAAAAATTTCAGCGGAAAATATCGAAAAAATGTATGGAAGAAGTTTACATACTAGTGTTTCCAGATTAGAGCAGTATAGAAGATGTCCGTTTTCTTTTTATTTGAAATATGGATTAAAATTAAAGGAGCAAGAAGAATTTAAGATACGTTCGTTGGATACTGGTAATTTCATGCATGAAGTTATTGATGAGGTGTTTTCAAAGATAGAGGAAAGACAAATAAATGTAAAAGAAATTACTCAAGCACAGTTAAGGAGTATTGTTGAAGAAATTATTTTACAAAAATTAAATGTTAGCAAAAATTATATTTTTTCTAGTTCTCCAAAATTTATTGTTCTTACAAGACGACTTAGAAAAGTTGTTTTTGAATCTATTGAATATATAATTGAACAACTTAAAAATAGTAAATTTGAATTGTATGGACATGAGTTAGAATTTGCAGAAAAGTCAGAATTAAAGCCAATGAAAATTAATTTGGAAAACGGAAATAATGTTATTGTTACAGGTAAAATTGATAGAGTAGATATTGCTAAAACGGCTGATAATACGTATGTACGTATTATAGATTATAAATCTTCTGTTAAAGATGTTGATTTAAATCAAGTAATATCAGGAATTCAAATTCAATTATTAACATATTTGGACGAAATTTCAGAGCAAAGAAATTTTGACTCAGCAGGTGTTTTATATTTTAATTTAATAGATACAATTATAAAATCTAATAAAAATTTAACAGATGAAGAAATTAGACAGAAGTTGAATAAACAGTTTAAAATGAAAGGCTTACTTGTTGCTGATGTAGAAGTTGTAAAAATGATGGATACTAATATTACTCCTTCTAGTTTTTCTGATACTATTCCTGTATATATGGATAAGGGAGGGAATATTAGCCAAACTAGATCAAGTGTTTTAGATAAAGATAAATTTGAAAGGCTGCAAAAGTATACAAAAAGTATTATTTCTCAAATTTCAACTGAAATATTTGATGGAAATATAGATATAAAGCCTTTTTACATGAATAAGAAGACCCCTTGTGAATATTGTGAATATAAATCTATTTGTAATTTTAATCCAAAATTTAAAAATAATGATTATAGATATATTCCTAATATGGATAAAGAGAGGGTATTAGAAGAAATTTCGAAAAGATGAAATATTGTAGAAAGAAAATATTAACGTATTTTTATAATAATGATAATTAATAAATTAATCCCCTTTATTAATTTAATAAAGGGGATTGATTATTTTAATTTTCTTTATTTGTTAATTGTTCTAATTCTAAAAGTTCTTCCCAACGTCTATCAACTTCTTCTTGGAATTCTTTAATCATCCATTCGTTACCTGGTTTAAACATATGTTTAAATCTTTTTTGTGGTTTTAAAAATTCTTCTATTGGAAGCTTCTTAGCTGGTTTATATGTGATATGATATTTTCCATCAACAACTTCGTATAAAGGCCAATAGCATGTATCAGCTGCAAGTTTGTTTATTACCATTAAGTCTTCTGTATTATATCCCCATCCTCTTGGACATGGTGCCATTATATTTAAAAATGCAGGACCTTCTGTATAAATTGCTTTTTCAGCTTTTTCATATAAATCTTTAAAGTTTGTCATTGCAAGTGTTTGAGCTGCATATGGGATATGATGTCCAACCATTATTTTTGTTAAATCTTTTCTATTTTGCATTTTTCCTGGAATTACGCTACCAGCAGGTGAAGTAGTTGTGTCTGCAAATTTTGGAGTTGCTGAAGAACGTTGAATACCAGTATTCATGTATGCTCCATTATCGTAGCAAACATAAACCATGTCATGTCCTCTTTCCATTGCACCTGAAAGTGATTGTAGACCTATGTCATAAGTTCCACCATCTCCACCAAATGCGATGAATTTTGTTTCTTTATCTTTTGGTAATTTTCCTTGAGCCTTCATTGATTGATATGCTGCTTCTGTACCTGAAAGTGTTGCACCAGCACATTCAAAAGCTGTGTGAATAAAAGAGTCTGTCCATGCTGTATATGGATATATGAAAGTTGAAACTTCCATACAGCCAGTTGCGTTTGCAATTACTGCATGATCCTCTGGTTTTAAAGCTCTTAATACCATTCTTGCTACAGCTGGAGCACCACATCCAGCACACATTCTGTGACCAGATGTTAATCTTGAAGGTTTATTTACCATAACTTCTTGTAAATTATATGCCATTATTTATCCCCCCTTAAACCTAAATATCTGTAAGGATTTTCTAGCTTGTTTGATTTATTAATTTCTATTAAATCTTCATATACTTTTTCTATGTCTTTTGAAGTTGTATCTCTACCACCAATACCATAAATATAGTTAACAGTAGGTATTGTTAATTTTTCATTATACATTCCAGATACTACATCTTCATATAGAGCGCCACCTTGTCCATTTAAAGAATCTGCTTTATCTAAAATTGCTACTACTTTTGCGTTTGATAAAGCTTTTGCAATTTCTTCACCAGGGAAAGGACGGAAAACTCTAACTTTTAGTAAACCAGCTTTTATTCCTTTTTCTCTAAGTTCATCTATTGTTTGTTTTACTGTTCCTGCTGTAGAGTTCATACAAACAACTACATATTCAGCATCATCTAATTTATATTCTTCAAATAAACCATATTTTCTTCCTGTCATTTTTTCAAATTCTTTTGATACTTCAAGAATTACCTTTTTAGCATTTTTCATTGCAATAGCTTGTTGAGCTTTGTGTTCAAATAGATAACTTTGTAAATCTAAAGGTCCAATTGCCATTGGATTTTTATCATCTAGTAAATAATGTTTTGGAGTATATTTTCCAACGAATTCTTTAACTTTTTCATCTTCAATTAATTCAATATTTTCTATTGAATGTGAAGTAATGAATCCATCTTGGCAAACCATTAAAGGAAGTAAAACATCTTCATGTTCTGCAATTCTATTTGCCATTATTGTGTTATCATAAGCTTCTTGATTGTTTTCTGAAAATAATTGGATCCAACCACTATCTCTAGCACCCATAGCATCTGAATGGTCATTATGAATATTTAAAGGACCTGATACAGCTCTATTTACAAGAGATAGAACTATTGGAAGTCTTAAACTTGAAGCAATGTAAATCATTTCCCACATTAGAGATAATCCATTTGCAGATGTTGCTGTCATTGTTCTAGCTCCAGCAGCTTCTGAACCAATACAAGCGCTCATTGCACTATGTTCACTTTCAACTGCAACGAAATTTGTATCAACTTGTCCGTTATTTACAAATGTAGAAAAATATTGTGGTATTTCTGTTGATGGTGTAATAGGGAAAGCAGCTACAACGTCAGGATTAATTTGTTTCATGGCTATTGCTACAGCTTCATTTCCACTTAATCTTTCACGAATTCCCATATTTAAACCTCCTTCTCGATTGCTTTAAAAGGACAAACTTTTGCACAAACCATGCATCCTTTGCAAGCATCATAATTAAAATCAGTTCTTTTCTTTTCTTTAGTAACTGGTATTGCATCATCTGGACAAACAGGCCAACATAAACCACATTGTTTACATTTTTCTTCTATCCAAACTGGTCTTTGACTACGCCAATCACCTGTTTTAAATTCCTTAGCATTTCCAGCATCATAGATGTTTCCGCCTATTGTAAGGTCTTGATAAGGAGTTTTTGGATTTAATTTATTCTCTGTCATAATCAATCTTCCTTTCTATTTAACTTTTTCAACTTCTTTTAAAGCCATTTCTAAAGCTTTCATGTTACCTTCGATAACTTCAGGTTTTTTAGCAAATTTGTGCTTGAATGAACCAACCATATCATTTAGAAATTCTTCATCTGTCATTATTCCAGAAACTTTTACAATAGCTGCAAGCATAGGAGTGTTAGGAAAATATTTTCCTAGTGCTTCAATTGAAATTTTTCTTGCATCAATTTTATAAATTGATCCATCATAATTTTTTAATACTTCTTTTAAATATTCATTATCTTTTGTTGTATTGATTACTATTGCCCCAGATGTTTTTAATCCACTTGCAACATCAACAGATTCAAGGAGAGTATCATCAACAACAACTACATAGTCTGGTTCATAGATATTACTATGAATAGTTATAGGCTTTGTACTTATTCTATTGTATGCTGTTATTGGGGCACCCATTCTTTCTGGACCATATTCAGGGAAACCTTGAATATATTTTCCTGTGTTAAATGCTGCATCAGCAAGTAGAAGAGAAGCTGTTTTTGCACCTTGACCGCCTCTACCATGCCATCTTATTTCAATTAAGTTCTGCATATATAGTATTCCTCCTTTATAAAATAAATTTTAATTATTATCTTCCAATCATACTAAGGTCAAATTCATATCCGTTTCCATCTGTACATGATATTACTGCTGAACGATATTTATGACCATTGTCATTTACAGTTGTTTCATATACTTGTTCAACTTCTGGAATGTTTTGTACATATCCAGTTACTGTGAAGTTTCCTGTATTGAATGCGTTTTCAATATCAACGTAGTAAAGTTTATTAGATTCACCTAATAATAGAACTATTGGATAGTCATAGTTGTCAATTTTTATTGTAAATTCTGATTTTATGTTTTCTGGTACATTATTAACAGGATATTCTGTTGATAATTGAACTTTAGAATTATTTTGTAATAATTGTTCTGAATCAGGTCCAATTAGAATTCTAACATTTTTGTCGCCTTGTGGATTTAAAGTAATTAAATATCTTGCAGGAAATTCTTCTATTAATGGTTCATATGTTTTTTGAGAGTTGTTAGAAGAAGGATTTTCTGAAGGATTATTTGATGTATTACTTGGATTATTTGTGTTTGTTGTATTTCCTGTAGAAACTCCATTATTAATATCAGTTATGTGCTCTGGTAAAATAACTTCTATATTTGGACTAGGTTCATCAGGATTAATTGTATTTTGGTTACCACTATTTTTTCCATTATCAAATTCGTTAATTTTTCGCTTAGGTACAAAAATACTAAAAATTATTACGGCTACAATGACTATAGCTAATATTTCTAATAATGTGATAATAATTTTTTTCTTTCTTCTCACAAAGCACCTCCTTAATCTAAAATTTTACCATTGCTATTATATAAGAAAAGAAAAAATATAACAAGATATTTTGTAAAAATAGAATATCAAAAAAATTGGTAAAAAGAAAAATTAAAATGTATTTGCATTATAGACGGAGTATTTCTTGGGGATATCTATGTTACGAGGTTTTATTAACTAATAATATTACAAAAATATTACAATTTGCATTGACTTTTTATTCAAAAAAATATAAGATATATAACGAAAAAAGTAAGAGCAAATACGAGTTATCAATTTTATTCAAGGAGGATTTTATGGGAGAAGTTATAGTAATAACATCTGGTAAAGGTGGAGTTGGAAAAACTACAACAACTGCAAACTTAGGTTCTGCACTTGCTTTAGCAGGCAAAAAAGTAGCTTTAGTAGATACAGATATAGGCTTAAGAAATCTAGACGTTGTTATGGGACTAGAAAATAGGATTGTATATGATATTGTAGATGTCATTGAAGAAAAATGTAAAGTTAGACAAGCTTTGATAAAAGATAAACGTTTTAAAGAATTGTTTTTACTTCCAGCAGCTCAAACTAGGGATAAAACAGCAATTAATGAAGACCAAATGACCGATTTGATAAATAAGTTAAAAGAAGAGTTTGATTATATTTTGATAGATTGTCCTGCTGGTATTGAACAGGGATTCAAAAATGCTATAGTAGCGGCAGATAGAGCAATTGTTGTTACAACTGCAGAAATTTCTGCTATTAGAGATGCTGATAGAATTATTGGATTATTAGAATCTTCTAATATAAAGAATCCAGAGTTAATAGTTAATAGGTTACGCCCAATGATGGTTAAAAAGGGTGAAATGATGGATGTTGATGATATTGTTGATTTACTATCAATAGATTTAATAGGTGTAGTTCCTGATGATGAATATATTATTACACAAACCAATAAGGGTGAACCTGTAATTTCAAATAAAAAAGCACCTTCAGGAAAAGCATATATAGAAATTTCTAGAAGAATTTTAGGAGAAAATATTGAAGTAAGCGTACCTGGAAAAGAAACAGGTTTCTTTAAAAGACTAAAAAGAGCTTTTAGCAAAAAATAAAAAAATAACTGGAGGTAAAAGATGTTTGAAGGTATATCAACTTTTTTTAAAAAAGTATTTAAACCGGCACATGTAACAGATGAAACATCTAAGGACACAGCAAAGGAGAGATTACATTTAGTTTTAATGCAGGATAGAGCAAATGTATCTGCTGACTTCTTAGATTTGATGAAACAAGAAATAATTGAAGTTATAAAAAAATATATAGATGTAGATGAAAAAGAAATAGATGTTAGATTAACAAATCAACCAAATGATGATGGAACAACTGGAGCACCAGCGCTTTACGCTAACATACCTATTTTGAACATAAAAAATGATGTTAAAGGAGAAAAAATTAGAGAAAAACAAGAAGAAGAGAAATCAAAAGAAAAAGAAAGTGAAACAGAAACTGAAAAAGAAAAAGAAGATATAAAAAAAGATGAAAATGAAGATGAAGATGTAACTGAGCAAGATTCAAAAGATAATGAAGAAGAAAAGGAAAGTGAAGAAGAAAAAGAAGTTCAAGAAAAATCAGATGATGAAACAGAAGAAGAATCTGACAAATAATTAATATAAATTATTTACAGATGATGAGGTTTTAAATGAGAAAAAAACTATTAAAAAATATGGATTGGGGAGTTTTAATTTGTACTTTATTATTATTTGTTATTGGTTTAGTAGCACTTTTTTCAACTACCCAAAATTCAGCACATGAAGAATTTATAAAACAATTGAAATGGTTTGCTGTGAGCATACCATTTTTCGTGTTAGCTGTATTTATAGATTATGATAAAATTTTAAAACTTGCACCTGCTTTTTATGGAATTTGTGTTTTTTTATTGATTTTAGTTTTATTCACAGAGCCAATTTCTGGGGCTAGCAGTTGGTTTACTATTGGAAAGAGCTTTTCTTTTCAGCCATCAGAATTGGGAAAAATTGCTACAATTTTGTTTATGGCTTATTCTCTAAACTTGTTACAGGCTAGAGGAAAAAAGGAAATAAATAAGTTTCATAAATTACTAGCTATTTTATTGATTGCGGTTTTGCCTATTTTCTTAATCATAAAAGAACCAGATCTAGGAACTGCAATTTCATATGTTTTTGCAACTGTATTTATAATATTTACGTCTGGAATTAATAAAAAATATATTTTTGCAGCAATTCTTTTAATTGCAGTACTTGTACCAATTGTTTATACGAATTTACCGGCACATGCTCTTGCAAGAATTGACGTATTTTTACATCCGGAAAAAGATCCAAGAGGTGCTGGTTATAATATAATGCAATCTAAACTAGCAATTGGTGCTGGACAAGTTTTAGGAATGGGACTTTTTCAAGGAAATCAAACTCAGTTAGGATACTTGCATCCAAAAACTACAGATTTTATTTTTTCTGCTATAGGAGAGGAAATGGGATTTGTTGTTGCTGCAACTATTGTTATAGTTTATGTTATTTTAATAACAAGAATAGTGTATATTGCAAAAACCGCCAAAGACAATATTGGATCATATATTGCTATTGGTATTGCTGGTATATTGGCTTTTCACATGCTTGAAAATATAGGTATGACAATTGGTGTCTTACCAATTACTGGTGTACCTTTACCTTTTGTTAGTTATGGTGGAAGCTCATTACTTACAAATTTTATTTGTATTGGTTTAGTGCTTAATATTAGTGCACGCCGTCAGAAAGCTATTTTTATTGAATAGATATTGAAATATTAAAACCTAGTTTTGTCCGGATACCAAAGATGGGTTTGAAAAGCGGTTAAATACTTTTACTTTTCAAACCCATTTATTGACTAATAAGTTTTTTCCTTTTCGCGTGGACAATCAGATGAAAGATAAGTCTTATTATAAATTGATTAATATTATGAAAATATTATAAGGAGAAATATATGCTGCTACATAAGTTAAATATAGGAAATGTTGAATTGGATAATAATATTATACTTGCTCCTATGGCTGGCGTTACAGATTTAGCGTTTAGAAAAATTTGTAAAGATCATGGTGCTGGTCTTGTTGAATGCGAAATGGTTAGTAGTAAAGCTATTTTTTACAATGATGATAAAACTTTGAAAATGATTAATACTACTGGAGAGAAAAGACCTGTTTCAATGCAAATCTTTGGAAGTGAACCTGAAATAATGGCTAAAGCTGCGGAGTATTTAAGTGAAAAAGCGGAAATTATAGATATAAATATGGGTTGCCCAGCTCCAAAGGTTGTAAAGAATGGAGATGGTAGCAAATTATTACTTGACTTAAATTTAGTAAGACAAATAGTTGAAGAGGTTGTTAAAGCTAGTAAAGTTCCTGTTACAGTGAAAATAAGAAAAGGATGGGATGACAAAAATGTTGTAGCCATCGATGCAGCCAAAATAATTGAAAATGCTGGGGCATCAGCAATAATAGTACATGGAAGAACAAGGGATCAATTTTATACGGGAAAAGCTGATTGGGAAATTATTAAAGAAGTTAAGAAAAACGTTAGTATACCTGTTATTGGAAATGGAGATATTGTTGATGGAGAAACTGCTAAAAGAATGCTAGAACAAACTGGTGTTGATGGAGTAATGGTAGGAAGAGCAGCTTTAGGTAATCCGTGGATTTTTGAGGAGATAAGATATTATTTAGAGGGGAAAAAATATGAAGGTCCTTCAAAAAGCGAAATATTAGATACTATTTTAAGACAATATGATTTACTTTATCAAGAGAAAGGCGAGTATACAGCTGTTAGAGAGATGAGAAAACATATTGCATGGTATTTAAAGGGAATGAAAGATGCTAGCGTTATGAGAAACGAAATTAATCTTATTGATAATATGGAAGATGTTATTGAAAAACTTAAAATTTATTTCGGAAAATTGATTTAATAAAGGAAAATTTACATAAAAACTATAAAAATTAAGTTATTTACGGAAAAATGAAAAAAATATTATTTTTTAAGTTAGTTTTTGTTGATTTTTGTAGAAAATTGTTATATATTAAATACGATTTATAAAAGAATATTACAAAAGCATTACAAAAGAGTTACGGAAACATGACAAATTCTATTGACTTTTTTAGGGAAATGTAATATTCTAAAACATATTAAAGAGATGTTTAAAATGGAGGAGTTATCTTGGCTATAGGTGATATAATTGTTGGAATTGATATAGGCACTTCCAAGGTTAGTACAGTAGTTGGCGAAGTTAATAATTTCAAGCAAATTGAAGTGATTTGCAATACCAGTTGTAAATGCAACGGAATTAGCAAAGGGCAGATTCTTGATGATGATGCTATTTCAATTGCAATTTCAAGAACAATAAAAGAGGCAGAAGAAATTGCTAATTTCAAAATAGGTTCAGCTTATATCACAATACCAGGTAAGTATGTTACTATAGTTCAAAATAGTGTTGAAAGAGAGACAAGAGAAAGATTTGAAGGAATTTCTTCTAAGGATGTTATATTTGCATTAAATTCTGTTAGAGAAATAGAAATTCCAGAAGAACAAGAGTTAATAGATATTATTCCAGATAAATTTATTCTAGAAGATGGAAAAGTAGTTGATGATCCAGTAGGAAATTACAGTTCAAGTTTTACATTAATGGCACAACTAATTTTAGCAGACAAAAATTACATAAAAAAAATAACTAATATTTGTAAAAAAGCAGGTTTAGATATAGATGGAATTGTTCCAGTAACACTTGCAGAGAGAAATTTAATTTTAGATAATAATGAATTAACAGACAATGTAATGATACTTGATATAGGTGCAGGAAATACTGAGGTGGGAATATTTAATGGATCTACATTTTTATATACAAATACTTTATCCCTTGGTGGAGACAACATAACGAGTGATATAGCATATGTATTAAATATTTCAAAAGAAGAGGCTGACAAGTTAAAACGACAATATGGATTGGCACTTAAGTCATTTATTGATAATGATACAAATATTATTCTTAATACTTATAATGGGGCTGATACTAGAAATAAAACAATTAAAAGCTCTGAATTAATAGAAATTATTGAAGCTAGAGTTGAGGAAATATTTTCTTTGATTAATAAAGAGATTACAGCTCAAGGCTTAAAAAATCATATTAATAATGTTATTTT
This sequence comes from uncultured Clostridia bacterium, assembly GCA_947594845.1. Taxonomy (GTDB): domain Bacteria; phylum Bacillota; class Clostridia; order TANB77; family CAG-508; genus UMGS1994. The sequence continues at coordinate 6,831 of CANQEI010000019.1, read as the reverse complement.
AACAGGTGAGGGAATTATTAATATTAATAAGAGCGATATGGCTGGAAAAATTATTTTAAATACTCCTGTAAAAGTTGCTTCTGCTAGACTTTTATCAACAATAAAGCCTACATATAGAACAAGTTATTCTCTTGTAAGATATATTGCATCAAGACCTTTTGTGAAAAGAGTCTCAAGTACAATAGATACTAAAACTGATAAATCAGTTGTAAAAACTATTTTGGGAAAAGTTAGAGATTTCTTTTATTCATAAAGAACTAACAAAAGTTTTTAATTTTATATAGATAGAAAGTACTTTCTACCTAGATATACTTTATATATATTTTAATTTGAAGGAGGAATCACCTTATGATAATGGAAAATGATGATAACAACAATTACATGATGGACGGAACAGCTACTATTAAGGTAATTGGTGTTGGTGGAGCTGGAAATAATGCAGTAAATAGAATGATTGAAGCGGGAATTAAGAATGTAGATTTCGTTGCAGTTAATACAGATAGACAAGCACTTCAATTATCAAAAGCATCAACAAAAATTCAAATAGGAGAAAAATTAACTAGAGGACTTGGAGCTGGTGCAAATCCTGATATAGGAACTCAAGCTGCAGAAGAAAGTCGCACTGAAATAGCAGAAGCTTTACGCGGAGCTGATATGGTTTTTGTAACTGCTGGTATGGGTGGTGGAACTGGAACAGGTGCTGCACCAATCGTAGCAGGAACTGCTAAAGAGATGGGAATATTAACAATAGGTGTTGTTACAAAACCATTTACTTTTGAAGGAAAGAAGAGATTAGCTCAAGCAGAAAGAGGAATCGAAAGTTTAAAAGGTAAAGTTGATACTTTAGTTGTAATTCCAAATGATAAATTATTACAAGTAATAGATAGAAAAACATCAATCATAGAAGCATTTAGAATGGCTGATGATATATTAAGACAAGGTGTACAAGGTATTTCAGATTTGATAGCTGTACCAGGATTAATTAACTTAGACTTTGCTGATGTTAAAACAATAATGTTAGATAGAGGAATGGCTCATATGGGTATTGGTAGAGCTTCTGGTGAGAATAGAGCAGAAGATGCTGCTAAACAAGCTATTCAAAGTCCATTACTTGAAACATCAATTGAAGGTGCTAGAGGTGTTATTATTAATATTACTGGTGGTAGCGATGTTGGACTACATGAAGCTAATACTGCAGCTGAACTTGTTCAACGCAGTGCTGATCCAGAAGCAAATATTATCTTTGGTTCTGTTACAGATGATTCAATGGGAGATGAAATTCAAATTACAGTTATTGCTACTGGATTTGAAAATGAGGATGAAAAAGTTCAAAAGGCTACAGATATAGTTAATAAAGCATGGGAAAGAAAAATGAGCACACCTGTATCAAATGATTCAGGAAATGGCAATGACTTAGATATACCAACATTCTTAAGAAAAAACAAAAATGTGAAATAGTATCCATTATTGTCAAAGAAAATATATAGAGTAAGAATTAAAAAGAAATAATCTATTTTTTGTAGATTATTTCTTTTTTTCTACAATAAGATATGACAAGTTTTTTTAGGAAAAGTGAATATAATGTTTATAATCTAAATTGGAGGAATCAATTTAAAAGGTGAAAGCTTTTAAGAAATTTTTGGTATGACAATTTATGTTGATATTGTATTTATTGAAAATTTAATTATGAATTTTATTATTATTTTGACAGAATCAATAATAATAAAAGAAACAAAACAATATGTGAAAAAGATTATTGCAAGTGCAGTAGGAGCATTTTTTTATATTATGTATTTAATAGTACCACAAATTTCTTTATTGCAAATTTTTGTAAGCTTTGTAATTACTAAAATATCATTTACTTCAAATACAATAAAACTTTGGATAAAACATACTATTTTATTTTATTGTATAAGTTTTTTATTTGGAGGAGTAACTTTTGCTATTATTAATTTTTTTGAGAAGGTTACAATTATAAATGGTATATTATATGGAAAATTTAATGTACTCAAGATTAGTTTATCTGCATTAATATCAGGAGTATTAGCAATATGTGCTTTTAGAAAAAGAAATAAGCATATATTTAAAGAACTTGTTATAGAAATTAATAGAAAGAAATCTTATGTGAAAGTTTTGTTGGATACTGGAAATTTATTGCGTGAACCATACACAAATAAGCCTGTGATAATTGTGGAAAAAGATTGTTTAAAACAAATTATAAGTGGAAAAATAATTTCAAATTTAAAAAATATTATTAATGGAAAAATGGAATTACCAGATGGAATGTTTTTTATACCATATAAAAGTATAGGAAATCAAAATGGCGTTTTGATTGGTTTTAGACCAGATTGTGTGATGTTGAAAGAAAATAATAAAAAATTGGAAAACGTTGTAATTGGTATGTGTGAGGAAAAACTTAGTGATAATAGATTGTATTCCGGAATATTTGGATTAGAAATAGAAGGTATAGTTTGAAAAATCAAATATAGTAATAATTATCATTTTCCAAACTAAATTTATACCTTGGAGGGATAAAAGGAATATGAATATACTTGAAATTTTAAAAGATTTGTTTAAAAAGTTTACTAAAAAGGATTTAGAAAAATTACCTATTTTTTATATTAATGGAAGTCAAACATTGCCACCGCCATTGTCTTCAGAAGAAGAATTAGAAGTCCTTTCAAAAATTGATGAGGAAAATAGTGATTCAAGGCAAATTTTAGTCGAAAGAAATTTAAGACTAGTTGTGTATATAGCAAAAAAATTTGAAAATACTGGTGTGGATTTAGAGGATTTGATATCAATTGGCACTATTGGTTTAATGAAAGCAATTAATACTTTTAATGTAGATAAAAATATAAAGTTAGCTACATATGCTTCAAGATGTATAGAAAATGAAATTTTAATGTATTTGAGGAGAAGCAATAAGATAAAAGGTGAGGTGTCTATTGATGAACCATTAAATCAGGACAGAGACGGAAATGAGCTATTATTGTCAGACATTTTAGGTACTGATGAGGATGTTATTTATAAAAATTTAGAAGAAGAAGTTGATTATAAATTATTAAAAATTGCAATTTCTAAATTGACGGAAAAAGAAAAATATATTATGAATTTACGTTTCGGAATGGAAGGAAATAAGGAAAAAACGCAAAAAGAGGTTGCAGATATGTTAGGAATTTCACAGAGCTATATATCTAGGTTGGAAAAGAAAATTATGTTGAAAATGCGTAAAGAAATTTCTAGTAAAACTGGCTAAAAGATGGAGTGAAATAATAAAAAGTATAATGCTGTTACTATAATCACATAAAAATTACATTTTAATCATACATTTTAATAAGAATTTTTTTGGAAGGATGACTTTTAGATGAAAAAAATTTTTATTATATGTATGATTTTTTTATTTTTAATTTTGGCTATTTATGGTTATAAATTTCTTACTAATGGAAATAATAAAAATATCGAAAATATTGGTGAGATTGAAGGATTTATTTTAGAAATTAAAAATTATGAAGTTGAAGCAAATGTAACAATTAATAGTAATAAAAATACAAATACATATAGGCTAAAGCAAAAAAAAGTAGATAATTATCAAGTCCAAGAGATTGCTAGTAATGATGAAGAAAAAGGAATTATTATTGAGAATGAAGGTAATAAGTTAACTATAAAAAATACAAAATTATCGCTCGAAAAATTTTTTGATAATTATGATGAAATTGCAAAAAATTCGGTGGGATTTGATTCTTTTGCTAAAGATTATAGCGATTCTGATGATAAAGAAATAACAGAGGATGATAATTATTATATTGTATTTGTAAAGATAAAAAATTCGAAGAATATGTATGTAGAAAATAAGACTTTATTTATAAATAAGAAAAATAATAATATAGAAAAAATAGAAGTTAGGGATGTAAACAATAATAAAACGATTGTCATAGAATATACTAAGTTTCAAATATTATAGAAAACATTGTAACTTACCAATTCGATATACAGAACTATTAGGAGTGATTTTTATGGTAATCAAAAGAGGAGATATGTTTTATGCTGATTTAAGCCCAGTGGTTGGATCTGAACAGGGAGGAGTGAGACCTGTATTAATAGTTCAAAATGATATGGGAAATAAATATAGTCCAACAGTGATTGCAGCAGCAATTACTTCGCAAATTGGTAAAAATAAATTACCAACACATATTGAGATTGAATCAAAAAATGTTGGATTAAAAGCAGACTCTGTTGTTTTGACAGAGCAGATTCGTACAATAGATAAGAGTAGGCTTAAGGAAAAAATAGGGCATATAGACGATGAAAAAGTTATGGGAAAAATAAATAGTGCTATAGGAATAAGTTTTGGTTTAGCTAATGATTAAAATAAATTAAAAGAAAGTTGAGATTATATGTATGAATATTAACAATAGGATATACGCATTAATTTATAGAATTATTGCATTTTGTTTAGGCTTTTTTTCTTTAATATATGATTTTGGAATATTGAATGGGGAATTTAAAACTGCTAATTTGTTATATTTTACGATACTTAGTAATTTATTTTGTGTAGTATTGTTTTTGGCTTTAATTATTGTAACTTGTAGGGATATTCGGTAAAAGTGGAATATATGGAAGTAGTACGATTTCTCCGCATATTAAAGGAGAAGTAATGATTTCAATTTTACTTACAATGACAGTATATCATTTTATTTTAATTCCATATGCAATTAAGCTAAATCCGTATCAACATTTAAAAATGACAGATATAATATTGCATTATTTTATGCCTACTTTTACAATATTCGATTGGATATTATTTGATAGTAAAAGAAGATTTAAATGGTATGACCCAATCATATGGACAATAGGACCTTATATATATGTTATTTTTGTTTTTATTCAGGCAAAATTTAGTATTCCTGCAAGAGTGGATGCTAATATGAGTGATTATATTTATTCTTTTCTTGATGTTGAACTTTTAGGAAATATTAATGTGATTGTTAATATTTTAAGCTTAACAATTTCATTTATATTTATTGGTTATATAATTTATGGAATTGATAGAATTAAGTTAAATACAAATAAAAAAGCCATTTTATAATGGCTTTTTTTTGAATGTTATAGAAATTATAAATCTATATTTATATCTGTATTTTTTCCAGGTTCTATTTCAAATAGTTCAGCTGGTTTAAATCTGAAAAGTGAAGCAATTAAATTAAGTGGAAATATTTGTAGTGATGTATTATATGTAGTTACATCCATATTATACAATCTACGTGCAGCTTGAAGTTGATCTTCCATTTTAGTTAAATTTTTTTGTAAGTTTAAAAAGTTTTCACTAGATTTTAAATCTGGATAATTTTCAGAAAGTAATATAACACTATTTAATTTGTTATTTAGCTCAGAGGCCTTTGATAGTTGTTTTGTTTCATTATATTCTGCTCTAAGTTTTGTAATTGACTCGAAAAGCTTTGCTTCATGTGCAGCATATCCTTTTACACATTCAACTAAGTTTGGAATTAAATCAAATCTTTGTGTTAAATAAACGTCGATTGATGAACGAGATTGCTTTACTGAATTTTTCTTTTTTATTAAACTATTATACATTATTAAAAATGCAATTAATATTAAAATTAAAATAAAAATGAATACTGGCATAGATTTTCTCCTTTATAAATTTTTTTCGTTCAATATATTGTATATCTTCTGATTTAGCAGACACATAAAGTTAAGATAATTATAATATTTTTTTAGTGTATTATAGTCAAGAACATTTAAAAATAGATGACCTTCAAACATATCTCTACAGTGTATTCTTATGTAAAAAGAACTATTTTTTATTGTTATTTCAAATTTTATCTTATTATCTTTTTTAAAGCTTATTAAATAATCCATTATGTCAGATGTAAGAATTCTCATGGCTAATATTTTTTGTTCAGAATATACATCAAAATATTTTTCAAATTCTTGTGAGTCCATATGTAGTAAATCTTTATTTCTAACAAATTTTCCAATAAGACCTTTGTCTGAATGAATTTTTATTTTACCATTTATGTCAGTTTCTAAGTTACTAGCCGAAAATAAACCTCTAAATATAGTTATTTCTGTTTCTCTACCGTTTTCGTCAATAGATACATTTGTAGTGCGAACATCACTTAGCTGAAATTCGATTTTTCCTCCAATTCTACCGTAAATATAATCATTTGAATTAAAGTTATCATATTTTTCAAATTCGGCATCATTATATAGACTAGATCTAATAGAACTGTCAGGTGAAAAGTAAAGATTAGGGTCATAATATTTTACTAAATCGCGTATTATTGTTTGCTTAAATTCTTTATTAAATTTTCTAGAATTTATAGTAGCAAATATAATCAGAAAAATGATAGATGCAGGTATTAATAAAAATGTAAATAATAATGAAGAAGCGAAAAATACAACGATTATGATAACAAGCAATGTTAATAATATTATGCCTAATGTCTTTTTCCTTTTAATATCTAAGTCTTTATAATTTTCTTTTAGCTTATTATAGATTTCATCAAAATTTTGCATAGTAAACTCCTTTTATATGTAAATTATCCAACAAAAATGTAATTGTGTCAACAAAATATTTTTTTTTGAATATATTAAATAAAAAGTATTTGATTTTGGAAGGAATGTGAAAGTATGGGACTTACAAAAAACTCAACAGGAAATAGTATTTTATCTGATAATGTACAACAACTAGAAAAGATAGCTTTTAAAATAGGGTTGGCTGGAAATCCTAATGTTGGTAAAAGTAGTGTTTTTAATGGATTAACTGGTATGCATCAACATACTGGAAACTGGCCTGGAAAGACA
>CANQEI010000018.1 GCA_947594845.1 uncultured Clostridia bacterium | reverse complement strand
ATTAAAAGTCAAGTGCTCTACCACCTGAGCTAATAGCCCACATACTCTGTGATATTCACAACGCCTTTATATCTTACTATATTTTTCCTTACTTGTCAATACATTTGTAAAAATTTTTGTCTTTTTCATGAATTTTAATTGTAATTTAGGCATTTATTTTTTGTAAAATTTCTTCTACATCGATTCCATGAACATCGCAAGCTTCTTCTAAAGTCTCCATTTGTGAAGCGGGACATCCCAAACAATGCATTCCTGCTTCTAATAAAATTTCTGCTTTTTCTGGTGCTTTTTCTAGAAGCTCTCCTATTTTAGTATCTTTATTAAATGTCATAAAAATCCCTCCTTTTCTAATATAGTAAAAACATTTTACCACAAATTTTAAAAAAAGTATAGACAAATGAAAAAAAATATTGTATGATAAGGAAAATTCTGGAAAGGTGGTGACATTATTTCTCATTTAATCGATTTATTCTTTTTCACTTTTATTATGTATCTTTTTATTACTTTATATTCTATTTATACTTTTTTCGATATTGTGTTATTTCATAACAAACAAGGTTCCAAATTAAAAATTAAAAAAAATTTATTTGAAAAAGGAGGCTAAAATATTATCTTAACTAAATTGAAAAAAATATTATTTCTCTTTTTATTTGTTCTATTTTTTGGTTTTCTTCATTTTTCTGTTTTTTCTCCTATTTTCCAAGCAAAAGAATTGATTATTCCTTATGGTATTCATCCTTTTGATATTTGTTCTAAAAATCCAGATTTATGGAAATTGATAAAAATATCCTATCTTTTTTGTTCCATTTTTTCTAGTTTTGTTTTAGGTCATTTTCTTTATATTAGAATTTTATTAAAATTTTCTTTTTTTCAACCTAAATTTTCTTCTAAAAATTCATCGTATGCTTTAAAAAATGAGAGAAATTCTTTACATTTACTCATTGGAAAAGATGCTCAAAATCAAAAAATTTATATTCCCGAATCTGGGCTTTATCAAAATTTTTTGATTACCGGAACGATCGGTTCTGGAAAAACTTCGAGTGCGATGTATCCTTTTACCAGGCAATTATTAGCCTTTAACCATCATCATCCAGAAAGAAAAATTGGTATGCTTATTTTGGATGTAAAGGGGAATTTTTATGAACAGGTAAAAAAATATGCTGATCAGTTTGACTTATTAAAGGATTTAATTGTGATTGAATTACATTCTTCTATCTGTTACAATCCCTTGCATAAGCCTAATTTGAAACCTCAAGTATTAGCCAATCGATTAAAAAATATCCTTCTTCTTTTTTCTGAAAATAATACGGAAAGTTATTGGTTGGATAAAGCAGAAGAAATTTTAACAGAATGTATCAAATTATGTAGGCTTTATAATCATGGTTATGTTACTTTTTTAGAATTACATAAACTTGTTACGATGCCTAGTTATTATAAAGAAAAAATTGCTGTTTTAAAAGATTTATTTATTTCTTCCAAATTATCTCCTTCTCAAATCTATGATCTGAACTCTAGTTTAGACTTTTTTCAAAAAGAATTTGAATTGATGGATAGTCGAACCAAAACGATTTTAATCTCAGAAATTACTCGTATCACCAATGCTTTTATCTCTGATTTTGATGTTAAATCTACTTTTTGCCCTCCTCTTGAAAAGCTTTCTTTTTCTGGTTTTTCCGAAGTTATTGAGAAAGGAAAAATTGTGGTTTTAAATATGAATCTTTCTCAATATTATTCTCTTTCTAAAATGATTGCTGCTTATTTAAAATTAGATTTTCAATCTGAAATTATTTCTTGCTTATCCCACAATTCTTGTAAAACAACTGCTTTTATTTGCGATGAATATGATAAATATGCTACGAAATCAGATGGAGAATTCTTTTCTTTAAGTCGAGAAGCAAAATGTATTAACATTGTTAGCACACAAAGTTATTCTTCTCTTAAATCTACTTTAAAAGAAGATGCGCAAGTAAAAGTATTAACACAAAATTTAATCAACAAAATTTGGTTTCGAACCGATGATATGTTTACTATTGAAGAAGCACAAAAGCAACTAGGAAAAGAAGAAAAAAAGAGAATTTCTAAAAGTATTTCTGAAAGTGCTAAGCAAACTCATTTTAGTTATATTACAAATTCTTTAAATTCACAAGATTCTAATATTTCTGAAACTTATAGTACTTATTTACAAAATGACTATGTTTTTGAAACAAACTTTTTTACACAAAATCTACAAACTTTTTCTGCTTTAACTTTTTTATCAGACGGAAATAAAATTTATCCGCCTAAAAAATTAACTATGTTTCCTTATTTTAAAGAAGAAACATAAAATAGAAAGGACTGATGATATGAATAAAAAAATTTTTTATACACTTTTTACCTTTTTCTTATTTTTTATTTTTTTAATTTCTTTTAGTTGTTTTTCTTTTGCTTGGGGAGAACCACAAATTATTAGTAAAATTACTTCTGCTTTTGAGAGTATTAAAGATTGGTTATTAAAAATTGCTACTCCAGCTGCTGCTGTTGCCGTTGGAACAGGTGTGTTTATGAAAAAATTTAGTTTTGGTGACGAAGAAAAAATTAGAACGGGAAAAAAACTAATTAAAGGCTCTTTATTTTCTTATGCTTTTCTTTTAGCGATTGATCTAATTTTATCTGCTATCAAATCATTAGTTGGTTAAGGAGGTTGTTTTGGAAAATTCAACAGATATTACTCAAATTATCATAGATACCATTAATACGATTTTTGAAAATTTATTTAGTTCCATTGATAATAATCTTTATCAAGTATTAGATGATATTACTTTTATTGATTCTGATATTTTGCAAGATAAAAATTTTGAAACTTTATTTGGTACTTCTGCTTCTAATGGTATTTTACTTATTGCAAATTCTTTGTTATTGGCTTTTATTTTATATTATTCAGCTCGTTATTTAATGGCGCATTTCACTTATGCTCAATTAGAAACACCTTTTAGTTTTCTTATAAAATTAGTTTTATTTGGTCTTTTCATGAATGGCTCTTTTTATCTTATTCAATTGATTTTAGAGTTAAATTCTAATCTTTCTTTAGCCATTCGAAATTTAGGAGAAAATCTATTTCACAAAAATATTTGTTTTTCCGAATTGATTACGACTATTAACACAAATATTGCTATTGATACTAATTCTCTGAATATCTTTTCTATCGATGGCTTAATTAAAGGAACGCTAAGTCTTTCTCTTTTGAATTTGGTCTTTTCTTATTCTTTACGCTATATTACAATAAAAGTGTTTGTCTTATTGTCTCCTTTTGCCTTTCTTTCTTTAACTTTAGATAAAACAAATTGGTTTTTTAAAACTTGGGCACGTAATTTATTTTCTTTATTGTTTATTCAAATTATTGTTTCTCTTGTTTTATTGATTTTATTTTCGATGGATTATTCTTCTACTAATTTATTTTCTAAGTTTGTCTATGTAGGTGGTATTTATGCTTTAATTAAAGCCAATTCATTTGTCCGTGAATTTATTGGTGGAATTTCCACAGAAGTTTCACAATCTGTGAAAAGCTGGATCAATTTTAAATGATTTTTAGGAGGTATTTTATGAAATTTATTTTTCCACAAAATTATGATTTTAAAAATAAATTATTGGGCGTTATTGATTATTCTACGGCTATTGTTAATATCCTTTGGTATGCCTTTGTCTTATTTTTTATTCATTTATTTTTTCGAAGTTTAACTGTCAAAATTTTTCTTTTTATTCTTTTCTGTCTTCCTTTATTTCTTTTTAGTTTTTCTGGCTTTCAAGGGGAAAATATCCTTTATGTGTTTTCTTATCTTTTTCATTTTATTACAAAACAAAAATTATTTTTGTACAAAAAAAGAAGCTAATGTATTCACTTCTTCTAATTCCTTTGCAATAAATATTGTATTCCTCCATTAGCTACTGCTGTCAAAGTTAAAACAATGATTCCTGCTGTTATAACTCCTACAATAATAGGCGGAATTGCTTTTTTAGGTGGTAAGTCTAAAAAGTTTGCAATTAGTGATCCAACCCATGCTCCTGTACCAGGTAGCGGAATGGCTACAAATAAGAATAAACCTATTGCTGTAAAGTTTTGTAGTTTTTCACTTTCTGCTATTTTTTTCGTTGCTCTTTCAGAAGCCCAGTCAATGATAATTTTAAAAATTTTCCATCTTCCAAAAAAATCAAACAACGGTCTAATATATTTTACAATAAAATAAACCGGAATAATGTTTCCAATAAAACTACATATAAAAGCTTCTAAATAATTTAAATGAAAGGTAAAAACACCAACTGGTATCGCTCCTCTTAATTCAATAATTGGAATCATTCCAACAATTGCCGTTAAGATATATTTCATAAAAATTGGTAAAGTGCTCATGTTTTCTTTTCTCCCTTCTATTTTTCCAAAAAATACTTTTTTATTTTACTATAAAAAGAAATAAATAGCAACACTAGAGAAATTTTTGTATTTTACTTAAAATTTTTTAAGTAATTCTTGAATTTTTTGTCTGAAAAAGTTATAATGTGAAGTACCAACTTATTTCGATAGGAGAGATGTAAAATGAAATTAGAACAAAAAGAAAAATCGATCTTATTTGCAGAAACAACCATTCCCGATATCTTTTTTTCTGAGTATTTATCAGAATTACCTGGGGATTATTTAAAAATTTATTTATATATCTCTTTTTTATCGAAATATGGAAAAGATATTAAACTAAATGATTTATCAAAAAAATTAAATATTCCTTTAAAAACAATCAATGATGGTATTAAATATCTAGAAGATAATCATTTTATTTTAAAAAAGGTTTCTGGCTATATTATCCTTGATTTACAAGAAGAAACACTTCATCATTTATATACTCCTAATTTAACGATGTCAAAAGAAAAAGTAGAACAAACTGCTAAGAATAAATCTAGAGCCAAAGTGATTGAACATATTAATAACATGTATTTTCAAGGAATTATGGGACCTTCTTGGTATAATGATATTGATTTATGGTTTAAAAAATATGATTTTGATGAAGAAGTTATGATTGCCTTGTTTAATTATTGTTATAATCGAAGTGCTATGCACAGAAATTATGTGCAAACCGTTGCTGAATCTTGGGCTTCTAATAAAATAAAGACATATAATGATTTAGACCGCTACTATGAAAAACAAGAAAGTTTAAATAAATTCAAAAAGACAATTGCTAAAAAATTAGGAAAATACAATGGATTAACTCAATATGAAGAAGCTTATATTGAGAATTGGGTTTTTAATTTTGGTTATGATATGAACATTATTGAAATTGCTTTAAAAAGAACTACTTTAAAGCAAAATCCAACATTTGAGTATATTAATAATTTAATCAATGATTGGCATGATCGAAATTTGAAAACACCAGAGGAAGTCAATGCTTTTATTGAGCAACGTAAAAAACAAGAAAAATCAAAAAAAGAATTAAAATCAAAAGTGAATAAAACTTCTTATGAACAAAGAAGTTATGAAAATTTAGATTTTTTATATGCTAATCAAACAACCAATAAGGAGGCTTAAATGTCTAAAGAAGTTTTAAATTCTTTATTAAAAGAATATGAACAAAAAAAGATTTATGCAGAGCTGGAAGCAGAAAAGAGAAAAGAAGAATTATATAAAAGAATTCCTAAATTACAGCAAATTGAAAATGAATTGAATTCTTTTGCTCTTCTTACTACCAAAAATATTCTTTCTAATCAGACTGTTTCTTTGGATGAACTCTATAAAAAAATAGAACTTCTTAAACAAAAAAAAGAAACTATTTTACGAGAAAATGGAATTTCCTCTAAAGATTTAAAACCCCATTATGAATGTTCTATTTGTAAAGATACTGGTTATGTTTCACAAGAAAATCTTGATACAAAAATGTGTAATTGTTTAAAGCAAAAATTGTTAGATGTTTCTTTTGATAAATCTAATTTGTCTAATTTGAACAAAGAAAATTTTGACACTTTTAATGAAAATTTATTTTCTGATGAAGTAGACTTAGCTAAATTTCGTTTTAATATTTCACCTAGAGAAAATATTCGAAACATTAAGCAGAAATGTAGAGAATTCATAGAAAATTTTGATTTACCTGGTACCAAAAATTTATTATTTACTGGCAATACAGGTTTACGGTAAGACTTTTATGTCGAATTGTATTGCCAAAGAATTGTTGGAATCTGGTAAAACTGTTTTATACCAAACCGCTCCGGTTTTGCTTGAAAATGTAATTGATTATAAGATGAATAAACAAAAAAATACTTCTAGCTATCTTTATGATTCTATTTTAACTGTAGATTTGTTAATTATAGATGATTTAGGTACAGAAAGTTTAAACAGTATGAAATTAAGTGAACTTTTTACTATTTTAAATACGAGAATTTTAAATTTAAATCACAAATTAACCAAAACCATTATTTCTACTAATTTAAATATTAAAGATATTTTTAATACCTATGAAGAAAGAATTGGATCCAGAATAGCTGGTTATTATGATATTTATTATTTTTTTGGAGATGATTTGCGATTTAAAAAATGATAAACTCATTTAAAAAGCCAACTCAAAAGTTGGCTTTTTTTACTATCTTCCTTCATCTTCTTTTACTCTTTGTTCTTCTTGTTGTTTCATTTTTTCAATCTTTTTTTGAATAAAATCAATTGGTATTCCGTTTTCATTAGAATATCTCTCTATAAAAAATTCCTTTTCAGCATCATTTTTAGCTACTTTTAATTGTCTATATAATTCATTTTCTATCAAAATATTCCAGATTCTTTCTTGATTCATTCTTTTTCTTCTCCTATTACATGCATTTCGTGATTTAATGTTTCAACACTGACTACTTTTCCCCCATCATTTGTTCTCATTAGGGTAACTCCTTGTGTTGATCTTCCTAGAACACTAATATCATCTACTTTTAATCGGATAATAGTACCTGTATTAGTTACTAACATAACGTCGTCTCCTTCTACCGCAATTCTCACTCCTATTAGTTTTCCTGTTTTTGGTGTGATTTTATAAGTAATAACTCCTTTACCACCTCTATTTTGCACTCTATACTCATCTAGTTCTGTCCTTTTTCCAAAACCATTTTCTGTAATAGCAAGTAAAGTTGCTTTTCCTCCACTAATCACAGATTCCATTCCTATTACTTCATCGTCTTCATCTAATCGAATTCCGATTACTCCTTGTGAAACTCTACCAATTGGGCGGACGTCTTTTTCATCAAAAGTAATACACATACCATTTCTAGTTACTAGAACAACATTGTCTTCTCCATCTGTTAATCTAACATCAATTAGTTCATCGTCTTCTTTTAACGTAATTCCTTGAAGTCCTGTCTTTCTTGTGGAATCATATTCTTTCAAAGCTGTTTTTTTGATTAGTCCCTTTTTAGTAGCCATCAATAAGTACTTTCCTTCTGCAAAGTTTTGAAGTGGGATGACTGCAGAAATTTTTTCTCCAGGATCTAAACTTAACAAATTTACAATGGCACTTCCCCTCGCTGTTCTTCCTGCTTCTGGTAATTCATATCCTCTCAATCGATATAATTTTCCTTTATTCGTAAAGAATAATATCATATCATGAGTAGATGCTATGAAGATATCTTTTACGAAATCTTCCTCCCTTGTTGCCATTCCAGTAATTCCTTTTCCTCCTCTTTTTTGGCTTTTATAAGTATCAATTGGCATTCTTTTGATATAGCCAAAATGAGTTAAAGCAACTACACATTGTTCTTCTTTGATTAGATCTTCTATATCAATTTCTCCCTCTGCTGCCACAATTTTTGTCTTTCTCTCATCACCAAATTTGTCTCTTATCTCAATTAATTCTTCTTTTATGATTTCAAATACTAGTTTTTCACTATTTAAAATATCTTTTAAATGAGCAATTAAAGCCATTAATTCATTATACTCTTCATCAATTTTTTCACGTTGCAATCCAGATAACGTTTTTAATCTCATATCTAGAATAGCTTGTGCTTGAATATCCGATAATCCAAATCTTTCCATCAATCTTTCTTTTGGATCATCATAAGAAGAACGAATAATATTAATTACTTCATCAATATTATCTAAAGCTATTTTTAATCCTTCTAATATATGAGCTCTTGCTAATGCTTTATCTAATTCAAATTGTGTTCTTCTTAAAATAACATCTTTTCTATGATCTATGTAGCAATCAATACATTGCCTTAATGTTAATATTTTAGGTTCTCCATTTACTAAGGCTAACATGATAATACCAAATGTTGTTTGCATTTGTGTATGTTTGAACAATTGATTTAATACAACTTGTGCATTGGTATCTCTTTTTAATTCAATAACAACTCTTACTTTGTCAATTCTATCAGATTCATCTCTACATTCAGCAATTCCCTCTATTTTTCTTTCTTTTGAAAGATCCGAAATGGTTTTTATTAAATTTGCTTTATTTACTTGATATGGTAAAGAAGAAACAATAATTCTTTGCCTATTACCACTCATTTCTTCAATTTCAGTTTCTGCACGTAATGTAATTTTTCCTTTTCCTGTTTTATAGGCTTGTTTAATTCCTTCTATTCCTAAAATAATTCCTTCGGTTGGAAAATCTGGACCTTTGATAACACTCATTAAGTCTTCATCTGTTACTTCATCTTCATCAATTATTTTTATAATTCCATTAATGACCTCTGTTAAATTGTGTGGTGGTATATTTGTTGCCATACCTACCGCAATTCCTGAAGATCCATTGATTAAAAGAGCTGGTATTCTAGCAGGTAGAACAGTTGGTTCTTGTAATCTGTCATCATAATTTGGCATAAAATCTACTGTATTTTTTTCAATATCTGTCAACATGTATTCAGAAATTTTCGCCATTCTAGCCTCTGTATACCTCATTGCTGCTGCTCCATCTCCATCTACTGACCCAAAATTTCCATGTCCATCAATTAACATATATCTCATAGAAAAATCTTGTGCTAATCTTACCATCGCATCATAAACTGAACTATCTCCATGTGGATGATATCTACCTAAAACAGATCCTACTGTATTAGCACATTTCCTATATGGTTTATCTGCTGTAATTCCGTCTTCATGCATCGCATACAAAATTCTTCTATGTACTGGTTTTAAACCATCTCTTACATCTGGAAGTGCTCTAGATACAATAACACTCATGGCATAATCGATATAAGCCGTTCTCATTTCTTTTTCAATATCTCTTTCGATAATCTTTCCGTCCATTCTCTCTTGTCTCTCTTCCATCGTTTTCCCTCTTTTCCTTTATTTTTCTACATTTGTATTATACTAAAAGCTTGTTTTTTTTGCAAGTAAAATTCTTGAAAAATCCTCAAAAAGTTTAGGGAAAATAAGGATTTAGACCAAATCCCTAACGCAGTAGGAATCAATTAAGTACACTTTCTAAAATGCTTTTTTGTTTGGAACGATTCTATTTACTACAACTTTACCAGATGCAGACGTTAATAATCCTGTTAACATTTTTATTGTGGTTGATTTTCCTGCTTTATTTTTTCCAATATATCCTACTAATTCGCTTTCTTCTGCTTTTTTCTATGATTTATAGGTTTTACTAAGCTTTAATCTCTATAATTAGCATTTTTTCTCTCCTTTTTAGATCTATCTCTTAATTGTTGTTTTTTATTTAATTTGTTATCATCTAAATATTTATAATTTAATGCATTTTCTTTGCTGATAACTGATTTTTCTAGTTCTTTTTCTAAATTATCACGTGTATTTTTTACAATTCTTCCACCACGTTTTGCCATTTCTCTATTTTCTTTTAATCCATAATGTTTATGTTGTTTTACAAGTTCTCTTGTTGCAATTTCTCCTAGATCTGTTAATACTACTTCAATATCAGTCATATTGTCTCTTAAATATTCTTTTCTGATTCCTTTATATTCTTTATACTGTGATGCTTTCATTCCAGACCATTCTTGATATATCTCATTAGTAAGTATTCCATATTCGTAATTTTTTGTTATTCCACTTTCTTTCCAAACATCAGTTAATTTAAATCTATCAACTATACCTATTAATCTACTTTTATCCATTTATCATCATATCCACGGCTTCTATAATATTCAACTGCTCTTGTCACAGCAAGTTCTGGATTAAATACTTCATCTATTCTTTCACTTCCTAAATTAGCAAGCCATAGTTTAAAAGGTTCTGCCTTTTGACTTGGAACTGATTCAATAAGTCTTAAAATACCTTTTGTATCTAATACATCTCTAATTCTCATTTTTCCATCTGATGCCATCATTTTCAACTGACTACATTTTGTAGTCAGTTCACTACCTTCTTTTCTTAATCTATTTTTTAATACTGACCAATATTTTCTTGGTTCTTTACTATCCGTCAAAGCACTAATAACATCAACAACGCTAAAATAATATTCCTCCTTTTCAGAGTCCCAAACACTTCTTATTTCTTTTCCTTGAAAAAGATTAGAAATTGTTTCTAATTTATTATTTTCCATTTATAAAATCAATCCCTTTTTAATTTATTATTATATTCAAATTATATCAATGCTATTTATTTTTTTCAACATAATTTCAGTATCTTCATTGACTTTTTTCACCTATTGAAAGAAAACTATTGACCAATGATAGAAAATACTATTTGGCGTACTAACTAAATCGTTCTTCCTCATGTTTTTAGACAATTTATCATAAGATGAACCCCATCAATAAATCCTTGTCTATAAAATTCTTTGTTATATTGGGCTATTTTTATACTATAGTTTTCTTCTATTTGATTTCGCACTTTAGATACTTGAGTTTGTTCCAATGTTCCTTCTAATATTTTTTCTAAATCAATATCTTTTATTTGATCTTTTACTCTTTTATTTACTTGTTTAATTTTTTTATCCAATATTTCTTCTTCTGCCTGATAAATTAGTTCTATTATATCTTTTTCTTTTTTTTCTTCCACTTTATTTATCCCTCCTCCTTTATGATATTATTGTTATTTTTTCTTATTATTTACTATTTTAAGAAATTGTATACTTTTTATTTTTAGTTGTTTGGGTGCTTTTTGCATATTTTCTGTTTATACTCTTAGTATGTTAGATTGTAGGAACTTTTCTTATATAATAAATATATATTGGGGGTTTTGATATGGAAGAAAAAATACCAAATAATTTAGAAGTTGGCGAAAGAATTAGAAAAATTCGAGAAGGTTTAAAAATGAATCGTGAAATATTTTCTGAAATGATAGATATTTCTGATGTATTTTTAGGGCAAATAGAAAGAGGTGAACGCTCTCTAAGTTTAAAAACATTATGTCGTATTGTTTATTTTACAGGCGTTTCTACTGATTTTATTTTGTTTGGTAATAATGATACTAATTCTACTCTACAAAAAATCAATAGAATATTATCCCAAAGTTCACAGGCTAACTTAGAATATTTTTATGAAATTATAAATTGTTCTCACGTATTTTTTAAAACCCATAAAAAAGATTTATAAAGCTTCATTTTTATGAAGTTTTATTTTTATTATTTCTTATTTTAATTTTTCTGCTAATTCTAATTGTTCTTGTGTTAAATTGAAATTTTGTCCATTATTTTTTATTAAATTATGAATTATCTCTATTGTTTTGGCATTATTGATAGTTTTTTCTATTGGAGCAATATCTTTTAATTGTTTTTGTATTTTATTATATTCTTTTTCCATTCCTTCAAAATTTTTCTCTACAAAATAATTTTTCCAATTGTTTATGTATTTATCTGTATACTCAATTGCTTCATATTGTTTATTGAAATTATCTTCTATATTATTTTCTATATTATTTAATATAATATTTTTTCCTTGCTTAATTGAATTCGCTATTGTATTACTAATTAAGCCTGCTTGTCTCGTTTTATCTACTACTGTATCTAATAAAGAAGAAATCCCATCGATTAGTCCTCCTGATTTTACTGCATTTTTCATTTGAGAAATACTATCAAAATTACCTGTAACAATACCAATTGCACTTCTTCCTAAATCAATTGCATCATCAATCGTTTTTGTAATTCCCTCTTTTAATCCATAATTTAATAGATTGTCCTTTATATTGATAACTTGATCTTCTACAAAATTGGGTAATAAAGCTCTTATTCCAATATCAATAGCTGTATTGATTGTTTTTCCTAGTGTCGTTTCTAAAAAATTTTTTTGTGTTTTTTCATTTATTAAATCATTATTCAAATTTATTTCATTATTTTTTTGTAAATTATTTATTTCCATTTTTATTTTCCTTTTATAATATATTTAGGTTTTTAAAAAGGTTATACCTATAAACCTTTATGGATAATTATATTGATACCAGTTATAATTATCTATATTAACTTTGTAAATTCTTCCTTTTACTTTCTTTTTTGTTTTATAAATGATATTTTCAGATTAAATTAAATTTATTTTCTTTTATCTATTTATTTTTATATTTATACTTTTTTGATTGTTTAATAAAATTATTTTTATTATTCATATTTATTTAATTTAATCTCTTAATTTTTTTATTACTTTTTTATAAATCTTTTTTCTTTCAAATTATTCTCTTTTTTATTTTCTCTTTTCTTATTCATCTTACTTTCTTTTTTACTTTATATTTTCTCTGTTATATGTAAACTATTTTCTTAAAATTAAATATATTTTTTATAAAAATTTAATTCTTTCTTTCCCCTTAAACGCCTACATCTTTTGCCTTTTCTTTTTCTTTTTTTCTTCCTTTTTATTTTTCTTTTTTATTCATAATTTTCTTCTTTCTTTGTAAACTAGTTTTCATGACAATAATTTTTCTATTTTTATTAACTTTTGCTTTTGGTTTTCATCTTTATTCTTTTCAATTTTATTTTGTCATTTCTAAATTTTAATTTTTATTTTTATCTGATTTTATTTTTATTTTTTTCTTTTTTATTTTTTTCCATAAAATTATTTTTTATTTTTAAATTTTTTTTATTATTTTTTATAAATATAATTTATTATTTTTGATTTATTTATAATTTTTTTATTAAATTTATTTTATTTTTCTTTTTTTAATTTTTATTTGTTTTTTTAATTTTTATTTTTTGATTTTTTATTTTAATTTTTTTATTTTTGCTTTATTATTTTTATTTTATTACTTTTAATTTTTTTATTAAATTTATTTATAATAAAAATATTATTTTTTCTATTTCCTTCTTTTATAATATTTTGATCTTAAGTTTGTTTCATTTTTTCTTTTTTTATTTTCTCTTCGATCTTTCTCTTAGTAATTTCTATTTTCTGAATTCTTAGATATTTTACTAAATATTTTTTCATTATATGTAAACTGTTTTCTTAAATTTAAGTGTATTTTTTATAAAAATTTAATTCCTTCTTTCCCCTTAAACGCCTACATCTTTTGTCTTTTCTTTTTCTTTTTTTCTTCCTTTTTATTTTTCTCCTTTATTCATAATTTTCTTCTTTCTTTGTAAACTAGGTGTTATAATAATATATCTTCTCAACTTTTGGATTTTTTCCCTTTTTCATTTTTCTGTTTTCTAATTTTAGTTTTTTATTTTTTAATTTTTCATTTTAATTTTTTTTAATTTTTTATAAAATTATTTTTTATTATTCTTTTATTTATTTTGTATTTTAATTTTTTATTTATTTATTCTTTATATTTATTTTTAATTATTTAATAATTTTGTTTTATTTATTTTTATATTTTTATTATTGATATTTTTTATTATTTCTTTTTTCTATTTTTATTTAATTATTTTAATTGAATTATTTATTATAATTATTCTTATTTGATTATTTTAATTAAATTATTTTTATTGGATCTCTTTATTTTTAGAATTACTTTTTTATAAATCTTTTTTCATTTGAATTATTCTCTTTTTCATTTTCTCTTTTCTTATCCATCTTACTTCCTTTTTTTCTTTATATTTTCCATGTTATATGTAAACTATTTTCTTAAAATTAAGTGTCTTTTTTATAAAAACTTAATTTTCTCTTTTCCCTTAAACGCCTATATCTTTTGCCTTTTATTTCCCTTTTTTTCTTTCCTTTTATCTTTCTTCTTTATTTATAATTTTCTTCTTTCTTTGTAAACTAGTCCTCATCGCAATAATTTTTCTATTTTTATTAACTTTTGTTTTTGGTTTCCATCTTTATTCTTTTTAATTTTATTTTTTATTTTTATTTGATTTTATTTTTATTTTTTCCTTTTTTATTTTATTATTTTTTTATTATTTATATTTTTAATATTTTTATTAAATTTATTTATAATAAAAATATTATTTTTTCTGTTTCCCTCCTCTATAATATTTTGATCTTAAGTTTGTTTCATTTTTTCTTTTTTTATTTTCTCTTCGATCTTTCTCTTAGTAATTTCTATTTTCTGAATTCTTAGATATTTTACTAAATATTTTCTTCATTATATGTAAACTATTTTCTTGAAATCAAGTGCCTTTTTTATAAAAATTTGATTTTCTCTTTTTTCTTAAATGCCTATGTTTTTTATCTTTTACTTTTCTATTTTTTATTTATTTTATTATATCTTTTTCAATACTATTATCTCCTTTCTTTGTAAACTAGTTTTCATGGCAATAATTTTTCTATTTTTATTAACTTTTGCTTTTGGTTTTCATCTTTATTCTTTTCAATTTTATTTTGTCATTTCTAAATTTTAATTTTTATTCTTATCTGATTTTATTTTTATTTTTTTCTTTTTTATTTTTTTCCATAAAATTATTTTTTATTTTTAAATTTTTTTATTAAATTTATTTTATTTTTCTATTTTTAATTTTTTATTTATTTTTGTATTTTTATTTATTTTCTTATTATTTATAAATTATTTTAATTTTTTATATTTTTTCATTATTTCTATTCTTACTTTAATTATTAAAATTTTCTTTTAAGTAATCAATAAACTTTTTTAATTTCTTACATATTATACAAGAAAAGAAACAGATTTATAAAATTGAAAGGATACAAAAATGGATAAAAATTTTTTGAGCG
Organism: uncultured Clostridia bacterium; assembly: GCA_947594845.1. Lineage (GTDB taxonomy): Bacteria > Bacillota > Clostridia > TANB77 > CAG-508 > UMGS1994. The sequence goes on along the minus strand of CANQEI010000018.1, from coordinate 15,269 downwards.
AAAATAATCAAAATAATAGAGGAGAAAAAAGTTCTCCTCCTAAAAAAGGTTTTCAAATATATAAAAAAAATACTATAAATTCTTTACATGATGTTGAACATTTTTTAAATAATTTTCAACATTATTTTAAATATTTTAAATTATATAAAATACTAAAAAAATAATAAATTTAATTCTTTCTAGTATAAATTTCATTAAATTCTTCCTGTTCCTTACCATCAATCAATATTTTTACTTGATTCACTTCTGTTAATTCTGTTAAAGTATTTACGATACTATTTATCATTGTTGCTTTTTGATTTTCTTTCTCTTTTTCATAATTTAAAAATTCACTAGATAAATCCAATACCACACAATCTTGCTCTAAATACGTTTTATTGATCTTGGTGTTTTCCGGAATAATTCTTTCATTTTTATCATTTTTAGGTCCTTCTATCAATAAACTAACTAATTTCTCATATGGATTATTTATAATTTCTTTAATATCAATTAGTCTTGCTTCTGGATTTAACTCATTTGTCTCTTTAGAAGGAAAATATAAACTAACAATAGTCTGTCTTACTTGTTCTTCTGTAATTTCCTCTTGTGGCACATATTCTTCTTGTTTTATTTCTTCCTTATTTCTCACATACTGTATTCCAAAATATCCTCCCAACAATATAATAAGTAATATGATAAAAAAGATAATCCCTATTTTTTTATTTTTCATATCCATCCTCCTTGTACTTTTTTCTTATTACCCATCTTATTATTTGTTTGTCCTTTTTAGAACTACTTTTATGAAAAGATATTCCCCTAATACATGACTTCAAAAGTTGTTTTTTACTCATTCCTTCTTTATTTTTCATCTCAATCCCCAGTTATTCCCATTTGACAAAAAGCCATTTTCCGTATACAATAAGAATGATTACATAGACATTATTCGAGAGGAAGTTTTATCATGGAAAATATTTTACACGTTGGTTTAGATGTTGGTTCAACTACCGTTAAGATTATTGTTATGGACGAAAATAAAAACACTATATATAAGGATTATCAAAGACACTTTTCAGACACTAAAAATACAGTTTGTCATGTTTTAGAAGATCTATTAGTTCGTTATCCTTCTTATTCTTTCACACTAGCTCTTACTGGTTCTGGTGCTATGTCTGCTGCTAAGTTTTTAGGTGTTAATTTTATTCAAGAAGTTGTTTCTTGTAAACGTGCTGTTGAAAAATATATTCCTAGAACAGATGTGGTCATTGAACTTGGTGGAGAAGATGCTAAAATTATTTATTTTGATCAATCGATTGAACAACGTATGAATGGAACTTGTGCTGGCGGAACAGGAGCATTTTTAGATCAAATGGCTTCTCTTTTACATACCGATACCAATGGTTTAAATGAATTGGCTAAAAATTATACAACTATCTATCCCATTGCTTCTCGTTGTGGAGTTTTTGCCAAAACGGATATCCAACCTTTAATCAATGAAGGTGCTGCCAAAGAAGATATTGCCGCTTCCATTTTTCAGGCAGTTGTCAATCAAACTATTAGTGGTCTTGCTTGTGGAAGACCAATTCGAGGAAATGTAGCTTTTTTAGGAGGACCTTTAAATTATTTATCAGAATTAAGAACTCGATTTATTGAAACACTTAATCTAAAAGATGATGAAATTATTGTTCCTGAAGAAGCTCATCTTTTAGTAGCGAAAGGAGCTGCTTTAGATTCTATTAGTTCAGATACAATTACCACTAATGAATTATATGAAAAAATTGAAAACTTGAAAAACTCTCAAGATAATACCACACATCCACTAGATCCTTTATTTAAAAATGATGAAGAATATCAAGCTTTTCAAGAAAGACATCAAAAAGCAACCGTAGAAAAAGCTTCTTTAGATGGTTATGAAGGAAATTGTTATCTTGGCATTGATGCTGGTTCTACGACAACTAAATTAGTTTTAATTGATGAAGAAGGAAAACTTTTATATTCTCTTTATGGAAGTAATGAAGGAAATCCTTTAAAAAGCGTTATGAATATGTTAAAACAATTATATTCTGCTTTACCTCCTAAAGCTATTTTACGATATAGTGGTGTAACCCGGCTATGGAGAAAAATTGATTCAAACAGCTTTAAATGTAGATTTAAATGAAATCGAAACCATTGCTCACTATACTGCTGCTAAAACTTTCGAACCAGATGTAACCAGTATTGTTGACATTGGTGGGCAAGATATGAAATATATCCGAATGAAAGACGGATCTATTGATAATATCATGTTAAATGAAGCTTGTTCTTCTGGCTGTGGCTCTTTCATTGAAACCTTTGCCAAAAGCTTGAACTTAGAAATCTCTGAGTTTGTAAAAGAAGCTATTCAAAGTAAAAGGCCAGTTGATTTAGGTTCTAGATGTACGGTGTTTATGAATTCGAAAATTAAACAAGCCCAAAAAGAGGGTTATTCGGTTGGTGACATTTCAAGTGGATTATCCTATTCTGTTATTAAAAATGCCATTCAAAAAGTTATGAAAGTAAGGGATGTAGAAACCCTTGGAAAGCATATTGTTGTACAAGGTGGTACCTTTTATAATGATGCTGTTTTACGTGCTTTTGAACTAATTGTTGGTAAAGAGGTAGTAAGACCAGACATTGCAGGTTTAATGGGTGCTTATGGTATGGCACTTTTAGCAAAAGAACAATATGAAACAAATTTAGATATGGAATATCAGTCTACCATACTAAAAACAGAAGATCTAGATCACTTAGAAATTAAAATAACACATACGCGTTGTAATAATTGTGAAAATCATTGTAAATTAACCATCAATAAATTTAGTAATGGTCAAATTCATGTTTCTGGTAACCGTTGTGAAAAAGGTGCTGGACTTATTACAAAAGCGAAAAAATTACCAAATTTAATTCAATATAAATATGAAAGAATTTTTGATTATAAACCATTAGAAGAACAATTTGCAACAAGAGGTACTATTGGTATTCCTCGAGTTCTAAATATGTATGAGGATTATCCTTTCTGGTTTACTTTTTTAACAACCTTAGGATTTCGTGTTATTCTTTCCGAGAAAAGTACGAGAAAAACTTATGAAAAAGGGATGGAATCTATGCCATCGGAATCTGTTTGCTATCCAGCTAAACTTTCCCATGGTCACATTGAAAGTTTATTAGAACAAGGAATTAAAACCATCTTTTATCCTTGTATGCCATATTCTAGAAAAGAATATGAAAAAGCAGACAATCATTATAATTGCCCTATTGTTATTTCTTACTCAGAAGTGTTAAAAAATAATGTAGAAAGCTTAAAATCCGATGATGTCAAATTCTTAAATCCATTTTTACCTTTTGACCAAAAAAATCTTGTCAAAAAAATGATGGAATTAGAAGAATTTCAAGAATATCATTTTACCAAAGCAGAATTAATGGAAGCTGCTCAAAAAGCAGAAGAAGAATATCAAAAATGTAAAAAAGATATCCGCGACAAAGGAACACAAACCGTAAGATATTTGGAAGAAAACAATTTAAAAGGAATTGTTTTAGCCGGTCGTCCTTATCATGTAGATCCTGAAATTAACCACGGAATTGATACCTTGATTACCTCATTAGGACTTAGTGTTTTAACAGAAGACAGTATTTGTGATAAAACAGAAGCAAAAAGACCAATTCGAGTCGTGGATCAATGGGTATACCATGCAAGATTATATGCAGCAGCAGATTTTGTTGGAAAACATGATTGCTTAGAATTAGTACAATTAAATTCTTTTGGTTGTGGTGTAGATGCTGTTACTACCGATCAAGTGGAAGAAATTCTTAGCAGTTATCACAAAATGTATACTTTAATTAAAATTGATGAAGTAAATAACTTAGGAGCAGTAAGAATTCGTATTCGTTCTCTTTTAGCTAGTATGAAAAAACGTGAACAAGAAAGGAAACAAGAAAAAGCCAGTGGTGACTATGGCGTTAAGAAAAAAATCTTTACCAAAGAAATGCGTAAGGATTATACCATTTTAATTCCTCAAATGGCTCCGATTCATTTTGAACTATTAGAAGCCGCTGTTCGTTCTTCTGGCTACCATGTAGAATTGCTACGTAAATGTACACAAAAGACGGTAGAAACGGGATTAAAATATGTGAATAATGATGCTTGTTATCCATCTATTTTAGTAACTGGGCAAATGATAGAAGCTCTTCAATCTGGAAAATACGATTTAAATAAAACAGCTTTGATTATGTCTCAAACAGGTGGTGGATGTAGAGCAACTAATTATATTGGATTTATTCGTAAAGCATTAAAAGATGCTGGATTTGAAAATATTCCTGTCATCTCCTTTAATATTGTTGGTATGGAAAAAATGCCAGGCTTTAAATTAACTGTTCCTTTGATGGAAAAATTATTAAGAATGGTGGTTTATGGGGATCTATTACAAAAAATGCTAACCAAAAATAGAGCCTATGAAAAAAATAAAGGAGAAACGCAAAAATTATTTGACTCTTGGATGGAAAAATGTAAAAAATTATTAGAAAAATCTACCAATAAAGAATTTAAACAAAGTATTTATGATATTGTGAACGATTTCGAAAAAATTGAATTAGATACAACCATTCAAAAGCCTCGTGTTGGTATTGTAGGAGAAGTCTTAATTAAATATCATCCATTTGGAAACAACTATGTAGCTCAACTTTTAGAAAAAGAAGGAGCTGAAGTAATTTTACCAGATTTCATGGGCTTTGCAAAATTCTTGTGCACACATAAAATTACTTTTAATCATTTACTAAATACAAATAAAACTTCTTCTAAACTAATGAAGGCTGCTATCAAATTAGTGGATATTTTAGAAAAAGATGTTAGAATTGCTTTAGCACAATCTAAGAAAAACTATTTACCACCATGCGATATTTGGCATCTAGAAGAAAAAGTAAAAGACGTATTATCGATTGGTAATCAAACAGGTGAGGGTTGGTTTTTAACAGCTGAAATGATTGAATATATTGAAAATGGTATTCCAAACATTGTATGTGTTCAACCTTTTGCATGCCTACCAAATCATGTTGTTGGAAAGGGTGTTATTAAAACCATTCGTGAAAAATTTCCAGAAGCAAATATCTCCCCTGTCGATTATGATCCTGGTGCCAGTGAATCTAATCAAGCAAATCGTATCAAGTTGTTGATGACAGTTGCCAAAGATAATTTACAAGCAAATCAAAAAAGAAAACAGGCAATTGAAAAAGAAAATGAGCTAGAAACAAAACAAGAAGAAAATGTTTAAAAAGTTACATAATGATTGCTATGATGTTAGAAAAGTAAAAGAAACTAGAATTGATTTCTAGTTTCTTTTACTTTTATCATCTAATAAAAAATCAATTAAGTTAGCATTGTTTCATTCCCTTATATTTATAATTTAATTTGGTTCTATCTTTTGCTAAATTTTTTCAAGTTATTTCATCTAATCTTTGCTTTTTTGTCTTTCTTTTTGGCTAATATATTTTTTAGTTGTCCAATAACCGATTTTGTATAATTCATCTATTCTTTTCATATCTAATAAACCAATTTTATCACTTTTTATTCTTAAAATATCATCTGCTCCTTCCATTTCATAATTAGAAAGTTCTCTACATAATAAATTGATAGCACGTCCTGCTACTTCAATTAAATTTTTATCACAATTTTGATCTACTTCATCATCAAAAACAATACTAATAATTTGCTGAGCTCCAAAATTTTTTAATTCCTTCCAAGGTACATTTTCACGAATTCCTCCATCAATTAGTTTTATATTCTGATAATGGCAAGGAGAAAAAACAACTGGATAACTACAACTTGCTCTCACCGCTTTTCCAATTCCGATATCATGAATATATTCTATGTTATCTAAAAAAGATTGTCTGTTTTCACAAGAGGTAAAACAAATGAGATTTCCCTGGCATAGATTAACACTTGGTATGACTAATGTTTTTTTTATATCAGAAATATTTGTAATATTTTTTGTTTTGGCTATTTTATTCACTAATTTTTCAATTTGTTTCCCACTGTTCAATCCATCAATTATAATTCGTCCTGTGAAAATCAATCCAATTATCAATTTAAAAACATTCCATATGTCAACATAACTTATTTTATGGCAATATTTTTTGAAAATATCATACATTTCATCTGCCTGAAATCCCATAGCATATAAACAAGCTACAATACTTCCGTGAAGATGTTCCTCCTATGTAATCAAATTTTATATTTGCTTCTTCAAATGCTTTAATTGCTCCAATATGAGCTGCTCCTTTTACCCCTCCTCCTGCTAAACAAAGTCCTGTCTTTTTATTCATTTTCATCACCCATGTTATTTTATTACTAAATGAATTGAAACGTTCTTAAATTTATGTTATAGTATTATTAGAGGAGATAAAAGAAACATGAATAAAAATTATTATGAAATCTTGCAAATTGATAAAAATGCTTCTCCTGAAATTATAGAAAAAGCTTATAAAACTTTGGCTAAAAAATATCATCCAGATTTACAAACAGGAGAAAACAAAAAACAAGCAGAAGAAATTTTAAAACAGATCAATGAAGCTTATGATGTTTTATCAGACCCTGAAAAAAAAGAACACTATGATGCTTCTCTTGTTAACAATTCTATTTCAGAGGAAAAATTTAATGAAATTTATCAGGAAAATCAGATGTTAAAAAATAAAATAACTCATATGCAACAAACAAAGCAGGCAAATCCAAATCCTGTTCGTAATCAACCAGCATCTAATATTAGTCACAAAAATCAAAATACTTACGAACAAGAACTACAAAATGCCCGCAAACAAGCTTATCGTGACGCTTATATACAAGATTTAAAAAATAGAGGATATAAAATTCGATATAAAAAATCTTTTAAAGATTATTTAAAAAGTTTTTTTTCCTTACTTTTAACTGCTCTAATCTTATTGCTTTTATGGCAAATTCCTTTGATTAGAAACTTTTTCATGAATCTATATAACCAGAATATTGTAATAAAGAGTCTTGTTTCTATTATTCGTAATTTATTTTAGAAAAACCACTGTTATTTATTGATATACAACAGTGGTTTTTCTATTCAATTTGATTCTAAAATGCAAATATTTCTTTATTTTTATAATTACATTTTAACTTTCTACAATAGCTCTTTGATCCTTTTAGATATCTAATTTATTTGTATCATAGATACTATCCTTTCTTATTCTATACTAAAAGACATAATAAAGTCAGATTCTTTTTCTAATTTCATAATTATTGACATTTTTTTGGTTTCCTTGTTTTCTCCAGTAATATCTGTTAACTCGATAGGTTGTATATAGATATCTCCCTGTTTTGATATTTCTTCATAAGCAACTTTATAATGAAGTGGATAATTCTCTCTTATATATCTTTCAAAATCATTTTGTGTTTTAAAATAATTATTTTTAAATCCATCATCTAATAAATGATAAGAAGTCTTATAATCTCTTCTATTTAACATTTGAATAAACTTATCTATATTCATAACAACTTTTTTATTATCATTTGCATTTTTATAAGTATTCGTAAATTGTTCTTGTTCTATCGTATAAGTGTCCAAAGCAACTATATATTTCATAATTCCTGTTTCTTTAAAAATATATAAATTTTCATATTGATCTTTACAAACATATTCTTTGTAATCATTGTATGAATTTACTAAATATTGTTTAATATTTATTTTCTGAAATTCTTCTTGATTATCTTTCACATATTCTTTAAAATTATTGATATCTCCGAATCTTTTATTTCTATACTCTTCATCTAATATATCATACGCCTTTTCTACATCATTTAGCATATATTGTAAGTATTGTTTCACATAATTTATAGCAACATATTCATCTGTTATATTTTTATAAACAAGCTCATTATATTCATTATTTTCTATTTCAGAATCATCAATAGCTTCTATAAATAGATCTATGGTTTTAAATTCGTTGATATAATCTTCTGTGTATAAAATATAGGATGAATTTAAAGAATCCGTCTTTACAGATAATTTGGTTTTAATCCCTGCGATTTTACATTCTACTATAAAAACATTAATATTAACTGTCTTTTCACTCATAAGCATACTATCTATTACAAGTTTATTGTCTTTGTCTAATGGATATTTTTTAGCCATCCTAGATATCTCTTCTGGTGTATAATTCTGATTTGTCATTAACTGTATATTACTAATAGCATATTCTTTTTTCAATTCATCTGTTGTTTTTTGATATTCTACGTTTTTTAAGTTTGTAATATAGGTAGTTATAATTTCTTGTACTGCAAAATATTTATTATAATTTTTTACTTCTTGTAACTCTGTATTAACTTCATAAGTTGACTGCTGTTCTATCTCTGGTATTTCAGCCTCATCTGTATTATTCCTGTTATTTTTGTTTATTATTTTTAATATTATTATGACTAAGACTAATACAACAATAATACTACAAAAGATTACTAATAATTTTTTTATTTTATCCAAAATTATTATTCTCCTTTCTGTTTTTATTTTTTCGGTACTCTTAATATTTTACTTATAGATGATATCGTATGCCCTGAAGTGGAAGGTGTTGAATTTTGCACAGATTTATTTGTTCCACAATTATATACTTTTGCATAATTTCCGGAAACCTCACCAGCATATATTTCTACATGTCCACTATAACATAAAATATCTCCTGCCACAGCTTGGTTAATAGAATTAACTTCTTGCCATCCCCATGGATTATTATTAAAATCGATTGAAGATTTTTGCTTTCCTCCAAATTCATTAAAGCCTAGTCGATATAATACCCATGATACATATGAACTACAGTCTACATATTTGTTCTTTTCATTCGTTAATGGAATTTCTTTTTTATAAGATTTATCATATCTATATCCATTTTGTTCTAAATAGATATGAGCGCTTTGTGCTTCTGATATAATGCTTCCATCCGTATAATGCGCTGGTGCAGAACTTCCTTGAAATTGAGTATACGCTTGATTTGCATAACCAATTCTTTTTTGCATACTAGACGATGCTTCCCAATCTTCTGGTCTTTCAAAGCAATAGCAAAATACTCTCGTTGCTTCTTCAATGCTAGTTGCATTTTTCCACTCTTCCGGTCTATGTGCTATTCCATCATATTTAGTTTCAGATGTATATAATTGACTATCCGCGTAACCGTCTGCTCCACCATTTGGATTTAACTCACCTAATAAAAACTCTACTTGTATACTTACATCACTTGGTGAAGCTCCTCTTGATGCAGCAAAAGCTTCTAATTGGTTTCTTCTTCCAAATGACCATTGTATCAATCCATATCCTGCCCCAGTACGAACTTCTATCAAATCTGGATTCCAATCACATTCTCCCCCAATATTTCCCATGACTGCCGCTGTTGCTATCTCACTATATCCTGCATTTACTAAAGAATACCAGACTGTTGCTTGTATGCTATCGCCTTGAACAATACCTGCATTATTAGGATCTGTTACATTACTGAAATTATTTGGCATATAAGTATAAGAATTAAAATCAAATGTTGTTACACCATAATTACCACCTGTTGCTTTATACAATAAATATTTTATTAAGTCTACCATTTTTCCAGATGTTTCTGGATTTCCTTCCATATACCCAAATAACCATGTGTCAACTGAACTAATAGAATCTCTCATTTTTTCATACTCAGGTTTGCTATATATAGTAACAAAATTTGGTTCTAAATCATTTGGATCTGTTCGCTCTGTCATGGTAGCCGGAAGTGATGTATAACTTGATTTATCCACTGTATTTGTTACATTGTCTACTATGTCTTTATATCTAGAATATATTTTTTCTATTACATTCAAATTTTCGTAAGTCGTAACTATATTATTATTCATTGTTTGCCCAGTTGGTCTTTGTCCTAATCTTTTTTGTTTCTCACCTTCTACATTATTTTTCACATTTGCGGATAGAGTAGTTACTTGACTATCTGGATAAGAATTCAATGTATTTATTTCATCTGGTGTATTTGTAAAATCTTGCTCTGGCTGAGTAACAGTATTCGAATTTTCCGATTCTCTAGTTAATGCTTGATATTCATAACGTTGCTCATAATCTTCGTACCAAACTTTTGCCTTTGTAACAGCTGTGACTAATGTATTTGTTTGTGTAATGACTTTTTTCTTTGATTCATAATGTTGATCATCATTTATGTCCGTAAAATCTGTTTGGTCTGAATAACTATAATTTCCTATTATTGATGAGATAAATCCTGCTGTAGCTTCTGCATGAACTTCTTTTTTTATCTCCTTTGTATAAGTCCATCTATCCTCATCTATTCTTTTCTCATAATTATCAAAAACTGTAATTTCTATTTGACTATTATAAGCTAAATCTGCAAATTCCATCGCAAAATCCTTATTTTTTCCTAATACAAGAAAATCCCAAATCAAGTCAAAAGGTAAAGTGTAATTGGCTACCAATTGTTGATAATTGATTTGTACTGTTTCCATTTGATAATCAATTGTATGATATGGTGATACATTTGGATCATTAGTTGTCAATTCTGCATCTACTTGTTTCCATCTTGCGACTTCAACAACATAATTTCTAGTCGTTAAAGTAACATTTGTTTCTTCATTAGATTCCTCACTATTCTCTCCAGAATTTCCTGGTGTTACTGTGGATGGTGCACTTGATTGCCATCCCCAACCTAACCATCCAGTTCTTCCATCAAGAACATTTCCTTCTCTTTCCTGCCAACCTATCCATTCATCTAAACTTTGTGTTCTAATATATGTTCCTGGGTTATCCATAACTTGTCCATTTCCTATATAAATACCAACATGTCCATATGGATTTCCTTTCCCTTTTCCATTACTTCCCGTTCCATAAACGGCTGCTCCCACTGGAATATTGTTTCTTTCGGTTGACACACACACCGCTTGATAAGCTTCAAATGCACTACCATATCCTCCTCCACTTCCAAGTCCTGCCTTTTCGTATACTTGTCTTACCCATGCTTGACAAAGCTGTTTTCCTGGGGTTGGAGTAGATTGTGCTGCTTGAACTATTGCTTGCGATATATCTGCTGTTGGATCATTTCCTATATGGTTAGTAACTTGCACATTGTTAGTAGCTGATGTCGTCATGCTTTCTTTTATCGTAAAATGACTTAATGCATTATTTCTAGAATTTTGATTTCCATTTACATTATAATCCTCTATCCATGAATAAAAATCATCTACAGGAGCATATGTCAAAGTAGAAACATTTTGATTTTCATCAGAGCGTTTGATTTTTATAATTCCCTGTGTTACATTAGACATTAAATCTATGTTATCCCAATTTATTGGCTCATCTGGATTTGGTCTTGTATCTGGCAAAGAGGTTATAATTTCTGCATTAATTAGTTTAGCCAATTCTTCTGGTGAATCTAAATATTCATTTACATGACTTCCATTTCGTAGCATTTCATCCCAAAGTGCTTGAATATCTTGCCCATTCGTTATAGTACCATCTTCGTTAATCGTAATTCCAGACTGATAAACTTCTGCCGCATAAGGAACATTGGCTATATTTCCATCATCTTGCTGTGCTTCTAATCCTACTACAATATAAACAGCAGAAGCTAGAAATGTTGTAATAACCGAAATTATTACAACTCCAATAAGAATTGGTTTTGCCAACATTAAAACAACTTTTTTTACTATTTTTTTTACCAGTTTTTTAAATTTGTCCCCTATTTTATCTTCCATTTATTCTACCTCTTTATATCTCTACTGCTATATTTGTTTTTTCTGACATGGCAGTTGATTTTTCATCATAATTTAATACAACATTAGAAAATACTACTGATGCTATATTCTTTTTTTCATTATAAGTACTATAATATTTAATACTAATATTTCTTTCGTGTCCCCTTGCCAATTCTAAATCTGCTATTGATACTTCCTGTAAATAAGATGAAAATTTTACTCCTTTGTCATTTTCTATGTACATTCCATAGGTATCTTTCAAGGTATCTAATAAGATTGTATGTTCTGAATTATTTTTTACTTTTATCTGATATTTTTCATAATCCATATAAGTATCTCTACTAACTACTGTTATTGTGATTTTTTCCTTTTCTTTGGTTCTATTTATTTCTTCTCTTCCAATATATCCATTAATATTTAATTTATAGCCATCTTCTACTCTTTTTACTGTAATATAATCTTGTTTTTCATCTCCCTCATTTATTTTTCCAGACGCTAAAATATCTCCTATAACTTTAATTCTATAAGTATTACCATTCCAATTTTCTAAAGAACAATTGCTATTATTTTGAAAAATTTGCGAGCAATACAATTTTTCAAAAGACTCTTGTGTTGTATACATTTCTTCTTTACATTCATCTGTTAACATTTGATAGGCTAGCTTTATTTCTCCGTTTTTACAATAATTGATAAATTCTTCTATTACTTCTGCTCCTTTTTCTAATTCTTCAGAAGAAATTTTTTCACTAGAAGCAACTGAGTGATTGGAACTACTCGTTAGATTTCTTTCCTTTTTTGTTGTATTTTCTGATATGTTTAAAGATGTGTTGATTCTTTGTTCATTTTGTTTTTTGGCAATAAAATTTAATAATTGAATAACAATAATAATGGAAGCAATAATTAGTAGAACTAGCCAAATTCCTCTTTTATTTTGATTATAAATTCGCCTAATTTTTAACATAACTATTGCCTCCCTATTACTTATACTATTCTATTTTTCATTTGATTGAATTCTTTTATATACTTCATGGTGTTAGCAGTTTTTCTATTAGCAGTATGTTCATCATCTCCATGACTAATTAAATCTTCTGAAATAGTATTTTCCCATTGTTTTCTTCTTTTACCAGTAGCTTTATAATCACTTCCCATTCTTTCTGCATACCTAGCCATAAATGCTGCTTCTGTTACACTATTTATATTCGTTACTCTATCATCATTTATCATTTTTTGAGCAGCTATAATACTATCAATATCTCTAACTCCATAATCTAAGAACTGTTCTATTGTTCCTCCACTTTCAGTCATTTTTGTAATTTGTTCATTTGTAAAGTTATTATCTTTTAATTTCGTTTTATTCTCCTTAATAAATCGTTTTATTTGTCGTTGTCTATCTATTTCCTCATATGCTTCTACATCATCACCATAATAACCAACCTCAAAAGTATCCCTAGCTGTTCTTGCAGTATTAATCGTTGCTCTACCTGCATTAATTGCACCATCTCCTAAACTTGATCCAGCGACAGCTCCAAGTGTTGTATATTTAGCTACATTTCCTATGTCTCCTGAAGCTACTCCTATTGCTGCTCCCATAGCTCCTAGTGCTGTTGCACCAGCTGCTTTTAATGTATATCTACCTGCTGTTTTAGCAAGTTTTGGAACTTTTCTAAGCCCTACCATACCTACTGCTTTCATTCCTCTTAAAGTTTTTCCTACTTTTCCTGGTTTTTTTCTAGCTTTATTTTGAGATAATTCAGGATTTCTTCCATTCATTCTAATTGGCCTTACGTTAGTAGAAGTATCTCCTTGTTTTTGTTCATTTCTTCCATTCTCAATTCCAGTTGCTTGTTGTCCATTCAATTCTTCATTGTTTGATGAACCATTCGCTAGTTGTCTCAAGTAATTTGGATTTTTTTGTTCTCCTATTTGTTGTTGTCTATCCTCTAAAGCTTTCTGTTCTCTTAATCGTTGTGTATAATATTCCCCTTCTTTGATTGCTTCTATGTCACTTTCTGATTCAGTTTTTGCTTCCGGTAACTCATTGCTTTTATCTACTTTTTCTCTATCTTTTCCTAAAAAAAGATTATCATAATCAAGATCCTTCTGTGCATAATTGATTTTAGTATTATTATCAGATGAATCTCCAGCTTCTCCTTTTTTACTACTACCTGATCCATTAGATCTTCCTAGATTTCCTAATTTTTGAATTCCTGTCATTGCTAATGCTGCACCAGCAGCCCCTCCAAGTACTGGTGGTGTATGTGCTTTTTCAAATCCGAAGAATCCTCTTAATAATTTCTCTGCAGGTATCATAAATCCTATTGCTACTAAAGAATATAAGAAGTTTGTACCAGCCCAATGGAAAGCAGACGTAATTAATATAAAATACAATAATAAATGTAATGGTTGCAATAATAGATTAAAAATATATTCTTTTAACCATTTATCAAATCCTTGTGCACTTCCATCTGTAATTTTATCAATAGGATATGTTAAGGCTACTAGTGGTGCCATTAATGTAAGAAAAGCCATATACAATACCCTTTTTAAATAGGTAAATGTAAAGAATACCGTCATTGCAACTAAAATAACAAATTCTAGTCCATACGCAGCATATTTATATCCACTATTCATTCCGTGCAAGTTGAGCAGATAATCTAAACATTCCCATTAAATTTGTATGATATAAAGCATATTTTTGCCCATTAACTTCTACTATATAATCATCTACATTTAAGCCCATTTCTTGAAACATATCCGTAAAGAATTCTTCTCTATTACTATCACAAGGAATAGCTATACAATAATCATTTTGATCAGAGGCTGAATTTACAATTGTAGTTATTTTTTCAACAATTGTTACCGAAAATGCCATAATATAATGCATAAAAATCAACAATGCTACTCCTATTAACCAATCTTTTAGCATTTGCTTATATTTTGCCTTATCCCCAGCTACAGTAGACAATAAAATTCTAATACCAATATATAATAAAATTACCATCATGCACACTAAAGCAATGTTTCTAAGTCCCACATACCATTTACTAATAGTCCCTTTTAATTCCATTGCTATATCATTTCTTGATGTTGTAATTTGTTCTCCGTCTTTCAAATAGTAATATCTTTTTACTCCGTGTTGATTTACTATATCAGCTAAATCACTATCACTATAAGAACTAATTTTATAACTTCCTGAACCATCCTTTGTTTCTAAATATATTTCATTGTCACTTTCAAAAAAGTTTACATTAAATAAAAGGATATTTCCTTTAAAGATTTCTTCCAAACTAAATGAATATACAGGAACATATAACTCTTGTGGTAAATCGCCAATATCATATACATATACAGCACTATTTGTAGTGTTTCCCTTCGCATCTTGTCCCTCAGAAATAAGACCCATCGCAAAACGACCAATACTAATTAAGCCAATAACGCCGCCTACAGCATTATTTACCAATCCTAATACTAATCCTGCAAGAAAAGGGTGTGCACCCAAAAAACTACCTTCTGCTTCTATTAAAACTTCTTCTTGTCC
>CANQEI010000017.1 GCA_947594845.1 uncultured Clostridia bacterium | reverse complement strand
TTTAGAGTTTTTATATTCCAAATCTAGATATTCTAAAATTTCTTTTAAAATATCTAAATTAAGGGAATTAGTAGAAAAAGAAATATGGTTTTCTAATTCATGAAGAAAAAGATTATTATCTAAAATATTATTTAGGTGGTTAACAAAACTATTAAATAATGATATTATATTCATTGAGAAAACAACTCCTTAAAACCTTTTAAGCTTAGAGCTTATATTAAAGGTCTGTATATTTTGTGATAAATTAATTATATAACAGTTTTAAAATTTTGAGTGTTTTCTCTTTTTTTTATATAATTTTATATTTTCCCACATCTAGTTTACTACATCTCTTAAAAAACAAAGAGTTGTCAAAGCCCAAAAAAAGTGGTATAGTAAATCCAAGAACCAAAATACAATGACAAAGGACACGATTTATGTTTATCTTTTTTAAGAGAATCTATGGTAGGTGCAAATAGATAAAAGAGGCATGAATTACTACCTTTACAGTAGAATTATGAAAAGTAATTCCGGGCAACCGTTATCAAAAATGAGACAAACAAGGATGGTACCGTGCCAAAGCACTCCTGTACTATCCTTTTATTGTGAGGTGACAAAATGATGATAGAAGTATTTCGACAATCAGCAATTAAGTTAAAAGGAGAAAAAGTAATTTATTTTGATCCATTTAAAATTAAACCAAATGAAGTAGAAAAAGCTGATATGATTTTCATTACCCATGATCACTATGATCATTATGATCTTGAGTCAATTGAAAAACTAAAAAAAGAAGAAACTGTATTGATAGTTCCAACATGCTTAGAAGAACGAGCAAAACAAATTACTTCCAATGTAAAAGTAGTAAAACCCAATATAAAATTTCAACTAGATGGAATAACAATTCAAACGATTCCTGCCTATAATCTAACAAAATCATTTCATCCGAAAGAAAAGGAATACGTTGGATACTTAATCACAATAGAAAAGCAAACATACTATATCATGGGAGATACTGATGTAACACCTGAAGCGATGAATGTTCGATGTGATTATTTATTTATACCAATAGGTGGACTATATACAATGAATTTAGAAGAAGCTGTTTATTATGTTCATGAAGTAAAGCCTAAAAAAGTAATTCCTATTCATTATGGAAGTATAATTGGAGAGATTTCTTTAGGAGAAAAATTTAGAGAATTAATAAATAAAGATATAGAAGTAGAATTATATATTAAGGAGGAATAAAGTATGATAAATATTAAAGAAGATGAAAAATTAAGTATTAAGAATCATTCGTGTGCCCATTTACTTGCTCAAGCTGTAAAACATTTATATCCTAATGCAAAATTTTGGGTAGGGCCAGTAATTGAAGAAGGATTTTATTATGATATTGATTTAGGTGATGATGTTATAAAAGAAGAAGACTTGGCAAAAATAGAAAAAGAAATGAAAAAAATTGCCAAAGATGGCAAAAATATTATTCGTGAAGAATTAACAAAAGAAGAAGCCTTAGAAAAATTTAAAGATGATCCTTATAAAGTTGATTTAATTAGTCGAATGGATGAAAAGGAAGAAGTCATTTCTTGTTACCGCCAAGGAGACTTTACTGATCTTTGTCGTGGACCTCATGTAGCCTCAACGAAGGAATTAAAGTATTTTAAACTTTTAAAAGTAAGTGGTGCTTATTGGAAAGGTGATGCTAAAAATAAGGTTTTACAAAGAATTTATGGAGTATGCTTTGAACAGGAAAAAGATTTAGAGGATTATTTAAAAGAATTGGAAGAAGCAAAATTAAGAGATCATAGAAAAATTGGTAAAGAACAAGAATTGTTTATGGTTAACGAATTAGTAGGAGCTGGAATGCCACTTTGGTTACCAAATGGTGCTTTAATTAGAAAGCAATTGGAAAATTATATTTATGAAAAAGAGCAAGAATTAGGATATCAACATGTTTATACTCCATGTGTTGGAACGGTAAATTTATATAAAACTTCAGGGCATTGGGATCATTATAAAGAAAATATGTTTCCTATGATGAAAGTTGATGAAGAAGAATTTGTTCTTCGGCCAATGAATTGTCCTCATCATATGCTAATTTATAAAAATAAAATTCACTCTTATCGTGATTTACCCATTCGAATTGGTGAATTTGCAACAGATTTTCGATATGAAGCAAGCGGTGCGGTTAAAGGATTAGAAAGAGTTAGAGCCATGTGTCAAAATGATGCTCATTTGTTTGTAAGAAGTGATCAAATTGGAGAAGAATTTAAAAAAGTAGTTAATTTGATTTTGGATGTATATGAAGATTTTGGAATTACCAAGTATAAATTTAGATTATCTTTAAGAGATCCAGAGGATAAGGAAAAATATTTTGATGATGATAAAATGTGGGATGAAGCAGAAAATAAGTTACGAGAAGTTTTAAATGAGTTAGAAATTCCTTATTTTGAAGCAATAGGAGAAGCTGCATTTTATGGTCCAAAATTAGATGTAGAAGTAAAACCAGCAGTGGGACCAGAAGTGACTTTATCTACTTGTCAATTAGATTTTCTTCTTCCTAGAAGATTTGAATTAAATTATATTGATAATAAAGGAGAAAAACAAACTCCGATTGTTATTCATCGAGCAATATTTGGAACATTTGATCGATTTACTGCCTTTTTGATTGAGGAAACAAAAGGAGCATTTCCAACTTGGCTATCTCCAGTACAAGTAAAGGTTATTCCTGTTAATCCTGAATTTCAAGGTGAGTATGCCAAAAAAATCACAGACTTATTAAAGTCAAAAAAAATAAGAGTAGAATTAGATGATCGAAATGAAAAATTAAGTTATCGTTTACGAGAGGCTCAAACATCTAAGGTGCCTTATACGGTAATTATTGGAGATCAAGAAAAAGAAAATCATACAATTAGTTACCGATTATTTGGTCAAAAAGAAACCACAACCGTAAAAATAGAAGAATTTGTAGAATTATTGCAAGAAGAAATCAAGAGAAAGAAGAGAAAATAAGCCATTATTCGGCTTTTTTTGTTTAAGTGTAAAAAAATGTAAAATTGAATGAAAAACTTTATTTTTTTGTATAATTTATTTTCTTTTTTCTTTCTTTTTGTTAAGATATAGATAAGTAGTGGTTGATAGTGGTAAAAAGTGGGGGATATTTATGTTTATAGGAGAATATCATCATTCCATTGATGAAAAGGGTAGATTAATTATTCCAGCAAAATTTCGAGAGGAATTGGGTACAAAATTTATTATTACTAGAGGAATTGAGAATTGCCTTTTCGTATATTCTGAAGAATCATGGGATAAAATTACCAAAAAACTAGATGCCTTACCATTTACCAAGAAAGATGCAAGACAATTTATTCGTTTCTTTCTATCTGGAGCTACGATGGCAGAATTAGATAAACAAGGACGGGCAAATATTACCTCCCCTCAAATCTCATATGCCAATATAGAACATGAATGTATTATTATTGGTGCAGGAGATAGAATAGAAATATGGTCCGAAAAAAACTGGAATAGTTTCTTTGATTCTGCAAAAGACAACATGTCAGACATAGCCGAAAATTTATTTAATGAAAGCGTGAACTTATGATAGAAAAACATAAAAGTGTATTATTAGAAGAATCAATAAAAGCTCTTAATTTAAAGGATGAAAGTATTATTGTAGATTGCACTTTAGGCTATGGAGGACACAGCGAACACATCTTGGCTAGAATAAAAAAGGGGTTTTTATTCGCCTTTGACCAAGATAGTGAAGCAATTCGGCATAGTGCCAATCGCCTAGAAAAGATTGGTACTAACTTCACTATCATAAAAAGTAATTTTGTTAATTTACAACAAGAATTATCAAAAAGAAAGATAGAAAAAGTAGATGGGATTTTATTTGATTTAGGAGTATCTTCCCCACAATTAGATGAAAAAGAACGAGGCTTTTCTTATCATGAGGAAGCAAAATTAGACATGAGAATGGATAAGGATAATCCATTAACCGCAAAAGAAGTAGTAAACACTTATTCAAAAGAACAATTAACCAATATTTTTGAAAAATATGGGGAAGCAAAGTTCGCAAAAAATATAGCCAAAAAAATTATAGAAAACCGTGAAAAAAAAGAAATTGAAACTACATTAGAATTAGTAGAGATCATCAAATCAGCAGTCCCTATGAAATTTCGCAAAGAAAAACATCCTGCAAAACAAATATTTCAAGCAATTCGAATAGAGGTAAATAATGAATTAGAAGTTTTACAAAAAGCCTTAGAACAAGCTTTACCAATGTTAAAAGTAGGAGGAAGAGTAGTAGTAATTACATTTCATTCACTAGAAGATAGAATTGTAAAACGATATTTTAAAAAACAATGTGAAATAGATTCTAAAATTAAAGGAATACCAAATATACCACAAGAATATTTACCAAATTATAAATTGGTTACAAATAAAGCAATAATCCCAACAGAAGAAGAAATTAAACAAAATAATCGTGCAAGAAGTGCCAAACTTCGCATAATTGAAAGAATAAAATAAAAGAAAAAAGAAAAGAGGTGAATTTAGTGAGAAAAGGAAAAAAGAGACTAAAAATGTCAAAATTTGAAAGATTACTATATACACTAGCACTTTTCTTGCTAGTAATATCACCAGTTTCTATAGTATTTTCAAAAGCAACTTTAGCAAAAATAAATTTTGAAGTAGAAAAGCAAAAAAGACAAATTGAAGAGCAACAAAAAACAAATGAAAGTTTAGCAATGACAATTAATGAATTAGCGTCTCTTACTAAAATTCAAGAAGTTGCAGAACAACAAGGATTGAGTTATAATAATAATAACATAAAAACCGTAACAGAAGAAAAATAGGAAGTGATCCAGTTGAAAAAGAAAAAGAAGGGAAATAATATTAAGTATTCGAAAACGATTATATTAATTTCTCTTCTTTTATTTGCTTTAATGATTGCAAGAGTATGTGAATTAGCCTTATCGAATAAAATTGATGGAGTAAATTTAAAAGAATTAGCAAGCAAAAGAACCACCAAAACAGAAATATTACAAGCAAAAAGAGGAAATATTTATTCAAAAAATAATGACATCTTAGCCCAAAATGTTGCCTCTTATAAATTAATTGCGTATCTAGATCCAAAAAGAACAACAAATAAAAAGAAACCACAACATATAGTCGACAAAGAACAAACAGCCAAACAACTTGCTCCAATTTTACAAATGAGTGAAGAAGAAATTTTAAAGTATTTAAACAAGGAAAACGTATATCAAACCGAATTTGGAAGTAAAGGAAAAGGCTTGAATGAAATTACCAAAAAACAAATTGAAGATCTAAATCTTCCAGGATTAGATTTTATTGAAAGTTATAAAAGATATTATCCAAAAGGAGATTTTGCTTCATATACAATTGGATATGCAAAAACAACGAAAGAAGATAATGATGAAACCATTAGTGGAGAGATGGGAATAGAAAAATATTATGACAAAATTTTAAAAGGAGAAGATGGGTATATTACTTATCAAAAAGATTTACAAGGATATCAAATAGCAGATACAAGTGTAGTAAGAAAAGATGCATCACAAGGAAAAGATATTTATTTAACCATAGATAGTAATATTCAATTTTTCGTAGAACAATCTTTAATTAATGCTGATAAAAACTATGATTGGGATTGGTTTAATATTACCATAATTGATGCCAAAACAGCAGCAGTTTTAGCAACAGCAACTCATCCTTCTTTTGATCCAAATTTAAGAAATATGACAAGCTATTTAGATATGACTGTATCTGCTCCATATGAACCAGGATCAACCATGAAAACTTTTACTTATATGGCCGCTATGGAAAATGGCGTATATAATGGAAATGAAACTTATCAATCAGGAGTTTATACAACAACAGATGGCACCCAAATTGGGGATTGGAATCGAAACGGATGGGGAACAATTAGTTTTGATAAAGGCTACGCAATGAGTAGTAATGTTGGAGTAATTAATTTGATCAATAGACATTTAAGTAGTATTATGTTGCGCCAATATTTTAGAAAATTAGGATTTGGAAAGAAAACGGGAATATCCCTTCCAAATGAATCAGCAGGAAGTCTAAATTTTAAATATGAAACAGAAATTTATAATGCTGGATTTGGTCAAGGAATCACAACAACCCCAATCCAAAATGTTCAAGCCTTAACCCCAATTACCAATGATGGAATGTTACTAAAACCATATATTATTGAAAAAATTGTTGATCCAGAAACACAAGAAGTATTATTAAAAAATGAAAGAAATGAACAAGAACGAGTAGCATCCACAAACACTGTACAAAAAATGATTCAATTAATGGATGATTGTGTAAATGGAATAGGCAATACAGGAAGTGGTTATCGGATTGAAGGAGGAGAATTAATTGGAAAAACAGGAACAGCCCAAATTGCCAATGAAAATGGTGGAGGGTATTTAAGTGGAGAAGCAGATATCATATCTTCATTTGCCGGAATTTATCCAAAAAGTAATCCCCAAATCATTATTTATGCCTCAGTAAAAAGACCAACAGCCGGAAGTCAAAAACCTATTTCTAATGCCATAAAAGAAATTGTCCAAAATATTTCTAAATATTATCGAAATGATGATAGTCAAACGACAACAGTCCCTGTAACAGAATATAAACTTCCAAGTTTTATCAATAAAAAAATTGACTTAGTAAAAACAACTTTAGATACAAAACAAATGAAATATATAATCATTGGAAATGGAAACAAAGTAGCAAAACAATCTCCAAAAGCAACCAAAACAGTCACAAATAATGACACCATATATTTAATTACCAATGATAATGAATTAATGGTACCAAATGTAATAGGATTATCTTCAAAAGTTGCCAAAGATTTACTAGAAGAGTTAGGAATAAAAGTAAATTTAAATGGAGTAGGGTACGTAACAGAACAATCTATAGCAGAAAATACAAAAATTACCGAAGGATTAGAAATGAATTTAACCCTATCTCCAAAATTTACGCCATAGGAGGAAAAATGACGAATAAATGGTGTATAATAGGAGAAATTTTCATATTGTTAATAGGATTAGTATATGTAGGATATTTTTTAATATATCCAGAATTTAAAAAAAGCCAAGGTAGTAGTGATAGGTTTATTAATACAAATGAATATCAATATCTAATAGAAGTAGAACTAATAGAAAAACCACATTTTGCCCTAGTAATCAATAAAAAAAATCAAATATCAAATATACTTTTTTATAATGAAGAATCACTATGTCTATATAATCAAAATATCGAAAAAAATAATATAGAAACAGCCATAAAATTAATCATCGACAAATTACAAGAAAGAAAGTATTTAAAAGAACAAGAACAACTCACATTAATTGGCTATGGAAAAGAAAAACCAAATGAAATCAATTCATTAATCACGCAATTACAAACATTACAACTATCTCCTATATGGAAAGAAGAACAATCTCTACAAAAAGAATTAGAAAAATTAAAAATAGAAATCAATACGAGAGAAGAAACAGAACAATTAAGAGAATTAGAAATATATTCAAAAGAAATTGTTCGATATAAAAAAAATAATATCAACCATATATCAGAAGAACAAAAAACAACAAAAGAAGAAATAAAAGATTATACAGATGAAATTTATGAAAAAATACAAAATTATACAAAAGAAAAGAAAATTACCAACCAACCAAAAGAAGAAACAAAATTACCAATTCAACTCATTCCAATAGGTCAAGATCCCATTCTTTACCCAACATCATCAAGTTGGTATTATATAGAGGATAGTCAAGTATATGCATACATTGAATTAGAAATAGAAAAAACAACATATGGATACTGTTATAAAGGAACAAAAAAAGAAGTAATGGAAGGAGATTGCAAATGAAAAATACGATGCAAAAAAATGGAATCATGATCATTTTATGTAGTACCATCATTTGTATGGCAATTGGTTTTACTTGCGTATCTATGCAATTAAAAAAGAAAAATCAAGATCAAGAAAGATTTGATGTATCTTTTACAAAAATAACAGAACAAACAAAAGTAAAAGGAGGATCAAAAGAACCAACAGGAACAACAAGTATTACCAATAGAAATAAAACAGTAAACATAGAATTTTCTCTAAATGAACCAAGAGATGAGTTAGGTTATACAATGATTATCAAAAATACAGGAACCATAAAAGCAGAAATTATTAATATTATGACAACCCCAGATTATATTCATAACAGCAAAGAGCAAGAAATAATTGATCCAGTAATGATTAATCAAAATGATATAATTGGAAAAATATTAGAACCAAATGAAGAAATCAAATTAAAAATAACAGCAATATATAAAATAGGAAAAACAACAACAGCTAAAAAAATACCTTATCAAATAACACTAATCGCCGCAACCCCTGAACAAGAATAATTAAATTTAAGGACTTAAAAAAGAAAATTAACGGAACAATAAATTCACTATGGATTTATTGTAAAACAAAAAATATATATGATATAATACAAAATAGGAGTGTGTAGTATGAATCAAGTACAAGGAATAAATCCAAATAATAATGAATTACCAGAAAATAATCAACAAATAAAAAATGAAAAGGCAAATGGGGTAAAGAAAAAAAACACAGGAAAATATATAGCAATTACAATATTAATTTTGCTATCAATGACTTTAATTGGAATAGGAATTTATACATCATACATTAGCAATCCAAAAAGAATTATAGCAACATCCACAGAAAAATTAACCAATCAAATAAAAGAATTCCTTCAATCAAATAATGAAGAATTAAATTTAGGAAATAATTATACATTAACTTCTAAAATAAAATTAGCAATTGATAGTGACTATTTAACAATGTATGCAACTACTGATCCAACATATCTTGCTTATACAAATTTATTAAAAAATTTAAATCAAACAGAAAATACCCTAATTTTATCACAAGATCAAAAAAATCAAAAATTATTAGCAAACTGGACTACTACATTAAATCAAAAAGAACTATTAAACGGAAAATATTTAATTGAAAATTCAACCCAATATTATTATATTAAAAATTTTTTAGAAACTTATATTAATGATGGAAATAGTAATTATTTTGAGACACTAGCAAAAGATGAAACAGCAAAAGAAAATTTTATATATATTTATGATACAGTAGTAAAATCATTTAAAGAAAATTTAAAAGATAACTATTTCTCAAAATATCAAGAAATAACAACAATAGATAATAAAGATCAAAAATTAACAAAAGTATCATTTAAAATAACAGACAAAATTTTAAAAGAAATCGCAAATGCAATATTAAAAGATTTAAAAAATGATGAAAAAGCAAATTCAATATTAACAGGGATAAATGAAAATTTTAAAAAAATGAAAATAAAAGAAGACGCAAGCATCTTAGGAGAAAAGCAAGAACTTGAATTAAATGTATATACAGACAATTTAACTTATCAAGCCAAAAAATATGAATTGCGTATATTAGAAGATACCCGTGAACAAAAAATAACTTATGAAAAAGGAAAAAATGATGATAAAATATATATTAGTGAAGAAAGCAATGTTTTAGCTAGATTAGATATTAAACAAAAACAAAATAAAACAGAGATAAAAATTATTTCTTCAAAAGAACAGGAACTAGGAACAATAACAATAGAAAAAACGAATAAAAACACCTCTATATCAGCAACGATCAAAGATAAAGAAACATCAATAGATTTTGATTATAATTCAAAAATATCAGATATCAAAAAAAATACCTCATATAAAAATGATATAGAACTTAGCTTAAAAGTAGTATCAGATAATATAAATATAATCAATGCCAATATAAATATGTCTAATGATATAACAAATAAAGTAAATATCAATGAAGATGTTTCAACTTCTGTTTTAGCTAGTACCATAACCCAAGAGCAACAACAAGCCTTAATGCAACAAATCACAAATATTTTAATCCAATTAATGATGGAAAATCAAACATTATAGTAAAAGAGGATAAAAATGAATAAAAATAAAGAAAAGAAAGAAAAAAAGATCAAAAAAGAAAAACCAAAATCTGAAAAAGGACTAATCATCCTATTTTTTGCCTTATTAATACTAGTAATAATATTATCTATAATTTTAATCATGAAAAAAGATACACTTAAATCATCATCCTCAACAAATATTAAAATTCCAATTATAGAAGAAAATACCAATAATGAAATTGCAATCAATATTTCTAATATGAAAAAAAATGAACAAAAAGAATATACATTTAAAATTACAAACAATAGAGCAAATAAGATAAATAAAATTCCATTAAAATATAAAATTATATGGAAAAGTGGAACAAAACTAAAATTAAAATTATATAAAAATAATAAAGAAATTTCGATAAAAGGAAAAGAAACAATAGAATTAGCCGAACAAAAATTAACCAATAAAAAAAAGCAAGAAGATATTTATAAGTTAGAAATCAAGGCATTAGAAAAAACAAAGAAAAATAATTTGTTGCAAATGACTATTAAAACAGTATAAAATAAGAGATAATAAAAAAAGAAAGGAAAGATGAAATGAAATACGAAAGCGACCTAGGACAAGTAATAATAGAAAAAGATGGTCAAGAACGAAATTGTGATGTCCTATTTACTTTTGATTGTGAAGAATTAGGCAAAACTTATATTGGGTTTACCGATCACACCATTTCAGAAAATGGTAGAAAGAATATATATGTAAAAAGTTATAATCCAATAGTAGGAACAAAACTAGAAGACGTTAGCACTCCAGAAGAATTAGAAATGATAGGAGAAGTATTAACTCAAATTGATCAAGATAACAAAATAAACAAGTAGAGGTGAGAATGGATGAATATCAAGGATTATGAAGAACAAATAAAAAGATCACAAGAAGAAATCGAACACTTAAATCAAGAATTAATTAATCTAGAAAATGCAAGAGCAGATATATCTGAAGAAGCATATAGAAGAGAGTATAATAACATTAATAATTACCTAAAAAATGAAGCAGAAAGATTAGAAACAAATCGAACCATTGTAAATGAATATAATAGTATGCGAAGAAATATAGAATTATATAGACAAGCTAGAGAAGAATTAAATCTCCATCCAGATAATATAGAAGCATCTGAAGATATAGAGAGATTGGAAGAAGAAATAAATAGAAGTAAAACGATACTACCAGAAGAATTACAAGAAGCAATAAGAAATGAAATAAACAATAGTTTAAAAGAAAATCCAAATTCAACAAATGATGATGATTCAGAAATGATAAAAATAAACAGTTCAGATAATCAAAAAAATCATAAAATCCAAGAAGAAAATAAAAAATTAGAGGATTATCTATATGATAATAATGGTAATATCATCTACATTCCAGGTACCAATATTCCAAAACCAAGAAATAGAAATATCCATGAAAGTGATAAAGATTATATAGAATTTTTAAAACAATATTATGAAAACAATTTTCAAAAAAATTCCCAAAATATCTCTACAGCAAATGATTCAGATAATCTCTCAAATCCTCCACAAATTGAACAAAAACCTGATCCATTAGGATTACCAGGACCAATAGAAAAACCATCTCCTCCACAAATTGAACAAAAACCTGATCCACTAGGATTACCAGGTCCAATAAAAAAACCATTACCTCCACAAGATGAAAGAAAACAAAAAAAAGGTCTAATACAAATTATAAACGAATTAACAGAAGGATTAGAAATTAAGAAAAAAAGCGGTAAAAAATATGTAGCTAGTAATATTAAAGTAGCCACAAATTTTAAAAATGAATTACAATCAGGAAATTATTTATATAACATTGTCCATCTTGCAAGTGGAACAATAAAAAGTATTGCTACAGTAATAAATAAAATCTATTCAAAAATCACTTTATCAAAAAACCAAAAAGAAAATATGAAAATTCTTACCGAAAGAATAAATAATCTAGACGAAGAAGATTTAATGACAATTTATAACGAATACCGTGGAAGTAGAGTAATTCAAGAACGTTTTCCAAGTGCTATCAATGTATTATTACAACAAAAAATAGGAGAATTTACATTAAGTAAAGTAACAGAATTAAATAACGAAAATATAGTAGGATATCAAGAAATGTTTTCAAGTTATCAACAACTGAAAGCAATAAATGAAGCATTAAATAATCCAAACATAAAATCCGAAAATCGTAAAGCACTAATGAATCAAAAGCAAAAAATCCTAGAAGGAAAAATTGAATTAATTCAAAAAATAAGAAATAATTATATAGTTGCAAATCAATGGATATCTGGAGGAGAACATGGTTTTTCTGAAGATATGAAAGCAGCCACAACAAAGTTATCAATTACAGGAAAAAGATTTGCAAAAGATCATGATTTAGATAATGAATTATTAGAACAAGAAGCAAAACTAGAACAGCAAGAAAATGAAGCAATTATCAAAAAAGATGCCGAAAAAGCCTTAAATGCTTTTATAAATATGGAACAACTATTAAGCAAAGAAACAAAAATAAAAAATAGTGTATTTGGAAAAAGATCAACTGGTCAAAAATATTATTCACCTATCGCAGCACAATTAGATTATAGAGATGATCCATTTATAAAAGATATCTTTACCACAATTGCCCTTACAGGAGCAGCTCTAAGTACAATTAATGCACTAAAAACACATGGACCAGACTCAGAAAAAATAATTACTCAACAACAACAAGAAGCAAATAGAGTAAATAGAGCTAATGATGCTACAATGCAACAAGTACATCAAACTGGACAAAATATAGCAGAAAAACGTGGTGATTTTATTGAAGGAATGAAAGCCACGCAAAAACAGGACATAAACAATATAGGAATGACCTTAGAAAGAAAAGGATTAGACGAACATGGATGGATAACGGGAACAGATCCATATCATCAAACCGATGCAATGAATCATGCTCAAACTGTAGATATATATCATTCAGTAGAAACCCAAATAGAAAAAATAGCCAATCAATATGCAAAAGGGGCAATAACACAAGTTCAAGCAATGGAAGCAATTAGCAAAGTATCCAATCAAACCCAAAGTACATTCAATACAATAATCAATAGTTATATGCCAGAATTACAAAATTATGCTAGGGCTAACCCACAATTTGATTTAACTGGAGTAATGGGAGCATTCCAATATATACAACAACATCCTAATGCCATTACCAATATGAATCAAGCTGCCATAGAAATAACCAATATAGGAGATACACTAGCAGGATTAAATGCAACTCATGTACAAGCATTACAATCCTTACCAAATGATTTGCAAACAACTTTGTTTGGTGCAGCCTCAGCCTTAGCCTTAGCAAGTCAAGTCGCAACAACAACAGATACAAATAGAAAAAAAGGAAAATATGGTAATGAAATAACTAAACTTGTAGAAGAATCCATGCAACAAGATAATCCAGAAATTAGTGCAGGAGTAAATAAAAGATAAGAAACTATTCCCAAAGGAATAGTTTTCCTCTATAAATAAAGAAAAAGATAAAATATCAAAGAAAAGGAGAAAAAATGGAAAAAGAAGTTTTACAAGATATTTCTTATGGAATGTATATAGTAACAACAGAACAAAATCATCAAAAAATAGGATGTATTATCAATACAGTATGCCAAATTACCTCAAAAAGCAAAATCATTTCCATCAGTTTAAATAAAGATAATTATACGAATAAGATATTAAAACAAACAAAAAAATGTGCAATATCAATCTTATCTCAAGAAGCAAAAAAAGAACTAATTACAAAATTTGGTTATTTTTCTTCTAAAGATATAGATAAATTTCAAAATTATTACCAAGAGCAAATAGAAAATATACCAGTAATTTTAGAAGGAGTATGCTCATACTTAATAGGAGAAGTCATCAATATAATCGATAGTGATACTCATGATATATTTTTAATAAAAATTACCCATTGTAAAAAAATAGAAGAAAAAGAGCCAATGACATACCAATACTATCGTGAAAAATTAAAAGGAGCATCTCCTAAAAATGCCCCTACATACACGGAAGAAAAGATAACATCAACCAAATCAAATCAATATAGATGTATGATTTGTGGCTATATTTATGATGATGCCAAAGAAAAAATAAAATTTGAGGATTTACCATCCGATTGGAAATGTCCAAGATGTGGAGTAGGAAAAGAAATGTTTGAAAAAATCTAGTAATATTAAAAGAATAATTAGAGAAAAATCAGTTATAGAGATTATATTTTTGGTTAAAGTTAATTGAGGACTCAATTAAATTCCATAATCCTTATGATTTAAAATATTGACAAACAAAATACTACTATGATAAAATGTAGAAGAATTTAAAGAGAGAGGAGTGAGAAAATGAAGAATGTAAAT
This sequence comes from uncultured Clostridia bacterium, assembly GCA_947594845.1. Lineage (GTDB taxonomy): Bacteria > Bacillota > Clostridia > TANB77 > CAG-508 > UMGS1994. The sequence goes on along the minus strand of CANQEI010000017.1, from coordinate 16,315 downwards.
TGGATAAAAGATAATGTAGATCAAAAAGTAGTCATAAAAAAGAGTGAGGAACTTCTTTGTTTTCTTGCTCAATAACAAAATACGAAAAAGGAAGAGACTACTAAAAGTAGTCTTTTTATAATGAAAGATGGAGGCAAAATGAAAAATATAAAAGAATTTAAACCTCTAATCAAACTCATAAAAGAAAATGAAAAAGAACTTATCATTGCTAGTATGATTATATTTTCATCAGGATTAGCAACCATATTTACAGGATATTTAAATGGAAGAGCAGTAGAATCGGTTACGAATCAAAATTTAAAAATGGCAATTGTCTATTTAGGAATTTATTTTTTATTAGAAATTACAATGGATGGATATTTTCTTCATTTAGCGAATACAATGCTTTATAAAATTGAAAGTGCCTTAACAAGAAAACTAGGATTTTTCTCCTATAAAAAAGCTCTAAATTTACCAGCAGAAGCTTATGAAAAAATATCCTCAGGAGAAATTATCAATAGAATTACAAATGATGCAGATTCTTTAAGTTTTGCCTTTGGAAGACTATTAAATATGATATCTTCTTTAGTCGCAACTATCTTAATTAGTATTTATGTACTTTGTAATTCTTGGATAATCGGACTAGAAATCGCAATATTCTTAATCATACTATATTTTATCCTGAAGAAATATAATCCATTATTAAATCAAATTCACAAGGAAAGAAAAAAAGAGCAAGATAAGTTTACCTCATTAGTAACAGAATCAATTAGAGGAATAAGAGAAATTAAAACCTTAGGAATTAAAAAAAATTTAATTCATGATATGAAAGAAATTATCAAATTAATTTTTAACAAATCAACAAAAGAAATCGATATCCAAAAACAATTCAATATGATAACTAGACTTTTAAAATCCATATTAGAAATAGCAGTATTTATTAGTTGTGCAATTTTATTGTATTACAAACAAATTAATTTAACTTTTTTTATTGCGATGACCTATTATGTATATCGATATATGTGGTTAATTGAAAATACAAATGATTTAACGCAAACTTATCAAAAAGTATTAGTATCAATCAGTAGAGTAAATGATATTTTAGAAAATAGATTATATAATGATGAAAAGTTTGGAGATATTGAGAAAAAAGAAATAAAAGGAGTATTAGAATTTAAAAATGTAACTTTTTCCTATCCAGGAGAACAAGAAACACTAAAAAATTTTTCCATCAAATTAGAACCAAACAAAAAAATTGCCATTGTAGGAAAATCAGGGCAAGGAAAATCAACTTTATTCAATTTAATTACTAGAATATTTGACATTGAACAAGGAGAAATCCTTCTTGATGGAATAAATATCAAAGAATTAACAGAAGAAAAATTAAGACATCATATTTCTATTATTAGACAAGATCCTTTTATTTTCAATCGAACAATTAAAGAAAACTTTAAAATTGTTGATGAAAAAATAACATTAGAAGAAATTAGAAAATATACCAAAATGGCTTACTTAGATGACTACATTATGTCTTTACCAAAGCAATATGACACTTTACTTGGTGAAGGAGGAGTAAACTTATCTGGAGGACAAAAACAACGTCTAGCAATTGCTAGAACATTATCCAAACAAAGTAAAATTATTCTTTTAGATGAAGCAACCTCAGCTTTAGATAATGAATCACAGGAATATATCAAAAAAGCAATTGATAATTTAGTAAAAGATCATACTGTAATTATTGTTGCTCATCGTTTATCTACGATAAAGGATGCAGATATCATCTATATGATCGATGAGGGAAAAGTAATCTCTAAAGGAACTCACGAAACATTATTAAATTCAAGTACAATGTACAAAAATTTATATGAAACAGAATCTTTAAATTCAGAATAAACGATTACAAATAATCGTTTTTTTCTTATGTCTTATATGAAAATCATAAAAGGAAAAGCACAAAGTATGTTTTCCTCTTTTTTTGCATAAATCTTAATAGAGGTGAAGTATGTTTTTTAAAAAAATAGATGAACGCATTAAAATTACCTTTTTAATTATGCTGATATTATTCGTTTTTATTATTTTAAGAGTATTTTATATTCAAATGATTGATTATAAAAAATTAAATCAATATGCTTCCAATTTGTGGAGTAGAGACTTGCCTATTGAAGCAAATAGAGGATTAATCTTAGACAGAAATGGAGTTGTTTTAGCAGATAACTTAACCACAACATCTTTGGTATTAATTCCTAACCAGATTAAAGATAAAGAAAAAACGACAAAAGCTTTAGCTCAAATTTTAAATGTAACAGAAGAGGAAATGAAAAAGCATGTTTATAAGAAAACATCGATTGAAAGAGTACATCCAGAAGGAAGAAGACTATCCTATGATATAGCAGAAAAAATATCAGCTTTAGAAATGGATGGAGTATATTTAGTAAAAGAAGCAAAAAGGTATTATCCCTATGGAAATTTATTATCTCATAGTTTAGGATACGTAGGAATTGATAATCAAGGACTTTCAGGATTAGAGTTAAAATATGATAAATATTTAACTGGAAAAAGTGGTGCCATAAAATATTTTTCTGATGCCAAAGGAAACAAACTAAATTTATCAGATTTATATGTTGCTCCTCAATCAGGAATGAATCTAACCCTAACCATTGATATTAATATTCAAAAGTCCATTGAAAGAGAATTAAATAATATTGTAGATATGTTTAAACCAGATATGGCTTTAGCTATTGTAATGGATCCCAAAACAGGAGAAATCCTAGGAATAGGATCTCGTCCAGACTATGATCCAAATAATTATAAAAACTACTCTCAAGAAGTACTTAGTAGAAATTTACCCATATGGTCATCATACGAACCAGGATCAACGTTCAAAATTATTACTATGTCAACAGCAGTAGAAGAAAATATAGTAGATTTAGAAAAAGATCATTTCTACGATTCAGGTAGTGTAAATGTAGAAGGATCAGTATTAAAATGTTGGAAAGCAGGAGGACATGGAGATCAAACATTTTTACAAGTATTACAAAACTCTTGCAATCTTGGCATCAATACAAGAACACTGACAAATTTAAAGAAAATGCTTTAAATAATACAAATAATCATACCCAAATTCATGTTTATTTTATCTTTAATTTAATTTATAATAATGTAGAAATTAAAGAAAATAAGATAAAACAAATAAATATATTTAAAGTAATGTAATACATTGTATAAATAAAATAAAACAATATGTTGACAAAGTCATAAAAAAATCATATAATAACCATAGAAATGAGGGATAATATGGAATCACTAAATCTGAATGTTCGTGTTGATGCTAATGACAAAAAAGAATTTGAACAATTTTGTAATCGTGTAGGCATGAATGTGTCTACTGCTGTTAATATGTTTATCAAAGCAGTCTTAAGAGAACAAAAATTACCTTTTGAAATTAGAACCAATACGTTTGATGAAACAGTTTATGAGAAATTAAAAGAAGCAGAATTGGAAATGACTAATCATGCTCAAAGATATTCTAAAGAAGAAGTTTTAAAAAGTATGAATGACATTATAGGATAATTATATGTATAAAATAGAATTTTTGCCTATTGCTAAAAAAGATATCGATGACATTATCTATTACATTTCTCATCAATTAAAAAATATTCCTGCTTCTAAAAAACTTAGAGATTTATTTATGAAAAGTATTGATAATATTGCAGAATTTCCTTATGGATGCTCTGTATATAAATCGATAGGCAAATTAAAAAATGAATATCGAAGTTATAGAGTAAAAAATTTTCTTATGTTTTATACGATAAATAAAGATGAAAATTTAATAACTATAGTTAGAGTTTTATATAAAAAGATGGATATTAATAATATATTAGAATAATTGTGATTAGAGTAAGGTTGCTCTAGTCTTTTTATGTTTATGTTCAGTTATTAATAATAGTTTTATCTAGAAGAATATAAAGATGGTAAAATTAATCATAAGCAAATAACTATGACTAATTTTGACTTATTGTTCTTTTTTTTATTAGTTTTCATAAAATTGAAAGAACATGGAGGTTTTCTTTAATGGATGAAACTAACGATATAGAAGTTAAGTTTAGTACAAAAAAATTACCTTTTGAATATAAATGGTTAGAATTTAGATTAATTGTAAATAAAGAATTATATGATGAAAAAGCTATAGATTTAAAAACATTTAAAGCAATGGAGCAATCTCTTTTATCAAGACTTACTAAAATAAAAAATGAATATTCTAATGATTTAATAAATTCTAGCAAAGGAGGTAACATTCAAGTAACTTAAGTTATCTTGAATGTTAGAAACATAGAAAGGAATATGATATTATGGATGTTAAAAAAGCCAGAGAAAACTTGCAAAAAGGAAAAACTATTTATGATATGAATTTAAGAGTTGGTTATTATGCTCGTGTTTCTACTGATAAGGATGATCAATTAAATTCACTTGAAAATCAACAAAATTATTTTGAAGAAATGATTAGTGAAAATAAAAATTGGACTCTAGTTCGAGGATATATTGATGAGGGAATTTCTGGTACACAGGTAAACAAAAGAGATTCCTTTTTAAAAATGATAGAAGATGCTACTTTAGGTGAGTTAGATTTAATCCTTACAAAAGAAATATCAAGATTTTCAAGAAATACAGTAGATAGTATTAAATATACAGAATATTTACTTAAAAATGGTGTCATTGTGTATTTTTTATCAGATAATTTAAATACAATTGGAGAAGATGCTGAATTTAGATTGACAATGATGTCTAGTTTAGCCCAAGACGAAGTAAGAAAATTATCAGAAAGAGTAAAATTTGGAATTAATCGTATGATTAAGGATGGCAAATTAATTGGTGGTAATTTAACTGGTTATTTCAAAAAAAACGGAAGATATGAAATCAATCCAAAAGAAGCGCCAATAATCGAATATTTATTTAGCACATATGCAAGTGGCAACGTTGGTCTTAAAAAAATTGGGGAAGAATTAGCTAACCTTGGTTATCTTAATTCTAAAGGACAACCTTATTCACAGACGACTTTAGCAAAATTTTTAACTAATCCTAGATATAAAGGTTACTATACCGCAAGACTTACGGAAGTTGAAGATTATAAAACTCATAAAAAGAAAAAAGTACCAAAGGAAAAACAAGTAATATATAAAGATGAAAGAATACCTGCCTTAGTATCAGAAGAATTATGGGATAAAGCAAACCTATTACATGAAAAGAGAAAAAAATTACCATCAAGACATATTTTAAATGCAGAAGAACATATAAAAAGATATAAATATTCATGTAAGTTATATTGTAAAGACTGTGGTGCAGTATTTATTAGAAATGGTGGCTCTAATCGTGCTAACGATCCAGTTTGGTCTTGTAGAACTTATAAAGTTCATGGTGTATCTAAATGTGCATCTCCAAATATAAGGGAATCATATTTAGATAAAATATTCGTTGATTTATTTAGTAATTTTATAAAAAACAAAAAAAAGTATGTAACATTAGTATTAAATGAATATAGAAATATAATAGAAAATTATAGTAATGATTTTGATGTAGAAGATATTAATAGTAAGATAGCAATTATTGAAAAACAAAAAGATAAATTATTAGATTTAAGTATTAAAGGTATGATAGATGATTTTGAATTTAAAAAAAGAAATGATAAATTTAATGTTGAATTATTTGACTTACAAAAGAAACTTGATGATCATTTCCAAAGTGATTTAGAAGAAGAAAAACTAAAAAAGAAACTAGAGCTACTCGAGAATTGTTTAAATAATAAATTAGATATTAAAGAAAATCTAGCATATTTAATTAATCTATTAGTTGAAAAAGTAGAAATTGAAAAAGTAAAGGGGAACCGAAAACATATAAAATTAAAAGTGTTTTATGCTTTTAATACTCCAGATACTCTAATAGATTTAGATATGAACGAAGATAAAAGTTTGAGTTCTAAAAACCTTGCTTGTGCAAGGCGTTCTTCTGTCTTAAAGTGTTGCTGTGTCGACACCAAGCAATCCAGGATTCGTAAAACTAGGACAAACCCTAGGGAAAGAAAAACTATTTGAATATATTGACAAATTTGGCTTTGGAACAAAAACAGGAGTAGATTTAAATGGAGAAGGAGAAGGAATTATATTTAACCTAGAAAAAGTAGGAAACGTTGAATTATCAACTACTGCTTTCGGTCAAGGAGTAAGTGTAACACCTATACAACAAGTAACAGCAGTATCAGCAGTAGTAAATGGAGGATATCTTTATAAACCATATATTGTAAAAAGTATTTCAGAAAATGAAACAAATACATTAATTCAGGAAAATCAAAAAAGTGTAGTACGAAAGGTAATAAGTGGCAAGACATCTTCTATAATGAGACATGCTTTAGAGAGTGTTGTTGCTAAAGGAGGAGGAAAATCAGCCTATATTGAAGGATATCGAATAGGAGGAAAAACAGGAACAGCACAAAAAGTAAAAGATGGAAGATACATGGTAGGAAATTATATCATGTCATTTATGGCAGTAGTACCTTCAAATGATCCAGAAGCAGTACTATACTTAGCAATTGATAATCCTAAAAATACTGCTCTTTTGTCTAGCTATACAACAACACCTATTGCAAGAAGAATTTTACTAGATATTATTGATGCTTTAAAAATAGAAAAACAAGAGGGAGAAATGGAAAAAGACTTAGAATGGACGGATAAAGTTACATATAAGGTTCCTAATGTTGTAGGAAAAACAGTAAAAGAAGCCAAAAAACTTTTACCAAACTTTACTATCGAATATACAGGAACAGGTAATATTGTTGCTTCACAATCTCCTGAAGCAGGAGAAAAGTTAGAAGATCAAGGAACAGTAAGATTATTACTAAAATAAAAAATATATTTAACTAGGAAATCAAAAAAAACTAAAAAAAGCGAAAAAATTATGATACACTTATAATAAGGTGATAGGATGAACGAAGTAATCGGAGCAAAAGGCGGACAAAATGATCGAAAAAGAAGTTTAAAAATAACAGAACAAGCGAAAAAGAACTTACAAAAATATGTGGAATTTAATCAACAAGAAAATTTAAAACAATTAGAAAAAAAAGTAAAACAAAATCAAATGATTACTTTTTTCAAAATTCTTCCCATAATAACAATAGGGCAAACATACACAACATTAACAGAAAAAACGCAAGAAGAAAAAGAAAAGATAGCTATCCAAGAGATGCAGGAGCATATTAATCAATCAGAAATTTTTTCGGAACCAATAACTAAAAATATAAATGAAAAATTTGAACAACAAATTGAATATCTAGATCAAAAAAGAAAAGAAACCCCATTAGGAATAACCATAATTCCCAAAAAAGAAGATCATTCAACAGAATACCAAATCGGAACAGAAGAAATATTAAAATTAGATCCATTATCTAACCCTTCAATAGAAACCTATCCAGGAACACTATCAGAAACAAAAAAAGTCGAAGTAAAAGAACAACAGCAAACAACTATCCCAATCAAAGAAACAGTTGCTAAAAGATTAGATAAATTGAAAAATAAAGCCATTGTAGAAGAATATGAAACAAAATTAAAGGATATAAGAAAAGATATACGAAGTACTATTTTTGAATATCAAATCTTAGAAGAAAAACAAGAAAGCTTTGTCAATCAAGAACAAACTGATGAAGTAATGGATAAATTGACACTATTAATTCAAAAAGTAGAACAGTTAAAAAAGAAAATTACGATTGAAGAAATAGATGACTATGATAAGAATTATTTATATAATTTAGCTGAGGAATATCTACAAGAGTTTTCCCATAGAAATGAAATAAGTGAAATTAAAGATTCTAAACTTTATATTTTATTATCAGATAAGATAGAATCTTTAGAAAAACATAAAGGATTTTTAAAAGATAAAGTTGAAACCAAGAAAGAAGAATTGCAAATTGATGAAGATAAATTAGAAGAAATAAAAGATAAATATGCAGATTTCGATAAATTTTCAAAAGAATTATTACAATTTCAAAATGAGCAAGATAATATTTTAAGAGAAATGAATCAAAAATTAGCAAATGCTATATCCATTCAAGAAAAAATTGAAGTAAAAATCGTGGGAATGAGAAAACAAAACGAAAGAATATTAAAACTAATCGTCGCACAAATGGCATTACCCGGTGCAAGAAGCGCAAAAGGAATAGCAACCGCTACATTACTTTCCTTGTATTTTATGAAAAATCTAATGCATCCAAAAACGCAAACTAGAAAATATAAAGTAATCAATGTTCAAGATTATCAAAAAGAAATAGAATCAAGTATAGAAGCAATGGATGGAATTTTAACTTTATTGACTAAAACATCAACAGAAATTGATAAAGTAATGGAGAATATAGAAAAAGAATTTAAAGATTACTTAGATACGATTCCAGAATGTAAGAAATTATTAGAAGAGATGAAAAAAATAAAAAGTATGATTTCAGAAAAAGAATATGAATTAGAAAGAACAAAACAACAGCAACAACAAAATTTAGAAAAAAATGAAGCTAAAGTAAAAACTTTGCAAGGAAAAGAAATATAAAATAAAAGAAAAAATAGAATGTAAAGTTTTGTCTAAAAACAGACAATTATTCATAATCAGAAATGATTTATGATATAATATTGCAAGAGAAACGGAGTGAAAGGACATGCTATTATTAACAAAAGCAATTTTTGCAATAATGATTGGTTTTTTATCTTCAGCACTATTAGGATTATTTTTAATACCAATATTAAAAAAAATGAGAGTAGGACAAAAAATTAGTATATTTGTAGGAGAAGCACATCGAAAAAAAGAAGGAACTCCGACGATGGGAGGATTAATTTTCATTATTCCAACCGCAATCACTACCATCGCTTTATTTATAACCGAAAAAATTCCTTATACATCCAATTTAGGAATAGTATTACTCGTATTTTTAGGATATGCTTGCATTGGATTTTTAGATGATTTTTTATCGATTCGTAAAGGAAACAACGAAGGATTAACAACATACCAAAAATTATTTATGCAAGTCTTAATTGCCATTGGATTTTTCTATATTTATATGAAAAGTGGAGGACAAACAGCTTGGGTAGTAGGAACTCTTCATATTGATTTAGAACTTGGTTGGCTGTATGGTCTCTGTATTTTATTTGTATTGGTAGGAGCAAGTAACGCTGTAAATTTAACCGATGGGTTAGATGGTTTAGCTGGAGGTTTATCTGCAATTGCCTTTATTGCTTTTAGCTTAATTTCATTAATGGTAGGATTTGAAGATATTGGAATATTTAGTTTAATATTAGTAGGGAGCCTTTTAGGATTTTTGGTATATAATACTCATCCTGCTAAAGTATTTATGGGAGATACAGGATCTCTTGCATTAGGAGCGGTGATGGGGGCAATTGCTATTCTTACTCATCGAGAATTAACCTTATTAGTAGTAGCAAGTATTTTTGTTATCGAAACATTAAGTGTAATTATTCAATCATTTTCTGTTCAAGTGTTTCATAAAAAGGTATTTTTAATGACACCAATCCATCATCATTTTGAAAAATTAGGTTGGCAGGAGACTGATATTGTAAAATTATTTTGGGTTGGAGGATTAATTCTTGCTATGGCAGGAATCATTTTTGGAGTATGGTTATAAAACGATACTTCTTTTTCATTGAAAAAGAAAAGATTGAAAGATAAAAATTGTGGTATACTAAAAATAGAGAAAGGAAGAAAAATATGGAAAAAAAAGAAAATGCATGGAAAAAATATAATGATTATGATCAAGAACAATTAACTGCACTTTGTGAATGCTATAAAAATTTTCTAACAAAATGTAAAACAGAAAGAGAATGTACAAAAGAAATTATTACTTTGGCAGAGCGTGCTGGATTTCATGATTTAGAAGAATGTATAAAGGAAAATAAAACGATTCAACCAGGAGATAAAATTTATGTAAATAATAGAGGAAAAGCAGTTGCTTTATTTGTCATTGGAACAAAAAAATTAACTGATGGAATCAATATTTTAGGTGCTCATATTGATTCTCCTAGATTAGATTTAAAAGCAAATCCACTCTATGAAGAAAAAGAATTTGCATACTTAGATACTCATTATTATGGAGGAATCAAAAAATATCAATGGGTAACTCTACCTTTAGCACTACATGGAGTAGTGGTAAAAAAGGATAAGACAAAAATTGAAATCGAAATAGGAGAAAAAGATGATGATCCAGTAGTAGGAATTACGGATTTATTAATTCACTTATCCAAAGAACAGTTAAAAAAAGAAGGAGATAAAGTGATTGAAGGAGAAGATTTGGATGTCTTAGTTGGAAGCAGGCCAATCATCATTACAGAAGAGGATAAGGAATTAGTAAAAAAACAAATTATCAAGATTTTAAAAGAAAAATATGAAATTGAAGAAGATGACTTTTTATCAGCAGAAATAGAGGTAGTTCCGGCAGGAAAGGCTAGAGATTTTGGTCTAGATCGTAGTATGATTATGGCTTATGGACAAGATGATAGAAGTTGTGCTTATACTTCATTAAAAGCTTTTTTAGACGTCAAAAATGTAGAAAAAACCATTAGTTGTATATTGGTAGACAAAGAAGAAATTGGAAGTGTTGGAGCAACCGGTATGCAATCTAATTTTTATCAGAATGCATTAACCGAAATTGCTTCATTAATGCAAGAAAAAGAAATTACTACCTTGCAAAGAATACTCAGTCATTCAAAAATGCTATCTAGTGATGTAAATGCTGCTTATGATCCACTATATAAAAGTGTAATGGATGAGAGAAACTCAAGTTACTTTGGTCATGGATTAGTTTTTTGCAAATATACAGGTTCTAAGGGAAAAAGTGGTAGTAATGATGCTAATGCAGAGTATATGGCTCAATTGAGAAAAATTATGGATGATGCCAATGTATCTTTTCAAGTATCAGAATTAGGAAAAGTAGATGCTGGTGGAGGAGGAACAATTGCTTATATTTTAGCCAATCAAGATGTTGAAGTAATTGATTGTGGAGTAGGAGTTTTAAATATGCATGCTCCATGGGAAATTACCAGTAAATCTGATTTATATGAAGCATATCGAGGATACATTGCTTTCCTAGAAAATGCCTAAGAACAAGAACGCAAGTTCTTTTTTTTATTGGAAAAAATATAATAGAATAGATAATAACAAAATAGGAGGAGCAAAATGAACAAAAAATTAGATCAAATCCTATTCATAGCTGTAGTGATTCTATCCTTATTTGGATTAATTATGATTTATTCTGCATCAAGTATATGGGCAGAATATAAATTTAATGATAGTTTTCACTATTTAAAATATCAAGCAGTTTTTTTTGGTATAGGAATTTTTCTTATGATTCTAATGTCAAAAATAGATTATTCACTATATTATCAACAAGCTAATAAAATTCTCCTCTTATGTTTTCTTTTATTAATTTTAGTATTAATCCCTGGAATTGGAAAAATTAGAAATGGAAGTCGTTCATGGTTTGGTATTGGTCCTTTAGGAATACAACCAAGTGAATTTGCTAAAATAGGATTAATTATTTTTACTAGTAAGTATTTATCTAACAGTAATAAATTTTTAAAAAACTACAAAAAAGGAGTATTTCCTATCTTAGGAATTACCTTACTATTTTTTGGATTAATTATGTTACAACCAGATTTAGGTACAGGAGTAATTTTAGTTATGTCTATTATTTCTTTATTATTTATTGCTGGTGTTAATATGAAATTTTTCTTTGGTATGGGCATATTGGGAATAGTAGGAATTGTAATCTTAATTTTAATTGCTCCATATAGAATGGATAGAATTACCTCCTTTTTAGATCCTTGGAGTGATGCCTTAGGAACAGGATTTCAAATTATTCAAAGTTTATATGCAATAGGACCAGGAGGATTATTAGGAACAGGTTTTTTACATTCAATTCAAAAACACTTTTACTTACCAGAACCACAAACAGATTTTATTTTTTCCATTATTGCTGAAGAATTTGGAGTAGTAGGTGCTTTCATTGTTACGGGATTATTCGCAACAATTCTTTGGAGAGGAATAAAAGTTGCAACTAATACGAAAGATGCCTTTTCTAAATATCTTGCCTTTGGAATGACTTTTCAAATTATTTTTCAAGCACTAATGAATTTAATGGTAGTAATTGGTATGATTCCAGTAACAGGGGTTACTCTTCCTTTTCTTAGTTATGGTGGTTCTTCTCTTTTGGTTAGTATGGCAAGTATTGGAATTATTTTGAATATTTCAAAAATTAATTGAAACATGGTTGATGTATGAATAAATGTTTGATCTGTTTAGTTATAAACAAAGTAAGGGGGAATATATGAATGATGTTGTACTGACTGAACAAGTAAAATAGAAAATATAATTGATGAAGTAAGAGGAAAACAAGTTATGCTTGACTCTGATTTAACAAAACTTTATGGGGTAGAAACAAAAAGAATTAATGAAGCAGTAAGAAATAACCCTCAAAAATTTTCAGAAAGATTTTCATGCCTTTTAACAACTGAAGAATGGAATTCTTTGAGGTCAAAAATTTCGACCTCAAGTTTAATGCATAGTAATCATGGTGGTAGAAGATATCAACCACGCGTATTTACAGAGCAGGTGTTGCAATACTTGCCACTATTTTAAAATCTGATGTTGCAACAAAAGTTAGTATTGTAATAATGGATGCTTTTGTAATGATGAGAAAATATATTTCTAATGAATTGATTCAGCAAAATTATATTAATAATTTAGTGATACAACATGATAAAGATATTAAATTATTACAAGAATCATTTAATAAATTTGAAGGAAAGAAAAAATACAATGAAATTTATTTTAATGGGCAAATCTATGGTGCATATTCAAAAATAATTGATATTTTTGAATATGCACATGATAACATAATAATTATCGATAACTATGCAGATAAATTTGTTTTAGATATGATAAGAAACCTAAAAATTGATGTAACGATAATATGTAAAAATAATAGTTTATTAAAAGAAATAGATATAAATAAATATGGGAAGCAATATAACAATTTAAAAGTAGTTTATAATAATAATTTTCATGATAGATACATGATAATCGATCAAAAATAAATTTATCATTGTGGAGCATCTCTTAATTATGCAGGTAGTAAAACTTTTTCCATTAATAAATTAGAAGACGAAATTGTAAAGAACAGTTTGATAAAATACGTACGTGCGATTACAAAATAATACTCAGTCACATTTGTAATTTTAGAGAGTACTTTTCCTTTTTTTAGTTATGGAGGCTCTTCTCTTAAAGTCAGTATGGCAATTATTGGTATGATTTTAAATATTTCAAGAAAAAAATAACACTTTTGTTATCTTAAATTTGAAGTTGATTACCATGATGAAAAAGTTTATGATACAAAGTGAAAGGAAGTGTGATGATAGTGGATGAACTTATCGAATTAGCTAAACATGATGATATCGTGAATTTTGAATATTTAGTTAATCATAAAATTCATACTTTTCGTGATCTACCTAAGAAAAAAATGAAAAAAATAGTAATATATTGCCATGGTTTAGGTAGTAACAAAAACTGGTCATCACGTTTTTATAAAGAATTAATTGAGCATCATATTGGAATAATTGCTTTTGATTTTTCTGGAATGGAGCGGATACAACGGATTTTTCAAAATTTGGTTTAAGTCTATGCATAGATTACTTAAATGATATTATTCAACATGTCATGATAAATTATCATGTCCCCATTTGCCTATTTGGTTCTAGTTTTGGTGGTTTTGTCATATTAAATAGGTTAATTGAAAATCATGATGATATTGAACAAACGATATTAATGTGTCCGGCAATTAATTTTTGCAAGATAATGGAAAGAAAATCAAATGTTTCACTTGGATATTACCATTCTAATTTATATATGCCATTATATAATCAGATAAAAATTTATAAAAAAGCATATATGGAATTTAAACATGGCGATATTCAAATCGAAAATAGTGATTTTCAAAATATTGCTATTATTCAAGGAACATTAGATAAAACAGTTTTATGTGATGAGATAAGAAAATTTTGTAAAAATAAAAATATAAAATTAAAAATCATAAATGGAGGAAAACACGAATTATATGATTTTGATCAAGATATTATTAAATTTTTATTCAAACAATTGATGGATGAAAAAAATTAAAAGATAACTTATTTCTTGATAAAAGTAAAGATGAAGAAGATAATTGGTATAAAATGGAGATAAGAATATTTGAATTAAAAAAATAGTTTAATCCTAAAGTATTTAGTTATTTGTAATAAAGAAGAATTAAAATAATCAAAAAATTCTAATTATTATGCTTATAATAGATGATAAAAAATGCGAAAAACAAAAAGGAGCAATTGATTTCAAAAATTATCTATGCTATAGTATAAGTGAGATTAAGAAGTTAGGAAGTGTATTGATAAGAATGAACAAACAACTGTATTTTACCTTAAATAATATTCCAGATTTAAGTTTAGGGAAATACCAATCATTATCCAATGTAGGTGTAGACGGAATTTTAGAGCAACATCTATCTTTTTTAAGACAATGGCATCGAGTCGCTTTATTGGGAAAGTTAAGTCTTCATCTATTTATTAGTTATGATCCGAAAAGAGAAAAGAGTAAAAAAATTAAAATAGGATTTTTGATCAATTCTAAAGAGGATAATAAAGAATACTTTGAAAAAGCAAAAAAAGTTTTATTTGCTTCTCCTTTATCAGAGTATTATGAATTATCAAATCAATATCAAGATGAGGTAACCAAAGAAATTAGAGAAAATGAAGTAGAAAAAGAAAATTACAACTTTTTAGCAACACTATATAAAAAAGAAAGATTTTTAGAACCAGTTAAAAGTGAAAATAGTCCAGAATTTTTTTATGTAGTACCAAAATGGGAAGTAGAGGAAAAGGCTCGTCTATATAATATGCTAAAATTAATGCAATCTTTAAATGAAGAGAGTTTATATAGAATTGATATTTATCCTGAAGAAATATCTCAAAGAATACAAACTGCTTTTTCTAAACCTCTAAATTGGCTTAGAAATGCTACAAAATTTCAGGGAAATGAAATTAGTTTAAGTGATGTTAGAAAAAATACAGCAAAAGATCCAAATGCTGAAGAAACCTTAAAACAATATGAAGAATTTTTAAAAGATGTTGATACTTCACCAATGTTTTATGTTAATGTTAATGTCTTTTCTAAAGATAAAGATACTGCTAATATTTTACTTGATGCGGCTGCAACAGAATCGATTAAAAGTGGATATTATTCAATCAAAACGGCAACTGGAAATTATACTTCTACTTCTTTTTTAGAGGATGCCTTATCCTCACTTCACGATGATCGAGCTCCGGAAATTTTAAAAATGTGGCCAACAACTTACACACTAGAAGATTTATCTCCTTTCTTTAGGTTTCCAGCATTATATGATGGAGAAGTAATTGAAATACCAAAGGAAACTGCTCCAAAATACAATAAAAATGGTATGATGATAGGAAAAGATATTAACGGTTACGATGTAAACATAGATATTAAAAGCCTAGCAAAGCACATGTTTACTTGTGGTGTACCAGGTTCAGGAAAAACGAATACCATGTTACACTTGACTTCAACGCTTTGGCAAAAATATAGAATTCCTTTCTTAGTATTAGAACCAGCCAAACAAGAATATCGTGTTTTAGCAAAACTGAATATGAAAGAATTAGTCGTATTTTCTCCTTCTGCCAATACAAGATTACAATTAGAAATTAATCCCTTTGAATTTCCAATAGGATTGACTTTATCCGAACATATTGCTAATCTTTGTGCAGTATTTGAAGGAGCCTTTCCAATGGGAACTCCAGCACCTTTTATTTTAGATCGTTCCATTCAAAATGTATATTTAAAAAAAGGTTGGAAAGTAAAAGATATCAATGATGGGAAAAAGCCATATCCGACTATGCAAGAGTTATATGATCAATTTAAAGAAGAAACAGAGAAAACAAAATATGATTCAGAATTAAAAGGAAATTTACAATCTGTCTTAGAAATGAGAATTGGTAGTTTACTAAGAAGAGAAATGAAAGAAATTTTTAATGTAGAAAACTCTATTATTCGACCAGAAGATTGGTTGGAAATGCCAGTCATCATTGAATTAGAATCTCTTGGTGAAGGACCAGCAAATTTTACTACATTAATGTTATGCACATTAATTCGAGAAACCTTAAAAGCTAATCCTAATAAAGATAAAGAAAAACCTCTAAGACATGTCATATTTATCGAAGAAGCACACAATTTAATTGGG
>CANQEI010000016.1 GCA_947594845.1 uncultured Clostridia bacterium | reverse complement strand
TTTTTATATGATATAAATGTATTTAATGAATGTAGCGAAAATAACTATTTACTTATTTCATTAGAATGTTGGGAAAAAGTACATCCATCTTTAAAAAATATTCCTATAACTTATGATATTTCTGCTCCTTATGGTATTCTATATTCTAAAAAGCCTTCAAAAAGTGCTATAAGATTTATTGATTTATTAAAAACTGTTATATAAGAACCTGACCCACTTGTTCAATCAAAGATTGCAAGTAGGTACCCCAGAACCTTGTTGTTGCACAATAAAAAAATAAAAGTTGAGATCATAAATTGATTTCAACTTTTTGTATATTTAATAGATAACTTACTATTTATTTTACTCATACAAATTGTAATTTTGCTGAACAAATGGACTAGGAAAATTCCTAGTCCATTTTTGAAAATTATCTTTTTATAAAGTTTCTTGATACATATCTGAATACATTAATAATGCATCATCAAAAGTATCAGCGAGTATAATCTCACCATGCAATTTCATAATACCTTTCTGGTAATCTTCTATTACAGGTTTGATTTTGTAGAGTTCTCCCCATTCTCCATACCGGAGATATTCACTGCTATTATACTTTAAAGTCTTATTGCTATAGGTGATATCTTTGCAATGACCATGTACAACAACATTTTTATTAGGGAAGTTATCAAATAATTCAAGAACCAATGGTGTCTCAGAGGACGGCTTTGCATTTCCAGCCCAAGAAACAATATGATCTTTCCATTCAAAAATGAGTGTAAGATTTTCTCGTTTCAATGCTCCTACAGAGGAACCAGTAGAAGTTATTAAGACTCCCTCTGGTATTTTCTTTGCAATAAAACCTGCTACACCATTAGTGTATTGATTCTCTTGCAAGAATTTTCCCACTGTAAAAAACTCTGGGAAATACTTAGTAATAATATCTGTCATATCATAATCAACCTTTTTATCAGAATATCTGATTTTAGTATATCTATGACAAATATTATCTAAAATCTTTTCCCATGGAGCCATTGTAATTCTATCCAAAGTTCCATCTTCTTTATATATATACTCTGGATATACAATGGAAACATTTCCAAAGGATTTAATTTTAGCAATGTTTTCCCTGGTTATAGGATGGTTGAAATACCCCTGATTCATAGATGGTGCTATTACAATGTACTTACCATTTCCAATTGCTGCATGAATAATTGATAATGGATAATTATCAGCAATTCCATTAGCAATTTTGGAAAATGTATTAAAAGTACATGGTGCAACAACGATTACATCTTCCTCAGGAATTCTTTCATTGATTGAGTCTGCTCTGTTAAAGGTATAATCTTTTTTTATTTGATATCCTTCAACTGTTCTTAAGTCCATTATTGAACAACTAGTTGCCGTAGGCATTAAGATGCATATTGCTCCTTCTGCTTTAAGGTAATCTAAGAGAATATTTACATCTTTACTCTTGTTTGCCCCTGTTGTTACAACATAAACAACTTTACCTTTAAGCATTTTAATCCCTCCTATTCAAAATTATATTTGCGATAGAGTTCATATGCAATCGCTGAAACAGCGACTGGTAATGTAAGGAAATCAACTTTGGATTTATCCATTGGTAACTTAATTGTTTCATCAAGCATTTCTTGTTTAGCAAGAGTTAAGCCTGAAGTTTCTGTGCCGAAAACCACAACAATATCTTTATCATCTGGCAAATCCAAATCATAAAAGATTTTGTTGGTGTTTCCTGAAGTACCAATAAGATATTTTCCCTTTGTTCTTAAGTCTGAAATGGCTTCTTCAAAGGTATCATAGTGGATTTCTATTACTTCATCTGTAATATTCCAAGATTTAACTTTGCTTATAACCTTAGGAATATCAAAGGGAATTGAGTTCTTGCCCGCCGTATATATAACGCAATCAATTGCATTAGCAATCTGAATGATATGTGCAATATCATACGGGGACCGGATTGTGTCAAATAACAGTTCTACTTTCTTCATAATCTTTACCTTACCTTTCATGTTTTTTTGCAACTAAAATAAATGGATCTGATGTTATATTACAATTACCATTTAAGCTTTCTCTTATTGTTTCTTCATCTTTTTCAGAATAATCTTCAATAAAAGGAAAACTCTTTGTAATATTAATGATTTCCTGAACACTTCGGTACTTTCTATGTACCTTGTACTGTTCAATGCTAACAATCTCAAATCCAGATTTCTCTAGTTTAGTAGAATAATACTCGACCTGTCTGCTTCTAATCAATCTATCTTTAAACAGATTAGCTATCTCGATCAAACCTTTGCTTGAACCATATTCTCTGAAAACAAAATATCCTGCATCTTTGAGAACTCGATATAATTCATCTGAATTATATCGAGTTACATTTTTGGCAGTAACAATATCAAAAGAATTATCTGCAAAAGGAAGATTATTATTGTCTCCTTCATAAATAGTTGCACTTTCTCCTAGATTCTCTCTGGCTGTGATTACCATCTCCTTTGAATTATCAACTCCTGTCAATGTGCTTCTGATATCAGAAGTTTCTTGAATTTGTTTTAATACAAACCCATTACCTGTTCCAATATCAAGGATTTTACATCCTTCTCTCATAAAAGAGATAATTTTCCGAACAAACAAACTATTAATTTCATAAGTTTGTTTGACGGGTGCTGTAATGCTAGTGTTACGAATATTTACAACTTTTTCGTCGTAAAACATCTTTTTCACCCTTTCATAAAGTATTTTACTACATCATTTTACCATTTTATGTACACTTTGTCAATAGTTAACCTTTATACACAAAAAGTACAGTATTTGACTATACCTTTAAAATTTATCTGTTTTTTCCTCTTTAAAAAATATCTGTTTTTTTATTGCTAATCTTAAAACCTTTTCTAATATTTCCTTATTTCCATACCAATTTATTTGTTCTATAAACTCATTAAATTTGCACCACTTGTAATCTATACTTTCTTCATTTAATATTATATTTGCTTTATTTACGAAACTTATATAAACATATTCTTTACAGTGTACTTCTAAAGATTCATATTCTAAAATCCAATTTAAATAAATATTATTATTTGTTAATAATCCAGTTTCTTCCTTCACTTCTCTTTTAACAGTTTCTTCTCTATCTAAATCATATTTTTCACAGCCACCAGTTACTACATACCAAAATGATCTCTTAAATTGTGGATCATTCTCGCTACCTTTTAATAGTAATATCTCATTATATTCATTTACAATAAAAGTTAAAATTTTATCCATTTCTATCACCATATATAAGTATATCACTTAATAATACTTTTATCAATAAATCACCCAGCTATTTACTTTTATGTAAATTTTTGATATAATGTTAGTGTTCAAAATCATACTTAACAACAAACTAAAATTTAGTTTGTAAATTCATGAGGAGGTATTAACATGAACAATTGGTACGAGTCTAGCATCAAATCATTAGTTGAGGAGTACTTCAAAGAACATGGTTTTTCCGTTGTTTTTGACTCTTCAGAGTTCTGGGATGTGTTTATTGAAAAATATCATAAACAAATTCCAAGTTCTCAAATAGCACTTTTTGACCAAATTGCTACAGAAGCACGGTCATACGCATTCAACAAGAAATATGGTACATATTCATATTTAACAGATTATCGTTCTGTGTGTAGAAATTGGAATCATATTATCTTAGATGAAATCCAAAAAATTCTTGGAAAAAATTTATCTTCAAAAAAAGTTCTTGCTTTAGGAGCCAATAATGGTTCCGAACTTGCTATCATCTTTGAAGATTTCTTTAGATCAATGGATTTCGATGTTGTAGAAATTTCTGAAACAGCTTGTTCTTCTGGAAGGTCACTTTATCCACATATTAATTTTGTATGTGCATCTATGGATGAAGTGGAGCTTACCGAAAATGAATTTGATGTTTTTATCAGTTTGCGTGCTGCTTATTGTGCAGGTAATAACCTTGATTTTATCGTTAATAAGGCTATTCATTCTGTTAAGTCTGGTGGAGTTATCCTCTTCTCTATTTCTAACGGATATATTGATATATCTGATGGCAGATATACGCCTATTAAAGGATTATATAACCCAGAAAATCAGCATTGTGATGAAACAGAAACTGAAAGAAATATCAATTGGATGAAATCTGCTATGTTAGTTAATGGTTGTTCAGAAGTTTCTTTGGTTGATGCTGAAAGTGAGATTTTGCTCATTTCTAAGCGTTAATTTTTGTAATATCTCTTTTTAGGAACTTATAAATAGCAGTTCTTTTAAAACTGTTCGACAACATTTATTGTCGAACAGTTTTTTTATTATATTTTCTACATTAACATCTGTATTTCTCTTATGTTTCTTATCTTCTTCAGTTTTAAGATTTCTAATTGTTCCTCTCTAAAATCTAACCAATTTTCAAATAACTCCTCTATATTTTCATTAATTTTATTTTACATAACGATTACCTCTAATAATTTTTATAGTATAAAATTATTTATGAGTTATCAGAAACTAAAAATATATTTTTTTTAACATATATATTTTTAGCACTATAAATTTTACAAATTTATAGTGGGAGTCCAGAGGTGTAACCTTTGGTACAACACGGCTTAAGTATTTAACTGCTAGTTGTATTATCTACTCCATTTGTTTTGCATATATTTCTTTTTTTTTACATTGGACATTTTTGAACTATTGTTCTTTCACATTATTACTATTTATCTGATTTATATATATTGTAATTTATCACAAACAATAATTAATATTTCTTTACTAAAATATATTCTTTATCTTCATTTTGTACCTTCTTACCATATAAATAATCAAATCCAAATTTACGGTAAAATTCACAAGCATAAACAGAAGCTTACTTCTTTACATCCAATATTAATCTTTCTGTTTTTATTATAACATCTTATAATTCACTTACATAATTAGCTAGTTCTATTGCAATATCAAAATGCGTTGAATCGTGTTGTGTTCCTTCAAGTTCTCCTTTTTTATGTCTTTCATCCCATTTTGGACTATCTAGTAAATCTCCGCTAGTAAAAAAAGTATAAAGTTCTAAATCCCTAAAATCACACATTGCTTGAACTGCTGAGCATTCCATTTCAACAGATATACAACCATCAAGCTTTCTTTTTTCAAAGTTATTTAATGTTTCTCTATAAAAAGAATCTGTTGTCCAAGTTTTTCCTTCAATATAAGGTATTTCATTTACTCTCATAAATTCAGAAACTATATTATGATTTTTTATTTTTATATAATCACTAGCTTCAACATAATGATAAGATGTACCTTCATCTCTATATGCTTGTGTTGGTACCATAACTTTACCACGTGTTATTTCTTTATTCAAACATCCTGCTCCACCAAAAGTAATAAATTTTTTTGTTTTTATTTGTGAAAATGATTTTTCTATTGATCTTACACAAGATGGTGCTCCAACATAAGTTTTAAAGAAACCAATTTTTTTGCCTTTATAATTTATTTTATATATAAATCTAGTATCTGCAGAATTTTTTATCTCGCCTATTTTTTCACATTTATAATTATTTAAAACATATTCTTCGATAACATTTGAAAATGTCAAAATACATACATCTAACTTATATGCATCTTCCTTGAATTCAGGATTAATTTTTGATTCTGATTTATTATCAAAACTATCTATTATCATACTTTACCTCCGCTTTTATAATATTTTCTTCTTTACTTTACTGCAACTAAAATTAATTAATATATCTTTATCTTCAAATCCTACATCTATATATACTTTATTTGATAGAATATAATATTACCTTAATAAAATTCTACAAATAATTATATCTAAATTAAATAAAAAAAGCTAGTATAGTTTACTAGCTTTTTTGGCTCTTTTTGCCACGACTCGAACCAACTTCTCAAGCATCAAACTAGTTGTTTCAGTCTTTGACTTACGCAAAGCCTAAAACAACAGTTTATGCATATTCAGAAGCTCCTTGCTTCGCCCACTGGGCGCAGTCGCTTCTTCATCAGTTAATAGCTAAAGCTATAACACCGATAGGTCATTGATTCGAGTCAAGAGAGCATAAAAAAATAGAAAGTAGTTTAACTACTTTCCATTTTTTTGGCTCCTCTTGTTGGACTCGAACCAACGACCTATCGGTTAACAGCCGAGCGCTCTACCAACTGAGCTAAAGAGGAATATTGTTTCAACAATTTGAATTATATATTATAGAAATTTTTTATGCAATACTTTTTTTTAATTTTTATGATTATTTTTAATTTATAAATAATTTTATATTATATAATGCAAACATTACTATTAATATTATTCCTTCTCTTTTCTTTATTTTCTCATTTCCACTTTTTATACTTGATAATATTATAAATAATGTTATTATTGCTAGGAAAATTAAATCTATATTATATTGGTTCAAAAATTTTATTGGTTTTATTAAACTTGTTATTCCTAATACTAATAATAAATTAAATATATTTGATCCGATTATATTTCCTATAGCCATTTGAGAATTTTCCTTTTTTACCGCAATAATTGAGGTAATAAGTTCTGGCAATGAGGTTCCAACTGAAACTATTGTTATTCCAATTATTCTTTCATCAATTTTGAATCTTCTTGCTATATTTGATGCACTATCAACTACAAAGTCTCCTCCTAGTTTTAATAATACGATTCCTGCTATTAATATTAATATAGCTTTTATTAGTGAATTATTTTTTATAGTTTTCTCTTCTTTATTTTGAATTAATGTTGATATCATGAATATTAAGAAAAATAAAATTAACATTATCCCTTCGGTTTTATTTATTAATCCATATATATTTCCAAATAGCTGTACTATTAAAATGGCAAATAACATTATAATTATGTTTGATTCTTGCTTAATTTTTATTTTTATTGGTTTCATGATACTTATTATTCCTAATATTAATAATAAATTGTATATGCAACTTCCTATAATGTTTCCCATTAACAAACTATGTTGTTGTTTTATTGTAAATTGAATACTTACAACTAATTCTGGTAGTGATGTTCCAACTGCTACAATTGTTAATCCTATTATAAATTCAGATATTTTAAATTTTCTAGCAATATTACTTGAGCCTTCTACTAATAAATCTGCTCCTTTTATTAAGAAAATAAAACCAAAAATAATTTTTAAAATGCTTTGCATTTTTACTCCTATAATTATTTTTATTTTTTCCAAGATTTATTCTTATATTCACTTATTGAATTCTATTTTTATTTATGATATAAGATTTTTAGATTTTATTTATGAAAGGATTAAAAATATGAAAATAGAATTAATAGGTGGTTGTGAAAAAAATGAATTAGAAAAACGTATTCAAAAAGTTGCCGCAGCTGGTAAACTTTCAAGGTTTCCTGGAAATGTTTTTGAAGTTTTAGATAGTTGTGATGATTATGAAAAAAATTTAAAACTAATAAAAAGAATTATAGGAATGGGTCATAAATCTATTATTGAGCATGATTATCTAGTTTTTGCTCTTTGTGATGTTACCCCTATTATTGAACAAACTATTATTGGTAACAGATTAACTTCTTTTACTATCAAATCACGAAGAGAAGTAGATTTTAGAACTGCAGGTTTTTATATTCCAGAATTTCGTAATAAAAATTTGGAACCACATCCTAAAAATGAAGAATTAAAAGAAAAATATGTTGCTCATATGAAATATTTATTTAATACATATGGTGATTTTGTAGATGCTGGTATAAATGTTGAAGATGCTAGGTTTATTTTGCCTTATTCTTTTCATAGTAATATTATAATGGGATTAGATGCTAGAGAACTTGAAAAAATGGTTATTTCATTCTTATATGGTCCTTTAAGTAAAATCTCTGAAATAAAAGAATTAGGTGAAAATTTATTTGAAGTTATAAAAGAATATGTTCCATATTTAGTAAAAAATATTGAATCTAGCCAAGTAGCATCTGATAATCCTTTCGAATATATGGAAAAAATGATTAATAATCCAAAAGTAAAAATTGCAGACAAGCCTAACTTAATTAGTCATACTCCAAATCCAGATGATGTTATTTTAAAAAGTTCTATTATGTATCACTTCCAATGTTCTGAAAAAGAAGCTGAAAGAATTTTAGCAGATTGTGAAAAGAAAGATCCTGAATATAAATCAAAATGTATGTACACAATTCTCCATAAGGAAGAAAGACGTGAATTAGAACAAGTTAATTTCACTTTTCAAATTCCAATTTCTCTATCAATACTTACTCACTTAACACGTCATAGAATGCACTCTTTGCTTGTTCCTGAGTTTTTACCTATGTGGGATTTTAATAATTTTGTACTTCCTGCAACTATTAAAGCTAAACCAGAATTAGAAGAATTATTTTTAAAAGCTCATAAAGAAAATATTAGAGTATTTGAGGAATTCAAAAATTCTGATATTGCTGAACAAGATTTAATTTATTTCTATTTAGGATGTCAAATGTTAAATGTTATTACTACTATGAATGGTAGAACTTTGCAATGGATTTTACGTTTGCGTTGTTGTAACAAAGCTCAATGGCAAATTAGAGGAATTGCAAAAGAAATTGCAAAACAAGTTCAAGAAGTTTCTCCTCTACTTGGTAAAGGATTAGGTTCAACTTGTGTAACCGATTTAATTTGTAATGAAGGAAAAGAATGCTGTGGATTAATATATAAATTACTAGAACAAAAAAATAAAGAATAAAACTATAAAAAAGCCATTTTTAAAATGACTTTTTATTTTTTTATTTCTGGAACTTTTGTAGATAGTTCATGATTATCTACACAAAATTCTAAATTCATATTTAAAATTAAATCTTTAGTGTATATATCTACAATCTCACTGTAAATTTCTATAATCTCTGATGACTTTTCTGAAACCTCTTCTGTTTTTCCTTCGTTAATAAGATTTTTTTGTTCATTTCGAATTTCTTCATATCTATTTATCTTTTCTATTAGTTCTTCATCATTTGCTAGCTCTGGTTTTTCAAAAGCATATGCATATACTTTTGATAATCCATTTGCTCCTAAATTTAATTCTAACATTCTTTCTTGTAAGTATTTTATAAAATCTTCTTCATTTAGCCATACTTCATTTTCTTCAATTCCCATTACACTTAGCCATTCTTTTCTATATTCTTCAGGATCTTTTCCATCTTCACCGTATAGCCAAGCGTTTTTAGTTTTCTCTAAATTTTCTTCTACATTTATACTTCGTGAGTCTTTATATTCATTTTCAATTTTTGCATATAATTTTAGTTTTAGTAATTCATAAAAAGCATTTTGATTTTCATAATCAGATCCAGCATAATTTATAGAAATTCTTCTTGATTTTACTTCATGAAATAATATTTCTTCTCCATCTAATTTTGCAATAACTGTATTAGGAGGTAAATCTAAACTTTCTACATAATTTCCATAATCATATATTTCTTGTATTCTACTTTCTCTTGCTTGACTTATATCTACATTAGTATTATTACTTTTTCTTATTTTATATATTGAAATTATTCCTACTATAATTATTATTGCAATAACAATTATAACTATTTCTTTCTTTTTCATATTTCCTCCAAAAGTTATTTAGTAATAATATTTTTTTCGATTACATGCATAAATCTTTCTTTTTTTATTTCTGAATTTTGTGAATCAATAAATTCTATATTTCCACTGTTTTTTTCAAGCATATTATTTGTCTGCAATACTTCTTTTAAATGTCTAGCAAGGTTTGGAGCTCCATTAAAAAATTTTACATCTCCTAAAACTTCTTCTATCTCATCTTTAACTAATGGATAATGTGTACATCCTAATACAACATTTTTTATTTTTCCAGAATATTGATTTAAATTTTCATGCAAATATTTTTTTATTTTATCTTTATTGCCTTCTTCAATAATATCTGCTAAACCTATGCATGGCAATAAGATAGTTTTATTGTTATTATATTTATGATATAGCAATTGAAATTTTTCGCTTTCAATTGTTCCTCTTGTTGCCATAACTAATGTTGGCTCTTCACTTGCAAAATCATGTACCATTTTATATGCGGGTTCAATTGCAATAAATGGCATATTAGGATATTTTTCTCTAAGAAATTCAACCGCTTTTGCACTTGCCGTATTACATGCAATTACTATTACTTTGCAATTTTTATCAATTAATATTTTTACAATATTCTCACATATATTTAGTATTTCTGAATCTTCTTTATCTCCATAAGGATTATTTATTGAATCACTATAATATATGTAATCTTCCTCTGGCAATACTTTTAGGATTTCTTTTAAAACTGTAGCTCCTCCTATTCCAGAATCAAATATTCCTATTTTCCTTGATGTTTCCATTTTATCTTCCTTTTTTATCTTATAAATTATGGTAATATTATCATATTTATTTAATTGCATCTAGTAAATCTTGAACTGTTACTATTTTTGATCTTTTTTCATTTGGAATATTAATTCCAAATTTCTTCTCTATTTTTAAATATATTCCAACTATATCTAAAGAATCCGCTCCCAAGTCATTTATTAATTTTGAATTTTCTGTTATGTCTTTTTCTCCCACTATCTCTCTTATAATTTTACATATTATCTCGAAATTATTTGTTGGCAATTTTTCTTCATGATTATCCAATTTTTCTGTATTCATTTTCTTTTCTTTTTCTCTCTGTATTTTTCCTGTAGATGTCTTTTCTAACATTTCTTTAGTTATGAAAATATCATTAATTTTTTTGTAATTTGGAAGCATTTCATTTATATTTTTTACTTTTTCTAATAAAATTTCTTTTATTTTTTCTTCTTGTTTTTCTTCAAATTCATTTGGATTATATACAATCTTGGCATATATTTTAACATCGTGTATATTGGCAGAATTTTCAAATACCACAGATTCTTTTACTCCATCAATTTTATTTAATAAATTTTCTATTTCCTCTGGAAAAATTTTTTTACCATTCTGAAGTACAATTAAATCTTTATTTCTTCCGTATATATAAATATACCCATCATCATCTATTTTTCCTAAGTCTCCTGTATAAAGCCAACCATCTTTGATTAATTTATTTGTTTCTTCTTCATCCTGAAAATATCCCTTTGTTATATTTTCTCCTCTAACAATTAATTCTCCAATTCCATTTTCATCTTTATTTTTTACCATGACTTCAACATTTGGTATTGGTTTTCCTACTGAGCCTATCCTGGTATTCTCTTTATTTTCAATACTTATAACTGGAGCACATTCTGTCATACCATATCCCTGAATTATAGTTATTCCTAAATCTTTATAATTTGATACAATCTGTGGATCTAACTTTGCTCCACCGCTCATAAACATTTTTATATGATCTGCTTCTTGTACTAATTTTTCTTTACTTTGGTATAAGTATTCATATATTGATGGAACACCACCCATATAAGTTATTTTATATTTTTTTATGTATTCAAGAATTTCAGATATGTCATCACAAAAAATTCTTTCCATTCCTTTTTGTATAGAAACTAAAAAGCAGAATAATCCTTCCAATACATGATTTAGTGGCAAAATTGATAAAGCTATATCATTTTTATCTAATTCTAACACTTCAGAAACATTGCATATATTTGAATATATATTTTTATGTGTCAACATTACTGCTTTTGATTTATTGGTTGTTCCTGAAGTAAAAATTATAGAGCATATACTATCATCATCTATTTTTTCTTCTATAAATTTATTATAATTTTCTTCTATTAATGCTTTTCCTGTTTCTATTAATGATATAAATGAATTTTTATCATTACCATCAAATGAAATAATGTATTTTAGACATTTGCAATTTGTTTTAATCTCTTCTAATATTTTTTGATATTTTTCAGAACAAAATATTGCCTCCGCTTCTGTTCTTTGCAAAATATTTTCAATTTCTTTTTTAGTTAAACTTTTATCAATTGGAACTACTATTTTATTTCCTGTTGCTATTGCCAAAAACGCTATTTCCCATTCATACCTATTTTCTGAAAGTATTGCTATTTTTTTATTTTTTAATCCAAGATATGTTATTGCTGTGCCTAATTCGTTTATTTGTTTCTGAAATTCTTTATATGTTATACTTTTCTTTTCGCTTCTATATAATACTTTATCTTTGTATTTCTCAGCCGCCTTCTGTATCATATATTTTAAATTTTTATTCTCTGCCACTTATTATTCCTCCAAGTTACTAAATCTTTTTTATTTTTCCTGTTGTACCATCTAATTCTACTTCGTCTCCGTCTTTTAAAGCATTAGTTAATCCTGTTATACCAACTATTGCTGGTATTCCTAATTCTCTTGAAACTATTGCTGAATGAGATAATAGACTACCTCTTTCCACTAATATTCCACTTGCTGCTGGAAATAGCATTATCCATCCCGGATCTGTATATTCTGCAACCAGTATTTCCCCCTGTTCTAATTTTGCTTTTTCTGGATTTTTAATTATTCTAACTTTTCCTCTTACTTTTCCTGGAGATGCACCTATACCAGATAGTTCTAAAACAGCTTTTTCTTCTGTTTCTGATTTTGCTTCTCTTTTAAATGTATTTCCTACGTTTACAGCTCCATAACAATAAAATCTTTCATCAGGCATTTTATCTTTATATTTTAAATATTGTTCTTTTCTTATTGCAATTAATTCTTTTAGATTATTAGTTGTAGATTTGCCATCAATATAGAATAATATTTCATCAACTTCTAAGTAGAAAATATCTCTTTTTTCTTCTATTACATTCATTGATGTCAATATAAAACCTATTCTTAAAAATAATTCTCTTACTCTTCCGAATAACCTAGTTCTTTCAAATCTTAGATTTTCTCTGTTCTTTACAGTATATCTAGCATGTTTTAGTATAAAATTAAATTTAGCTTTTTCAACTGGTCTAAATCTTAATTTTTCTTTAACCTTTTTTTCTGCTTTTTTTCTATTTTCTTTTTCATCAATTTCTTGAATATTTGTATCTTTTAACCTTTTAGCAAATGTTGCAATAGAAGCATACAAACTTGCAGGATTTTCTCTTAATGTTAATGTTTCTAATTTTAATTCTTGCAAACATCTATCAGAAAATTTGTCTAAATATTCATTTAGCATTTTATTAAATTCTTTATATTTTGGTAATTCTTTTTGTATGTATAGATAATCTGTATTTTCTAATAACTCTAATAAAGAATCATCTTCTTTTACTATTTTAGCCATTGCTTTTATTCTTTTGGCTGGTTCACTACTTATTATTCCACCTTCACTGCATAATAAATCATTGTGTATTAAATCTCCTTCTTCTTTAAATATTTCCTTGCATTTTTGTTTTAAATTTCCATAAAATATCATTGCTAGAAAATCATTTACAAGTGGAGCATCCCATTTATGTAATAATTTCTTTTCTAACTCATAGTAATAGTCATGTAACTCACATAAATCCATATTTTGAATGTCTTTATCTTCAAGTGCATCATTTAATCTATCATAAAATTTGTCGGTCATTTTTCTAATTTTAAGAAATCCTTTTACTAATCCCCAACCTGTAGTTAATAATCCTATTTTATCTTTAAACGTAGGTTGTGGTACTGGAAATAAATCATCTGGTAAGCTTTCTTTTACTCCCATCATCTGTTCCATAAACTTTTTGTTACTTCCTAAGCCAGGAAACATTGAAAGTAAACCATACCATCCGTATAAATTATAATAAACTCTTCCATCAATTAGTGCTAACATATTTTTAAACATTTGTGAGTTCATTTCTATTTTTTCTTGTTTTACTTTAAATATCTTACATAATTCAATATATACATTTTCATAAACCATTCTGATAAATGAAAATGTAAGTGGCGTAGTTATTCCCCCATAACTTTCTACTATATTACTATTATCAAATACATTTATTTTTCCATCTTTATTATTAGTTAGTGTTGTTATTGGTCTTGATTGTAGTAAATATAATTTGTTTGACTCATATGCCCATTCTATATCCTGAAATCTTCCAAAATATTCACTTGCTTTTTTTACTAATTCTTTTACTTCTAATATTTGTTCATTTTTTAGTATTTGCTTTTTCTTTAAATTTTTTTCAACTTCTTTTTGAATTATCTTTTCTTTTTCTAATACATGATAATAATCTTTATTTGCAATTTTCTTTGTAATTTGTCCATCATTTATTATATATGTATCTGCTGTGGCAATTCCGTCTACAAGTCCACTTCCTAATCCATATACTGCTGTTACAACAATTTCTTTTATATTAGAATTTACAGGATTAGCACCAAAAGCAACTCCTGCCATTTCTGACTTTATCATCTTTTGAACTATTACAGATGGAATAATCAAATCTTCCTGTTTAGTTTCTTTTCTATAAGTTTCTATTCTACTTGAAAAAGCAGACATATATACTTCTAATACTTTTTTTATAACGTCTTCCTTTTTTACATATAAAAAAGTGTCAAATTGCCCAGCAAATGAATTTTCGGCAGAATCTTCGTTTCCAGCAGAAGACCTTACAGCAAAGTATTCATCTTTAGAAAAATTTTTCAGTTTTTCTTGAATTTCCTTTTCTGCTTCTTTTAATATAACTTTATTCTTTTTATCAAATCCAGTATATGCAACTACAAACCAGTCAGGAATGTTATCAATTATCATTCCCACTTTTGAAAGTGCAACTGCTTTTCCACCCATAAGTTCATAATTTTTGTCATCTTTTTCAAATACATATGTCATCTTTCGTACCCCTTATATTATTAATAATATTAAACTTAAATAGCAAAACATTATATATAAATTAGCAGATAGTTCTGTAAGTTTAGCTAATTTTCTATTTTTAATTATTGAAAATAATATATTACATAAAATTACTATACCATATATTGCTATACATGCTATCAAGTATTTTGTTCCTAGTATAAATAAATTTGAAATCATTAAAATTGTTTCTACTATTGTTAAAATTAGCATAGCTGCTTTTATGCCAAACACAGCAGTATATGTTCTAACTCCTTTTTCCTCGTCATCCTTACATCTTACTTTTCTTGCAATTTCTACAATCCAAGAAATGACATATGACATAATCAATAATTTCCATATGTTCTGATAATCTACATAATATACAAAATGTGCTAGATATAGTACAAGAGCTGGCATCAGTAATTCATCAAATAAAACTTCGATTAACATGTGTTTATCTAAAAATTTTTTTATAAAAAAGCCTTTGCTCATCAATGCAAAAACTATCCAAACAATAATTAAAAAAGGTATACTTTCAGGACTAGCTAAAATAGTAACTATAATTTGTAATGCTATACAAATTATAAATAAAACTTTTAATTCCTTAAGTGTTATCAATCCTCTTGGCACTGGTCTATATGGTCTATATTTACAATCTTCTTCATAATCTTTAAATTCATCTATAATACGAACCATTAAAAATTGTAAAAAGGCTACAATAAACATAGGTATTAATTTATAATAATTTAAAGTATATACTTTAGGTCCAACACTAGCATTTTGAGTTTTTTCTAAAATAATTTCATATAGATTTGGTGATAAATAATTGCAAAAGCAAAATACTGCAATTACTATTGACAATATATAACTTCCATACACTATAACTGGAAATCTTTCTTTCTGGTATGTATACCACTTTTTAAAAAAGTTCATGTTTTACTCCATTTTTAACAATTTCTTTAATTCTTTATAATCCACTTTTGTACTATGCCTTTTGTCTACTGGTATTTTTCTTACATATTTGATTTCATCAATTTTTTCAAATTTTATTTCATCTTTTATTTTTTCTTCTGATACATTATCATTTTCTTCTAATACAAGTATAATTTTTTCATTTTGTTTGAATATTGCTGTCTTGCCTATTTTAAATCTAGAATGTAAAGCCGCTTCTATACTAAAATATGGTTCTTTTATTCTTCCTCTTAGCCATAATCTTCCGTCATCATCTATTGTTCCAATATCTCCAGTTCTATGATATTTTTTTCCATTAACAGAAAATTTATTTTCTTTGTTCCCAATTCCATTAACGTATCCTTCTAATACATTTTTCCCTGTTACTACTATTTCTCCTATTGGATTCTGTATTTTTTCAAATTCTTGGCTATCTATTTCTCCAATTTCTTTTAAATCAGTTCTTATGGTTTTACAGTCTTCTACTCCAATTATTTTTCCTGCTAAGATACCTTTTCCGTTTTTAGTGTCTATTATATCTTGTTCTGTCATATCATCTATATCTAATTCTGCAATAGGTTCTGCCTCTGTTGAACCATATAAAGTAATAACTTTGGCATTTGGAAAAACTTGCTTTAATTTTTTTACATAATCTAAAAATACGGCTCCTCCTCCTGTAAATATTTTTGTCACATTCTTGATTTGCCTATTTTCTTTAATGCATTGATTAACTACTATTGTTAGTAATCCTGGTGATGCCATTAATCTATTAATTTTTTCTTTTTCTATTTGATATATTAGTTTATTTGCATCTGAATTTCCTAAATTGCTATAATTTCCATCAGCAATCACAGTTGTAATTCCAACATTTATATTAGACAATGTGAATATTGGAATACTAGATAATTCGATATCATTTGGGTCATATTTTATTGTGTTTTCAAGTATTTTGCCTTGGTTTTCTAAAAATTCATGTGATCTTGCTACGATTTTTGGTTTCCCTGTTGTACCGCTTGTGTATGTTAAAATTCCAGCAAAATTATTTTCTACGTCTGCAATTTCTAATTGTTCATCTGCATCTAGCTTGTCTATTATATTTGAATTAACTTTTATTTTTAATTTTCGTAAGTTTTTATTTATTCCTGAATATATGATATATTTTGTAATTCCAATTACTGCATCAACTTCATTAAAATCATTTTTTTTCATTCCATTTTTTATAAAACCTGCATCCATAAAACATGGAATTGCCCCTATTGACCATATTGCCAATAGGGTTACATATAAATTTTTGGACATTGGAACTAATACAAGTACTTTATTTTCTTTTTTTATGCCTTGTTTTTCTAAGTATTTTTTAAAACTTGCTACTTCAAATTTTAGTTCTTTATATGTTATTTTTTTATCTTTTTGAATTAAGCAAACCTTCTCTGGCATGTTTTTACAATTTTCCAGAAGTTTATATGCTAAGTTCATTTTATTTCATTCCTTTCTCAGTCAAAAATTCTATTTCTAATCTTTTATTTCTTTACCATATATTGCATATTCTCTGATAACTTCTGTATTATTTCTTTGGGCCATTTTTTGAGATGTATTATCACTATACATAAAAGCGAATATCCATTCTTTAAAATTCTTTCTTTTGGCTATTTCTGAAATTTTTCTTAAAAGTATATTCCCTATAGCTAAGTGTTCATACTCTGGAAGCACAGCTACAGTTTTTAAAATAAGAGTTTTTAATTCTTTTCCTTCTTTTAATTCATTGAAATTTGGTATACAAAAAACAAATCCAATTTCTTTTCCTTCTTTTTCTGCAATTAAGATTAATTGTTCATCAATCATATTAATATATGGCAAATACTGTTCTAAAAATTCATCTTCTTCAATTTGAGTATAAAAAGGATTTCTACTAAAACTCATTTTAGAAACATTATATATCTTTTTTAAATCTTCCATATAATTTTCTTTGTTAAAATTTCGTATAGTAATATTCTCTTTTTTTATTTTCTCTTCGGCGATGTCTAGAATTTCAGAATTATAGGCATTCTCTATTAATCCTTTGGTTGATGTATATGTATATAGTTCTTTGTATCCTGCTTCCATTAATATTTCGTTATGCTCTATTGGATTTACATTTTCTAATAAAAATTGATCATCACCGTTTGTATATTTCAATGTTCTATATTTTTTCCATGTATTGCCATTCATTGGTGCAATTATTTGCTCTACTTTTTTTTCTTTTAATATTTCTTCGCATTTTTTTAATAATTTAATTCCTGATTGTTTATCTTCACAACTAAATTCTCCTATGCAACCAATATTTTTATTGTTAACTTTTGGAGTATTTTCAAAATAGCATACAGCTTCTGCTTTTCCATTTGATAAAACCACTTTTATATTTTTTCCTTGTTCTATTAATTTAAATTCCATATATATCTCCTAAATTAATTGTAAATATTGTACTGCACTTATCATTAATACTAATGAAAGTACTATTTTCATATGCATATATCCATTATTTATAGTTATTTCTTCACTTCTTACATTTTTCTTTTTAAGTGCAATTATAATTGCGCTTAATATTATTGCAACTATCATTGCTACAAATGTTGGTATATTTACAAAACCATCAAATACAAATTTTTGAATAATTAAACTTGGTATAAATACTAATCCCATTCCTTTGCAAATAGAAATTAAAATATTATCTATTATATCTAATTTAAAATAATATTTTAGTCTTACAAATGTATTAACTACAAGGTGCATAGCATAACATGTTGCATATATTAAAAAGAATTCTTTTTTTAGTCCTGTAATAGCAACTATTCCACATATTGCAGTACCGATTATAATATTTGTTTCAATTATTCTGGCATCATATAAATTATGCTTTTCATTTTCTTTCATTTTTGGA
This sequence comes from uncultured Clostridia bacterium, assembly GCA_947594845.1. Taxonomy (GTDB): domain Bacteria; phylum Bacillota; class Clostridia; order TANB77; family CAG-508; genus UMGS1994. The sequence continues at coordinate 13,521 of CANQEI010000016.1, read as the reverse complement.
AGTCTCATAACAGTTAAGAATAACATTAATGGTGGTATTAATGCGTATATACCATATAAAGTTATTGTTAAATACCCAACAACAATAGCTTCTACTAAAGCAATTTTACTCCATGCTTTTACCCTATTAGCAATTGTTACTAAAATAAATATTATCCCTAGTATTAATAAATTAATTCTTAATGATTGAACATCTAAATTAATGTGTGTAACAAGAAATGCATAAGTTGTTAGTGGAATTAATAAATTATCATTGCCTGTGTGAGAAATCATTTCTATTAATGCAATATTAAATCCTATTATTGTTGAAATTATTAGTGTTTCTTCTCTACCTATTTGTGTAAATAAAAGAATTGGTACAAGCGTTGACATGAAAGCAACCATAAAAAACATGAAACTTCCCTCTAAACTTTTTGCATCTTCATTGGACTGTGCCAAATTCTTTTTAGCATAATTTTTACCTATTAATGCCGCTGTACTATCTGCAAATGTTAATATTAATATTGGTATGCTAAATAATATTTTATTTCCTTTTGACAAACAAAATATTAGAAATACTGATATGACAAAAAATATTTCTCCTACTGATTCTCTTTCTACATCATATATTACAGATCCAACTTTTTTTAAAGCTTTAACATTTTTTAGTAGATATAATACAAATAAAGCAATAATTCCTAATAATCCTACAGATGCAACTGATGTAAATATATATGGCAATATAAGCATTGTAAGTCCCATTGTTACATGAAATAACTTTCTTTTGATTTCTCCATTTAATTTTTTCTTTATTTCAATTATTTTTATCATCACTAATGCTACAAGTAATACTGCTAATATAAAACATATACTCTTCCATTCGATAATCATTATTTTATCTCCTCTATGATAAAGTTGCTATAAAAGAAAGCTTTATCTTGTTTTAGTAAATTTAATGATTCTTTTTCTTTATATTCTAATTTCTCAAAGTATTTTGAAGCTCTTTTGTCAGCCAGCATGTTCCAATAAGCTACTCTGCTACCTTCTGGAGATTTGGTAAGTATTTTTTCAAATATTTTGCACATCTGGCTATCATCCATATATTCAAAAATATCACTTAAATTATACTTACTAATATAATCAACATCTTCTCTTTCTAAAAATGTTTCTACCGACTCAGAAAGTAAAATTAATTTGTCTATATTTTCTTTAATTTTTTCAAAATTTTCTTTTCTATATGCTAATGGCAATACTTTGTCATATTTACCATTTATAATATAATGTAAATAGGGATTTACAGATGTGTCCAATTGGGTTATTGCAAATTTTGTTCTTTCTAGAATATGCTCTGAAACATTTACGTTTACATATCTAAAAAAAGCTTTATCTCTTCCTATTTTCCCCATTACAGTTCTTGAAAAGAAGATTCTAAATAATAGTTGCCATCTTAAATTGTTCCATTTTTTATCATAAAATTCTATTCTTTCTTTTTTGCTTTTTTTCTTCAGTAATTCTTGTGTTACCTTTTTACCATGTATTAAAGGTAATATTTTTTTACGAAATATATTGAAATATTTTTCAAATTTACCAGAATTTATAAGTCCATTTTCTAAAATGTTTTTATTTTCTAAAAAATATCTTTTTGTATTATCACTTAAATTATCTTCTATTTTTTCAAATAACTCTAATCTATTATCACAATCAAAAACACCTATTAACTTCATACATTCGTCATATTCTAAAAATTTGTAAGCTACTTTTTTTAATTCTGTACATGCCATTTGATTTAAATTTAGGTCTATTGCATATATTTTATTTGGATTTTGAATTAGCATACTTAAGGCATTCTCTCCAGCAGAAGCAATAGATAAAATATTATCATCTTCTTTAATTTGTAAAGCTTTAATTAAAATCTCAGCATCTTCCCAAACTTGGGCATACCTTATTAAATCAAATTTTGCGTAATTTTCCACTTCACTTTTTACTAGTTCTTTTGTTTCCATTTTTTCTCCTTAGTATAAAGTTTTAATTATAAATAATTTTATCAAATAAGATTGTATTTAACAAGCATAAAAATTAGTAAATACGAATTGTACATAATATAAAATTATTATTAAAAAAAATTCTAGATTGCTTATATATATTAAGCTTTCTAGAATTCTTTTTTAGTCGTTTATATTTATTTTCCATTGGACACATTTAAATCCTGAATTAAACGATTTTTTCACTTTCTACTTTCTCTATAATTTTAAAATAACTCCCTAGTTTTTATTGAATTTTATTTGTAACTTTTTCAAGTTCTTCTCTAATTTTTATATGTTGTGGGCAAACTCCTTCACATGCTCCACATTTAATGCATTCTGAAGCTTTTTTCTTTCCATGTCCTCCTACTAACCATTCTTCTTGGTGTTTAGCAAAATCCATATCATTATAAAGTGTTAATAAATTCATTGCTGTAAATGATCCTGAAATTCCAATATTTTTAGGGCAAACTTTTGCACAATAGTTACATGTAGTGCATGGTATTAAAGGAATTTTCTTTAATTCTTCTTGTGCCATATTTATAACTTTTCTCTCTTCTTCATTTAATTTTTGAAAATCTTTCATATATGCAATATTATCTTGCATTTGCTCAATATTACTCATTCCTGATAAAACTACCATTACTCCATCTAAATCTGCTGCAAATTTAATTGCCCATGATGCCATTGATGCATTTGGATTTGCATTCTTTAACACTTTCCCTACTGATTCTGGTGGATTAGAAAGCATACCTCCCTTTACAGGTTCCATTACTATAATTGGTTTTTCATATTTTCTAGCTACTTCATAACATCTTCTAGATTGAATTGCATTATTTTCCCAATCTGCATAGTTTATTTGCAATTGAACGAACTCAGCTTCTGGATGTCTCTTTAGAATTTCCTCTAATTCTTCAGGTGTAGAATGGAATGAAAATCCTAAATGTTTTATTTTTCCTTGAGACTTCATTTCTTTAGCCCATGTCCACATATCAAAATCTTCAAATACTTTAGTTCTTTGTTCTCCTAAATTATGTAATAAATAGTAGTCAAAATAACCTGCATCTGTTTGCTTTAAAGATGTTTCAAATTGTGCTATTGCGTCTTCTCTAGTTTTACAATTAATCCAAGCTGCATTTTTGGTAGCTAGTTTAAAACTTTCTCTTGGGTATCTTTCAACTAATGCCTGTCTTATAGCATCTTCACTACCTGCATAAGCCCAAGCTGTATCAAAGTATGTAAATCCCGCTTCCATGAACATGTCTACCATCTTTTTAGTTTGTTCTATATCAATATCTTCTCCAATTTTTGGTAGTCTCATTAGTCCAAATCCTAATTTTTTCATTTGGTTACCGTATTTCCTTTCTCTATTTATTTTTGTTTCTTATTATAAGTTTCCATTATTGAATCTTCATTTATTAATTCATACTTTTGAATAACAAAGTGAAAATTTATATTTTATCATATTCTTCATCTGTAACAGGTTCAAGCCATTCATTAGAAGCATTTTCCCCAGGAATTTCTACTGCTATATGACTAAACCACGAATTTGCTTTTGCTCCATGCCAATGCTTTACATTAGCAGGAATTACAACAATATCTCCTTCTTTTAAACTTTGCGCTGGTTTTCCTTCTTCTTGATACCAACCTTCTCCTTCAATGCAAATTAAAACTTGACCACCACCTTTTGTAGCCTTATGTATATGCCAATTATTTCTGCATCTAGGTTCAAAAGTTACATTTGCAAATCCTATTCCATTTTCTGTTTTAGCAAGTTGCTTTAAATATGAATTTCCTATAAAATATTTTGCAAAATTTACATTTGGCTCTCCCATTCCAAATGCTCCTCCATGAGTTTCTGTAACATTTTTATCTTTTTCCATAATACATTCATTCCTTTCTTATTATTTATATTCAACAATTTCTGATAAATTCTTTCTAACATTATGCATAGGTGAAGGTTGGCAGTCATCAGCTTTATATCCTAATGGGATAAGGCATATTGGCTCAATATTTGACTCTAAATTAAATTCTTGTTTTAAAATATTTTTATCAAACATTTCTATCCATATATTATCTACCCCTATATTTGTAGCTTCTAACATCATATGAGTAGCAACTATGCATGCATCCATTTCATAAGTTGAATAATTATCTTTTGACCATGTAATATTTTTATCGCTTGCTACAATTATACAAACTGGTGCATTATATCTACATGGACTGGCTTTGTCTATTTTTTCTAATCCTTCTTTTGATTTAACTACATATATTTTTTGTGGTTGATTATTTTTTGCTGTAGGCGCTAGATTTCCTGCCTCTAATATTTTATTGATTAGTTCATCACTAATCAAATCATTTTTAAATTTTCTAACTGAAAATCTTTCTCTAATAACTTTTTCAAAATCCATTTTTCCCTCCATTTTAATATTAATAATTTAAGCTATTAACCCAATTTGTAACTTCACTTTCTGATGTAGTAAGTCTTTTTCCTTCTATCCAATTAATATTTTTATAATTGTTTTTAAAGTAATTTACACTTGAGTCTATTCCAGAGCTTCCTGATGTACAGAAAGGAATTACTGTTTTGCCATCTAAATTATGATTATCTAAGAAAGTTAAAATTATTTTTGGTGAAGTTCCCCACCAAATTGGATAACCTAAAAATATTACATCATAAGAGTCTGTATCAATATTATTTGATATTTCTGGTCTAGCTGAAGGATCATTTTGCTCCTTTGTTGCTCTACTCTCATCATTGCTATAGTTTAAATCATTGTCAGTATATTCTTCTTTTGGTTCAATTTCAATTAAATCTGCATCAGTTGCATTTTTAATATATCCTGCAACTTTTTCTGTAGTTCCTGTTGCTGAAAAATAAATAACTGCTATATCTTTATTATCAGAAGTTTCTTTATCTTCTATGTTATTTTCATCAGTTTTATTTTCTTCTTCATTTTTATTTGTATTATTAGTATTGTTTGATTCATTAGATTTATTAGAACTAATTAACCAAATACCAACACCTGCTGCAATTACAATAAATGCAATTATTAAAATTATAATATTTCTAGTTTTCATTTTAGCCTCCAATCCAATTTTCAATATCTGCTTTTGATTCGTGTCCAGTTAATCTTTTTCCTTCTTTCCAATTATATTGTGGGTATTCATTTCTTAAATCTCTTTCACATCCACTTATTCCTGTTCCACCTGATGTACAGAATGGTATTAAAGTTTTACCTGATAAATCTAAACTTTCAATAAATGTATTGATAATAGTAGGAGCTGTATACCACCATACTGGAAAACCTATTAAAATAGTGTCATATTCATCTAAATTACTTACTGTTCCTTCAATTTCTGGTCTTGATGATTTATCATTCATTTCTATACTTGATCTACTTTGCTTATTTGTCCAATTTAAGTCATCTGATGTATATGGTACTTTTGCTTTAATTTCAAATAAATCTGCTCCCATACTATCTGCAATATTTTGTGCAACACCTCTTGTTACACCACTTGCTGAAAAATAAGTTATTAATATTTTACTCATAGTAAAATCCTCCTTCTTAAATATTTTTCTAATTTACAATCTTGTTGATAATAATTTTTTTAATCTATAATAATTTTATTATACTTTCATAAGCCATTTCATAAATCGAAAGTGACTTGAATGGAACTTCTGCATTTTTCATAGCTTCTTTTTGTTTTCTAGTGACACAAGTATATGGGTAAATTCCATACATTAATGGGAAAAATGAAAAAATAAATTTTTCTTTTTCTTCTTCCTTCATATCTTTAAAGAATTTATCTAAAAGCTTTTTAACTGATTTTATTGATTCACCATAACTTTTCTTAAAGTACACTAATTGTTCCATGCGACTATTGGTTTCCATATCGTATAAATTCATTGAAAGTAATTTTAACAATTGATGTCTTTTTTCAATGCTTAAAGCAACTTGTTTGGCAAATTCTTGTTTATCCAATTTGTCATTTTTAGTATATATATCTTCCAAATCTTTTATCCATCTTTCATATTCTCTTTTAAAAAGTGCTAAAAATATTTCTTCTTTTGTTTGAAAATAATTATATATTGAAGGTCTTGAGAATGTTGTTTTCTCACTTATATCTTTTAGTGATATTTCTTTAAAACTCTTTGTACGATATAATTCTTCACATGCATTTATAATTTCATCTTTTCTTTCATCTGCTAATTTACTTTCCATTTTTTCTTCCTTTTCTTTTAAATACTCTTTATTATATTAATTGTGTTCATTGTATTTGGAAAACCTATATATGGTAAACATTGTAGCATCGCTGCTAGTAATTTTTCTTTTGAATTTCCTACTTTAATATTTCCAAGAACATGAGCTTTTATTTGAGTATCTGATCTTATGGTTGTTAATCCAACTAATACAAGTAATTCTCTTGTTTTAATATCTAATCCTTTTCTTGTATAAAAATCTCCAAAACCAAATTCAGTTAAGTATTTTGGTATTTCTGGTACATCAGGATACTTTTCTTTTATTTCATCTCCATATATTGGATTTTGAATTTCAAAACCTTTTTCAAATCTTGTTTCATCTGTTACTGTTCCAGTATTTTCTAATGGCAATCTAATTTCTCTTGATTTAAAAACTTCATTCATAGTACTTACTGCATTTAATGTTCTTGGGAATCCTATAAATGGTGCTAATTGATAAATAGTTTCTCTTACTTCTATAGGTTTAGCTCCAACATTTAATGCCGCATTTATATGCGCTGATAATTGTGGTAATGTCTGTAATACTGCCAAAATTGTTACTGTAATTAATTCTCTTTCTTTCATATCTAGTTCATTACTACTATGAAATACATCTCCAAATATAAATCTTCTTAAAATTTCCATTAGTTCATAATCTATTTCTTTTTTTGCATCTGGTAAATCACCAAATAATTTGTTATAAACTTCTTTGCTTTCTTCAAAACGATTCATTTTTTTCTCCTTTCTCTGACGTATTGTCAGTATTATAATATATTATCTCTGACATCATGTCAATTATTTAGAAAAAATTTTTTATAATAACGACTCTATATGAAAATATATTTGAATTTCTTCTTAACAAAAAAAGTGAAATCCTTATTGGATTTCACTTTCATGAAAAATCGCACACACTATTAAAAATATTTCTTATCAATTTTTAACAAATATAAATTTATGTAAAAAACTTTGCATAATATTTTATTTAGTACTTACTAATTTTTCTTCATTTTTTAGTATATTCTTGCCATTGTGATTTCTGATAAATATCATTTTAAATATTGTTCTAACCAATGGCTGAATAAAGAATAATTGTGTAAAAAATGCAAATGGGAAATTAAAACATATTAATTTTAGCCAATTTGCAAGTAATGTAAATATATTAAATCCCATATAATAAGGATAATATAAAAATGCTGCTATAAAACTCATGGCAGGGCACATTATTCCAACTGTTGCACATATAATTGCAGTTTCAAATAAAACTGGATGTGTTGTTTTTATGTCAAATACTTTTGAAGCAAATTTAAACGATAATGTCTGTCCTACAAATATTTCTAAGCTGTAAGCTAAACAGAATTCAACCAAAATTATAGCCCATATTGGCAACATTTGACCAAACATCATAACTCCACCTTGCTTATTTATAGCACCTATTACACTTGTTTCTCCATTTATAGACATTAAAGTATTTCCATTAATAACATATAAACTAAAAAATACATAAGCATGTACTGTTATTATAACTGTAATTAATGCAAACATTAACTTTTGAAATTTGTTTTGTGGCATTTTTCTTGTCTCCTTTCTTTGCAAAACAAAAACACACATAGTTACTATTGCAATAAATCTAACTATATTGTTTCATAAAAAAGTTCTGTAATCAGATTTATGTGCTTAAGCACTACATGTGTCAGCTTTTTAATTATTTTTATATTTAATATCTTAACAGAATATTTTAAGTTTGTCAAAACGTCTACTAGATAATTTGCTATTTATTTTGCTAAAATAATCTATACCTTGAGTAAAGAAATCAGTAGAGTCATATACATCATAATTTTATTTCTAACAGAAAAAACTAATTTGGTTCCCTATGTTTAGCCAACTTTTTTGATTAGCCTCTGTTATTTTATCTTCTGCCTCTAGTTCTCCTATTAAAAATGGAGAATTAGGGTTGTGTTTTCTTATATTTTCTTTTACCATTCCTTGATTTGCATTTGCATAACAATATTTACATAAATGCATGCACGTATTGTAGGCACCTATATCATTTCCTAATAAACAAGTACAACCTCCTCTTTTATAAAGATTCCTTGTTACATTTAATTTATTACCTATAGCTTTTTCAACAATTTCTTTACTCATACATCCTGTTATATCCAAACCATAATCTTTTAAAAATTCTTTTTCACAACAAGAATGTACCGTAATGTTATTTTCATTTCCTATTTTTGAAAATGCTTTTGCAATTTGTATTTGCTCTTTTTCAGTTGGTGGAGTCAAATCTGGTGCATTTCTTTTTACTTTTTCATACATATCTAAAAAGCTAATTGTGCAATCTTCTGTATATCCTTTAAGCTCTTTTAACAATTTATCAAAACATTTAATATGCATATTCACGTCAAATTTATCATTTATAAATATGGGATCATAACGGATTGCGACTGCATTTTTTCCTAGGTGTTCTGACAATTTTTTAAAATCATTAATTACTTGCTTTTTTTCTGGTACATTTGGTTCTATATCTTTTCCATATGGCGTAATTGTTACAAACCAAAATTGCCTATACTTATCTAATTCTGGTAAATGAGAAATTAATGGATGTGGATTTTTAGTACAAAATGCCAAGCAATCAACAACTTCTGGATTTAAGTTATATTTAGTTACTTGATGTTTATAATATGGGTTTCTCACATATACAAAGCCTTCTTTTATTCTATTCAATAACCAATCAGAATAAAAAGCAGGTATATCAGTTCTCATTCCAGTATTTATTATCATTTTTATATTTTCTTCTCCTTTAAAAATTTTTTAATATTATCTTTTATAATCAGATATTTCTATTTTTATATTTTCACTTATTCTATTTAATTTATTAATTTCTAATCTCGTACTCTAATTCATCTATTTTTTATTTTCTTTTATTTGAAAAAATTATCATAATAAATATTTTTTTCAACTATTGCATAAAAAAATAAAAAGCTATTGCATTATTATTGCATTAAAAATATTAAAATAAAATCCTAGATTGCTTATATATTAAGCTTTCTAGGATTTATTATTTTGGTTCCTTAACGATACTTATATGCGAAAAATGAGCCTATTAAAGTTTTCCGAACCTCAACTGTTAAAATCATATTAACATAATAGAATTAATATTGCAAGAGTTTTCATCTATTTTATTTACACTCATTTTACATTAGTATTGTTTTTTATGAAAATGGTTGTATTATATTAATAGCAAGGAGGTGATTTATTTATGAATTTAGATGATTTTTTATCTTCTACTGTTGATTCTTTAGCAAAGACTACTAATAAGTTTGACAAAAAGTTGCATTCTAGTAATTCTAATATTAAAAATTCTTTTATAGATGATTTCATCCACCAATTATCAGAAGCTTCTGATAATCGGTGATTTATATAATTTACAGTAATTTCTCCAACAAATTTATTATCATTCTCAACCACAAATATATCTAATTCTTTATTTTCAAATTGCTTTATCTTTTTACTTTTATTAGAGGATATTAACTTTGTTTTCTAAAATAAAATGTACTTTTACACTTTATATATAGCAAAAAGCTAGCGACATATAGCACAGCACTAGCTTTAATAATTTTACTTTATTCATCATATTTTAAATCTAATTGTATTCCTAGTAATTTTCCTGTTTCATTATTATCCGTTAAATGTAATTGTGTATTATTATCTATAATTTTCTTTATTTCAATGTATTCTTCTTCAGAAGTACCTCCCTTTATTGTATCTAGAAAATCTTCATTTAATGTTGCAATATACTGAAATCCATATTTATTTGTATATTCTTCTGCTATTTTTATGCATTCACTCTTTTGTCTTGGATCAATGTCCGAAAACAACCTGCTATCATGACAGATAAACCTAACATTATTATTATATCCATTTATCATAACTGTATAATCATAACAAAATATTTTTATTCCATTGACTCCATCAGATGAATCATCTTGTATTTCTACTGAAACATTAAATCTATTTTGATTTTTTTCGCTCTCATTATTGTCTATTTGTATTCCTGATGTTTTATTGGGATAAAATCTCTGTGCTAACTCTCTAAATACTAAAATGTTCCTATTAATTACTTCTCTAGAATCCTTTAAATAATTATTTGTAATAATATTTTCTTGTTGCAAATTTATGTTTATATTATTTAATTCATTTTTATATTTTTCTATTAGTTCTTTATAATCATTTAACTTTTCTAATCTATTTTTATATTCATTTAATTTGCTATTTAAAGAATTATATTCTTCTAAGGCACCAAACGCACCTAATACCTTTAAATTCTCGTCCAATGATTGAGATAATTGTTGCTTTTGTTTTTCTGTTTCTTTGATTTTACTTTTTAACTCATTCTTTTGCTTTAGAAGTCTTTTTATTCTATTATCCAATAATTTATTATGAAATTCTTCTACTTCTTCTAATTTCTTCACTATCATATCGTTTAATTCTATTTTTGCTTCTTTATACATAGCAATTATTTTATCTTTTGATACGTCTGTTTTTATATTTAAACTCTTATCTATGTTTCCTACTGCATTTTTCATTAATAATAAATCATTTTCTAAATTATTAAGTTCTATTTGTTCTTCATCCGCTTCTTTTTTTATTTCATAATAATTATCGGCTATTTTAAAATTATCTATTTCATTTTTTAATTTTTCTATATTTTGTTCTAAATTTATAATACTTACATCTATTTTTTCTTTCTTTTTAAAAAATGTTTGTATTGTATCATCTTTTTCAAATATTTTTTTAGCATTTGTAACTTCTTTTTTCTTACATACTAAATCTTTCTTTTTATCAATTAAACTAACATCTAAACCTAGCAAATAGTTATTACATAAATTTCTTGCATATTCAGTTTCTTTAGGTATAAAAATATCATAATTATCATAACTATACTTATTAGGTCTAATAAATCTTGAAATTAATGGTCTATAAGTTAAATTTTTATATTTAACTTTATCTAGATAAAATAAAGATGAACCCATAAATTCATTAAATTCACTTACTGTCATTTCTTTTCCATTAAGAATTATTTTATTTTGTTCTTTACATTTTCTTGTTACAGTGTAATTGTTATAGTCTATTTTAAATTTTAAAGTAAATTCCCAATCTTTTAAGTATTTTTCAAATACCTTTATTGTATTACACCCCAAACAGAAATGTAATATTCTAATCATAAGAGATTTTCCTACTCCATTATATGTACTTTTCTTGTTTTTTTGCTCATTTGATTTTCCACCTATAATAAAGTTTAAGCCATCTTTAAATTTTATTGTCTGAAAAGAGGGTTTATTGGCACTAAGTTCTATTAAATACATTATATACTCCTCCTTCTTCATTCATATCTATTGCACCTATTGAATATAAATAATCAATAGCTAACAAAATGCTATCTATATTATTATATATTGTTCTACTTTTATTATTATCAATCATCTGATTAGTATATGAAATAATTGAATCAATAGTCTTAATATTTTTTCCTAAACATTGCAAAATTATTCCACCTATACCAATTAGAGATTCTGATATATTAATATGCTTTTTTGGCATTAACATTATTAATTCTCCTTATTATTTGGATTTAAAAAAATATCACAAGCTTCAAAATAATATGACATTAATATATATATAGCGTTCATTATAGAAATATTAGATTTTTCAGGAGTAATCTTGTCAACTATATAAAAGAATCTTATTGAATTAGCATCTGTTGTATCATCATTAATCTTGTGTATAGTTTCTTCATAGATTCCAGTTAATATTTGTTGGACTTTCTCTCTTTCAAAATCTCCCTTATTTGAAAAATATTCTTCCAACTGACCTATATATATAGAATGTTCATTTAATATTTTTGATACTTCTTCATTCAAATTATTAAACTTAATTTTTTCTTCCATTTCTGCTGGAGCTATCAATGAGTCATTTATTTTGAAAGGCATTTTCATTATTCCTTCTATAACATCATTTAAGCTATTAAATGATAAATTTTCTATTGGAACACTTATGATATTTCCTAATATTTCTATTATTTCTTCATCTTTTAATTGAAAAAATATATTTTCAATCTGACTTGCCAATAGTAACTTAGCTGTAATATTATATTTCTTACCAACTTCTAAAATTTTTGCATTTATTGTAGGATAAGCCCCTTTATATTTATCATTCATTACAAAATTAAATTCCTTTATTGGGCATTTATCACTCCAATATTCAATTAATCCATCTAAATCATTTTCAATTTTACTTATTGCTTCTGTTGGATCAACTTTTTCAGGAGCATATACTTGATAATATATTCCTTTTGATGGAATATATCCATCATTTTTTCTGTCTCCTATACTTCCTTGTGTTTTAATTGGAGTAAACTCACTATCGTATTTATTCATTATGCTGGTAAAAAAGTTTTGAAATTCATATCCGTCTTTCTGGTAAATTTTCAGTTTAAAATATACATGTGCTATAGCCTTTTCTTGTATATTCATTTAAATATCTCCTTAAACTAATTAATATGATTATATAATAAACTTATTTTTTTTTCTACAGTTTTCCATATATTTCAAATAAAATTTATATTTTATTTATATCATATATGTATCATAGAAACAAGTGTTTTGTATTAAATTTTAAAATTTGTGGAAGGACTGTAATAAATATCAATCCTTCCTTTTACTACCTTACATATCTATCTCTTTTTTTTAGTTTAGTAACTTGATTTTGTTCTTTTTGCATTTGTCTTTCAATTTTTATAACTTCTTTAACCTTTGGTATATCTTCCAAAATATAATTTGCTGTTTTTAGATTTTTCCTGTGTTTATTTAATATTCGTTTTATCTTGTTCGGTTACCTTGTTCAATTTGCTCTAAATATTTCAAAATATCTTTTATTTAAAATGAGAAACATTTTAACATTTTTTTGATTTTGTTTCACATTTTATAACTCACTATGTATTTCTTTGTGACAATTTGAACAAACTAATATACATTTAGATCCGTTTAAATTATTATATATTAATTAAGTGAAAAAAATAGCGAACAGACAAAAAAATAACAGATAAATAATTATCTGTTATTTTTGGCTCCTCTTGTTGGACTCGAACCAACGACCTATCGGTTAACAGCCGAGCGCTCTACCAACTGAGCTAAAGAGGAATATATAAAACTGGCAACAACCTATTTTCCCAGCAAGGTAACTCGCAAGTATCTTCGGCACCTGAGGGCTTGACTTCTGTGTT
>CANQEI010000015.1 GCA_947594845.1 uncultured Clostridia bacterium | reverse complement strand
TAGACCTCCTCTGCGTCGTTAAGCTCCATCATGTCATCCGGGTTGAGGCACTTAAACTCGACATAGCGGGTCTTGCCCCAGTTACCGGGACGCTTGGTGAGCTTGCGCATCCGCAGCTGCTTGTCGATCTTACGATCCCTCTTCGTCAAGCTCATGCACACATTGCGAGCGAGTTCGGGCCTAACGCTCAGAATCCGACACATGTTGTCGGCCTCGACAATGCCCTGAACCTTGAAAACAGTCTTCTTAGCCATATGACACCTCCGATTTTTGATGCTGAACAAAATGTTCAGTACCTTTAATTTTATCATAAAATTTATAATTAATCAAGAGAGCAATATAGAATTTTAATAAACACATACATATAAGTTATTTAAAGAAAAAAGCTTATACTTGATAAAATATTTGTATTAAATATAGTTATTAAAGTTATAAAAAGTTTCTAAAAAATTTAAAAAGGTTAAAATAAATTATATAATAGGTATTGAAATGTAAAATTAAAAATGCTAAAATAGTTATTATTAATTTTTGACAAAAACTTTGATAAGGACAAGATAGATAGAAAAGATCTTTTAGAGAGCCAAAGGATGGTGAAATTTTGGTAGAAACATCTATTTATTATCACCTTGGAGTTGCATATCTGAACTTAGTAAGATATGACGTGTAATTTTACGTTATAAAATTTTGAGTGAGTTTTAATAGTAATATTAAAATTAATTTAGGTGGTAACGCGGAGTGGTTCGTCCTATACATATATTATGGGGCACCACTTTTTTTGTTTTATTAAAAAGATAATCAGCATTTTACTGCGTTAAAAATAATTTTTGAAATCCTCATGTACACATGTACACTCCGGTGTTCAAAACTTATTTTTGCCTTGTAATATACTAATTCTCTTTTTAATCATATTAAATATGATAATCAGCATTTTACTGCGTTAAAATAATTTTTGGAATCGTATGTTTCGATATTTAAAACTTGTAATATTACAACAGTAATTTTAAGTCCAAAAGACTTAGAAAAATATATAAAAGAAAATAAAAATAAATTAAAATTAATATAAATAGGAGGAGAAGAAATGAGTGAAGAGAAAGTAGATTATAGCAAAACATTGAATTTGCCTAAAACTGATTTTCAAATGAGAGCTGGACTTCCAGAAAAAGAACCTAAAATATTAGAAGAGGTTTTTGAAAAAAAGCATATTTATGAGAAAATGCTAGAAAAAAATAAAGGAAAAGAACCTTTTGTATTGCATGATGGACCACCATATGCTAATGGTGAAATACATATAGGGCATGCATTAAACAAGGTTCTTAAGGATACAATTGTTAGATATAAAAGCTTAAAAGGTTATTGGACTCCTTTTATTCCAGGATATGATACACATGGTATGCCAACAGAGAAAAAAGCAATTCAATTATTGGGATTAAATAGAGATGAAATTCCTGTAACTAAATTTAGAGATACATGTAAAAATTTCACTATGGAATACAAAGATAAGCAAACAGAAGGATTTAAAAGACTTGGTGTTCTTGGAGATTGGGAAAATCCTTATGTAACATATCAACCACAAATGGAAGCAAAACAAATTGGTGTTTTTGCTGATATGTATAAAAAAGGTTATATATATAAAGGATTAAAGCCAGTTTATTGGTGTACTGATTGTGAAACAGCTTTAGCTGAAGCAGAAATTGAATATAAAAATGTTAATTCAAATACTGCATACGTAAAATTCCCAGTTAAAGATGCAAAAGGAAAATTTGATGAAAAAGGTGTATATGTTGTTATTTGGACTACAACTCCTTGGACATTACCTGGAAATACTGGTATAACAATAGGTGGAGATTTTAAATATAGTTTTGTTAAAGTTGAAAATGAAACTTTAATAATGGCATCAAACTTAGTTGAAAAAGTAATGAAAATAGCTAATATAGAAGAATATTCTGTAGTAAATGAGATGAAAGGTTCTGAATTAGAAGGAATAATTTGTAAACATCCATTTTTAGATAGAGATTCAAAAGTTGTATTAGGAAGTGCTGATACTGTTGATGTAGAATTAGATAGCGGTACAGGTGCTGTACATACTGCTCCTAGCTATGGTAAAGAAGACTATTTGTGCGGATTAAAAAATGATTTAGATATAATAGTTTGTGTTGATGGTAAAGGTTATCAAAATGAAGATGCTGGACCTTTTGCAGGAATGTTCTATGCTAAATCTGACAAAGAAATTATAAAATGGTTAGATGAACATGGATTATTACTTGCAAGTCAAGAGGTTAATCACTCATATCCACATTGTTGGAGATGTAAACATCCAGTTATATTTAGAGCAACAAATCAATGGTTTGCTTCAGTAGATGGCTTTAGAAAAGAAACATTGGATGCAATAAAAACAGTAAAATGGTATCCTGCTTGGGGTGAAGAAAGAATTTCAAAAATGGTTGAAGAAAGAAATGATTGGTGTATTTCTCGTCAACGTACATGGGGTGTACCAATACCTGTATTTTATTGTAAAGAATGTGGAAAAGAATATGTTACTTCAAAAAGCTTAGAAAAAGTACAAAAAATATTTAAAGAAAAAGGTTCAAATGCATGGTTTGATTTACCAGAAAAAGAATTAATGCCAGAAGGAGCAAAATGCTCATGTGGTTGTACTGAATTTAAAAAGGAAACAGATATAATGGATGTATGGTTTGATTCAGGCTCTACACATGAATCTGTATTAGCAGAAAGAGGTCTTCCACCTGCAAATCTATATTTAGAAGGAAGTGACCAATATAGAGGTTGGTTCCAATCTTCTTTATTAACTTCTGTTGCAACTAAAGGCGTTGCTCCTTATAAAGAAGTTGTTACACATGGATACACAATAGATGAACAAGGTAGAAAGATGTCTAAGTCTATTGGTAATGTTATAGCTCCACAAGAAATAATAAATGAATCAGGTGCAGATGTTTTAAGACTTTGGGTATTATCTTCAGATTATAAATCTGATGTTAGTGTTTCTAAGTCAATTATAAAACAGGTAACAGAAGTTTATAGAAAAATAAGAAATACTGCTAGATATATATTAGGAAATATTTATGATTTTCCAGTTAATATGCCAGTAAAATATGAAGACTTAACAGAGATAGATAAATGGGCCTTGATAAAACTTAATAAATTGGTTAAGGATTGTACAAAAGCATATGATGAATATGAATTCCATAATGCATATCAAGCAATCAATCAATTCTGTGTTGTTGATATGAGTACATTCTATCTTGATATAATAAAAGATAGATTATATACTTCAAAAACTGATTCTTTAGAGAGAAGATCTGCTCAAACTGTTATGTATGAAATATTAGATTCTCTTGTAAAAATATTAGCACCAATGACTTGCTATACTGCTGAAGAAATTTGGCAAGCAATGCCTCATAAAAAAGGCGAAGAAGTTGATAGTGTAATGCTTACAGATTATCCAGTATATAAACCAGAATACGAAAATGAAAAATTAGAAGCTAGATGGGATAAAATTATCAAATTAAAAGAAGAAGTTTCTAAAAAGTTAGAAGAAGCAAGAATGGAAAAAGTTATTGGACATTCATTAAATGCTAAAGTTACATTATTTGTTAATGATGACAGATATGAAGAATTATTAAAAGATAGAGATTTACTTGCAACAGTATTTATTGTTTCAAAAGTTGATATTGAAAATAATTTAAGAGAAAAGGATGGAAACATAGGTATAAAAGTTGAAGCTGCTGATGGAGAAAAATGCGAAAGATGCTGGATGTATTCAGAAACAGTTGGAAAAAGTCATAAACATCCTACACTTTGTAAAAGATGTGTTGACAATTTAGAATAAAAAGTGTATAAATTAATTTGCATTTATTAAATATATATGTTAAAATTTAAGCATTGTATGAATTATTTGGAGGAATAATGATGGATAATTTAATGAATATATTGACAATAGTATATGCTTTATGCTGTATAGTTATAATAGTACTAGTACTTTTACAAAAAAGTGAAAAAGGCGGAGCTTCAGAAACTATAGTAGGTGGATCAGGAAGTAATTTTTATGAAAAGAATAAAGGAAGAACAAAAGAAGGAAGATTAAAGAAGTACACAATAATATTTTCTATAGTGTTTGTTGTTCTTACTGTTGTACTTACTATTTTAAATTTAAGATAATTTTTGGGGCGAGATTATTTATTCGCCCCATTTTTATTATTATATGAAATAAGAAGAAGGAAAAATGGAAAAAGAAAAAATTATTGGCGTTTTTTATGCACATGAAAAGGGTTTTGGATTTGTAAAACCAGAAGATGAAAATATAGAAAAAGATATTTTTATACCAAATAAATATGTTAAGGATGCTTTAAATGAAGATGTTGTTGAAATAGAGATAACAAAGCAAAATGAAAAAGGAAGAAGTAGAGAAGGAAAAGTTACTAAAATTGTTAGAAGAGGAAAAGAAACTTTAGTTGGAACTTTTCAAAAATCTAAGAATTTTGGCTTTGTTGTGCCTGATGATAAAAATTTTGGAACAGATATATTTATTTCTAAGAAAAATTTTGGAAAAGCAAGAGATAAGCATAAAGTCATTGTAAAAATAACTAAATATCCTGAAAAAGGGCGTAAGGCCGAAGGTGAAATTATAGAAGTTATAGGAAATATTAATCAAGCTGGTGTAGATATGCTAAGTATTATTAAAGAGTATAAGTTGCCAGCTAAGTTTCCAGAAGATGTTGTTGAAGAAGCAAAAAGCTTTGGAACAAAGATTAAACAGGATGACACTAAAAAAAGATTTGATTTAAGAGATAAAATTATTTTTACTATTGATGGTGAAGATGCTAAAGATTTAGATGATGCTGTTTGTGTGGAAAAAAATAGCAAAGGAAATTACTTATTAGATGTTCATATTGCTGATGTTAGCCATTATGTTAAAGATAGATCAAAACTAGATAGGGAGGCTAGAATCAGAGGAACAAGTGTATATATGCTTGATAGAGTAATTCCAATGCTTCCAAGAGAATTATCTAATGGACTTTGTAGTTTAAATGCTGGTGAAGATAGATATACATTATCTGTATTAATGGAAATAGACCAAGATGGTAATGTTGTTGCATCAGATATATATAATGCGATTATTAATGTTACAGAAAGAATGAATTATACTGATGTTCAAAAAATTCTTGATGGTACAGATGAAAAAGTATTAAAGCGTTATGAAAAGTATATTGATAATTTTAAATTAATGGCAGAGCTTGCTCAAAAATTAAAAGATAAGAGAAAAGAAAAAGGATATTTGAATTTAGATTTGCCTGAAAGTAAAATTGTTTTAGATAATATTACAGGAAAATGCTTAGATGTAAAAAAATATGAAACGACTTTTGCAAATGAAATTATAGAACAATTTATGTTATTGGCAAATGAAACAGTTGCTGAAAGATTTTATTGGCTTGATGTTCCTTTTATTTATCGTGTACATGAAGAACCAGACATTGATAAGGTTAAAGAATTGAATAAATTTTTATTTAATCTTGGATATAAAATTCATATTAGTCAAGATACAGTCTATCCTTCTGCATTTTCAAAAGTTTTAGAGGAAGTAAAAGGAAAACCTGAGGAGAAAGTTGTTTCAAATTTGATTTTAAGAACTCTTAAAGTAGCTAAATATGATAGCGAAAATTTAGGACATTTTGGAATTGCTAGTAAATATTATTGTCATTTTACATCTCCAATTAGAAGGTATCCGGATTTATTTATACATCGAGTTATTTCTGAATATATGAATTCTACTGAAAAGCAAAAAGAAAGATTTAGAGAGAAAGCAGAAAAATATGCTAAAGTTTCTTCTGAAAGAGAGAGAGTTGCACAAAAGGCGGAAAGAGAAGCGGAGAGCATGAAAAAGGCTGAATTCATGGAAGATAAAATTGGAAAAGAGTATGATGGAATTATATCTTCTGTAACTAATTTTGGAATTTTTGTAGAATTAGAAAATACAGTTGAAGGATTAATTAGATTTGAAAATTTAGGAAACGAATATTTTATTTATAATGAAATGAATAAAACCTTAACTGGCGAAAAATCAAATATTGTTTACAAAATAGGTGATCCACTAAGAATAAAGGTAATTAAAGCAAGTAAAGAAAATAGAGAAATTGATTTTGAGATTGCTAAAAAATCATAAAAATTATACTTATATAATGAATGTTTAATATAATATGATAGTTATTAAAAAATAAGACCGAAAACTATGGAAGAACTTGAGAATAGCAACATTTTAAAGCAAATAAAAATAAAAACTCATGGCATTCAAATACTTGATGAATTAAATAGAAAAAAATGAACAAATGAAAAATGTCATCCTATAAAATAATAGGATGATATTTTAATATTGTGGAATTAAAATAAAGAATTTTGCTAAGTTCGATTGTTATGCGACATATAAAACTTAATTTATTTTTCATTTTTTTATAAATTAATTATTTTATATAAAAAGACTTTATATTTATAAAGTTTTATAATATAATGTCAATGCGTATAATTGGAAAAATTAACTTAATTTATATAAAATGTTATAGGCTAAATTTAAAATTAATTTAGCAAAGGAGGAAATTATGGATAGAAGGAGTGGAAGAAATTCATCGAATGGGGCTGGAAGAAGAACTGAAAAAAAGCCATCTTCTACTGCTAGAACGAGAAAAGTATCTTCTGTTTCTGATGAAACAAGGATGTATAAATTTGATAAAAGTGATTTAGAGAACGCTACTATAAATAATAGACAATCAAATAGAAAGGTTCAAAATAAAAATCAAAAGA
This sequence comes from uncultured Clostridia bacterium, assembly GCA_947594845.1. Lineage (GTDB taxonomy): Bacteria > Bacillota > Clostridia > TANB77 > CAG-508 > UMGS1994. The sequence goes on along the minus strand of CANQEI010000015.1, from coordinate 26,354 downwards.
TATCAAAAGAAAAGAAACCAAAAAAGAAGGTAAATAAGGTGTTAAAAGTTATTAAAAAAATAATTCTTATACTTTTTATTTTAGGAATTCTTGCTGGTTTAATTTTAGCAGGAATTATAGCAGGAATCTTCTTTGGATTTTTTGGCGATGATTTTAAAATGACAAAAGATGATTTATTGATTGAATTTAGTAACTCAGAAGTCTATGATTCTGAAGGAACTTTATTATGTACGTTATCTGGAGATGAATCTAGAAAAATTGTAAGTTTAGAGCAAATGCCAAAATACTTACCAAAAGCATATGTTTCTATTGAAGATGAAAGATTTTATCAACATAATGGTGTAGACATAAAGAGAACAGGAGCAGCTACTGCTACATATTTATTCCATGGTGGAGATTCGTCTTTTGGTGGTAGTACAATAACTCAACAGTTAGTTAAAAATATAACTAAAGAAGAAGATAGATCTGCTCTTAGAAAAGTAAAAGAAATGGCGAGAGCTATTCAAATAGAAAAAGAAATTTCTAAAGATGATATTCTAGAATTATATTTGAATGTAATTTTTGTTGGTGGTAAAGGTAACTTACATGGAGTTGCATTAGCATCAGAATATTATTTTAATAAAGATGTTTCTGAATTAGATATAGCCGAATCTGCATTCCTTGCAGGTATAAATCATTCACCAAGTGCATATGATCCTTTTGTGGATGATGCGGCAACAAAAGAAAAACATCTAAAGTTAGCTCATGATAGAACAAAGACTGTTTTAAATAAAATGTTAGAGCTAGGAAATATTAGTCAAGAAGAATATGATACTGCTGTAGCAAAAGTAGATGCAGGTTTACCTTTTGCACAAGGAAATACTTCTTCTGGTGTTATTTATACTGCTCATACAGAAGCAGCCATAAATGAAATAGTTAATCAGTTAATGGATGAAAAAGGTATGACTAAAGAAATGGCTGAAACAAAAGTTTATGGTGGAGGCTATAAGATTTACACATCACAAGTTACAAGTATTCAAAATACTATGGAGCAAGAAATGGCAAAAGATAAATATGTAATAACAGGTAGTATAACAGATGCGAATGGAGAAAAACAGAAATCACAAGCTGCTATGGTAATTATAGAACCTTCTACAGGCAGAGTTGTAGGATGTGTTGGACAATTAGGAACTAAAACAACAAATAAAGGATTGAATAGAGCTGTTCAGAGTTCTAGGCAGGTTGGTTCTGCAATGAAGCCTCTTGCTGTTATAACACCTGCAATTGGCGAGAATGCTATAACACCAGCATCTGTATACTTAGATAAACAAACTTCAGAGTTTATAGGAAAACCATGGCCAAAAAATTATGATCAAGTCTATAGGGGAAATCAAACAGTAAGACAGGCGATAGAAGTATCTGGAAATGTTATTCCAGTTAGAATACTAAATCAAATAGGTGTTAATAAATCAATAGAATATCTTAACAAAATGGGATTAACAGGAGTAGATGAAAGTGTTGGATTATCATTAGCATTAGGAGCAAAAGAATTTTCTCCATTACAAATTGCTGCAGGATATGCAATGATAGTAAATGATGGAGAATACATTGAACCTACATTTTATATTAAAGTAGAAGATGCTAATGGAAATGTTATATTAGAACCACATCAAGAAAGAAATCAAGTTCTTGGAAAATCAGAAGCATATTTAGTTAAAAGTATTGTAATGCAACCAGTTGTTGGAGCTAAAGGTACTGCTACATATTGTAAAATGTCTGGATTTGACGTTGGAGCAAAAACAGGTACTACTAGTGAAGATAAAGATAGATGGCTTTGTGAAATTACACCATATTATGCAGCTGCTTGTTGGTTTGGATATGATCAACCAGAGGAAATTTACTACAAGAAAGCAAGTCCAACTAACCCAGCAGGAGGAATTTGTTCTGCAGTAATGAAATCTATACATGCAAATTTAACACCTAAGAAATTTGAAGTGCCTGAAGATATAGTTACAGCAACTGTATGTAGAGATTCTGGATTATTACCATCTGCTGGATGTCCAACAGTTACAGATATATTTATAAAAGGAAAATTACCTACTGAACGTTGTGGGGTTGCAAGTTCAGTAAAAACATATTTAATATGCGATGACACAGGACTAATTGCGGTAGAAGGAGTTTGTCCTCATACATCAACTAGAACATATCAAGATGGTGAAGAACCACCAACAGAGGTTTGTGGAGTTCATAAGGCTAAACCAAGTACGGAACCAACACCAACACCAAGTTCATCACCAAGTCCAACGCCAAGTACTACGACAAAACCAAATCCAACACCTTCTGCAACACCAACGCCAAGTACTACGACAAAACCAACTACTCCAACGACGCCACCAGTAGATCCAGATCCAGAAACTGCAAGTGATTAATTTATAATAAAAATCTTAAGGTGTGCTAAAAACTAGTACACCTTAAGTAAGTATAGAAAGGAAAATACTATGGAGTTAAAACTGTATAATACATTAACTAGACAAAAGGAAGAATTTAAATCAATTGATAAAAATAGAGTTAGAATGTATAGCTGTGGACCAACTGTTTATTATTTTGCTCACATAGGAAATTTACGTGCATATTTATTCATGGACAATTTAAGAAGAGTTTTAAAATATAATGGATATGAAGTATTGCATGCAATGAATATAACAGATGTTGGCCATTTAGAATCAGACGCAGATGAAGGCGAAGACAAAATGCTTAAGGCTGCTAGAAGAGAAAATAAAGATCCATATGAAATAGCAAAATTTTATACAGAAAGATTTTTGACTGATTTAGAAAAATTAAATATTGATATGCCAGAAATAATTTGTAAAGCAACAGATCATATAAAAGAAATGGAAGAATATGTTCAAAAAATAATTGAGAATGGATATGCATATGAGACAAAAGATACAATTTATTTTGACACATCAAAACTTGATAAATATGGAATTTTGTCTAATATAAATGTTGATGAACAAAAAGCTGGAGCAAGAGTAGAATTTGATACAGAAAAGAAAAATGTTACAGATTTTGCTTTATGGATTAAGGCCCCAGAAAATCATATAATGAAATGGGATACTTTTTGGGGAAAGTGCTATCCTGGATGGCATATAGAATGTTCTGCAATGAGTAGAAAATATTTGGGAGAACTTTTTGATATACATACAGGAGGAATAGATCATATTCCTATTCATCATGAAAATGAAATTGCTCAAAGTAAAGGATATTCAGGACACATACCAGCTAATTGGTGGATGCATTGTGAATTTTTGCTTATAGATGGAGGAAAAATGTCAAAGAGTTTGAATAATGTTTACACATTATCAGACTTAGAGGAAAAAGGATTTACTGCTTTGGATTACAGAATGTTTAATTTTACTTCACATTATAGAAATAAGTTAAATTTTACATGGAAATCTTTAGAAGCTGCTAAAATTGCATTATCTAGACTTAAAGAAGCATATAGAAAGCATGCTTCTGGTCAAGAGAAAGTTGATAGTCAAGTTATTGAAGAGTATAAACGTAAATTTAATGAAGCTATTAATGATGATTTAAATATGCCATTAGCAATGGGAATTGTATGGGAAGTGGCTAAAAATCAAACTAAATCAAAACAGTTTGCTGAATTATTATTAAAATTTGATGAAGTTTTAGGTTTGAAAATTGATTCAGAGGAAAAAATAGAATTACCATCAGAAATAAAACAATTAGTTGAAGAGAGAAAAAATGCTAGAGCAAATAAAGATTGGAAAAAATCTGATGAATTAAGAGATATTTTAAGTGAAAAAGGTTATATTGTTAAAGATACGAAAGACGGTATGGAAATAAATTTGAAATAGACTTGAAAGGAAAGAAAAATGAGATTTGTAACTAAAGAAACAGAAAAAGAATATACTAAATTTTTGGAAAATCATGAACGCTGTAATTTCCAGCAGTCTTTAGAATGGGGAAAAGTTAAAACTAGTTGGATAAAAGAAGTTGTTTTAGCTGAAGATGAAAAAGGAAAAATAATAGGTTCTATTTGTGTTTGGATTCGCAAGATTCCTATGTTTGGAAATTTAATGTATGCATCAAGAGGCCCTGTTTGTGATATATATGATGAAAATGTTTTAAATCAATTAACAGAAGGAGTTAGACAGTTAGGAAAAAAATATAAAGCATTTGTTTTTAGAATGGAGCCAGATGTAAAAAAGGATGATAAGGATTTCAGAAGTATAGTTGAAAAATTAGGTTATAAAATTAAAGATGATGCTAAAGATTTCAGAGATGAAATTCAGCCACGTTTTGTTTTTAGATTAGATATTAAGGGAAAAACTGAAGAAGAGATTTTAAAAAATTGTCATCAAAAAACTAGATATAATATTAGATTAGCAACCAAAAAAGGTGTAGTTATAAAAGAAGGAAAAAGAGAAGATTTAAAAGATTTTCACAAAATTATGGTGGAAACTGGGGAAAGAGATGGCTTTATTATTCGTTCACTAGAGTATTTTGAGAAGATGTATGATGAACTTGCACCAAAACACATGAAATTACTTATGGCTTATTATGAAGATAAACCAATTTCAGGAATAATACCGATAATGTATGGAAACAAAACTTGGTATTTGTATGGAGCAAGTAGCAATTCTCATAGAAATTTAATGCCAAATTATCTATTACAGTGGGAAATGATTAAAGAAGCAATAAAAAATAAATGCGATGTGTATGATTTTAGAGGCGTTTCAGGAGTAGTAGATGAAAACCATCCTCAGTATGGATTATATAGATTTAAAAAAGGCTTTGGTGCCGAATTTACTGAATTTATTGGGGAAATATATTTGCCTTTTAAGCCACTAATTTATAAATTATATAAATTTTCAGAAAAATCTTATAGAACATTAAGAAGTATAAAAAGTAAAATATTGCACTAAAAAAATGACATAATATATTTTAGAAGGTAAATATGAAAGTATTAGAAATTATATCTGACGATTTGGAATTTAATATAAAACAAATAAAGAATAGGGCAAATGGTACTAAAATTATAGGTGTTGTAAAAGGAAATGGATATGGTTTAGGTTTAGAAAAGTTTACTAAATTTTTGTTAGAACACGGTATAAAGGATTTTGCAGTTTCTTCTGTTGAAGAAGCTATTGAATTAAAATCATTTGGACTAGATATTACGATATTATGTTTAGAAGCAACAACCCTAAAAGAAGATTTAGAAATTTTAATGGATAATGATATTACAATTTCTATTGGAAGCATAGAAGCTGCTAAAATTTTAAACGATTTAGCAAAAGAAAAAAATAAAAAAGTAAAAGTACATTTAAAAATAGATACTGGCTTTTCTAGATATGGTATTTCATATAAGGATAAAAAAGATATATTAGAAGTAATAAAAATGTGTACAAGCCTTTATATAGAAGGTGTGTATTCACATTTTTCAACCGCATATTTTAAAAATGATAAATTTGTTAATATTCAATTTTCTAGATTTTTAGAAGTAAAAAAATATATAGAAAATAATAATATAAAGATTCCAATGTACCATATATGTAATTCATCTGCTTTTTTGAGACATGATGAAATGTTTCTTGATGCTGTAAGGATTGGTTCTGCTTTTTTAGGAAGGATTATTGTTGAAAACAAAATTGGACTAAAAAAGATAGGTATGCTAAAATCTAAAATAGTATCAATTAAAAAAATAGAAAAAAAGGCAACAGTCGGATATGGGAATTCTTATAAAATGAAAAAAAATTCTAATATAGCAATTGTTCCTGTCGGGTATGCTGATGGAATTAATGTTGGAACTAAGAACGATACATTTAAATTTATAGATAAAGTAAGAATTTTAAAAAATAGCCTTTTGGACTTTATAAAAGATAATAGGCTTTATGCTTTTATTAATAATAAAAAGTATCTTATTGTTGGAAAAATAGGAATGAATCATATTGCAATAAATATAGGAAATGAAAAAATAAATGTAGGAGATGAAGTTAAAATTGATATAGCTCCAATATTTGTTAATAATAAAATAGAAAGGGAATTTAAGTAATGGAAGTAAAAAGAAAAATAGGCTTTTTCAAAAGATTTAAGATGTCTATTTTTGAGCTAGAAAATTATATAGAGTTTACTGCAGAAAAATGTACCAAAGCAATTCTTTTTATAATTAAGACTACTGCATTATTTACACTTATTTTAGTTGCATTAAATATTGGATATATATATGTTAGATATGGAAGCCCTTTAAATTATGCAAATGAGATAGTGCCAGAATTTAAATATGAAAATTCTACCTTTGTAATTGAAAATGAAAAAAATGATTATCAAAAGGCTGTTGCAAGTGCAATGAAACAGGTAGAACCTACATATAAAAATTTAATGCAGGAAGATAATTTTTCAAAAGCAGATATAATGAACTATGTTCAAAATAATCAGAACCAAATTGTGATTATGCTTTCAATATTCACATTTTTTACAGAGTTTTTAGACATATTATTTTTATGGTTTATGTTTGCATTACTTACATCTTTGGTAGGATTAATTGTTTTAAGATTTTCTAGAATTAAGATGAAATATTCAAAGTTGTTTGCTCTTTCTGTTTATGCATCAACATTGTCTATTACATTGACTTTGGTATATACTGTTTTAAATTCATTCTTTGGAATTTATATTGATTTATTTGACTATTTATCAATGTTAATTGCTTATATATATATAACAGCTGTTATTTATATGATAAAATCAGATTTAATAAAACAACAAATGGAACTTATAAGAATAACTGCAGTAAAAACACAGTCTAATGAAGACGAAGAAAATGAAAATGATACACAAGATAAAAAAGAAGACGAAAAGAAAAAAGAAAATGAAGATGAAAAAAGGGAGAAAGATGAGGAAGAGCCTTCTGATGAACCAGATGGGTCAGAGATATAAAATGAAAGGAACGAGAAAATAAAAATGGCTAGTAAAAATAAAAACGATAACAAAAAAAGTAATAAGTTATATTTGATAATAATAGTGGCATTACTTTTAATAGCTGGAATTATTTTAATATTTATGTATCAAGGACAAAAAGCAAAAGAGAAAGAAGTTACTTATGATCAACTATATCAGGATATAATTGATAAAAAAGTTGAAAAAATAGAAATGACTATAGGAGGTTCTTCTGTAAAAATAAAATATAAAGACTCTGATGATGAAAAAACAACTAATATAAATTCATTACAGCCTTTTATGGAGTTTGTAAATGCTCAATTAGAGGAAAATCCTGATTTTGAAGTAGATTTAAAAACACCAAATAAGTTAATGACAATTTTTGAAAATGTATTTAACTTTCTACCAACAATTTTATTAGTAATATTAATTTTCATGATATTTAAAATGCAAGGAATTGGTGAGAAGAGTAAAGTATATGGCGAAAATGAAGAAAATAATACAGGTGTTAAATTTAAAGATGTTGCAGGACTAGATGAAGAGAAAAATGAATTGATTGAAATTGTTGATTTTTTAAAAAATCCTAAGAAATTTCAAAGTATGGGAGCTAAAATTCCAAAAGGAATATTATTATATGGAAAACCTGGTACTGGTAAAACTCTAATTGCTAAAGCCATTGCAGGTGAGGCAAATGTTCCTTTTATTTCAATGAGTGGTTCTGAATTTATTGAAATGTTTGCAGGACTTGGAGCATCAAGAGTAAGAAAATTATTTGAAAAGGCGAAGAAAATAGCACCTTGTATTGTATTTATAGATGAAATAGATGCTATTGGTTCTAGAAGAACAAGTAATAGTGGTGCTGAATCAGAAAACAATCAAACTTTAAATCAATTACTTGTTGAAATGGATGGATTTGAAAGCAATGAAACTATTATAGTTTTAGCTGCTACAAACAGACCAGAAATGCTAGATAAGGCTTTGTTAAGACCTGGTAGATTTGATAGACAAGTTACAATACCTGCTCCTGATTTATTAGGAAGAGAAGACATATTAAAACTTTATACTAAAGACAAAAAACTTGCTAATGATGTTGATTTAAAAGAAATTGCTGGAGATACAGCTGGATTTACTGGTGCAGAATTATCTAATTTGTTAAATGAAGCAGCAATTCTTGCTACAAGAAATAAACATAAGGTAATTGAAAAATCTGATATTGAAGCTGCTGTTAAGAAAATAACAGTAGGTCTTGAAAAACATAATCGTGTTATATCAGAAAAAGATAAAAAACTTACAGCATATCATGAAGCTGGACATGCTGTAGTAAGCAAATTTCTTGAAACACAAGATAATGTTAAAGAAGTATCTATTATTCCAAGAGGTTTAGCTGGCGGATATACAATGTATAAGACTAATGAAGATAAATACTATATTTCTAAAACAGAATTAGAAGAAAAGATGATAGCTTTATTAGGAGGAAGAGCTGCTGAAAAAATAGCATTAAATGATATATCAACAGGTGCAAGTAACGACATAGAAGTAGCTACAGGAATTGCCAGAGATATGATTACTGTTTATGGTATGAGTAATTCATTAGGACCAATTTCTTTAAAGGTTGATGAACCATATGAGTTACAGATCTTTGGAGAAAATATTACAGATGAAGTTGGTGTACAAGTAAAACAATTAGTTGATGATGCATATATAAAGGCTCAAAAATTGCTTTTAGATCATATAGATATACTTCATGTTGTTGCTCAAACTTTATTAGAAAAAGAAACTATTTCAGAAGAAGAATTTAATAGCTTTTTTACTGAGTAAAATATTAAGTAAAAAGGAGGGAATGGTAACTGTAGTTGCCAGAAGTTTGTAAAATGGAAGAGAAAAGAAAAAAAAGAAAAGTTTCGCCAATTGGGACACTTGTATTAATACTTATTGTTATTGCTTTAGTTATTATTGGAATATTTGCTATTAAATATAATTTTTCCAAAGTAGATAAAGCTAAAATGTTTTCTGAAAGAATTTTAAACTTATATTTAAATTCAGGAAAATAATTTAGGAGGAATATAATGAATAAAAGAACTAAAGAAATAAAATATATTATTATTACAACTGCGGTAATAATATTATTAACAATAATCGGATTAGTAGTTTTCTTATTTAATGTGGATATTAAGCCAAATGGACAAATTGATTTATCAGAATTGCAGCAAAAAAATGAAGTAAGCAACAATTATACTGCAGTTACGGAAAACAGTGTTGTTACTACAGCACCAGAAAATGAAGGTGCTACATATGATTTAATAGAAAATGATTATGATGGAGTTTATCAAATTATTTTAAATCAAAATAATTTATATTTTAATGTTGTTGATAAAGAAGAATTTGCTAAAAAATATCCGAAGAGTGATATTGATGTGAATAATTATAATCAAATATCAGCATCAAATTATAAAATACAAGATATAAATGTTGGAAAAATAAAAGATACATCATATTTGGTGCTTAGCCTTGAAGAACAAGAAGTTGTTTTATTAGATTTAGATAAGGCTATATCAGAAAGTAATTTAGTTGTTGAAAATGAAGTAATTAGATTAGGCAAAAATGTAAAGAAGATAGAGAACGTAATAAAAAGTGTAAATGATAAACAGGAGAATACAATAATTTTGTGTACATCAGATGGTCAAAATTATGATTTGTCTAATTTTGTTGAATAAAATATGCTAAAAATATCATAAAATGCTTGCAATCCTTGAAAAAGCATAGTATAATATTTAAAGCAAAATAAACAAACAGAAGAGTGGAAACCAATTCCACTCTTTATTGTTAGTATATGGAGGAAAAAGTTGGCTGAAAATACAATTGAAGCAAAAGTTGAAAATCTTCTTAAAGAAAAAATTGAATACTTAGGTTATGAATTATATGATGTTGAATATCTTAAAGAAGGAAAAGAATATCATTTATGCATTTACATAGATAAGCCAACAGGAATAGATATCTTAGATTGTGAAAAAGTAAATGAAATTATAAATCCAATTTTAGATGATGCTGATTATATTAAAGAACAATATTTTTTAGAAGTATCTTCATCTGGATTGGAAAAAAAACTAAGAAAGCCACAACATTTTGAAAAACAAATTGGTAAAAAAGTAGAAGTTACTTTATATTCAAAAATTGAGGGAAAAAAAGTTTTTCAAGGATTTCTAAAAGAGTATACAAATGAATATTTAATCTTAGAATGCGGGGAAGAAAATATTAAAATTGACTTAAAACAAATTGCAAGTGCAAAGTCTGTATATGACTGGTAAAATATATATTTTTGAAAGGAATGTGATAAAAAAATGAAAGCAATCGATATGAAAGAATTAGTTGTTGCAATGAAGGAGCTTGAAGAAGAAAGAGGAATAAAAAAGGATTATCTTCTAGAATCTTTAGAGGTTGCACTAGTTACAGCCTATAAGAAAAATTTTGATTCAGCAGATAATGTTAAAGTGGTTATAGATAGAGAATCTGGAGAAATGCATGTATATTCTACAAAAACTGTTGTGGAAGTTGCAAAAGATGAGCTTTTGGAAATTTCTTTAGAGAATGCTAAAAAGATGAGTAAAAAATACGAAATTGGAGATTCAGTTGATGTAGAGATTATTCCAAAGAATTTTGGTAGAATAGCTGCACAAACAGCAAAACAAGTTGTTGTTCAAAAAATAAGAGAAGCTGAAAGAGAAATTATTTATACAGAATTTAATGATAAAAAAGGCGAAATTGTTACAGGTATAGTTCAAAAAAATGATGGAAATGCAGTTGTTTTAGACTTAGGAAAACTTGAAGGAATAATGCCTACTAAAGAACAAATTCCAACAGAAGAATATAAAGTTAATGATAAAATTAGAGGATATGTTTTGAGCGTAGAAAAAGGAGTAAAAGGCAATCCACAAGTAATAGTTTCAAGAAGTCATGCTGATTTCGTAAGAAAATTGTTTGAATTTGAAATTCCAGAAATATATGAAGGATTAATAGAGATAAAAAATATTTCTAGAGATGCTGGTTCAAGAAGCAAAGTAGCAGTGTATTCAACAAATGAAAATATAGATCCAGTTGGTTCTTGTGTAGGACAAAAGGGAGTTAGAATTCAAAACATTATTAATGAATTACATGGAGAAAAAATAGATGTTATAGAGTGGGATGAAGATCCAGCTGTATTTATAGCAGCAGCATTATTACCAGCACAAGTTTTAGCTGTTGATATAAAGGAAGAAGAAAAATTTGCACAAGTAATAGTTCCTGATGATCAATTATCTTTAGCTATTGGAAAATCTGGACAGAATGCACGATTAGCAGCAAAATTAACAAATTGGAAAATTGATATTAAGAGTGAATCACAATTTAGAAAAATGTTAGAAGAATCTCAAGCACTACCAGAAGAAGATACTGAAAGTGAAGTTGAAGAATAAAGAGGTGAATACTTTGAAAAAAGTACCTGAAAGAACATGTATAGGTTGTGGAGAATCAAAACCTAAAAAAGAATTATTAAGAATAGTAAAAGATAAAGAAAATGTAATTTCAATAGACTTAACTGGTAAGAAAAATGGCAGAGGAGCATATATTTGCAATAATGTTGAGTGTTTGGAAAAGGCGATAAAGTCTAATAGATTATCAAAATCTTTTGAACAGAGTATTGATAAAGAAATTTATGAAAAGTTGAGGGATGTAATTGTTAATCAATCAAAATAAAGTTAATGGTTTATTACGGACTCGCGGCTAAGGCTGGAAAAGTAGTTAGTGGCGCAGATGCTGTTGAAGAACTAATAATTAAAAAAAAGAATTATTTAATAATTATTGCACAGGATTCGTCTTCAAATACCAAAGAAAAATTTGAAAAGATGGCTAAGGAATATAAAATACCAATTTTGATATTTGGTGATATAGAACATAATAGCAAAATAATAGGCAAGAAAAATAAAGCAATTATTGCACTAAAAGATAAAAATTTTTCAGAGGAAATTTGTAGAATAATTAATGGGGGTGATACTATTGGACAAAATTAAGGTACATGAACTAGCAAAAAAATTAAATGTAAATAGTAAAGATGTGATAGAAAAGGCAAATAAATTGGGAATAGAATTAAAAAGCCATTTAAGCACTATCACAAATGAGGAGGCGGAAAAAATTACAAATTCTATGAAGAAAGTAGAAAAAAATCAAACTAAAAAAGAAGTAGTATCAGACCAACCTGTTATTATGAGAAGAACTGTTATAATTAATGATGAACAAGAAAAAAAGGAAGAAAAGAAAACAGATATAAGAAAACATGATGTAGGTTTTGTTGAGAAGAATAGAAAAAAAGACTATAACATTGTTTATAGAAACAAGCAATCAAAACCAATGTCTGTTGCTGAATTATTTGGAATCCCAAATAAAAAGGAAGAAAAGCCTAAAGCTGAACCTGAAAAAGAAGTTAAGCAAACAGTAGTGGAAAAGAGAGTTGAAGAAAAAACAGAAAAAGTAGAGTCAAAAGAACCTATTAAAGTAGAAAAGAAAGACAAGTTTGAAAAAAACAATAACTTCCAAAAAAATAATTTTCAGAAAAATAACTTCCAAAAGACTAATAACAATAGAAATGTAAACAATAATTATAACAACCAAAATAGAAATAATAATTCAAATAATTATAAAAATAATAAAAAACTTGATGACAGAGGAATAGACAAAAAAATAAATAACATTATGGCTGTTGATATTGTTGAAAAAGAAAATGCTATTGAATATTCTAATAGAGCTATAGATAAACAAAAAAATAATCGTATGTTTGAAGAACAAAGAACTAAAAAACAAACAAAGAAAAAAGGAAGAAATGAAGAATTTAGTTCAGGAAAGTTAAGATCTTTAAAACAAGAAAGCAAACTTTCAAATGTTGATATGCTTGACTATTATGATTTAAGCACACAAAGAGGAAGAAGAAGCGAGAAAAAAGGAAAACAGGAAAATAGAACTAAACAGAAAATATTCAAATTAACTGAAATTACTATTCCACCAGTTATTACAGTAAAAGATTTAGCAGCAGAAATGAAAATTACAAGTGGTGATTTAATTAAAAAATTGTTAAACTTAGGAGTAATGGCAACAATAAATAAAGAAATAGATTTTGATATTGCTTATTTAGTTGCTTCTGAGTATGGAATAACTGCAAATAAAAAAGATATTAAAACAGATGAAGATATTTTATTTGACGAAAGTGAAGATAATGAAGCAGATTTAATTAGTAGACCTCCTGTAGTTGTTGTTATGGGACACGTAGATCATGGAAAAACATCTTTACTTGATGCAATAAGAAAAACAAATGTTATTGAAGGTGAAGCTGGTGGTATTACTCAGCATATTGGTGCATACAAAGTTACAGTAAATGATAGAGAAATCACATTTTTGGATACACCAGGTCATGAAGCTTTTACTAGTATGAGAGCTAGAGGTGCTCAGATTACTGATATTGCTATACTTGTTGTTGCAGCTAATGATGGAGTTATGCCTCAGACAATTGAAGCAATTAATCATGCAAAAGCTGCTGAAATTCCAATTATTGTAGCAGTAAATAAAATGGATTTACCAGGAGCAAATTTAGAAAAGATTAAAGAAGAAATGACAGAACATGAGTTAGTTCCTGAAGAGTGGGGCGGAGATACAATATTTGTTCCAATATCTGCTAAAAAAGGTGATGGAATTGATAATTTGCTAGAAATGGTTTTATTACAAGCTGATATGCTTGAATTGAAAGTAAATCCTAAAAAACAAGCTAAAGGAACTGTTATTGAAGCTAAGTTAGACAAGGCTAAAGGTCCAGTTGCAACGATGCTAGTACAAAGAGGTAAATTAGATGTTGGAGATACCATTGTTGTAGGTTCTTCAATTGGTAGAATTAGAACAATGACAAATGATAAAGGAAAGAAAGTTAAATCTGCAGGTCCTTCTACACCTGTTGAAATAACAGGTCTTACAAGTGTTCCAAATGCTGGAGAAACTTTCTATGAAGTAAAAGATGAAAAAACTGCTAAACATTTAATTGAAAGAAGAAAAATACAAGAAAGAGAAAAAGGATTAAATGCAACTTCTTCAGTTACTCTTGATGATTTATTTAATCAAATAGAACAAGGAAAATTAAAACAATTAAATTTAATAGTTAAAGCAGATGTTCAAGGATCTGTTGAGGCAGTAAAACAATCTTTAGAAAAATTATCTGATGATAATGTAAGAGTAAAAGTAATTCATTCAAATGTTGGTGGAATTACAGAAACAGATGTTACATTAGCAAAGGTTTCTAATGCAATTATCATAGGATTTAATGTAAGACCTGGAGCTATGGCAAAAGCAGAAGCAGAAAAAGAAGGAGTAGAAATTAAATTATACTCTGTAATATATAATGCTATTGAAGATGTTCAAGCTGCAATGAAAGGTATGTTAGATCCAGAATTCAAGGAAGTTGTTATTGGAAATGCTGAAGTAAGACAAACTTTCAAAGTTTCAAATGTAGGAACTATTGCAGGATGCTATGTAACAGATGGTAAAATTGCAAGAAATTCAATTGTTAGAGTTATTAGAGATAATGTTGTTTTACATGAAGGCAAATTAGTTTCTTTAAAAAGATTTAAAGATGATGTTAAAGAAGTTGCTTATGGATATGAGTGTGGTGTTCAAATAGAGGACTATAATGATATTCAAGTTGGTGATGTGATTGAGGCACATATTCTTGAAGAAATCAAGAGATAGCGCTGGAAAAATATTTACCATTCTACGGCGTTAAACTTTAGATTAAAAATCCTCGACGTATCTACATACGCCTCCGGTATTTTAACTAAAGTTTGCCTTGTAGTATGGCAAATCTTTTCCCAGCTTGGCAAAAAAAAGGGATATTTAAAAATAAAAATTGGAGAATGAAAAATGCCTAAAAATACAAATAGAATGAATAAAGTAAATGAAGAATTAAAAAAGGAAATTAGTATTGTAATTGATCAAGATTTAAAAGATCCTCAAATTACTGGATTAATTAGCGTTACAAAGGTTGATACTACTCCAGATTTGAGATATGCTAGAGTGTATGTAAGTATGATTAATGCAAAAAGTAATAAGGGAAATTTAGCAAGATTAAAAAAGTGCTCAGGTTTTATTAGGTCAATGATTGCTAAAAGAGTAAACTTAAGAATTACTCCAGAACTAGTATTTTTATTTGATGAATCTTTAGAATATGGTTCAAGAATAGATTCTATTTTAAAAGAAATAACAAAAGATATGAAAAATGATTAATAAAGAGAGGTTTTTAATATGACATTAGATACTATAAAAGAAGTTATAGAAAGAGCTAAAAATATAGTTATTTTTACTCATGAAAATCCAGATGGAGATGCTATTGGAAGTACAATTGCAACATATTTAGTTTTAAAAGAAATGGGAAAAAATGTAGATATGGTAATACCAGTATTTCCTAGTACTTTTAAATTTTTACCACATGCTGATGAGGTTTTAGAGAAACCATCTTTGGAAAAATATGATTTAGCCATTGCTTTAGATTGTGCAGATATCAAACGATTAGATGATCCAACAGAAACATATTTAAAAAGCGAAACACGTTTGAATATAGATCATCATACATCAAATGGAATGTTTGGAGACTTGAATTTTGTAAATCCAGTGGCACCAGCATGTGCACAAATTATTACAACAATGCTAGAATATTTTAAAACAGATATTTCTCAAGAAGTTGCTACATGTTTGATTACTGGAATTGTAACAGATACAGGAGGATTTAGATACGAAGGTGTTACATCAGAAACTTTTGAAATAGCATCAGAATTTTTAGGAAAAGGTGTAAAAATCTCAAAAATATATAAAGAATCACTTAACAATATTTCTAAAGAAAAATTTGAAGCTAGAAAACTTGCAATGAATAGAATTGAATTTATTGCAAACGGAAAAATTGCTTATACATATATGACAAAAGAGGATATGAAAAAACTTAATGTTATCCAAAGTGATTTAGACGGTATAGTTGAAATTGGTAGAGATGTTGAAGGAGTAGAAGTATCAATATTTTTATATGAAACAGATAAAGGATATAAAGGTTCACTTCGTTCAAATGATTATGTAAATGTTTCTGATATTTGTTTACTATTTAATGGAGGAGGCCATATTAGAGCAGCAGGTTGTACATTACCATATTCATTAGAAGAGGCAAAAGAAAGGGTTATTACACAGGTAAAAAGATTTATAAAATAGATTGTATTTATGATTTTATAAAGTTGGGAGAATTGAATGAATTATTTAATTGAAAATACTACAAGGCAAGAAAGAATTGCTATTGTAAAAAAAGCTTTAGGGATTTCTATATCAGGAGCTGATGTACCTACAGATGAAACTTTAAAAATAGTAAAACAATATGTAGACGGTGAAAAAGAACTTGAAGATGTTCAAAAAGAAGTAATTGAGAGGTATAAAAAATAATATGAAGGATCCATATATATTAGAAAACGGAACTTTAAAAAATTTACTAGGAATTGAAAATGAAGAGGAATTACATAGAGCTGAAGCTGATATAGGTTTTGCAAAATTGATAAATGTTAATTCTAAATTTTCAAGAGAATTTGATGATAAATTTTTTAGAAGTGTACATAAACATATTTTTTCAGATATTTATGAATGGGCTGGAAAATATAGAACTACTCCAATTTATAAAGAAGAGGTTGTTATACCAGGTTTAAGTTTACAATATTCTGAAGTAAGTAAAATAGGTACAGATTTAAAGAAAAAATTAGAAGCGTTGAACGATACTGACTGGAGTGGAAAAAGTGTTGACCAAATTTCTTTAGAATTTAGTAAAAAATTAGCAGCAATATGGAGAGTACATCCATTTAGAGACGGAAATACTAGAACTACTTTAGCTTTTGCAGATATTTTTTCTAGAATGCACGGCTTTCCACTTAATATGGAACTATTACTAGATAATTTAGTAAGAAAATATGATAGTAATGGAAGAATAGTGCAATATAGTATAAGGGATAAATTTGTTTTAGCTGCATTAGATGAAAAGGATTATCCTGAACCAGAGCATTTAGCTTTGCTAATGAAAAAGGCTATACAAAAAGGTGCACTTCCAAAATTAAATGAAAGTATTAAGAAAGAAGAAAATTCTAGAGATTAATATAGTAAAGGAAGCTTTAATGGACGGAGTTATATTAATAAACAAAGAAAAGGGGATTACTTCCTTTGGAATTGTTTCTAAAATAAGGAAAATATACAATGTAAAGAAGGTTGGACATTGTGGAACTCTTGACCCACAAGCAACTGGGGTTTTACCAATAATGATTGGTAAAGCAACCAAACTTTCTAAATATTTGGTTGAACATGACAAAGAATATATTGCAAATTTAAAATTGGGGCAAAAAACTGATACAGCTGATAGTGAAGGAAAAATAATTGAAGAAGATACAAAATTTGCATTAAAAAAGGAATTAGAAAAGGAATATATTAAAGAAATAAAATCATTTATAGGAAAGTCTGAACAATTACCTCCAATGTATTCCGCAATAAAAGTAAATGGCAAAAAATTATATGAATATGCAAGACAAGGAATTGAAATTGATAGAGAAAAAAGACAAATAGAAATTTATTATATAGATGTAGAAAAAATTGATTATAAAAGTAATGAAATTATTTTTAAAGTTGGTTGCTCAAAAGGAACGTATATACGAACTTTATGCGAAATGATTGCAGAAAAGCTAGGTACAATTGGTTTTATGAAAGAACTTAAAAGAATGAAAATAAATGATTTTAAAATAGAGCAAAGCATTACCATCTCAGAATTAGAAAAATTAAATGATAAAGAAAAAGAAATAATAACAATTGAAAAAATTTTTGAAAATAAAGATAAAATTATTTTAGATGATAGAAGAGTACAGTTATTTCTAAATGGACAACAGATTGCACAAAATCGTAAAGATGGTGTTTACAAGGTATATAATGGAAATTTATTTATAGGAACTGGCGTTTTGAAAAATAATTTATTAAAAAGAGATATTATTATTTAAAAGTATATGTAAGAAATAATTATCACATATGCTTTTTTTATTGCCTTTTGACGTTGCATTAATAATGATAATAGTAGGGTTAAAATATTGATATGTGTGAATTAAGAAATGATGTATGGAGTGAATTATAAATAAATATAATAAAGTAACTAGCAAATTACATTCTTTTTACATTTTTATGTCAAAACGTTTAAATATCAAATAGTTTATTGCATGCAACTAATAATATACATTATAATAATTACAGAAGAAATTTTTTAAAAATGTATTAGGAGTAGAAAATGAGAAAGCCTGAAAAGAAAAAAAATACTATAACCAAATTCTTGGTATTTATAATAGCGATGATATTGGTTATTAGTGCTATTGTATCTGTACGTTCAACTTTGACAATATTTTCATCAGAAAACAATAATAGGGAAGCATTAAATGAGGCAGAAGCTCAAGTGGAAAATGAAGTAGTTCCAGAAAGTAATGAAGTATCAGAAAGTAAGAACATTGTAGAAGAAAGTGAGAAAAAGTCTGAAATATCTGAAGAAGCATCTGGAGAGATTAAAAAAGAAAATTCCATAGATACTCAAAAACAAAAAGAATTACAAGAAGAAAATTTAGGTAATTCTATAGAAGTGAAAGAAAATAATCAATCTGCTGATACTGCTAATGGTTTAGAAAATTCATCAGAAAGTTTAGAGGATGAGTTAAATGATACTCCAAATGAATTACCTCAAGATGAAATTGTAGGTGAACCAGTAGGACTAAGTGAAGTAACTGGAGATATTCAAACATCAGCTAAAGGAAATATAATATCATATAATGCGAAAATTGGAATTCCAACAGGATTGGCAGAAAATAATAATTATACTTTAGAAATTTCTGCTGGACAGTATTATCAAGATTTAAAATATTCACCATATTTTGATAAAAGCAAATTAAGTATAAAAATTGGTGAAACACAATTAGCATCTGGTACAGATTATAATATTCAAGAAAAAAGTATATCAGTTGGAGAGTATACATCACAAAATGTAATAACTTTTACAGAAGCAGGTAAAAGAAAAATAATAGCTAGTGGACTTCAAGAAATAGATATTACGTATGGATTAATTTCTAATGGTACACCAATACCATATGAAAAATTACCAAATGATAGTAGTGGAAGTGCTTTTTACACATTAGTTAGTGAAATATCTGCCAAGTTAGATAACAATGTTTCTATAACTTTAAAAGGAGAAGATATTGCATTATGTGGAATTAATATATATGCATATATTAATTCTTCCTCAGTAAGTTCTTTTTATGTTGATTATGATTTTGAAGATATTTATTTAGCTGGTGTAGAGTTTAAGGTGGCTCTTACAAGAGATGATGCTACAAATAATAGATTTATAAAAAATAGTTCAGGTGAAGATATAGTTCTTACGTCAGGTCTTTATAATGAAAAACCACCTTATGCATCTAAAAGATATTTTAGTGAAAGATTATTTGGGCTAACAGAGGGAACATATTATATAGTAGAGGTAAAAACGCCTAAAGGATATGTAAAAACTGATACTATTAATGAAGTGCGACTTTCTAAAACGAGTTATTTACCACCTGAAAGTTATAGGCAAGATGCAAGCTTAGGTAATTCTTTTAGACATATAGAATTAGTAACAGATGTAAAGATACAATTACAAGATTCAAAAACAGGATCTGGAATTGCTAGTGCAAAGTTTAAACTACAAGTAAAAAATGAACTTGACAATTATGTAGATGTGGGATATTCAAAGACAACAGATAGTTCAGGAAATATTATTTGGACAGGTGTTAAACCTGGTCAATACAGAATTGTAAAACTTAGAACTATTAAAGGTGCTGAATTAATAGAAAAAACAGTTATGATTGAAGTTTATGAAAAAAGTGCTGATGAATTAGGAATTAAAATATTAAAGGAATCAGGAGAATCAGAAGAAGTAGATGGAACAATAATTATTAAATATAATGCAAATGAAGAAAGCTTTGATATAAATATTTCTCAAGCATATGCTGAAGCAAATAAAATAGGGTATAAAACGTTAGTAGAAATACCAAAAAATATAAATGAAATAGCTGAATTTATGATATTATATAGTAATAGTAACGCTAAATTTCTAGATAGCACTTTAAAATTATCAGGTAATAATGTTGAATTACAAAAAAATATTGATTATAGAGCACAATATTCTTCATACAACAGAGCATTAACAATAATTTTAAATGCTGAAGGAAAAAATAAATTAAAAAATGTATATAGTAGTGGCGATGGAACTAAAAAGTATTTAACTGTAGAAGTTACTGCTATAACTTATAATAATACAGAGAAAAAAATTAGTAATACTGTATGTGCTATATCAGATGATGTTGCTACTTCGGAAAAAAGTGTAGAGACTGCTGTTGGAAGTGCAAGATTTAAAAAAGTAAATAGTGAATATTATCCTTTAGCTGGTGCAAGATTTAAGATAGCATTGAGTATTGATGACATAAAGGAAGGAAACTATATTAAAGATTTTGATGGTGAAGATTTAACGTTAGTTTCAGATAATGGTAGTAGTTATGGATCTTTTTTTGTAGGTGGTTTGGCATATGGAACATATTATTTAGTAGAAATAGAAGCACCTTCAAATAAATTTGTAAGAATGAAAAAACCACTAGAATTTACGATAGATGAGAATTCATATAATAATCAAATTCAAGTTGTAAATAATCCAAATGAAAATCCTAAATTGCCAGAAGCTGGAGGCATGGGAGTAATTATAACAACGGTTGTTGGAAGTTTACTAATTATTATGGCTTTGAAAATGAAAAATAGAAATGTTGTAACAACAGCAGCTAAAGTGAAAAAAACACAAAAAACTAAAAATCAAAAAGTATCAAAGATGAGTAAAATTGAAAAAAGAAATTCTAGGAGAATATCAGATTTAAAAGAAGCAGGAAAATTAAAATCAAAATCAGGAAGAAAAAGAAAACAATAAAATAAGAAAAGTAATGCAATAATTTATTGCATTACTTTTTTGTTTTGCGTGAAAATTCGATTGATGAATAGATAAAAAATAAATAATATATTGATGATAGTAGTGCTTTTATATCCTATATTAAAATTATATTACAAATAATATTAACTTGAATTTGAAACCTTACAGACGCAAGAAGTTTACCTATCTAAAAATATACGAACAAATTTTCTAAAAACTATTGACAAAATAGAAGAAAAAATATAAAATACTACCAAACAGAAGTTCTAAAACTTAAATATCAAGGAGGTAGTAAAATGAAAAACGAAATAATTAATTATAGTGTTAATAAAACTACAGAAAATTGTTTATATATTTCTGTGCAAAATGGGGAAGTGTTAGTTCGTGCTCCTTGGTATGCGACTCAAAATGCAATACAAGAAGCTGTTGCAAACAAAAGAGAGTGGATTATAAAAAAATTAAAAGAGTATGAAGAAAAAAATGAAGAGATTAGTTTAAAACCAATTCAAATATTAGGAGTTACATATAATCTAAAAATTTATTATAAAAATATTAATTTAATTGAATGTAATGTGGATAATAATATTGTAAAAGTAATTTTGCCAAAAAAATATAAAAAAATTGACAATAGTACAATGACAGATATTTTAATTGATAAATTATATTGCAAAATTGCTGAAAGAGAATTAGAAAATATAATGGAAAAAACACGAATAGAAACTGGGCTTGCTCCAGAAGATTATCAGATTATTGAAATGAAGGATTGTCTTGCTAAGTGCACTTTAGACAAAAAAATATTAATTAATCCAAGAATTATTAGGTATAAAAAAGAAGTTATTGAGTATATAATTATGCATGAATTTTGTCATTTAAAATATAAGAACCACACAACAAGCTTTTATAATATGGTAAAAAGATATATACCAAATTATGAAAAATATGAATTAAAAAATATTAAATATTGATTTATAAAAGGGGCTACAAATTGGTAAAATACATTATTTTACTAAGTAAGCCCTTTTTTATTTTGCAAAAACTGTATATGTTGTTTTTTTCGTCTTTAAATGATAAAATATGAAAAAATTATGGCAGAAAATAAAATATAAATTCTATATAAATTAATTTAAAAAATGTTTTCTGATTACAGAAAGGAATAATTATAAAAATGAATAGAAATCAAACAAGGCAAATTGATGTTGGCGGAGTAAAAATAGGTGGACAGAATAAGGTTGTAATTCAATCTATGTGCAATACGAAAACTAAGGACATAGAGGCAACTGTGAATCAGATATTACAGTTAGAAGATGCAGGTTGTGAAATAATTAGAGTGGCATGTTTAGATTTAGAAGATGCAAAAGCTATAAAAGAAATAAAAGAAAAAATACATATTCCAATAGTTGCAGATATTCATTTTGACTATAAAATTGCATTACAGGCTATAGAATCTGGTGTTGATAAAATACGTATTAATCCTGGAAATATAGGTAGTGAAGAAAAAGTAAAAAGTGTTGTAGATGCCTGCAAGAAAAATAATATACCTATAAGAATAGGTGTAAATGCAGGTTCACTGGAACCAGAATTATTAGAGAAATATGGGAAGCCATGTAGTGATGCAATGATTGAAAGTGCTAAAAAGCATGTTGAAATATTAGAAAAATTAGATTTTTATGATATTTGTATTTCTTTAAAAGCTTCTAATTTGGATATGTGTGTTGAAGCTTATGAAAAGGCTTCTAAAGAATTTCCATATCCTTTACATTTAGGAATAACAGAAGCTGGAACTGCTTTTTCTGGTACTATAAAGTCAAGTATTGGACTTGGTGTACTATTAAGACAAGGTATAGGAGATACTTTAAGGGTTTCTTTATCTGATGATCCGGTTGAAGAAATAAAAGTATGTAAGGAAATACTTAAAAATTGTAATTTATTAAAAAATGTACCTAAGCTTGTTTCTTGCCCAACATGTGGTAGAATACAATATGATTTAATTCCAATTGCTAAGGAAATTGAAAAATTTTTACAGACTATTAATGCAGATATAACAGTTGCAATTATGGGATGTGCTGTAAATGGACCTGGAGAAGCAAGAGAAGCTGATATTGGTATTGCTGGTGGAAAAAATGAAGGTTTACTTTTTAAAAAAGGTGAAATTGTTAGAAAAATAAAGCAAGAACATATAGTTTCAGAATTAAAAAAAGAAATACTAGAAATGGTGAACTAACAAATTTTTGGAGGATGTTATGGGTTTTGAGGAAGAATTTAATGAAAATTTATTAATTCCAAAATTAAAAGATGAATCTGAAGAAATACAAGAAACATCATTAAGACCTAAAAAATTAAATGAATATATTGGGCAAACTAAAGTAAAAGAAAATATGAAAATTTGTATAGAAGCTGCAAAGAAGAGAAAACAAACTTTAGATCATGTTTTACTTTATGGCCCACCAGGATTAGGAAAAACAACATTAGCTAATATATTAGCTAATGAAATGGGAACAAACATAAAAATAACTTCTGGACCTGCAATTGAGAAGCCTGGAGATTTAGCAGCTATTTTAACTAGTTTATCAGAAAATGATATTTTATTCATTGATGAAATTCATAGAATTAATAGAAATGTTGAAGAAATATTGTATCCAGCCTTAGAGGATTTTAGTTTGGATATAATTATTGGAAAAGGTCCTAGTGCAAGATCTATTAGATTAGATTTACCAAAATTTACTCTTGTTGGTGCAACAACTAAAGTTGGAAATTTATCAACACCACTTCGTGATAGATTTGGAATTGTAAATAGATTAGAATTGTATGATCCTGAAGACTTAGATACTATTATAAAAAGATCTGCAGATATATTAGGAATAAATATTGATAATGAAGCTTCTATGGAAATAGCTAAACGCTCTAGAGGAACACCAAGGATTGCAAATAGATTGCTAAAAAGAGTAGCAGATTTTGGATTAGTATTGGGCGATGGAAATATAAATTTAGATATAGCTAGACTAGCTTTAAATAAGCTAGAAATAGATGAATTAGGTTTAGATAATATAGATAAAAAGATTTTAGAATCAATTATATATAATTATAAAGGTGGACCTGTAGGAGTAGAAACTTTAACAGCAACAATAGGAGAGGAAAATGGTACAATAGAAGATGTATATGAGCCATATTTATTACAAATTGGTTTTATTGCAAGAACTCCTAGAGGAAGAGTTGCGACTCCACTTGCATATAATCATTTAGGAATAAAGTATGACGAAAAAGAATAAGGAATTTCTAAAAATATGGAAGATAGAAAATCAAAATTGAAAAGTGTAATTAAAAGTATTTTAATAGTTATTTTTATATTTATAGTTTGTTTTTCAAATATTTTTACAAAGCCAATTGGAAATTTAGATGAAATATGGAATTATAATTGTGCTAAGAATATTGCAAATGGATTAGTACCATATAAAGATATAAGTATGGTATCTATGCCACTTTTGTTTATAATATGTGGATTATTTTTAAATATATTTGGAAATCAGCTAATTATAATGAGATTATTAGCTGTAATATTAATGGTATGCGTATTTTTTATAACATATAAAATATTAAAACTAATTACTAATAGCGAAATTGCTTTGCTTTCAGTAACAGCATTTTTGCTTATATTTAGTAAATATATGTGTATAGATTATAATTATGCAGCTTTAGTAGTGGCACTTTTGTTATTATATATTGAATTAAAAAAATCAAAAGAAAATATTTTAAATTTTAATTTTAAATATGATTTTATTATTGGACTAATTGCTGGCATATCAATATTATTTAAGCAAACTACAGGAATAGCAATTAGTTTAGCATGTGCTGGATATAAAATTTTTGCTATACGTAAAAAAGAAGAATGGAAAACTTTTTTTAAAATTTTTTCTGTTAGACTATTAGGGACTTTAATACCAGTAATCATTCTAATTTTATATTTATTTTTTTCAGGTGCATTGAATGAATTTGTCAATTATACAATTTTAGGATTAAAAACTTTTTCAAATAAAATTGCATATAAAAATTTATTAAAAAATAATTTCATAATTCCAATTATAGTTCCAATAATAATGTTTATTATGTTTGTATTGCAATTTGTTAAAAAGCCTATTAAAGAAATTTATGCTCTGTTTGCTTTTGCAATATCTAGCTTTGTCGTAGTTTTTCCAATATCAGATAATATTCATTTTTTAATTGGAACATTAATAGTATATATAGCTATTATCTTTCTAGTATGGAAATGTATTGTTAATAATTTGAAGTTAAATAAAAAATTTAAAAATATTGCATATGTATTGTTTAATTTTTTGAGTATGTTTTTAGTTCTATGTTTATTATATAGTTCGATAATAAAAATAAATAAAGATTATTTAAAGGTTGATAAAGAAAAAGAATTAGCTTATTTTGTAGGAATACCAGAGAATAAAGGGTTAGATGAAAGAATTTCTGAAATAGATGAATATATATTAAATATGAATTCAAATGGAAAAAAAGTATATATATTAGATTCCGAAGCGGCAATATACAATATACCTCTTAATATATATCATAAGAATTATGATATGTTTCTTAAAGGAAATTTGGGAGCTGATGGTGAAGACGGAATAATTGAAAAAATTAAAACAGAAGAAGACTGTGTATATTTAATAAAAAAATCAGGTTTAAATTGGCAAAATCCAAATGAAGTACGAGAATATATAATGAATAATTTAAAATATATAGGAGATATTTCAATATTTTATATATATGAAAAATAGGAAGGAATATAGAAAATGAAATTATTAATGCATACTTGTTGTGCACCTTGTAGTGTATATTGTATCGATACGTTAAGAAAAGAAGGAATAGAACCGGTATCTTTTTGGTATAATCCCAATATTCATCCATATATCGAATATAAGACAAGACGAGATACTTTAATTGAATATAGTAAAATGCAAAATTTTAAATTAATTATAGAAGAAGAATATGGATTAAGAGAATTTTGTAAAAATGTTGTGAATAATTTAGAAAATAGATGTGTGAATTATTGTTATAGGGTTCGTCTTGAAAAAACAGTGCAATACGCAAAAGAAAATGGGTATGATGCATTTACTACAACATTATTTGTTAGTCCATATCAAAAACATGAAGAAATAAAAAAAATATGTGAAGAGTTATCTGAAAAGTATGATATTGAATTTTTGTATAGAGATTTTAGGGTAGGTTTTAGAGAAGGACAAGCAAAGGCACGAGAACTAGGATTATATATGCAAAAATATTGTGGATGTATATTTTCAGAGGAGATGAGATATTATAACCGCAATCCTATACAAACCAGTAATAACAATGGTTACGAGATACC
>CANQEI010000014.1 GCA_947594845.1 uncultured Clostridia bacterium | reverse complement strand
GTGGTGATGGTGGTGCAGGTGGCACTGCTTGTTGTTGCTTAGGTGGTACCGGTGGTGTTGGAGGTGTTGATTGTTGTTGACGTTTAGGTGGTACCGGTGGCACTGGTGGTACTGCTTGTTGTTGATGTTGTTGTTGCCTATATTGTGGTCTCCATCTCGCTAATCTTCCTGGATTCTCTAATTGTTGATATGTACATCGTTGATTTGTAAAAAGACCTATTAAATCTGGTAAGTTATTTAACATATGTCTATTTCTAAGCAAATCTAAGAAATTAATTGAAGAAGCTAATCTAGAATAATCTGCTAAAGGAACTTTATAAAAGTGTCCATTTTCCTCACGTACTAAAGTAATCATTCTTCTTCTTCCTAACGTATGATCATCATATATCATTATATAATATGGCTCATTTCCAAACTTAATTGGACATATTCCGGATGGTGTAATTTCATGTTGGGCTCCATCAAAATCAGGATTTCTTCCTGTTGTATCTAATGGATATTGCATTTTTATTCTTCTTTTTCCCATAAAAATCTCCTTTTTTTAACTTATATTAGTAATTATATCACTTATTTAAGGTTATGTAAACATAGAAATCAAAATAATACAATTGAATTACTTAATTTTAACATTTTCATTAAATTTATAAATAGCCTATACTTTTAAACCTATTTTAAATATAATTTAATTATAAATTTATAATATGGGAGATAAAAATGAAAAAGAATAAAAAAATTAAAAATCAATCGATCTATGTTATATTAATTTTCATAGTTGCTTTATCTATTCTAGCATATGCTAGAGCAAATATAATTGTAAAATATGGAAGTACAAGTTTAGATAATTCTAAAAACCAATATAAAGAAGAGCTAGCTGGTGGAACAAATAATATAAATTCATCTCAAAATACAATGGCAATTAGTAAAGAAAAAGCCGAAATAAAAGTTCCTCAAGTAGCTACTACATATAATCCAAATTCAAAATTATCATCTTTTAAATTAGGTGATGCTGATGGAGAATGGATATGGAAAAATCCTGATACAGTACCAACAGTAGATGTCCCTTCCTATGAAGCAACATATTCACCATATGATTGGAACAAATATGATTATACTGGCGTAGAACTAACTCATATGATTAATATAAAGATAAGTCAAGCTACCCCTAGTTATTATCTACCAGAATTAGTTGCACATAAATATGACACTTTAGCAAATATTGAATTTCCAAAGCAATCACTTGGAAAATTTTCATGGCAAACTAATTCAAATAAACAATTAAATGAATTAGGTACCTTTGAATTTTTAGTAACATTTACGCCTAATGATACCGTAAATTACAGAACTCTTACAGATATTACTGCAACAGTTAAAGTTGAAAAAGCAATTCCAACATATACTATTCCAACAGGACTTACCGCTACTTATGGAAATAAATTATCAGATGTACCATTAACACATGGATTTACATGGAATACTCCAGATATATTAGTAGGAAATGTAGGTAATAGAACTTTCATGGCAACATATACTCCAAATGATCCAGAAAGTTATCAAACAATAACCGATATTAAAATATCTATAACAATTAAAAAGGCGGTTCCAACATATACAGTGCCAACAACACTTACCGCTACTTATGGAGACAAACTATCAAGCGTATCATTGCCACACGGATTTACATGGAATACACCAGATGTATTAGTAGGAAACGTAGGTAATAGGACATTTACAGCAACATATACTCCAGACGATCCAAACAATTATGAAACTATAGAAAATATTTCTATAAATGTAACCGTTAAAAAAGCAAAAGGTACAATAGTTTTACCAACTTTTGAAGAAATGGAATATGATCCAAACAGACACTTATCAGACCTTGAATTACCAGATAATTGGAATTGGGATGATCCAGACACAGTTCCAACTGTAATTAATAATGGTTATAAAGCAACATTTAAACCAAAAGATACAGAAAATTTTGATTATTCAGGTCAAAACTTATCTCCAAATTTAGAATTAAAAATCTTAAAAGCAGATCCTGAATATACATTGCCAGACGATATCACATTCTCTTGGGATTCAGATTTAAAAGATGTAAAATTACCAGACGGCTTCAGTTGGGAAGAGGAAGAACAAGAAAGAACAATTGGAACTAATACACTAAAAGTTACTTATACACCAGAGGACTCAGATAATTATAATATTATTCAAAACATACCTATAAATGTTGATATAGTAAAAGCTACTTTAGATGTTGAAGAGCCTTCAGACATTACTGTACAAGAAAAAGAAGGACAAGTATTAGGAGATATCCAATTACCAGAAGGTTGGAGATGGGTTAACCCAGAAACAACGCTATCTGAATCAGGAAAATATTTAGCAGTTTATGAGCCTGCTGATTTAGAACACTATAATACAATTGAAAAAGAAATCTCAATAAATGTATTACCAACTCCAGAAAAAAATACTGAAAACACCGCTTCTCCAAACACAGGAGACAATTTAATTATATATTTAATAACATTGTCAGTTTCATTAATACTTATTATTGGAGTATTAGTATATAAATTAAAATCAAAGAAAACAAATAATAAATAACAGTAAATACGACTTCATTTAGTTTATTGTTTACTAATGAAGTCGTATTTCATATAATGCAGAGGAGAATATATGAATCATACAATACACAGTTTTGATATTTTCGATACACTTATAACTAGAAAAACACACCTTCAAATTGGAATTTTCTACTACGTAAAAGAAAAAAATGCAAATGTCTAATCTTAATTTTTCAAAATATTTTATAAGTAACTATCCTTTAATTAGAAAACAAGCTTCAGATAATGTTAGAAAATATCATGAATTAATAGCAAACACAGAAATAACATTTAACGAAATTTTTGAAAAAATTGCTAGTACATATAATTTATCTGAAACCCAAGTTAATAAACTAAAAGAATGGGAATTAGAAGGAGAAAAAGAATGGAAAAGTATATCCAATTATAAATAAGAACAATAACTGCAACTACCAACTACATAATTGTTTAGAAAAAAATTTAGCACTATTTACCAAAAATTTTTATTTACTAAATTTATTAGACAAAGAATATACTAAAAGAAAACTTTTTGACTTTAGTATAAATTATTTTTATAAAAATAAAACAGAACCAATTATAATGAATAACACATGCAATATAGTAAGACATTCTTCGCTTTCTCCAGCATCATATGGTAAATTTGCTCCTCCATTAAAAATTAAAGATATAATAGATGAATGCATGGACTATCCATTTGAAGCAAATACATTCTCAATGGAAATGTCTTTAAAACGTTCAAACAAGATTTTAATCTTTATTAATAAATCATGTAGATTTATTAATAATAAAATACATAATAAACAAAAATAAATATATCTAAAAACATTCTATTCAAGGGTTTAGTAAAATTTATTACTAAACTCTTTAACTTTATATACTATTGAATTTACGCAGTTTTGTGATATAATTTGCACAAAGAAAGAGGAAAAAATAAATGAAATTATTATCAATAGATGATATGCATGATGCATTATTTGAAATGTTATGTACCTTTGCTGAATTTTGTGATAAAAATAATATTAGATATTCTTTAATTAGTGGTACATTGCTAGGTGCAGTACGTCACAAAGATTTTATTCCTTGGGATGACGATGCAGATCTTATAGTTCCCAGACCAGACTATAATAAATTAATTGAAATATTAGATAAAGATTCTTTAGTCAGTAATTATTCTTTTGTAAGTAACGATAAAAATTATTCATATAGTAGACTTTTTAATAATAACATAAACGTTGTTTTCAGAGACGAATCTATGCCTATATGGATAGACATATTTCCATATGACGGTTTACCCACAGATTATAAAAAATGTCAAAGATTTTTAAAAAAAGCTAATAATTTAAAAAAAATGCGTGAAAGATCTACCAGGAAATCAATAAGTTTAAATTTTAAAAGTATCGTAACATTACCCGTAACACTATTTGCGAAATTTATGGGAGCTCATACTATACAAAAAAATCTAACAAACTAGCAACAAAATATGATTTTAATAAAAGTGAATATGTTGGCGGAGTTTGTTATAGCTTAGGACCTAAAGAAAGAATGAAAAAATCGGAAATGTTTCCAACTGTTGATATAGAAATGAGAAACAGAACATTTCATGCTCCTAAATGCTACTCAAAATACTTAGAAGCTATGTATGGAAATTATATGGAATATCCACCTGAAAAAGATCGTATTGGTCATATTTACAGAGCAGCCATACATTATAATACGGAGGAAAATAAAAAAACATGAACTATTGTATAATTCTTGCAGGAGGAATAGGCTCCAGAATGGCGTCAAATAATAATCTTCCAAAACAATTTTGGAAGATTAATAAAAAACCTATAATAGTATATACACTTGAAAAATTTGTCAAATGCAAGCAAATAGATAAAATTATAATTGCATGTAATTCAAAATATATTACGCACATGAATAATATTTTAGAAATGTATAAGCTTCCTAAAATTACTAATGTAATTAAAGGTGGAATAAATAGACAAGATAGCATAAAAAAAGGAATAGATTTTTTATCATCTTTAAATATTTCAGACAATGATATAGTTTTAATTCACGATGCAGTTAGACCATTAATTGATGAAAGCACAATAAATATGAATATTGAAAAAGTAAAAGCTGGAAAAAGCGTATTAACTGCTCGAAAGGCAGAAGAATCAGTTGCCATCTCTAGAAATAATATACTTGATTTTAAAAGTTTTATGAAAAGAGATGATACTTATTATATAACTTCTCCTCAAACATTTAAATTTAAAATTCTCAAAGAAATATATAAAGACTTAAATCATTTAGAAAGTCCAATTCCTTTACTAGATTCTGCACTACTATATACATTTTTAGGTAACAATATTGAAATAGTATTAGAAAAAAATAAAAATATAAAATTAACCACCATGGAAGATTATTATATATTAAAAGCTCTACTTACATATAAAAACAGAAAACAAAAGCCTAAAAACATTACAAATTAAATTATAAACAACTTAATAAGGAGATATAATGGATAATTCTGATTTTAGTATAATCGACAAGGGAATAAATTGGAATATTTACAAGAACTCTACAATTCTTATAACTGGTGCAACAGGAAGGCTTGGAAGATATTTTTTAGATGCACTACAAATTGCTAACAATAAAAACAATCTTAATATTCAAATAATAGCATTAGCTCGTTCAAAAGAAAAATCATCAGAAATATTTGATAACCTATTGGAAAATAAGAACATAACTTTTTTATATCAAGATATAAATGATAAAATATGCTTTAAGCAAAATGTTGATTATATTTTTCATACAGCAGGACCAGCTGCTCCAGCGGATTTTAATAACTTTTGTGCCGAAACCTTATGGGCACATGTAAATGGAACACATAATATTCTTGAATTTGCCAGAACACATAATTGCAAACGTATTTTTTACGTATCTACCGTTGAAGTTTATGGAGAATTTTTGAATGATATAAAAATAAAAGAAAACGATATGGGAGTTTTGCACATTAATAATTACCGTTCTTGTTATCCCGAAGCTAAACGCCTATGTGAAACTATGCTTGAGTGCTATAAAAAAGAGTACAATATTGATTACTGTGGAATGAGGTGCTCTCATACATTAGGACCAGGAATTTCACTAATTGATGGTCGTGCCTTCGCAGAATTTATAAAATCAGCTTTAAACGAAAAAGACATTGTTCTAAGCTCAGATGGTACAGCAATAAGAACATATACATACACACCAGATGCAATAAATGCAGCTTTTTTAATTATGGAAAAAGGAAAGAGTAAATTTTATAATGTTTGTGCTGAAAATAATATTATTAGCATAAAAGACTTAGCCGAATTAATTATTAAATTATCACAGGCCAAAGCAACAAAAATTTGTTATTCAGCAAAACAAAGCGGAAAAACATATTTAAACTTTAAGTTAAACATTATGGATACAACAGAAATTAAAAAATTAGGCTGGAAACCTCAAACCAACCTAGAACAAACTTTTCAAAAAACAATAGATTCTTTTAAAGGTTAAAAATAAAATAAGCAATGAAACTTAAGTATTTGTATGGAAAATCAATAAATAGAGTTATCAATCAAAAATAATTAATATTAGAAAGGTTGTGAGAGAATGATTGAATTAGAAGAAAGCAAAAGAAATATTACAGCTCTAAAAAATAAATTAGAAAGTTTAGGTGAGTCTCTTTGACATTATTAATAAACAAAAAGAGTTAGAAAATTTAGAAAAACAGACATTAGAACAAGATTTTTGGAACGACTCAAAAACATCAACCAAAATATTAAATAATATAAAAATACTAAAAGAAAAAGTATCAACATATATTAAGTTAAAAAATGAACTCGATAATTTATATGAAATGATAGATTTAGTTATTTCTGAATATGATGATGAATTAGCCAAAGAAACATTATCTGCTGAAAACAAAGTTTCAAAACAATTAGAAAAATTTGAATTAGCAACATTACTTTCTGGTAAATATGACTCTAACAATGCAATTATTACAATTCATCCAGGGGCAGGTGGAACAGAATCACAAGATTGGGCAGAAATGTTATATAGAATGTATTCGAGATGGGCAAATAAGAATAATTATATTGTAAAAGAAATAGATTATTTAGAAGGGGACGAAGCAGGACTAAAAAGTGTCACTTTTGAATTAATAGGAAATAATGCATATGGATATATAAAAAGCGAAAAAGGAGTTCATCGTCTAGTAAGAATATCACCATTTGATAGTGGGGGAAGGAGACATACTTCTTTTGCATCAGTAGAAGTTTTACCAGAAATAACTGATGATATAGAAATAGATATTAATCCTGACGATTTACGTATAGATACTTATAGAGCTTCTGGAGCAGGAGGGCAACACATAAATAAGACATCTTCTGCCGTAAGAATAACACATATTCCAACTAATATAGTTGCTCAATGTCAATCTGAGCGTTCACAAATACAAAATAGAGAAACAGCAATGAAAATGTTAAAATCAAAATTATTAGATTTAAAAGAAAAAGAACAAAAAGAAAAAATCGAAGATCTTAAAGGTGTGCAAATGGATATTGCATGGGGAAGTCAAATTAGATCATATGTATTTTGTCCTTATACCTTAGTAAAAGATCATAGAACTAACTATGAAGTTGGTAATGTCCAAGCCGTAATGGATGGGGATATAGATGGATTTATTGATGCATACCTAAAACAAAATAATAAATAGTATAAAGCAGAATAGTAAGATTAATGTACTATTCTGCTTTTTTATAAAAACAACCCTGATATAAATTTCTATCTTTTAAAATTTTATCTAATCCATTTAAGACTAGCTTCTTATGAGAATTCCATTCAGGTGCGACAAGCAAATTTTTAGGAGCATCACCAGAAATTCTGTGAATTATAATATTAGGGTTGATATGTGTAATAACATATGTTAGCTTTTCCAAATAGTCCTCTAGCGAAATCGGTATATATTGGTTATTACTATAAAGTTCACACAATTTTGTATTTTTCAACACATATGTAGAATGAATTTTAATGCCTTGAATATCATGTTGATTAAGGAATTGAATTGTATTTTTCAAATCATTAAAATTTTCTCCAGGAAGTCCAATCATAATATGACATACAACATCTATATTATACTTTCTAAGAATCTTGACTGCTTCTGAAAATTTATCAGATGCATAACCTCTATTAATAAAAGAAGCGGTTTTATCATTTGATGTTTGTAAACCTAATTCTACACAAACATAGTATTGAGGAAGATAACTAGAAAGTAATTTTGCAATATCCTCATTAATACAATCTGGTCTTGTGGCAATTTGTAATCCTACAATTCTATCATCAATTAATGCCGAATTATATTTGTCCTTTAATACACTTAAATCAGCATAAGTATTTGTAAAATTTTGAAAATAAACAATAAATTTATTAGCACGTTGAGCCTTATAACTATTAAAATACTCTAAAATTTGTTGGCATATAGATGTATGAGAAAGATGCTCTCCAGATCCGTCACTACTGCAAAAAATGCAACCTCCGGTCCCACATGTTCCATCCCTGTTTGGACAAGTAAAACCTCCATCAACGCAAATTTTTAGTGTTCTTTCACCAAATTTTAATTTCAAATATTCATTTAAATGTTTATATCTTAAATATCTATCTTCCATAAATATTAGTATATCAAGGGAAATAGTAAAATTCAAGTTTGACATTCTTGTACAGTAACATTTGAAAATGATATAATTAAATTGCAATCCTATTGTAAAGCTATTTCTTTTTGCAGGGACTTTTAATATTGAAAGGAGCATTAATGTAGGATAGTGAAGAAAGGTAATAAATTAAATGTTGTATATTTGCCTAGATGATATAAATTTTAATAATGCAATAAATGAATTAAATAAAAAAGAAATGTTACAAGTAGTTAATTTAACTGAAAAACTTAAAATCAAAGATAAAACATCAAATATTGTATTAATTTTAGAAAATACTGAAATTGTAAATTCACCAAAAGATTTAAAAAGAATAGTAAAAAATATTTCTAAAATAGAAAAGCAATGTTTAAAAAGAAAAATAAAAATAGGAACACAAATAAATAATGAAGAAACTTGTTTAATAGTAAAGAAAAATGTTGGTGAAATAAACACCAAAACAATTAATGAATTAAATATATTTATTAATCTATTTCATTATAAATCTAAAAGAGAAAAAATTGAATTTTTATATGATAAAGCATGTGAATACCTTGATAGTATGAATGAAAAACTTAATTATTGTGATTTTAAAGATGATGTATGCGTATCAAAAAGAAAAGTTAAAAAACCTCACCATAAAATAATAAAAATGGGATGTTGTTACCATGTAAATATATTTTCATCTAAAAAGCATAAACTTTGTGAATATTTAAAAGATAAAAAATGTAGTGTTCAATGTATTTCATGCAAATTTTTTACTTGTGCAGATGTTGATATAAAATTTAAAATAAACGATATACTTTATTTAAAATATTATTTCAATCCAATTCAAAAGTTAATTATAAAAGGATGCGTTCTTACACCAAAAGAAAAAATAATTTCCTTGCTAATATTATTTAGTATATAAAACAACTGAGATTGACGAATTCTAAAAAAACTGATATAATTAGTATGTAATTTAAAAAAGGAGGCAATAATCATGGCAAAATATTGTGATAATTGTGATTACTGGACACCAGACGGAGACGGTTGGGGAAAGTGTAAAAGACAAGGTTATGCAACTAAAAAAGGTTCAGACTCTTGTGGAGATTGGAAATAATATAAAAAGCTGGATTTGTACCAGCTTTTTTCATTGAACAGTTGAAAAGTTTTATCTAAAATGGTAACATATTCACGTAATATGTTATTTTTCAATATAATATATTAAATTACATTGGCATTTTTAAACTTAAATTTGCCGTCACATTATTCTAAAGAAGGTGCCAAGCTATGGGCATAGTAGTACAAAAATTTGGAGGAAGTTCTGTCGCAACTACAGAAAAATTAAAAATAGTTTGCAATCATATAACAAAAGAATTTGAGAAAGGAAATAGTGTAGCAGTCATAGTTTCAGCTCAAGGAAAAACAACTGATAAGCTAATAACTGAAGAAAGAGAAATTACAGACAGCCCAAGCAAAAGAGAACATGACGTTCTCGTATCAGTAGGAGAACAAATAACAATTTCTAAATTAGCCATAATGCTAAATGATATGGGATATAAAGCTATATCACTTACTGGATGGCAAATTCCAATAATAACAGATGACCATTTTGGAAATGCTAAAATTAAATCTATACGAAATGAAACAATCTTAGATTTATTTAAAGAAGGTTATATTGTTATAATTGCAGGATTTCAAGGAATTAATGAAAATAATGAAATCACAACATTGGGTAGGGGAGGATCAGATACAACAGCTGTTGCAATAGCAGCAAGTTTAAATGCTGAAAAATGCGACATCTTTACAGATGTAGATGGTGTATTCACAACAGATCCAAGAATAGCTGAAAAAGTTAAAAAAATAGATTTAATATCATATGATGAAATGCTAGAACTTTCAAGCTTAGGTGCAAAAGTGTTGCATAATAGGTGTGTTGAGATTGGAAAAAAATATAATATACCAATTGTAGTAAAAGAAACTGGAAAAGAAAATTCAACAGGTACAATTGTAAAAAATAGTAAGAAACTTGAAGATATGGAAATTAGCGGAATAGCTAAAGATGATAATATTTCAAGAATTACTGTAATGGGACTAGAAAACAAAATAGGAAAAACATATAAAGTATTTAATTTATTAGCTAAACATAAAATCAATGTAGACACAATTGTACAATCTTTTGGAGAGAGTATAAATAAAAACTTGTCATTTACAATTAAATCTTCTGATTTAAAAGAAACTATTAAAATTCTTGAAGATAACTTAGAATACCTTACAGCAAGAGAAATTATACATTTTGATAATCTTTCAAAAGTATCAATTGTTGGTATTGGAATGACACATAGAACAGGAATTGCATCTAAAATGTTTGAAGCATTATATGAAGAAAATATAAATATGCATTTAATAAGTACCTCAGAAATAAAAATAACAGTTCTAGTAAATCAAGATGAAGCGGATCGTGCAGTAAAAGCAATTCATAAAAAATTTTTTAATAATTAAAAGTAAACATATTAATAACCCTTAAAAAAATATCTAAGGGTTATTTTTGTTTTAATTTTTAAAAAGTCAAAAGTATTTATTTAATGTTCTAAAGAGCTATTTTGAGCATATAATAAATTTAGAATACAAAAAGAGAAAATACCTTATATAAGGAGAGAGTAGGGGGATTTTAATATGCAAATTGAAGATAAACAAACTAATATAATTCAAAATGTTATTCTGGAAAATAGAAAAAAATTAAGTCTAAGTGGAATAAAAGATGTACTTAGCTTTGACGACGAAATTGTAATTGTAGAATCAGAATTAGGCCTTTTAAACATTAAAGGAGAAGATTTAAGAGTAAATAAAATTTCAGTAGAAACAGGAGATGTAGTGATTGATGGTAATATAAGAGCCATAGAATATTCTGATAAGAATATATCAAGCAAACAAGGAATAATGAGTAAAATATTTAAATGATAAATAAAGAATTTAGTGTCTTCCTAGCATTTATATTAATTGGATTAATTATTGGATTCTTATTTGATTTTTTCAGAATATTAAGACGCATTTATAAAACCCCTGATTGCATTACAATATTAGAAGATATTGCATTTTGGATATTCTCTGGTATAATATTATTATCTGGTATTTTTATTTTAAATGAAGGAAAAATAAGAGCATTTTTATTTATTGGTTTATTTTCCGGAATAATTTTATACATAATAACTATTAGCAAATATTTCATAAAAATAGGAATAACTGCTTTTACAATGTTAAATAAAATTATTTTTACACCAATATTTAATTTTCTACAATTAATGGCAAATGTACTTTTTAAATCATTTCATAAAATTAAAAAATATATCAAATTCGACACTTTTCTAAACAAAAAGATAAAAAAATAGAAGGATTTATCGTTTTTTTGTAGAATATTATTAATGTATATAGTTATGTATGTTTTATAAAAATATTGGAGATTACAGATGAAGAAAATTTTTAATACAAAAAATTTATATATAAAAGTTTTAGTTATTATTTTCTTTGTATATATTGTTTCTATCCTTATAAGTCAACAAACTAAGCTTAATGCATATAAAGAAACTCAAGCATATTATCAAGAAAAAACTGACGAAGCTAAACAATATCAAGAATCTTTAAAAGAACTTAAAGAAAATATAAATTCACCAGAATATATTGAAGAATTAGCACGTGAAAAGTTAGATATGTATTTACCCAATGAAAGAGTATATATAGATGTCGGTACAAAATAAAGTAACTATACTTTTTTCTAAATATAGTTACTTTTTCTTTTTATTTTTTTCTCAATATTTCCATTTAAAATTTAAAATAAAATAGGGGGCCATATAATGAATTATAATGACTTATCAATTGTAGAATTACGTGAATTGGCAAAAGAAAAAGAAATTAAAAATATTTCAAAAATGAAAAAACAAGAACTTATTGATGCTCTTTTGGAATCAGAAAAAATATCAGAAAACAAAAAAGATGAATCATATAAACTAACAAACGAAGGAGATCAAATAACTGAAGGTATTCTTGAAGTAATGCCAGATGGATACGGTTTTTTAAGAGGAGATAATTATTTATCAACTGCAAAAGACGTATACATTTCACCTGTACAAATCAGACGTTTTAAATTGGATACAGGGGATAAAATAAAAGGAATTATGAGAAATCCTAAAGAAGGCGAAAAATTTCCTGCATTAATATATGTTGGAGAAGTAAATGGTGAACATCCTGAAAATGCAATGAAAAGAACTTCTTTTGATGATTTAATTCCTATATATCCAAACAAGAGACTTAAATTAGAAACAGTCCAAAAAGAATATACAATGAGAATTATGGATTTACTTTCACCAATAGGTAAGGGGCAAAGAGGAATGATAGTTGCTCCACCAAAAGCTGGTAAAACTACAATTTTGAAAAAAATAGCCAATAGTATTACTGCAAATAATCCAGAAGTAGAACTAATTGTATTGTTAATTGATGAAAGACCTGAAGAAGTAACTGATATGAAAAGATCAATACAAGGTGATGTTGTTTATTCTACTTTTGATGAATTACCTGAACACCATATAAAAGTTGCAGAAATGGTATTAGAAAGAGCTAAACGACTAACAGAGCAAAAGAAAGATGTTGTTATTTTATTAGATAGTATTACAAGATTAGCACGTGCATACAATCTAACAATTCCTTCTTCTGGTAGAACATTATCAGGTGGTTTTGATCCTGCTGCTCTTCACAAGCCAAAACGTTTCTTTGGAGCAGCAAGAAACACTGAAAATGCAGGAAGTTTGACTATTCTAGCTACAGCATTAGTAGAAACAGGAAGTAGGATGGATGAAGTAATCTTTGAAGAATTTAAAGGTACTGGAAATATGGAAGTGCATTTGGATAGAAATCTTTCAGAAAAACGTATTTTCCCTGCTATAGATATAAATAAATCAGGCACAAGAAGAGAAGATTTATTATTATCACAAGAAGAATTATTAGCAACAATGGCTTTAAGAAAATCACTATCAAAAATGAATACTGCTGAAATGACAGAAAAAATAATTGCACTTACTACAAGTACAAAGAATAATGATGAATTTATTCAGAATATAAATACAATATTAAAATAATAGAAAATGGCTTTTATTAAAATAAAGAAATAAATGTAGATACTAAAAAAGTGTTTACATTTATTTTTTTAATTTCAGAATTAACTAAATTTTTCTAAAAAAGAAATACCTATCTTTATAGTTGACAAAGCACAAAAAAAATAGTACATTAAGGTTGCAAGCAGGTAGTTTTATGTAAAATGTAGCATGTTCTTTAACTAAAGGAGGTTACTTATCATGCTTATGAATACTAAAATTGTCGTTGATTACAAAATGTCTTTTAAGACAAATGAAGAGATGAAAATCACACTGCGGATACCGAACGAAATTGGCTATTTTAAAGAAGTGAACGCCCTTTTTAACAGAAATGGTGAAACTCCTGGAGCAGAGAAAAAATGTGAATTAATATATGATGTTTCTAAATCAAATGATGTAGTTAGTTTCTTCTCCGGAAATGTTAATTTTTATTCACCCGGATATCGGACTTTCTTTATTCAGCTAAAAGTTAATGATGTTATTAAATATGTTATGTATGACGAAAGCACAAATGGAGCAATATTAACTGATAACAGAAATTATTCTTTTTGGAAATTATTCGTTTATTACTCTTTTTTTAAAACTCCAGAATCAGTAAAAGGCGGAATAATGTATCAAATTTTCGTAGATACATTCTGCTATGAAAAGATTAGCAAAAGTTCAAAATTTAAGATTGTAGACTGGAATCACGAGTTAAAGTGGAAACCTGATGAAGACGGTATCTACCGTAATGATCAATTCTATGGCGGAAACTTAAGAGGAATTATTAGTAAATTGCCTTACATCAAGTCTCTAGAAGTAAGTATCATTTATCTCACTCCAATTTTTAAAAGTTCTTCTTCAAATAGATACGATATCATAGATTTTGCAGAAATTGACGAAATGATTGGAACCTGGGATGACTTAAAAGAACTACATGAAAAGGCAAATGCTCTTGGAATTTCCTTGGTTGTTGATCTAGTTTTTAATCACTCTAGTAATGAAAACATTTTGCTCAAAAAAGATCCAGATATGTATGATTGGGAAGAGAAGTATACCATTCCTAAATATTGGTGGGGATATACCAATTTGGTTGAATTCAATAAATATAGTGAAAACTATTTTAAACATTTAACCTCTTGGCTTAATCGCTATCAAAACTTTATGGATGGTATCAGGCTTGATGTCGCAGATAATTTACCAGATTTTGTTTTAAAGTATATTAGAGAACATTTTAGTAAGTATTTGCTTGGTGAAGTATGGAAGAATGCTATAATAGGAGATTTTCGAGAATTTCTCTATGGTGATGAATTGGATGGAGTAATGAATTATCAATTTGCAAATGCCATCTATCGTTACTTACGTTGGGGAAATTATAAAAGCTTTTGTCGTATTATGAATGAGGTAGCAAATTTATATCCTCCAGAAGCCTTATCAGTATCTCCAATATTTCTTTCTTCGCATGACATTCCTCGAATTCCAAACATTTTGACTGGAAGCTTTATGAAAGAAAGCGACCAATTTGAAACAGTTTGGGATATGGAAAAAGATGATTATTGGTTTGAAAATGGTTCTTTTAATACGTACAAATTTAGAAGTTGGGAATCAGAAAATGATCAAATACCTGAAGAAAAGAAAGAGCTGGCTGAAAAGTTACACAAATTAGCTGTATTTTTGCAGTATACTTTGCCAGGAATTCCTTCAATTTTCGCAGGAGATGAAGCTGGAGTAACTGGTTTTAAAGATCCATTTAACAGAAAACCTTTTCCTTGGGGCAATATTAATAAAAAGATGTATGACTTTTACTGTAAGATAGGAAAGTTCAGAAGTGCAAACAAGTCAATTTTTTCTAATAGTTCAAATTTCATGTTAGAATATATTGACGAAAACAAATTAATATATGTCAGAGGAAATATGAGGTTTATTGTAAACAGATCAGCAGAGCCATTATCCATTTCTGATTATGCAACTAGTAACAAATTATTTAGTCTCAGCGAAGACATTTCTCACCAGCAGTATATCTTGCCGTATGATGCAATCGTAATTGAATAATTTTATGTTTCTAAGCGGAGGGGCACTATTTCTTAATAGTGTCCCTCATTCTAATTTTTGAAAAATAACACTATTGATTTTTAACATTAAAGATTATAAAATAGCATGTATTACGGAGGTATTATATGATATATGTAACAAGACATGGACAAACAGATTGGAATTTATTAAAGAAAACACAAGGACATATAGATATTGAATTAAATGAAACAGGTATAAAACAAGCTAAGCAAGTAGGAAATGAACTTTCAAATACAACTTTAGATGTAATTTTATGTAGTCCACTAAAAAGATGTAAATCAACAGCCGAAATCATTTGTGGAAACAGAAATATTCCAATAATAGAAGTTGAGGAATTAAAAGAAAGAAGATTTGGCGAGTTTGAAGGAAAGAAAAAAAACGTCGAATATGATTGGGAAGAATTTTGGAATTGGGAATCAAATCACCAGTATGAACAAGCTGAAAACGTTAGAGATTTCTACTATAGAATATCTAATGCAATAGAAAAAATAAAAAGAGAATATAATGGAAAAAATGTACTAATTGTATCTCATGCAGGAGTATGTGCAATAATATATTGCTATTTTAACAATTTAAAACCAAATGGAAAATTAAAAATTCCAAAAACAGGAAATTGTGAACTTTCAATATATAACTAAAACAAAAAATTGAATAACTTTGAAAAAGATGAAGAATAAAGTATTTCAAACAAAAAATTCGGAATGAATAATTAAATAAAATTAGTTATAAAGAGTTTAATTATAACAATTTCTATCAAAATTATTAAATTTGCATTGCTTTAGCTAATACTGTAAGAAAATAATAAAGTAACAGTTCTGGAATAATCCAGAGCTGTATTTTTATAATTTCTTTAAAAGTAATATAACTTATTAGCTTAGAAATACTGATTTTGAAGAAGTAGAGGAATAGTAGATAAATATAAAGAAATAAATCAAAAGTAATACTTTTGTTGAATAATATCGAACAATATGATAGTATAAAAATACATTTTGATAAAGAGGTATATTATGCTAAAAAATTTATTTCCATATGAATATGTAGAAAGCGTATTTACAATAGATTATAAAAAATTATATGAACTAGGTTTTAGGGGAATTATATTTGATTTAGATAATACATTAGTACCACATGGAGCCAATTCGACAGATGAGGTAGATCTTTTGATAAAACAAATTCAAAATATTGGATTTAAATTATATATTTTATCTGATAATGGGAAAAAAAGAATTGAAAGGTTTTTGACAAACATAAATTGTCCATATATTGATAATGCAAATAAACCAAATCCATATAATTTCTTAAAAGCTGTATCAGAAATGAAATTGAAAACAGAAAATACTATTTATATAGGAGATCAAATATTTACAGATATTTTAGGTGCAAATCGTAGCAAAATACCAAATATTTTAGTAAAATATATTGGATATTATGATAATAAAAAAATTGGAATAAAAAGACATATTGAAAAAATCATATTAAAAATATATTCAAAAAGTAAAAAATATAAAAATAGAATTGGAAATATTGAAATAAAAGAGGAGATAAAAAATGAACAATAATTTGAATCTTATAGTTATGTTGACACATAATGATAAAACTGTAAAAAATGCTAGTGAGGTTTTTAAAGAATGTAAAACTAGCAAAGCAAAATATTGGGGTATGAAAGAAGAAGAACTTCCAATAGATGAAATGAAACTACTATATAAATGCATGAAGCAAAATAATAAAATTACTGTATTAGAAGTAGTCACATATACAGAAGAAGAAGGACTAAAAGGTGCAAATATTGCAGTAGAATGTAATGTAGATATTTTGATGGGAACAATGTTTTATGATTCTATAAATGAATTATGCAAAAAGAACAATATAAAATATATGCCTTTTGTTGGCAAAGTATCTGAAAGGCCTTCAATTTTAAATGGTAATATAGATGATATGATTAGAGAAGCAAATAACTACATAGAAAAAGGTGCTTATGGTATTGATTTATTAGGATATAGATATACAGGTAATGCTATAAAACTAAATCAAGAAATAGTTAAAAACGTAAAAGGTCCTGTATGTATAGCTGGAAGTATCAATAGTTATAAAAGGTTAGATGAAATAAAAGATGCAAATCCTTGGGCATTCACTATTGGTGGTGCGTTTTTTGAAAATAAATTTGAGGATACATTTAAGAATCAAATTGATAAAGTATGTAATTATATTAAGGAGAAATAAAATATGCTATTTTTAAATAAAAATTTTAGCGATATAAATCCTTTATTCTATAAAATATCTATGTATAAAGGAATATTATCTAGAAATTTAAAAGACTTATTTAGTAAAGATAAATTTGCTAAAGAAAAAACAATAGATAAGTTACCTATTACTATTTCAGAATATAGTTCAACGCTTATAAAAAAAGGAAAAGGTATAGATCCTATAACTCAAATAAATAAATCTATAAATATAAAATTAGCATCACAAAAAATTTCTGGTATAATTATTCATCCAGGAGAAGTATTTTCATTTTGGAAGTTAATTGGCAAAGTTAATAAAAGAAATGGATATAAAGAGGGAAGAGTTATAAGAAATAATAAGCTTATTAAGGGAACAGGAGGAGGATTGTGTAATTTAGCCAATACAATTAATAATCTTATTTTACTTAGTCCTTTAAAAATTATAGAATTTCACAAACATTCTGATGCACTTGCTTCTGATATAGGGCATAGAGTTCCATTAGCAAATGGTACATCAGTAAGTTATAATTATATAGATTATAGGTTTAAAAACAATACAGATCAAGATGTACAAATAATATTATGGTGTGATGAAGAAAAATTATATGGAGAATTACGTAGTGAAAAAGAATTTCCATATAGATATGAATTAATTGAAGAAAATCATCACTTTAGTAAAGAAAATGAAAAAATGTATAGAATATCTCAAATATATAGAAACAAAATTGATAAAAAAGACAATTCTATAGTTGATAAAGAATTAATATGGGACAACCATTCACTTGTTATGTTTGATTATGACATAATAC
Source organism: uncultured Clostridia bacterium (assembly GCA_947594845.1). Lineage (GTDB taxonomy): Bacteria > Bacillota > Clostridia > TANB77 > CAG-508 > UMGS1994. The sequence goes on along the minus strand of CANQEI010000014.1, from coordinate 16,587 downwards.
CAAAAGAATTAATAAAACTTTGAAATTGAAGAATATAACAATGCTACTGAAAATCTGTATATTAGCAGGAGAGGATATATTGATTTTCAGTAGTATAAAACTTTACACAAATAGTGATATAAACTATTGTCTAAAATATTGATTTTTAGGAAGTAGGGGAAACTAGAAGATAAATTTTTAATAAAATAAAAAATTTATAAAAATGAAATTTTGAAAAAAATTTAGAAATACAAAATTAAAAATAATTTATAAAAGAAAAAAATTATAAAAAATTAAATTTTATAAAAAATATATAATTGAAAACTACTTTGAATTTATAAAAAGCGACAGAAGAGAGCATAAGAATATAGATCAAAAGTAGTATAAAAAGAAATATACAACTTTGCACAAAATAAAAGTTTTGTGCAAAAAGGGGTAGGACATCAGGTATATAGGTACATTTGGCTCAAACACTATATTTTAAGGCAATAAACTATATTACTTCTCTATAAAATCCCTTTAAAAACGATTCTCGCAAGTCATTTTTTCTGTTTATTTTCAATATTATTTTTATCGCTCATTTGTTCGATTTTAAAAATACATTTTTTTATAAATCCGTTGATACATCTATATTTGCTTTTATTTAGATATGTAACTATATTGCTTTTTTATAAAAACGTCTTAAAACAGATTCTCATGCGTCGTTTTTTTGTATTATTTATTAATCATTTTATATTAATATAATTTTCAAATAAATTTTTTAAATAATTGGCAAATTCTTATTTTTCAGTATTTTGGTCAATTATTAAGACAACAAACTATATTGCTTTAAAATAAAAACGGCTTAAAAACGATTCTCGTGCGTCGTTTTTTTGACTATTTTTTATAAAATTGATAATCTATTGAAATATCAATATCTAATAAATGATTCTTGTAAAACTATATTAATTGTAAATTTATTATATATGTAATTTTATAGATTAAATATAGAAACGCCTTAAAAACGATTTTAAGGCGTTATAAAATTATATTATTTATAAGATTATATATATAAATAAAAATATAAAATTTGTAAATTTAGATTATTACTTTTAAAATTTTTGCAAACAACAAATGTTCGGTTTAAAAGTTTGTAAAAAATTCAAAATTGAAATTTTAGATTTTCATAAATTTATTTTTTAAAATTTTATAATTATATTTTTATTTAACAAAATTTCCTATTATGAAATTTTTTAGAAAAATTATTTTAAATTTATATTTTCAAAATCTTGAAAACAAGCCCCTCTCTCCTACCCTAGCAATTTTTCAGTTTAAAAATTTAGTCATCTAATTTGTTTGCTATTAGATACTTATTATATAGTATTATTTACAAGCAATTATTCCATAATATCTTCTTATTAATAAGATCCCTTTATTAGTCTTATGATTTTTTATATAATTATCTATTATTGTCATATCTAATTTTTCATTTAAGTTTTCATTTTCAGTTATCTCAGAAAAATCTTGCAATATAGGAGTTTTAAGTAAAAGAGCAATCAAATCATTTTTTGTTTCATAATATTCTCTTATATGTATTGGTACTAATTCAACATTTCTAAAACCTGCATCAAGAATATTTTCGTAGTCAATTTGACTTATTGGTTTAATATCATTATATGACTGACCTTTACCATACATTCTCTTTAATTCAAAGCAATCTAGTTTATCTACGCCTCTTAATAAAAGAATGCCACCCTTTTTTAGGCACCTATAAATTTGTTTTGCATCTATACATGTATGCCTTGCAACAACTATGTTAAAGTAATCATTTTTTACATCCATATTAAAATTATTCATAACTCTAAATTCAATGTTTTTTCTCTTAGACTTCTCTAAATTAAATTGGGCTGTTTTTATCATTTCTGGTGATAAATCAGTACCTACTATTTTTTTAACTTCAGGAAAATTCTTTAATAATTTTTCTCCGCCGCCAGTCCCTAAATCTAAAATGTATGAATCCTTAGTTGATTTTTTCTTTAAAATATCATAGATATCCCAATTTGTTAATGATTCTTCTATGTACTTTATTTCACTAAAATCCCAATTTTTTATTTCATTATAAAATCTTAATTCATTATTCATAGTATCTTAATTTTCCTTTGCAACATTCTATTTGTTTACAGATTTACCATAATCACTTAATCATTTAAAAAATTCATTACTAAATCTATAATAATTTCTTTTTCTTTTGGATTTGATTCTGCTATTAGCAAAGTTAATGCCGTTAAAGTGTTATTATCTATTGTTTGTTTTCCATTTTTATAAAGAATACCATAAAAGTTCAAAAAATATATAAATAGAGTAGCTGCTATTCTTTTATTTCCATCAGCAAATACATGATTTTTTACAACTAAATATAAAAAGTTAGCTCCTTTTTCTTCTATACTTTTATAAATATCTTGTCCAGCAAAACTTTGATAAATATTACCGATAATTGATTCTAATCCTTTATCTCTTTCTACTGCAAATAAAGAACTCTCTTGATTAAATCTTAATTTATCTATAACATTTAAACATTCATTATATTCAATTTTTCTTTCATCTATATTTCCATCAATTTTCTTTAAAGTTCTATGATCATAGTCATCTAATAAATCTAATGCTTTTGAATAATCTCCAATTACTTTTAAAATTTCTTTTGCATCATTTCCTTCTAATCTTTCATCAATTCTATTAGCAATATCTATAAGTTTTATTGTTTTTTCTAAATATTCTAATCTTTTTTGATTTACAGCATAACCTTTTAACATGTAATCTTTTAAAACCTTAGTAGCCCACTTTCTAAATAAAATACCATTATTAGATTTTACACGGTATCCAACAGAAATAATCATATCAAGATTGTAAAAATCTACCATATGAGTTTGAGTTTTTCCTTTAATTGCACCATGTTCAGTGGTATTCTCAAATTTTGCGACAACCACTTCATCTTTTAATTCTTCATTAAGAGCGTTATTAATATGTTTTCGAATTGTTTTATAATCTCTTTCAAATAATTGTGCCATTTGCTCAGCATTGAGCCACACAGTTTCATCTTTCATGTTAACTTCAAGTTTAACATCTTGATTTTCAAAAATTATAATTTCATTTTTCTTTTCTTTCATAAGAACACATCCTTTTTGTAAAAATTTAGTTCTTATTACATTTATTATTATTTTTAATATTATGACTATTATTATATGAGAACTATTGTTTGTATATTACTACAGAAACATTAGTTTGTCAATATAAAAAAGTAAATTAAATAAATAATTTAAAAACTTGGAAACTATTTTTTCTACATTAGCGATTTACGTAATTTTTGAACCATCACATATCTCATTAAAAAAATAATCTAGTGTCTGAACTAACTTTTTGTTTTCAAATAATTCTTTTATTTCTTCTTTTTTCATCCACTTAACATCTCTCACTTCATCAGTTGTGGCATTACTTAATTCAACATCTCCATTATATTCAAATAGCCATGCATCCATAATATCATTAAATCTTTTTCCATTGACTGCTTTTCTAACTTTGCTATATACTAATTTTCCTTCTGATTCATTAAAATCTATTCCAACTTCTTCTTTTGTTTCTCTTATTGCTCCTTGTAGGCTACTTTCACCTTTTAATACTGAACCTCCGACACATTCCCACATTAGAGGAAAGGTCGGTCTGTTTTCTGATCTTTGTGAAATTAAGTATTCTCCTTTATTGTTTTTTATCCATACATGAACAACTAAATGGTAATAATTGTCAGGAATTTCATTTCCTCTTACACAATATTTTCCAGTTACATTTTTGTTTTCATCATATAAATCCCAAACTTCTATGTGAAACACCTCCTTTTTAATTATTTAATACATCATTAAATTTGTCACATAAATCATTTATGTAATCAAATTTTAATAAATCATTTATCCAATTTGAATTTATACTATCTTGTCCATAATATATTCCTGCTAATCCACCAACACAAGCACCAACAGTGTCTGTATCATTTCCTAAATTAATTGCAGTAATTATTGCTTAATTATAAGAATCAGTATTTAATAACACCCATAATGTTGCTTCCAAAGTATCTATAACAAATCCAGTAGATTTAATCTTATCCAATGAATATTTCTTTATATCATTTTTTTAAATTCTAACATATCTTTTTATTATATCTCTAGAAAAATATTTACTGTATTTTATCTTTTTAATCGTTTTATATGCTTGTTCCAAATTATTACCATCCAATAATTCCATTCCAAAAATAACATATATAAAACAACCCATAATACTAATTTGATGCCTATGTGTAATAGATGCAATTATAAAAGATAAAAATATAAATTGTGAAACCATTGCTACTAATTTTTTAGAATGGGTAAAAAATGCTAAATATACTCCAACAGATAAAGTTTTTGATATAGGTAGAACATCTTTAAGAGCTATTTCAAAATTTGAAGAAAAACAAAATATTGCAGAAGAATGTGGTGAAGATTCTGAGATGGATAATGGTAATGGTTCTTTAATGAGAATTTTACCAATAACTTATTATTGTTATAGTAAGAAACTTTCAGAACAAGAAATATATGAAATAGTAAAAAAAGTATCATCCATTGTAGCTAAAGTCATTGATGTATCATCTGACCAACTACCTTTAGGAACATCGTGACTACCATATCCTTTCATTTCAGTTGTAGGATTTTGCATTAGTATTTCCCTATTGTAAAATTGCATTGTATAAAAGTAAACACACTAATCGTTGAGTGAGGAAAACGACGATTAGTTTAGCTTTGCAAATTACTAACACAAATTGTAATTTGTAACTAATTTATCAATTTATTGTTTCTTATTTATTTTCTTAAGTATAATCTGACATATTGCATTAATAATAGAAAATATAAGTGTTACAATAATTACTGTAAACCAATTTATAGGTCTTGGCAAATATTCGCAAACTGAAAATACTATAAAAAATATAATTGCACTTAATATATATTTTCCTAAATCTTTCACCTTATCACCCCCTTAGTAATTTTTCATTATAACTGCATTTCTATTCCTTGAAAAGATTATAATATAAGCAACATTAACCATCTGCTTTACAAATTACTATTTATCTTACTAACATAAATTATAAGTTTTATTACTTTTTACTTGGTAAATCTTTGCAAGTTTCAATAACAATTTCTTTTAATACTTCTTTATTATCTATATCATCAACTAAATACATAGGTTTAGCACTCTCATAAGGTATTTGTTCTTGCATATCATATTTTTTATTACTATTTACTATCTTCACAAGTAACCTATTATCGTATATTCCACCAAACAATATTCCATTATAATAAAGTAAATATTCTCCCATCATTGATTTGCAAGTAATAGTATTTAATAAATTTAATTGTTCCAATACAAAATCTCTATACTCTTTTGTTGTAGCCATATAATCACACTCCTAAATTGTAATTTATCGTTATTCTATTCTTTAATGTTTTTGAATTAAAATATGATAATGATATGATTCTGTTGTACCCTTTTCTTTTTCATAATAATCAATCTCTTGATGTATATTAATTATTTTGAAATTACTAAATAACTGTTTTGCTAAATTGTAATCAACATAAAAATGCGGTACTTTATATTCTGGTCCTTCTTCCATTCTTAATCTTGTGTTTTCATCAATTAAAGGCCAATCCTCTTGTTTAAATCCCCATGTATCTTTTGAACCCAATGTCAAATAACATTCGCCATTATGTTTCATTACTCTATCTAGTTCCCTTATTATTTGCTTCATTCCTTCTGTATCAGTATGAGAAATAACATTTCTACAATAAATACAATCAAATTGTTCATCATTATAAGGTAATTTAAGCATATCTCCAGTTTTATAATCAAACTCCAAATTTTCTTTTTCAGCCCATTCTTTAGTTCTGTCTATAGCTTCTTGACTAATATCAAAACAACTAACATTAAATTCATTTTTTCCAAATAAAATTGAATGTCTACCTAATCCACATCCTAAATCAAGAAAATATCTTTTATTTTGTGATTTCCACCTATTTAATAAATAATAAGATTCTATACTTGGATTTTTCCAAATTTTTTCTTTTTCATCCTTAACAATTTCCCAATTCCAACCTTTTGATTCTATCATACTTCTCTCCTCTACAACTTACTATTGTTCCTCCAATTCTTTTTGCAAATTACCATGTTTTAACCAATCTAACAAAATTTCAAATTCTTCATAGTGATTTTTAAAGAACTTATCTTGTTTCATCAATTCTATAATTTCACTTTAACTTTTATTTTATTAAAAATCTATTATCCTCTTGAATTGTTTTTACAACATCATCTGCTGAAATATCAGTTGTATCTAAATAGTATTTTTCTTCAAAATCATACTCTTTAAAGTTATTTAATAATGTTATACATCTCTCATTCATTCTGCAATCTTCTAATCTTTCACTATCTCTTTTTAAAATAGTTTCTTCATCACACATCAAGATAATAAATTTTACATTATACTCTTTAAATCTTTCTTTAATCATTTCAAAAGCCTTAGGTGTAACTATATAATTAAAAATAACATCATATCCATCGGATAAATATGTTTCAATAGTATCTAAACATATTTTCCAAAATATATTTAAATGATTTCCTTCTTTCCAAGCAGAAACATATCCACCAACTACTTGACTATAAATATTATCTCCTTCTATAAGAGCAGATTTAGTTATATTTTTAGCAATTTTATATGAAATTGTACTTTTTCCTACTCCAGCTGGACCAGTTATTATATATAAATTATTCATATTATTCTCCTAGCAAAACTTCTTTCATTGATTATACGTTATTTATTCTTAAATATAAAGAAGATATTGAAAAATATCAATATCTTCGGTTTTCAATATATATAATCTAGATATAGATTCTTGTTCACCAGTTAATATACTTGCAGAACTAATCATTTATTTATATGAAAAAATTCTTTAATTTTTCTTATAAATTTCTTAAATACATTTTCCTCTTTTACTTGAATTAATTGCGTTTGCTCTTGAACTGTTTGTTTCTCTTTATTATCAGTTTTTTCAGTAGTTTTAGGAAATAAATTTTCATAGCTATATTTTTTAGATAATTCCTCTTGTTCTCTTTTTTCATTTTGAATTAAAATTTTATCTAATCTTTCTTTTTCTTCCTTAGTACATAAAAAATCATAATATATTACTGCTAAAATTTCTTTTGTTTCTTGAGAAATATTTTGGTCTACAAGTTCTTTACTTACATCATAATAAAACTGGTATTCATCATTTTTGTTTTCCGTAATAAATTCCATAAATTCACGCGGTAAATCTTGTATTATATTCAGAATTTACTATCTGTCATCTGGAATATTATCCTTTCCTTCATCTATCTTTTGTGGATTTGATTTTGCTCGTCTCCAATCTTTTATTCTATTAATTAAATTTGATCTTGTTGAATTAACTTTTGAAGAACTTAATAATTGAGATACTTCTGCAACTTGTTCTCTAGAAGATTTTTCTTTGAATCCTTGTTTTTGTCTTTCTTCAAGTTTTCTTCCTGTTCTCATTAATAAACTTTGATTTGCCCATTCCAAATTTTCATTAATTTCAGGAATACTATACCCACAACCATATGCATTTTCAAATAAAACTTTTTTTACAGTACCTAATTCAGATTCATCTTGTCTTGAAACTAAATCTTGTGGTGGAATCTCAAAAACGGAATTACCATTTTCATCTTTTATATTAAGTACTCCTTCTGGGGTTATTTCAAACTTTTTAGGTGATTTAACTATATCATCACCAATAACATAACTTTCTTCATATGAAGTTTCTATTACTCCATCTTGATTTTGTTCAAAAGATAAAGAATCTTTATAATTAAATCCAGGAGGTGTAGGATAATGATTATAATGTATAACTGTACCATTTAGTGCAAGAACTTCAATCATCTCTCCATTTTGTTCAATATGATATCTTCTTAACTTATCAGATTCATTAATCTGTTTTATACCTGCCTCATCAATTTTTTTAGCAAGGAAATCTGCACCATATACAAAGAAATTTGATGGCACAGCTATTGATTTATGAAACTCAATAGGTGTATATTTTGAAATTGATTCATCAATTTTACTTTCTTGATATCCTCTTTGCAATAAGGTATCTTTTAATTTTTCATATTTATCATTATAAAAATCTTTAAAATAGGTATCTCCTTCTATTCTTCCTCTAACTGATTCCATTTCTTTCATTCGGTCTAAATATTCTTTTGCACTATCTAATGTGACATCTTGAGGATAATCTTTATCAAATACAGTTTCTAATAATATATCTTGTGCATTTTTGAATTTTGAAAGAAGAAAATTAGAATTACCTAGAGATAATGTAGTTGCAAAAGCAGCAAAATTTGATGCAGCCATAACACTATTCAAGCAATCTTTTCCATAATTTTTTGAAAACTCTTTAAGTATATCTGTAGTACCTTTCAAAATATCTTTATCAGAAGACATTCCAGTAGCAACTTCAATTTGTTTTAATAAAGAAACACATTCAGGATATGAACCTCTATGATTAAAAATTGCAGTCTTTCTATTGTTACTACCACTACTAAAATATAGGTAACCTATGCTACTAGGTTTTTCAATTTTTTGAGCCAAATTTTCTGTTGCTGCCTCAAGAAAACCGTCTACTTAAAATTCCTAATATTTTTCCTTTAAGTGTTGAATTAGTAATTTTATGAATTGTTTCATGCAATCTAGTTCTTTTTGAACAATCATTTTTTAAATATATTCTTTGAGATATAACATGGAACAAACCATCTTTACCTGGAATATCACTAGCTTCATATACATCTCCTCTACTGTAAATTGCCTCTTTTATCTTTTCGTAATCAACGCCTTTTATATCTAAAGATCTTAACTTTTCATATTGTTCATTCAAAAAATCTTCTCTTTCTTCTGGTGAAAATTTTCTAAGTTCTTTCATTCTAGTTAAAAGAGAAATAAAAGTTACTTCAGAAAATAAAAAATCTATTTCTTTAAGATTTTTTTTATCTTCAATCAAATCAATTTCTTCTTGATTTACAATTTGAATAAATTCATTTTCATCTTTGTAAAAAAATTTATTTTGATTAGTTAACGCTGAATAAAAATAATATATTTTTTTATTTTCAAATATATCATCATATTCATCAACTAGTGTATATATTTCATTATCAATTTCTTTACTTATGAAATTTCTCATATGTTTTTCCTTTAAAATTAATTATTTTATATTTCATTTTATTAAAAGAGTTTTAGAATTTTACAAAATATATTCTATCAATTAAAGAAAATTATTACAATAGAAGATTTTATACAAAAAATAAAACCAACGACACATTTCCCCATTGTAAGACATCTTTTCTTATTTTTAAATATAGTATACATAATCATTTACATTCTTTTCCATTTGTACTATAATATAATCATACTATAAATTATAGTATGTCGCAATTTTAAACTCTATGCATTATGAAAGGACGGTTGATGTTATGGGTAAAAACCACAATTGGAGAATCAAACGGGAATACTACAACCTCATCAATAAGGGCATTAAGACACTTGAAGTAAGAGTTGGTTATCCTTATATAAAAGAAGTTCAAGAAGGCGATACCATCACTTTTAAAGACTACTCTAGCACCAAGTTTGAGGTTATCCGTGTAACTCGCTATGAAGATTTTCCTGACATGCTCGACAACGAAGATTCTTCTAAAGCAATTCCTGGTGTCACCAAGTATAAAGCTTTGGAAATGTATCAAGAGATTTATCCTGAAGAAAAGGAAATTTTAGGAGTCTACGTGTTTGAACTTCGGAAACAGACAAACGACATTAAGATCTACACATTAAGTTCTCTCATCAGCAACCACAAGATTTTTGGTAAATTTGCACAAGCCGCTTATTCCGTTACAGATTACATCTGCAAAGATTATCCTAAGCACTTTGAGTGGTATTGGGCAAAAGAAATTCCTAGAGTATTTAACGGTACCGGCGAAGTTATTATTTGCACAGTCGATAATGCTGTAGCTGGTGTAGCATTTTTAAAGAAGGACGATACTGAAAGCAAAATCTGTACTTTACTCGTAGTCGAAAGCTACCGCGGAAAACATATCTCAACCAAGATGTTGGAGCGTGCATTTAAGTATCTCGGAACTACTAAACCCCTCATAACAATTGCAGACTATAAAATCTCAATGTTTGAGCATATTATCAAGAAGTACAATTGGGAATTGACCCAAACCATGGATGAAGGCTACTATAACAACTCTTCTCGTGAATTAGTGTACAACGGAAAACTTCCCGAATAAGTTTCAATCCGTCAAGACAGAACAAAAACACACTCTTAAATTCAACTGAATTTTTGAGTGTGTTTTCATTATATTTTTTCTATTCGTATTCCTATGACACCATATTTTTTTTGCTCTTCTGGTGTATAAAATTCTTCTAATACATTTAGTAATTCTTGCTTAGTCATTGATTTATCAGCCATTACTTCTATATTAAAATCTTCAAATAATTCTTCAAATGTATTGTATCTTAATAAGCCTATAACTTTAACTTTCATAGTAGTTTCCAATTCAGGTTCTTTTTTGAAAATTATAGTATCTCCAATAGCAATTTTCTGCCTTTTTTCATCATATAATCTTAATTCTATTCTTTTTGTACCATTGTTAATATAATCAAAATATTTAGGTTGTAATTTTAATATATGTTCCATATTTTCTACCTCCAGTTTGCATTGTAGCATAAATATTTTTTTTTGTAAATATTGCAGCTTTTCATTCCTATAATTTCTTTTTTCTTTTATTAATCTGTTGGATGGTATTCTTTTTCATATGATACATTAATTTTTTGACTTATTATATTAAGGAAATCTTGATTGTCAGTTATACTCCCATCTACACTTAAAAACTTTAAATTATCATATTTTAATAATTCTATAATATTTCTTATTTCACAATTTTGTAAATATAGATATTGAATATTACTACTCTGATTTATTTGTTTCATATCTATTGAAGAACCAATTATTTTTATTAATTTATTATTATTTATAATTTTTAATTTTACATTGTCACAATTATCTATGACTATATTATCTATTTCTTGTTTAAGTGGATTTATACTTTCAAACTTACAATTAGTAAATTGAACAGTATTTAATAATTTAATATTATTTATTTTAGTTATGTTCTCCTCTTTTATCGTAAATTTAATCAAAGTTAACGTTTTTAAGTTTTTTATCATTACTAATTCATCTAAATCAATATCTGTTTCTGTTCCATCTAATTCATATTTATTTAATGTTAAATCTTCTACCTTTTCTAAATCTTCCTCTACTATTTCATCTTTTTCTAAAATTATTTTTATTAAATTAAATAAATCTTTACTTTTTATCATATTAATTTTTCCTTATTAACTTTGAAAATTTTATCGAGAATTTTCCCTATTCATTCTCTTTATACCTTGTTCCAAATCACTAAACGTCCTTTCAGCTTCACCCGGATTTTTCTTAAAAGCCTCTAAAGTACCTTTCCCAATTTTTTGTAATGTAATTCCGTCATGTTCTTTTCCTTGATTTTTTATTGCACTTTCAACAACCCTTTTTCTATCTATTTTTTCACCTGTTTTTGTGTCAAATCTATTTCCCATCATTTTTTTAATTTCATTGTCATCAATGCCCATTGCTTTAAGTTGTGGTACTGTATATCCACACTCTTGCTCAAATTCCTCAATTTTTTTATGTAACTCCTTTATTGCACCTTCAACAACCCTTTTTCTGTCTATTTTTTTACCTGTTTTTCCGTCATAATTTAATTTCATTCGTTTTATTTCGTGAATTTCAAATCCCATTTTTTTAAGTTGTTCTATTGTATACCCACATTCTTGTTCAAATTCTTCATTTAAGCGTCTGTCAATCATTTCTTTTCTACTTTGAAGAATTGATTCTACATTTTCTTTCGTTTCTTCTCCATTTTTATATTTAAGCAATATTATAGCTTCATCAAATGTTATATAACCATCTTTTACTTCTCGATGAATAACACGTAATGTATCCGGATGTAGATTTTTACCTTGTTCTCTTAGCATTTCACTTTGCTCTTTGGTAATTTCAACAGTTGGTCCACTTTTTAGTGCTTCTTTTTGTTTTCCTGCAATTCTCTCTTCAACAATCTTTCTACGATTTAATCTTTCACCTGTTTGAGTATTGAACTTTACTTTCATATTTTTTATTTCTTCTGGCATAAATCCAAAATCAAGAAGCTCTCCTATTGTATGTCCGCATTCTTGTTCAAACTCACGTATAGATTTCTGATTCAGTCTTTTTCTTGACTCGATTTCAGAAAACATATGGCTCAATTTTAGTCTTCTATCTACTCTTACTCCTGTCTCTGTGTTAAATTTATCTTTTACATAATCTAGTTCTAGATCACTAATTCCCATTTTTCGTAGATCTTCTATTTTATACCCAACTTCTTGTTCAAACTCTTCATCATATTGTCTTCTATTTGCAATTCTTATTGATAAATTAGCTAACTCCCTTGTAATATCTAATCCTCTAGCATCTCTTTTATCAAGCAAATCTATGAATTCTTTTTGTTCTTCTGCAGAATAATATGTTAAATTTAAACCAAACTCTTCGTTAATAAATTCTGTTAAATCAAAGTTTGAAACAGTATGCTCATTAGATTCTATAACATTTATTACTGAAGAATGATATCTTCTATGAGATTCCCAAAATTTTTCCCTATCTGTTCCAATAAATCTAGTTCCACAATCATGATCCCATGTTGAATCTACTTCTATCCATCTGCCATCATCTATTTCTACTTGGTTCCAAGCATGTGCTTCATTTGAATCTGTTGGACCAACTATTTGAATTGCATTAACACCTTTTAATAAACAAGCATTACGCAAAATTTCTGCATAGCCTGCACAAACGCATTTGCCTAATAACAATCCATTAATTAAATTTCTACAATTAGTTGTTTCTTCTGCAGTACATTGTCCTCTATGTCCTTTTTCAGCAATATCATGATCATAAAAAATATTACTTGCAATTCTCCTATAAATTAACACAAATTTTTTTGTATTACTCCAGTTAGGATCAATGCCTTCTGTTAATTTATTCAATTTTTGCAATATTTGTCTATATTTTCTGCAATCAACAGATGTCTTATAATCTCCTAAAACTGTTATACCATCTATTTTAATCTTCTTTTCTAAATCTTCTAATTTTTCTAGCTGTAATTCCGATACATTATCTATTTCTATATGCATATATTTTTCTCCTATTATAGTATTATATATTTCCTATAATAAATCATTTTATGTGAAAAATACTTTTTATCTTATTTATAAATTTTTTAAAAAACGATTCTTTATATTCTACTATACTAGTATTTGCAATAGGTATATTTGCAGAAGTATCTTCTGTTTGCTTTGTATTTTTAAAAATGTCATCAGGATTATATTTTTTTCTTCGTTCCTCCTCTTGCTTTATATAATAATTATTTTTAAAAGCATCAATTTTATGCCTTTGTTCTTCTGTTGCTCCAAATTTTTCAAATAATCCAAACAATATATATCTAGATTCATCTAGCAATTGTTGTTCATCAAGAGATTTTGTACTATCATATCTAAATTCATAATCTCTATTACAATTGGCTGATAAAAATTCTATATAATCCTTAGGAATTTTTTCATAATCTTCCTTTACTAAATTTTTTATTACTACTAAAACTTCTTTGTATGCATTTGCATAATTTATATTTGACATTTTACTTTCATTCTTTCGTTTTTCTTTTGAATTATTATATAAATAAAAATATTTTTGTGCAATAACTATATTATACTCTTTTCTATTAGAAGTATTTCATACAATCACTACAATATAATTAGTTTTTCTTTAATAGTTCTTCATTTAAAGAACCTGTTATTAGAATACTACGTTTTTGTTCTTCAATAGCTTTAAATACTAGTAATAAGTATAGTTTATAATTTTTAATATAATTAGCTAGTTCTATATCATCAATCAAACCATATGATTTAATGGTATTGAGAAAATTTATTCCTTTTTCTTGCAAAAGATTTTTAATTATTCCTTTAAATTGTTCTTCACTATATTGACCATCTAGTAGTTTCAAATAAAAAGCTTCCCTACTTTCGACTAATTGTATAATCATTTCTTGTATAGCTTTCTTAGTTTTTGGATTATCTAAAACAATAGAAGTCATTGCAACATATTCTAAAAATACTTTATACCATGCTTCAACTTCATCATCTAAAAAATCATCAACTCTACTTAATACTTTAGGCAGTAAGGATTCATCCATTTCAACTAACTTTATAGTTCTATCAAATGAATCTTTTAAAAGTTGTTTTAATTGAGATAATCCAAAACCATATTTTCCAAAAATTGATACACATACATGATTTTTCATTGCTTCTTTAACATTAGCACTATTTTCTCCAATTAATAATTCACGATTCGCAAAAGTATGACATACTCCGTTTATTCCAAAATTAATTCCACATTTTTGATAATTTAATGATGGGCAAAAATCCATTAACCATTGCCAATAAGAATTATTTTCGGCTACTTTAATTTTTTCGCCTTTATCCTCCCAACATCTTCCATAATTTCGCCAACAATCTTTACGATCTATTGAAACAACAAAGCAATGCGAATCATTTGGAACGTAGGTACTACTAGGCATAGCATAAGCCTCAACAACTTTTAATTCCAAAGTATCTCTAATTCTTAAATTCTTATCTGGTATAATTATTGGTTTTGGATCCATACATACCACCTCCATTTATTTTTATTTATGTAAATCCCAAATAAATTAGAATAAAGAATTTTGATTTTAATAGAAAATTCCAAATTTTTCTTTTAGTTTCTTTTTTCTGTGCTAGTTGTAAATTTATTATTTATAATTTTTCAGCTATTTCTCTTAATGAATCTTCTTTTTGTTCAGTAATATTTTCTCCAAGTAATGTACTAACTGGTGTGTCTAAAGCATCAGATAATGTAATTTATGGAAATGAATTTATATCCATTCATCATTCTTTTTAATATAAAATTTTTTCATTATTTGTGCCATTATTAAATATATAAAAATTAAAATAAATATCCAAGCTAAATATGAATATGGCATTGGTTTTAAATCAAATATTTCTGATATGCCTGTAAATCCAATTATCATTGTAGCAAGTATAATAGCCATTGTTGAAATATTTAATTGCTTTGATGCTGTTGCTTGAATAAATGGAATTTTACTAGTTCTTATTGTGTGTATAACAAATGTTTGTGAAATTATTCCAAACATAAACCATCCACATTGAAAATATGCAGCTAATTCTATTGTATTAAATTTAAACACATACCATAATACTAAAAAGCATAATATATCTAATACTGTACTCAATAATCCAAAAGAAAGCATAAATCTTTTAATACTTTTTACATCCCATTTTTTAGGTTTTTCGATATATTCTTGTTCAACATTATCAAACGGCATTCCTAACTGTGCAAAATCATTTAATATATTTTGTATCAATATATGAATTGGAAGTAGTGGTAAAAATGGTAATGCAATACTTGCAATTACTACTGAAATCATATTTCCAAAATTTCCACTTACTGCCATTTTTATATATTTAACTACATTCGCAAATGTTTTTCTTCCTCCTATTACACCTTCCTCGAGTACATTTAAGTCTTTTTCCAATAAAATTATATCTGCTACCTCTTTAGCAATATCTACTGCTGTATCTACTGAAATACCAACATCTGACTGTTTAAGTGGTGGACTATCATTTATTCCATCTCCCATATAGCCAACAGTATGCCCGTTCTCCTGTAAAATTTTTACGATTCTCTTTTTCTGAAATGGAGTCAATTTTGAAAATAAATAGCATTTTTCACAAGCACTCTTTAGTTCCTCATCAGACATCTCATCTATTTTACTTCCTGTTAATGTATATTCTGTATCTATTCCTAACTTTTTACAAACATTTAGTGCAACACCTTCACTATCTCCTGTTAATACAATTGTTTTTACACCATGTTTCTTTAATTTATCAATAGCAGATTTTGCACTTTCCTTTGGTGGATCTAAAAATCCCACAAAACCTATTAAAACCATATCTTTTTCATCTTGTATTCCAAAAGTTTCTATTCCATTTATTTCATTTTTTTGTGCCACTGCAATCATTCGTAAACCATCATCATTGTTATCTTTATATATTTTTCTTGCATTTTCTATTAATTCGTTATTTATTTTTTCTACTTTTCCATTTATTTCAATAAAAGAACATATTGATAAAACTTCTTCAACTGCTCCTTTAGTTATTAGTTGTCTTTTTCCATTTTGGTCTTTTAGTACAACACTCATTCTTTTTCTAGTAAAATCAAATGGAATTTCATCTTCCTTTATATAATCCCCTTCCAAAAACGCCATTTCTTCTTTTTCTGCTCTATTTATAATTGCTAAATCCATTAAATTTTTTAAACCTGTTTGAAAATAACTATT
>CANQEI010000013.1 GCA_947594845.1 uncultured Clostridia bacterium | reverse complement strand
CTTCCAAAGTATGTTTGATTTCCAGTAGTTAATATAATTCCTTTTGCACTTCCACTTACCACATTACTTCCCATAAGTCCTATATTATTTATCTCTGAAATGTCATTATAATTTTTAGTATATGAAAATTTCTCTATGGGATTAGACTCTCCTGTCAATTGTGATTGGTCTATAAATAAGTCTTTCGTTTCAAAAAAACGTACATCTCCTGGTATCATATCTCCAGAAGCCAATTTTACAATATCACCAGGAACTGCATCCTCTATATCTATTTCGATATTGTTATCATTTCTTATTACATCTATTTTATTAGTAATCATTTTTTGTAATTTTTTTGCAGCATTATTGGATTTCTCTGTTTGAATAAAGGAAATTATTGCTGATAAAATTACAATAATTACTAGCATAACAAAAGTTGCATAAGATGGTGTTTCTGCAATTATCACATCTGTTATATATGTAATAATTGCAACTACTATTAAAACTATATTAAAAGGATTAATAATTGCTTCTTTTAGTCTCTCAAAAAGATTATTACTATTTTGTATATCAATTATATTTTTTCCATATTCTTCTAATCTTTCATCTGCTTCAATTTGATTTAATCCTGTTTTCCTTGTATTAAAATCTAAAAATAATTGATTTATATCTTTCTTCGCATAATCAGCTATAACTTTTTCTGCATTTCTTCTATTTTCTTTTTTGGGCATATTATACCTCCTTGATAACCTAGTCTTTATCTTCCCTTCTATGTTTATAATCAGAATATAGCTTCTTCAATTTCTTATTAATTTTGAAGTTCAAATGTTACATTTATATTTTCTTTTCCTACTGCTTGTTCTAAATCACTTACATCATCTATATAACCTAATTTTGTATAACTATAACTTGTAGAAAAACTTTTATAAAATAAAACTAGACAATCTGAGCCATAAAGCATTAAATCACCTTTTTTTATATTTCTTACATTCTCTGAATTTGTCTTCAAAGATTTATCCATGTAATAATATTTTTCATTTCCGTTCAATTCGCTCATATTTATAGTTAGTGGCATATTATTGATAAATTCTCTTGTTGTTTCATTGTCATATAAAGTTGCACTAAAATTTTTATTTCCTACTTTAATATTTAATTTGGGCATTTGAGTTTCCTCTCCTATATTATTATTTGTATTTTCTTCTTGTATTTCATTACTATTTTGATTTTCAATTGTATTTATACTTGAATTATTATCGGATTCATCTTTATTATTAGGACTCATAATCAAAAAGACACCTACTACTGCAATTACTATTATTGCAACAATTAAAACTATTATTTTTTTATTCATAACACACCTCCTGCAAATTACTATTTATCGTCTTACAATTTAATTTCCATTGCTAGACATAAACCATGTAGCTACAGGTATTTCATTATGTATTGTATTTTCATCAAGTCGTACATTTATAACATCGATCAATACATGTTCCAACTGCTCTATTTTACTAGCTCCACCTTTGCATTCTATAACAGTTTTTGGGTTAAGCTCAACTTTTATTTCAAATTCTTCACTATTAATCTTTTGGCTTTCGATTGACTCTTTAATTGCCAAAGTTAATATTGCCTTATCTTTACTTATAATGTTCATATCTTTTCCATAGATGACCGTCTTAGTATTAAAATCTAAAGGTTTTTCTAATGATAAATTTTTTATTAATTCTTTTTTTAATTCTTCTCCACTAATATTACTTAAAATACAAATGGCTTTTGACTTACTATAAGGATATGTGTCTATATAATTTCCCACTTCTATATCATTAACATTTATTTTTTCATTTGTTCTTCCGTTTATATAATCAAAGTTGCTAATCCTATCTATTAAATATTTTTTATTTGTACTTTTATCTTCGAAAATTAAACTATCTGAATTTATTTCAGTTACTATTCCATCATATTCATAATTTCCATCTAAATCATTAGTTATATTTTTTATAAAATCCGTTGTTTCCATTTTCTGGCCATCTTTATACAACGCTATTCCTTCATTTGTTACAGTAATTTTAATATTTTCATTTGGATTTATATAATTTGAGACCTTTTCAAATTGTTCAATTTCTTTTGGATGTCCTAATACTCTTTTTCCATTTCCTTTTTCATACTCTATTTTAGTAATTTTTTTCTCGTCTATGTTAACAAATATAGTAACTATACAGGCTTCATTTCTTCCATTAAAATCATCTTTATAAAATTGAAATTCAGCTGTCTTGCTATTTTCTTCTATATCATATTGAACATAAGTTAAATTTACTCCTTCTTCATACTTTTGAGCTATTGGAGTTAATTCATATTTTATTGATATATCATATATATCAGAAGTTAGATCATATGTTTCGTTATATTCTTTACTGATATATGGTGCAAAATCGTCATTATTTATAATAAATTTATAAAGGAAAACTCCACCTAATATTAAAAATAAAACTACAAAACTTGTTATAATTAATTTCTTCTTATTCATTTTTAATCTCCATAAAAATTAAGTATATATCTTACATCACAAGCAAAATGTTCTGTTTTTACTAACGGTTCATAGATCCTTACAAATCCATATTTTTCATAAAATTTTTGTGCTGCTACCATATTTTCTAATGTTTCTAAATAACATTTATTGTAAAACTTTTTAGCATATTTCAAAGCTATTTCTATTAATTGATGTGATATTCCTGTTCCTCTTGCTTCTGGCAATCAATACATTTTTTGGAGTTCGCAAACACCTTCTACACCATCTAATTTACCTATTCCAACACCGCCAATAATTTTGTCATCTTCATCCATTGCAACCCAATACTTATTTCCTTCTTTATTGTATATTTTTGAAAATCTGCCTAAATTAGGATCAGTCCAAGCTGTTCCTTCGTGATTTGCCCCAAATTCTATTAAACAAGACCTTATTAAATTTTCAATTTCTTTATCATCTTTTTCTTCTATTTCTCTAATTGTATATTGCATAATTTAACACTTCCAAAATATAACATAATAAACTCTTTAAAATTTTTCAGCTAAATAAATCAATTTTTAGTTATATGAAAAAATTTCTTTAAAACTTGTATAAACTTAGTAAATATATCTGTCTTTTTATTTTCCAATGGTAAAAAATCTTTATCTACCTCAATATTGCTATCATCATTTATGTTTAAATCGTCTTTTGTACCTTTAATATCATCATTAAAATCAGCTTTTTCAAATATTTTATCAGGATTATAAATTTCTCTGTTCTTCTTTTGAATTGCATCAAAACATAATTTATCATATGCTCGCCAAAATTCTTTTTCATCTTCTAGCGCTAAGTATCTTTCGTAAAGCTCAACAAGTAAAGCTTTTGTTTCTACCTTATAATCCTGCTCATAAATACTTTTATTACTATCAATAAAAAAAGTATAATTTTTATCCATTTCATTATTTAGGTTTTCAATAAATGCCTTTGGAATTTTTTTCTTTTCCTCTGGTGGCATTAATTTTATAATTTCATTTAGTTCAACATATGCCTTTTTATACTCTTTTGTTTCTAAATCAGTCATATCTACTCCTATTTCTGTTCAGTATCTTTTTTTAGTGGTTTTTGTAATTTTGAAATTATAGAAGCCGCTGTTCCTTTTTTCATTGCTACATCTACATCTTTTGCCATGTCTCTCATTCCATCTTTTTTTAATAAAAATCTTGGAATAATTAATGTCTGGTCACATGCTTTATTATAGTTGCTTAAAAAATGCATTATATTATCATTTTCAAATAAAATAAATTCTTCATATCTAGAAACAATCTCTTGTCTCTTCATTTCAGTTACTTCTTTTGATTGCTCTCCACTATGTATTTTTCTTATTTCCTCTTTAATAGCAACATCAACTGCATGCTCTAAGAAATCAGTAGACTCCATGTCATAACGATTCTGAAATAATCTATAAATTCCACACAATACTTCAAAAGAATGCTCTCTTATTTCTTCATCAGTCAAATTTTTCACTTGATTATCTTCATACTCGCAAATATCTGTAATTACGCTTCTGTCGCCAAAGTTGAATTCTTCTTGAGGAGTAATTTGTTCATGAAGCAAATCTATAAATTCTTGCAGCTCCATTACAGGCACTTCATAAAATTTCTTGCCCTCAAAATAAAGATTTGCTACTTCGCTTGCAGAATAAGAACTTCCTTGCTCTATAACATCTACTAATTCTATTTTATCCTTAAGCCTATTTTGTAATATAAATAATGGTAATATATGATTTCTACTATAATAAATTGAATTATAATCTATTTCAGAAAAATCTAAGGCTTCTGATCTATATATTTCGTCCATAGTTGTTACCATATCAGGCATCTGGTAGCCGGAATTTCCTTTTGAATTTGCTTTGTCTTTTCCTAAAATCATTTCCATAAATTTATGTTTTTCTCCAAGTAAATACTCAGAAGCAGCTAATAAATCTTGTCCATTTTTTCTAGTCCAGCTAGCATGGTTCTAGGCCAAGCATTTTCAAAATCATACCCAGATTCCGATATAAACATTTCATTATCATATTTAATTACTTCTCCATCTATTTCTATTTCTTTATGCTTTTCTAAATAATTATTTATTACCAATTCTGAAAATAAATCTGCCATTCCTTCTTCTATCTCAAAATTTGGTAAACTTCTTATGCAAGGATAATTAATATTAGAAAGTAAATGTGAATATTCGTGAATAATAGTTTGCAAATATTCACTTAGTTCCATTTCATATTCACTAGAAATCATAATTTTCTTAAGTACATAATCAGCCAATCCATTGCAATTTTCATCTTCAAGTCTTTGGAACAATACATCACTTCTTCTTAGAACAATCTCCAATCTTTCTCTTTTATCATCAGTAAAATTTTCTCCTAAAGTATCTTCAAAAAATTCTCTTATTGCTGTTTGGGCAAATTTATCTAAGCTAGCCATTTTAGGATCAACATGCTTATTGAAACTTTGAATAACCATATTCCTACATTTTTTATCTTTAATTCTAGATAAAAGCGCCTCTTTCATATCCTTATTTTCTATTTTGGAAATATATTTTGCTTTACTCTCATCATCTTTAAATTGATTTATTTTTTCTAAATGACTACGATATTCTTCAATTTCAGTAAATATGTTCTCTGGTGTAGGATAGCCAGGATAATTTGAATAATATGCTTTAGTAATTTGCATTTCAAAGAATTTGTCACTAACTAGTGGAAAAAGCATCAATTCAACAGTTGGTATAAGCTCATCCTCAATAGCTTCCATAGTTCTATCATTAGTAGCCTTTAAAATTAGCATAGTTTTATCATAATCAGATGTAATTGAGGTTGCAACTTCAAATAAAGAATTAATATCAACATTACTAGCTAAAAACTCAATTATTGAATCTTTTGACTTTCCATTTCCATTTATGTATTCATACAAAGTTTTCTTATCTGTATACTCAATTAACAAATTTTTAAATTGATAATCACAATCTTCAAACAAATTAAGATAATAACTTGCATCAGGCACAGCTTCAAAAACCTCTTTATCAGATACGCATTCTTTCATAAATTCAGCAATATTATCAGCAATCTCTTTAGGAGTCATTTGAGCATAATCTTTTCTAAATCTATCAACCATAAGAGCACTCATATCATCAGAGTCTAATAGTTCTTTTGTAAATAAAATATCCTCACTTGATATAATAGAATCTATATCTTGGCTTTGGCAATCAAAACATTTCATTATATCATCAAGAGAAATAACTTTTTTATTTAATTGAACCATATATTCATATAATTCTTTAATTGCCTGGTATGATTTACAATTCATTATTTTCCTCCTAATCCATACTACGTCCTGTATCTCTTTCTCTTAAAGTTTTAAATTCAATTCCATATTCGTTTTTCAAAATTTCTTTTTTTCTTTTTTCAAAAATATGTATATACCCTAACATATTAGGACTTATTTTTCCGTCTAATTCCTTTTTTACTTTTTCATCTACTTGTTTAATAATTTCTTCTCTTGTCATATTCTCTCCTTATTTATAAAAAATTCTTTTATTTATTATCGTACATCTAAAGAATTTTTTCAATATTTTTTAAACTATGAAAAAAAAATAAAATGCTTTAAATTAATTTTAAAGCATTTTTAATTATATATTAACTTACAGCATTTCCATTTTCTAAATACAATTTTATCTGTCTTATTATGTGAGGTATATTATAATTTCCTGCGAACTTTGAATTATCTAATAGCTTATCACTTATAGTTACCCATTCCAACTTATTCTTTTCTTCTATCAAATTTACTTCGTGATCTAAAATACCATAGTAAACTTGTAAATTATTTTCATATTTAAAATAATTTAAATCCATAAAATGGTCCAATTCTATATCTTTATTAGATATTCCTGTTTCCTCAAACAATTCTCTATATGCTGCTTCATCATTAGTTTCACCATTTTCTACTTTGCCACCAACAAAATTATATAGTCCTTTATATGGTTCCTTTGCTCTTATGCAAAATAGTACTTTTTCCAAATTATCATTAAAAACTACAATTAAGTTTAACTTTCTCATATTCT
Organism: uncultured Clostridia bacterium; assembly: GCA_947594845.1. Classification (GTDB taxonomy): domain Bacteria; phylum Bacillota; class Clostridia; order TANB77; family CAG-508; genus UMGS1994. The sequence goes on along the minus strand of CANQEI010000013.1, from coordinate 32,083 downwards.
TCTCCTTAATTCCACTCTAATAATAAAATTTTCTACTTCATTTTATATTATATAAATAAAATAAGTCAATAGATTCGCCTATAAAGCTAAAAAAGTTGCTTATTTACATAAAATGTGATATAATAGGTGTGTAACTGAAAATTTAGTTTCACACGCCCATATGTCGGGCATCGCGCACGGAGGCGCATGGTATGAGCAAATATGTATATGCTGAGAACTACAATTTCATGTTAGGTTACAACTCCGATAATCCACGAGTTGTCCTTCCTTTTCAGGATCCAACACAGGTTAAAGAATCAATCAATATCATTCCTGTGTATGTATCTGCAGAGCCATTAACCCAGCACCCTTACTTGAACACAGACGTAAGGAAGACAGTAAAATCGTCCCGCATCGTAAAAATGGTAGAAAAAGATGGCTTCTGGGAAGTTACGACGTTCTCAGACACTGTGTACAGACTTATTACCGAATAAGTGATTGCGCCCGGACACACACAAAACAAACAACAAACAAGGACCAGCTTCAATAGTTGGTCTTTGTTCAATTTATTTATTTTTTCTTAGTTTTTAAAACAATTTATCATTTCAGTTACAAATATATTACTTTCTTGAAGTACAGCTATCCTTTGCTATATACTTACTATAAGAAGTTAAAGTAAAGGAAATAGAAAAAATGCCAAAAAATAATGAAAATTCAAATGAGATTTCCGCTGAACGTCAAAAATTTTTAGATGAACTATCTAGATATAGCCAAATAATTAAATCATTTGAAGTAATATTAGAAATAATTAGAAGCAATAACTTCAATTCTTTTAACGATTTATACGCGTCTTTAAATGTTGAAAATTCAAAATTAATATATAGTGGATTACAGCATGTAGAACACACTACATCTGCTCTTTTTAACGCCCTAGACAGAGATTCTTCACCGGAAAGTGCAAATTTTAAAAAAAGTTTAAAAAATTTAAGCTCACTATCACCACTTAAAATTATAGATTTATATTCTACAGAACAAGATACAGGAGATTTAATTTCCCCAAGAACTACTTTTTTTAGAGAATTAGCTAACATGCAAAAAAATGTAGAAGCATATAAAGCAAATCTAGAAAAATTAGAACCTCAAAGTAGAAAATCAATAGAAACTGCATTAGATAATTTTACTCAATCTACCAATCAACTAAATTCAATAACTACTCCCGCTTTCTTCTACCCTTCTGAACAGAAAAAAGTTACTTATTTAGATTTTTTTACAATTTCTACTTTGCCACAATATAAATTAAACACTACTTATAAAGATTTTCTAACAAATATTACAAAAGAACAAATAAACACTAACTATTTTGAAATTTTACGTTCACTTATACTAACACATATTGCCTCTTCTTATGAAGCAAATTTAGATGAGCCAATTCCAAATGAAATACTAGAATTTTATTTAAAAAAAGTTAAAAATGTTCAATTATTAGACAGCCCTGAAACACCTCAAGCCAAACTTAAACAAATAAGAAACAGTATAATGCACCATACTTTCTCATATGACCCAGTAAATAATAATATAATCCTTAGAAGTAAATATATGAAATCTGCAGAAATATCATACGACGACTTTTTTGATGTATTATATAATCTATTTTGCTTTAAAGAACCATTCTACGATAGAAATCCAAATGCATACATGTTATTTCCTGAAAATTTTCAAAATATAAAAAATCCAAAAGAATTAGAAGATTTTTTGAAAAACTGCGAATTCCTAAAAATGGACTTATCTAAGCTATATGATGCTGGTCTTAGTGCAGAAGAAATAAAAAAAGTATCTAATTATATCAGAGAAACTGGTAATATACCAGCAGATATACTAGAAATAGTTGATCCTGCTATTGTTGAAGAATGTTTGCAAACTGTTTCTATAGAAAATCTAGGAAATTTACAAATAGAACATATACTTGGAAGAACTAATCAATTTGAAAAGCAAGGACTTAATGAATCTAACGCTTTTTATAATATGGATGCAGCATCTCAAAAATTTCTTTTACAATCCTTTTTACAGGAACACATGCATCCAGATAAATTCGTTTCACTTATATATGCCGACTATTTAAATAAAAATTTATTTGGAACAAATCTAAAATTAAATATTGATCAAAATTCAGAATTTAACCCAGAAGCTCTTGATTTTATGAAAAATTATAAAAGCAAAATATATGCCCAATATGTTACCGCTCTTATTGGATACTCTATTGGAACATTAAAAAACTTGTTAGATAATAATGATATATTTTTTAATTTTACTCAAGTAAAAATTCCTGACAATATAGACTACAAATGTTATGTAAAAGGTTTTAAAGATGATATGTTAGGAACGCAAATCCATCTTGGTTATTCTCATTTATTTGAAACCTTTGAAAAAATAGGCAGACCGAGAATAACTTTACACAAAAAATTATCAGCCATAAACTTAAATATAAATGACGATAAAAGTTTAATTGAATCATTTCAGCAATATGTTGATTTTCTTAAAAATACTAAATCCAGCTATAAGAAAAAAAGTCAAGAAGCTCAAATCATATCAGCAATAAATTCTATTTTGGATTATAAAAGCAATAACAAATCTTCTGGTCAAAATACAACTTTAAGGCAAAAATTAAATACAAAATATCAAGACACTCTTGAAGAATTAGTAAAAATATATAAACAAAAACACAATATACCAGAAGACCAAGATTTTATTGATGAAAAAGATAAACAATCTGACATCTTTACATACATATATAAAGATATATTATGTTCTGATAAAATTTCAATTTTTGAAAGTAACAATCCAAAAGAACAGGAATTTCTTGATCAATTAGTACAGAATCTAAAAAGCAGATTTAAATCAACATATGTAAACAAATTAAAGTCTGATCTAACTAAATCAGAAGTAAATGCTCAAAAAGCAGTAGAAACTTTAGAAGACAAACTTTGTCAAGAAATACGTCAAGAATTTTCAGATTCAAAAACTCTTGCTATTCTAGACGGCCTAATAATAAGATTCAAATTTAAAGAAGCTCAATCTGCAGCAAAAAATTCTTCTGTCCCTACTGAATTTTATCAAGACAACTCAGAATTCTTTAGGCACGTACGTAATGCACTTGCTCATAATATGGTAATTATTCATCCTCGGTAATTTTGATAATCCAGATTCTTTTAAAATAGAGCTTTTTGATACGTCAGACGATGATAAAAATGACAATGGTTATTCTTTTCATGCTACGATTCAAGGGCTAACTGCATTAAGAGAACTTATAGGTGAAGTTTCTAATGTTATAGAAAATATGGTTACCACACAAAATATAACTACAAATGCAATACAAACTATGTGCTATAATGCTCTAACAACTTTAAACATAACACCAAGTCAAAAAGTTCCACAAGCAGAATCCAAGCCAAAAGATCTTATGTATGAAGCATTAGAAGAAAGAATACAATACGCAAATGATTTAATAAAAAATTCATCTGAATCAGAAAATCCTTATACTGAAATAATAAAAGCTGTTATAAAAGAATATTATTCTACCCTTTCTAAATTTAAAACTCCTACAGATGATTCAAGATAAAAATTTTATTTTAATAAAAAGTAAAACTAGGAACGTTTGGGCAACAACTCAAACGTTCCTAGTTTTTTTATAAAAATATCATATTTAATTTTTATTTTTTAGTAAATATAGAAAAGAACTCCTTAATCTTAGAAATAATTCTAGTAAAAAAGTTTTCTTTATACAAAACAGGATAATTTTCTTGTACTGGTTGAGAAACTTGTTCTTTAATTGGAGAAGAATCCTGTAGAGGCTCTTGTGGCACAGGCTCTTCTTTTTTCTCCTGCATATTTTCTTTTATAGAAATTTCTTTTTGTTTAAGTTCTACAATATCTTCTAACAATTTTTTAGTTTTATCATCTGCTATATAATCATAATAAATCGCAAGTAATATAGAAGCTGTAAGTTCAGAATATTGCTGATTTTGAGTATCAAAAATATACTCATAATCCTTATTACGATATGAATCTATGTATTCAATTACTGCCTGAGGAATTTTTATAAAATCTTTTAATCTTAAACTATATAAAACTTGATATACTTCTTGACAAGAATTTCTAAAATCAATATCTTCCATTATAAAATCCTTTCTTTATCTTTGATCTGAATCATCTCTTGATTCCTTAGGTTTGTCCAAACCAAAGGTTGTTCTACATATTGCTGTAACGTGTTGTATCGGAACTAAAACTGGATTGTCTGGACTATATATCTTCTCACTTCATCCATGAATTTTTTTCTTTCCGGGTCTATTCCTTGATCATTTGAATTTTCCATTCCTATTTTTCCTCTATTTCTTCTTTATATAATTAACACTCATTAGTACGAATGCTGTTATTTTACTTATATTTAGAATACTATAATTTATTTCTCTATGACTTCGCCACGTATAATAACTCTTTCTTCATCAGGGCATTTAGCAGTAAATGATTTTGATTTTGCATCTCCATCATCTAACACTGCACCATTTTGCAATGCAAATACATATGGATATATGCAATTCCATAATTCAGCACATATTGGTGGGCATATGTCATTTTCCAAAATAAAAACATCACCTTTTTTGCAATAACCACTTCTGCATCTACTTTCAAGAATTTCTAACTTAATTTTAAAATTTGCCATATTTAATTCTACTTCCTATATTTATATAAATCTTATTCTTTCTTTTCCTCGTGGTATTCTTTTTCTGTATTTACATTCCATATATTATCTTTTGAAACTTCACCATTACGAATATTTTTAACTGCTTCCATTGCTGTTACCATAGAATGATCCATATTATTATAACGGTGTTGTCCATTTCTACCTATACAATACAAATTTTCAATACCATTTACATACTTAATTAACTTGTCTATGTCTTTATAAGTATCAAAATAAGCAGGATAAGCCTTTTTAATTCTTTCTCTATGTGAATCTTCTACCTGATCTTTGCTAATAATATTCATTGATACTAATTCATCGATTGCAAAATCTATAAATTCTTTATCTGTCATATTCCAATATTTATCGCCTTCATCACAAGTATATTCCAACCCTATCCAAACTTTGCTTTCTGCATCTTTTACTAAATATGGAGACCAGTTATTAAATATTTGTATACGACACATTTTTACTTCTGGCTCTTGTACATAAATCCAGCAATCTGGTACTATATTTCCTAATGTTTTTATATTTGTTTTATTTTCCAAGTTTAGCTTGTCTACTAGTAAACCAACTGTTATAAAGTCTCTGAAAGGTAATCCTTTTGCAATATTCTTTATTCTCTTTGGAACATCAATTCCTTTAAAGCCTGCTACTAAATCATTCATTGGCATTGAAGATATAAAGATGTCTCCTTCAAGAGTTTCAAGCTTTCCATTTACTTCACAATCTACTGACACAATTTTTCCATTTTTAAAATTAAGATTTTTAACGCAATATCCCTTTTTAAGAACAGCACCATTCTCTACTACTTTATCTGCTAATGTTTCCCATAGTTGACCAGGACCATATTTAGGATACCAAAATTGTTCTATTAATGATGTCTCTGTATTTTCTTTATTCTTTTTCCCAAATGCTTTATGGAACATATCTTTTAATACTACTTTAATTGATATGCCTTTTACACGTTGTGCTCCCCAATCAGCTGATATTTCACTTGGATGTCTACCCCAAAGTTTTTCAGTATATTTTTCAAAGAACATACTATATAAAACTTTACCAAAACGATTAATATAAAAATTTTCTAATGATGTTTCTTCCTTTTTTATAAAAACTGATTTTAAATAACTAAATCCAGCTTTCATTGTACGGAAAAATCCCATATTTTTAAATGTTTCAAATTTCATGCTAATTGGATAATCAAAAAATTTCTTTAAATAATAAATTCTTGATACTCTTTGTCTTATTAGCATAACATTGTCATCAACTTCAGGATTTGGTCCACCCTCTACTAATGGTTTTTCTCTGCCTAGAGTTTCATCGTCAAAAGAATTTTTACCTTGAACTGGCATTAACTTTGACCAAAATTCCATTACTCTATCATCTTTTGAGAAAAATCTATGTCCACCAATATCCATACGATTTCCGTTATATTTTACAGTTTTAGAAATTCCACCTATATCCTGGCTTTCTTCTAAAATTACAACATCATATGATTTCTTTCCATTTTTTTCCAAAAACTCATATGCTGCAGTTAACCCAGCTGGTCCAGCACCAATAATAATTACTTTCTTTCTTTTTTCCATTTTAATTTTCCTTTTTACTTCCTTTCTTATCTATTGCTACATAGATTAGTTTTCTTGCAACAAAATTCCATATAAATACTAACCCTGTTGATATAATTTTGCTTATCATATAATATAAACCTAGAGTCGTAAATATCCATACAAAAATTGTATCTAGGCCTAATCCTATAATTCCAATAATTGCATAAATCACAAATTCTGTAACTTTATTAAGAGTATTCTCCTTTGAAAATACTAACCATTTGCTTAATAAATAATTTGTTATTAGTCCTAATATAAATCCTAAAACATTTGCAATTAAATAATATAAATGTACAAATTCTGTAAATACAAATAAAGAACCTATATTAACAACTGCTGCAAATCCACCAACAAACAAATATCTAAAAAATTGTAATTTAGTATCATCAGTTTTTTCTAAAAATAATTTATATAACCATTTCTTCATTCTTTTTTTCTCTTTTCAATAATTTTTTCAGCTATATATGCTATGTATAAAATTACTAACGGAATAGACGCTGCAAATAATCTTTGTTCCTCTTCTGGAGCACCTACAATTAATGTTAATATATTTGCAGAAATCAATATTGTAAAAAATGCAACAATCCAATCTATTTTCTTTGATTTAAACAAATTAAAAATTAAATAAATTATACTGCATGCCAATATAGCATATAATATAGCAAAATTAACTGGTAGTATTACTTCTTCAATATTTTTATAACTTAATTTATAAAAAGAACCATCTTCTGCTAAACCAGATCTATCAATATAATTTATTCCTATATTTAGTGTTCCAACATATATTGTTTTTTTAACCAGAAATTTCAAATGTTCTGGAGTTTTTAATGTAGTTTTAGTTAATTCTTTTAGTTCTTCTTCAGTAAATTTTTCATTTAAAACATCATTGATTTCCCAAATATTTTTATTTTGACTATATTCTTCATCAATTACTTTTACCATTTGCTCATTGCTAGATTTCTTATAAGCACCACTTTTAACAACAGATAATACATTATTCAAATTAGAAATTCTTGTTAAAGAAAACTTTCCATATTGGTTATTCATTAATGTACAGTATCCAAGCAAAGCACATATACATATCATACATGAAACTATTCCAACAATAACTTTTCTTTTCTCCTCTTTATCAAAGAAAAATTTTAAAATCCAGAATAATAAATATATTGGTAAAATATATATAAAAGCTGGTCTAGTCATAATCATTGCCAGAATCATAATGCCAATGCTTCCAGATAAAATATATGATGGCTTTTTTAAGTATCTAATTGTTAATAAAGCCAAAATTACCATTTCAGCTATTGAAATTGCCTCTGTCAATATACTTACATTCCATAAAATAATTGATGGTGATATTCCAAATATCAAAGTTGCTAAACTTATTATAATTTTATTTTTGGTAAGTGAATTAACACATAAATAAAATAATATTACTATTGCTATAAATAAAATTTTTTGTGCATTTGCCACATTATTAGCTAAATTTTCTTCTCCGCAAAGTTTTTTTACTATTTTAATAAAATATGGATATACTGGTGTTCTATTTTCATCAACTTCACCACGCAATATGCTTGTATTTAATGCATATCCAATATAAGTTTTACTATCTTCAACTTGTAATGATTCTCTTACTGTACTATACATTTTAAATTGGAAAATCGTACAAATTATTATAATGTAAATAAATGGTTGTTTTAAAAATTCAACTAACTTATTTTTTATTTTGGTTGCGTCCATGTCTAAAATTCCTTTTCCCCCTATTTTCTAAAAGCCATTATATATTATAAATTTTTATTTATCAATCATTTTTTATATAAAGTAATACGTTTATCCAAATTGTAATTAAAACGTAAAAAATTAAGAGGTATATAACTTTATTTATATACCTCTTAAAGTAATTAATTATTTTTTATCATTACTATGTTTAATAGCTTCTTTTTTTATTTTCCTGTCCAATAATTTCATTCTTGCAAAGAATACTATAGCTACAATACAAACTATTCCAATTGTTATAAGTATATATGTACTAACTCCTAATTTTGGTATTATAGATTTTGATGTATTAGGATTATTATCAGATTTATCATTTTTACTACTATTTATTGGTACTTTGTTGCTTCCATTATTGTCATTATTGGTGTCACTGTCTGGTTTTTTATCATCCTCATCAGATCCTGGATTTGATGGGTCAGGTGAATTTGATGGCTTTGAAGGATCATCTTCACCTCCAGGTACTGATGGTTGTGTAGATGACTTTATGCTAAATGCAACTTGTGCATCATCAATTTGCTTTAAACCTCCGCCTCCAATTTCACCGCTTGAAAGTTCAATATTTGATAATTTGATTACAATATTTTCTCCAGCAGATTTTGGTTTAAAACGAATTGTACATAAAACTTCTCCATCAGCTGAAAAATCATTATTTGCTCTATCTGCAACTAGTTTTCCATTTTCATCTGAATATGAAGGAGCTGGCCATGCACCTGAACCAGAGCAATCTAAATATGTTAATTTATTTTTATCATATTCTAATACAGCACTATATGCAATAATTCCATTATTAGATTTTAAATTATCTAACCTTAAAGTTACTGTTATTACTTCATCTTCTTCATCAAGATTGTAACTGCTTTTTTCTACAGACAAGCTAGCATTAGCTGAAGTAATAATAGCAAAAGAATTAACACTCATAATACTAATTAGAAATATGAAAATAGCTAATAATGTTAAAATTTTATTTTTCATCTTATCTCCTATTCATTATTTAAATCAGAATATAAATCTTCAATTTTATTAATATATACTAACTTCAATCTTCCTATATCGTTTACACTAATTCCTTCTACATTATCATTTTCAATAGCTTGTAAATAAACACCTGTTAAAATTGTTCTGCCAATATAATGCATTTTAGCTGCACCTATATCATTTACAGTCAATTTTCCATCTCCATCAACATCTCCTTTTACAGAAAATGTCCATGTTTTAGTTCCAACTGTTACTATATCTCCTGTAGCTATTGCTGATGATGTATCTGTTACAAGAGTAAGTGTACGACTTTCTAAATTATCTGCATTTTCAGTAGCAGAATGATATTTTGGAGTTTGAGAACAATTTAATAATTTGTCCACTTCATCATATGTCATTCCAAGTGGTACTTCAATAATATTTGATTCTTCATCTAATATAACATGTTTTCCTGCAGCTTCTTCTGTAAGTTCTAATTTTTCTTCAACTACTTTTGAAATAGTAATTGCCTTACTACAATCAGCTATTTTAACAGTACCATTTTCTCCTTGTCTACCTGTTCCTGCAGTAATATTTTTCAATGATACTGATGTTTCTATGCTTTCCTGTGTAGAAAAATCTATTTCATCTTTTACTTTAAATTTAAATGTGATTATACTATCAGTTGAGTTTTTAGATAAATCATTATTTATTGTATCAGAAGTAAACATTTTGCTAGTTGTGTCATAAGTATATTTCCACTCAGAAGATTGTCCTTGTAGTACTTCTCCGTTTTCTGTATCTAATTCTAAAAGTTTATCATTATAGTTAAAACTTCCACCTATAATGTTAATTCCATCTCCCAAATTAGAAGCTTCTGATATTGCAAAAGTAACCTCTAATTTATCACCTTTATGGAATGTTGTAGTTTCTGATTTTGTTTCTTGCTCTACCTTATAAGTTTTAGCTGTTAATGTTAATGATGGCATATTTACTATTGGTTGTGTAACAACTTCTGCTCCTAATTCTTTTTCTGCTTCATGAACGCTTTCAGCAGCAAAAGCTACTTTAACTATTTTAGTAGATTCTTCTCCTAAATCTTCGTAATTAACATCTAAAGTATATTCTTTCAAATCATCAGAGAAATCTATTGATTCATCTCCAACCATGATTTCATCAATTTCATAACCTTGGTCTGCAACAATTTTAAATTGTTTCTTTTCTTGAGTTTTTAATGTATTAATTGTATCTGCAGTTTTCTCTTCACTTCCAGAAGTAATGTCTAAAACTTTACCTCCTTCTGTTGAGTTTAAAACAACAGATTTTTCTTCAGCTTCTTTATCAGATGCTGTTTCTGTTACAGCTGCAATTGTAAATGGGCTGAAGCTATATACTTCAATAATTAGACCTAAAGGTGTAATTGTACATGGTATTTCTTCAACTCCGATAATTTCTCCTTGAGGATTTTTCTTATAATGATATGCTTTAAATGTAACACCTGCATCATCTGGTCCATATCCTTGTGGGAATCCAAGCATTACTCTAACTCCCATACCATCTTTTAGATTTTTTTGTTGTTGTTTACATAGAGTAAGGTTTATATTATATGTTTCTGTAGACATAACATCACGGCTTTCACCTTCTTCTCCAAGGTATTCTTCTAATTGGTCTTCCATAACGTTTGTCTCAGCTTTTGTTGTTTTAGTTGTTACAAGAGTTAATCTATGTTTTAATATGTCTGCTAATTCTTGCATTTGTGCATCATTAACACCATCTAATCCCATTTGAGACATATCAATATTGTCATCCATTAAAACTGGTTTTCCATAAACATTTAAATTAAATCCTTGTGCTGTATATGCATATGCTGAACATGTATGTGCACATTGATAAATTGTAGATAATGGTTTTTTATTACTATAACTACCAACTAATCCTTTAAAATCGAAAATATAATATACAGTATCATCTGCCCACATTTCGCTAGGTGTAAAGTTAAATGTAAATGTATTTGTTCCATCAAACTTAAAGTCTGTTATTTTATATTGTAATCTAGGATGTGACTCATCGCCAACAGAAATTTTTTCTGAAGCATCTCTATATGTTTGTGTTAATGGTTCATATATCATAACACTTACTGATGGAGCTTCTCCACTATCATCTGGTACTAATATATCATCATATTCTATAGTAACAGGATATGTTTTTCCAATATATTGAACACTACTTACACTTGGTGTTGCTCTTTCTACATAAGGTGGAGCAACATACATTCCGTTTGGATTATATAATATATCTGTTTTATAAATAAGTGATTCTTCTGTTCCAAGATATGTTGTTTGTTTAACTATTTCTTCTAAATCTGATGTATTTTTCTTTGGAGCTGGTGCAATATCAGTTACTGCAACTTGTAAATAACTTACATGCACTACCATCATTTCTAGCCAATTTTCTGTATCATGTTGTCCTGAATTTTCATAAATATCAGGTCTTGGATATGACCAACCTGAACTTCTAACTTCACCATCTTTACCTTCTTGATAAAAGTTTACAAGAATATATTTTCCATCTTCTTCAATAGCTTTTTGGCATCCATGTCCATTATAACTTATTCTTAAAATAGAAGTTGATTCTGATGTTTGTTGATCATAACTTTCATCATCTAATTCAACTTTTAATGGTCCTTCATCAAATATTACATCAAATTTACCACTAGAAACTTCTAATTCTGGATATGTAAATTCAAAGTTAGATGCTGACATAATTCCTGTTGGAACATGTTTGTACATTCTATCTGCACCAACTAAGAAATATTTTGCACCTATTATTTCTTCATCTTGATCATCTAGTTCATCTGTATTATCAAAAGTAGGATCTACAGCATACCATTTGTCATCACTTAATTGAACATATGCCCACATATGCTCTTCTGGTTGATTTTCAGAAACTCTATAAATACCTTGAACTAATACGCAAGGTATATTTAATCTATCTAAACATACTTTTAAAGATTTTGCCATACCAGCACAAACAGCATTTCCTTCTTCTAATCCAAATACACCATATGTTGTTCTAATAGTATATGGATGTTGTGTTTGATGTTCATATGTATATTTAGTAGCTTTTATAACCTCATTATGAACTAATTTTACTTGTTGTTCTGTTAAGTCTTGACCTGCTTGTAAGTTTCCTTCTAATGCTTTAGCCTTTAATACAATTTCATTAATTTTACTATCAACTGTATTAATTGCAGTATCGATTTTTTCTGAATCAATACTTCCGTCTGGTCTTAAAAATTCTTTATTGATATAATTATCACTTCTACCTGTTCCAACATACAAATGTTTTACACCTTGTATTTGGTTTACTCTCATTGTGAAATAATCAAAATCAACATAGAAAATGTTTGGATTGTCAGCAACAAAAGCATCTCTTGCAGCTCCCATTGAATTTAATAAATCTTGAGAACCATTAGCAAATTCATCTAATTTTTGTTGTAATCCTGATAATTCATTTTCTTTTATTTCTCTTGAAGCATTCCCTTTTTTAAGATCGCCATTTGCATTCATTTCTTCCATTACATGATAAAATACTTTTGCATCATCTGTTAATTGATTGTAAAAGTATTTTGTAGAAATGTTTGTGTAACTTGTTGTTTCAAGTTGATCAGCAGCATAAGAAGCTTTTGGCATAACAAAAGTAATCCATGAAAATTGTAATGCTAAAAGTGTTATTACTGCCATAAATGAAATAATTCTTTTTGATTTCATACAATCTCTCCCCCAATAAATTTATTTTTTACCAATCCTTGCTAATTATATCAAAAAAAGGCGGAAAAATCAATATATTCTAGTAAAAAGGTCTTTTTTATTTTTTGCAAAAAAAAAGGGCGATGCATATCTTTCAATGCAACCGCCACTTCCACCCTAGAGCAGAGCCTTAATAATCTTGAACATCGCCCATGCTGCCAGCAGGCAGATCGCGGCAAGTCCAAAATAACCAAACGTCGCGAAGCCCTGCGGGTTGAAGATGAGTCCCAGCACAAGAATGATCAGGACCAGAACGCCAAGGATCCAGAGAATGGGCCGAATGAACTTCCACAAGAGGCAAATCCCGAAAAGGATCACAACTCCAAAAAGGAAGACTACGATAGCCAAACCAACCAAACCCAAAGTCTCTAACATGTTATCATCCTCACTTTCTTAATAAAATATTGTATATTAATTATACAACATTTTACGTAAATATTCAAATTTATTGCTCTTCAAATAGCCTCCTAAATGTAATTCTATTCGATATTTGCATAAATTTTAATATTTTCTACTTTTAGTGCATCTGTTAATAATTAGTTCTTTAGGGTTTAAAACATGTTTTATCTCATTTTCTTTTAGCTTTTTTGTTTGTTTTCAACCATTTTTTTAAAACTCTTGCATAACCTATAAAAATAGATATAAGAGGAATTTTCTTATGATTCTTTTTTAATTCTCTTTTTATCTCCTTATACTCATTATTTTTTCTATATACTATAAGGTTTGAACATCTTTTCTTAAAATGTTTATAAAAATCTTCCACATCAAAAACTTTTTTATATAAATCCAATTTATCAATAGAATATAGAGCTAGCATTGTTCTGATACATTTTTCACATCTGCTACAATTCTTTTCATTAACAGTACATACATTTAAATTTTTATAAGTCTCTTCATAATTTGATATTACTTTTATTTTCTCTAATCTTGTATTCTCTCCTCCGACTGAATAAAAATTGACATTTTCGTTAGAAAAACAATGCACATTTAGTAAATCATATTGAGCAACATTTTCTTTTATTGTAAATTCATTAAAAGAATATCCGCTGGAATAATAATATATTCTAAACATTTTTTGAAAAATTAATGGAACTGCCATTTGTCTAAAAGAATGTGTTGCTATATGAGGCATATTCAAGAATTCATTAATATTAGAATCTACATATAAGAATTCACAATTATGTTCTTTTGCAAAATTTTCTATTCTTTCTACTCTTTCTTTAAATAACTTTCTAGCTTTTTCGCCTCCATAGCTTCCATTTCCGCCAACATTAAAATATGTTAAGCAATTAACATTATAATCTACTGTTTTCTTATCTTTATTATTTAAAACAGTATAAAAAGAATCCGCTCCACCTGAAAATCCTGTTCCTACTAGCCCTTTACTTTCTAAAACTTCGTTACTCAAATTAGCTTCAATTTTTATTGAATTATATATGTCTATATGTTTTGAAACTGTAGGTATCAAAAAATTGGTAATTTGATAATACAATTTTTCTGAAATATCCTGTTTAGATATAATATCTTCTTTTTTCTGCATTGCATACAATAATAAAGTTACAATAAATCCATCATTTTTTTCTGTGCATACATATTTTTCATATTTGCTGTCACATTCATACCAAATCGTTTTTATTGGATTGTCACTTTCTATATCAACATTTACCCTTATTTTATTGTCTTTTTTGGTAATATACGGTTTAGATACTATCATTTTTTCTCCTAATTCTTTGTTTTATTTGCAAAATTACAGCAATCATTACCTTATAAGTATTATTTTTTAGCTTCTAAGCTTATACTCTATCTATCTAAACCTAGAATTTTTGAGCTTTTTCCTTTTTCGGCATAATCAAGTAATTCTAGAAACTTTTCTTCAGTAGTAAAATCTATATCTACAGCTGATGGTATTAGGTTTCCTTTTTTATCATTTAAATAGCAATCTAATATTGTTTGTTTTAATATAACTCCCCCTGTTCTTTCATCTGCAGTATTCATATAGTCTACTCCAATTCCACTTTCACTTCCATCAGAATTTCTTGCTATTGGGAACCAAACTTTAACATCTTTTCCTACCATATCACAATATTTTTCTAAATCAAAAATTTTTTCACTACTACCATCTATAAACGTTCTTCCTTGAACATACAAAATACTTTCTCCAACAGTATTCTTTATTTCTTTGGCTAAAGTTGCTTTAGCTTTAGTAACATCATTTCCATATTGTCTATCATTTTGGAAATTGTCTGATAATTCAACATCAATCGCAAATGGTAAAACATTATATTGTGCACCTTCTAAAACCTCGTTAAATGATTTCTTTATACGGCTAGCTTCTTGTTTAGCTTCCTTTTCATCAATTGACGTAGAATAATAATATAATCCATAAGGTATGCCTAATTTTTCACATGTTTCTATTTGCTGTTTTGTCTCTTCAAATTGACTGTCTAATATTTTTAGATCTTTTGAAGACGTAGCACTAACCCCAAGTCTTATATATACAAATCCAATTTTTCCAGATATATCTTCTGTATTTATAGAACCTCCATTTATAGATTTTGGTATTCCCGCTTCTATCAAATCTTCCAACTGCTCTCCCGTAATATCTCTCGAATCAATTCCTATAACATTACCGCTTTTATTAACCATAGGATTCTTCTTTATATTCTCCACAATGTTATCAGAACCATCTGCTTTACCTGAAAAGAATTTACTAGCAAAATCAAAAAACGTTTTATTATCCTTTTCCTTTTCATCTATGTCAACTAAATATTCATTTGATACATATCCTTCAACCTTATCATTTAATCTTACTTTTACCCAAGTTATATTATCTGCAGTTTTAGTATGTTCTAAATCTACATCTGCAATTTTAAGTTTTGTTCCTTTTTGAATTTTAGCAACTACATCTGAACTAATAGAAGGCTCTTCTCTTAAATTCAAAAATGTTTTTAGCTTCTTGCTAACCATCATCTCCTTTTCAGTATATGGCATTAAATAATTTTTTGATACCCAGCCCTTAATAACTTTTCCAGAACCATCATTATATTGAACTTGTACCCAATTACCTTGTTCTTCTTTACTATTAATTAAAGAAACAACAGAACCATTAGGAATAGTTAGAATAATATTATCTTCTTCAACTCCTGGAGTATTTCTTAATCTTAAAAAATTAACACCATCTTTTGAAGTATCTACAACTCTTTTCAATTTTGAAGAAACTGATTCAACAGCTCTTTCATATGCTGTTTTCTTAACATTTCTAACTTTTCGTAATGAATCAAAATCTGCATATCCTTCTTCTATTGTACCGTCTCCAGAAACATATAAGCATTTAATCCAAGGAACCTCATTGTCTTCTACAAAGATAGGTTCAGATGCTCCTAATATAAATTCTCCTTCTCCAATATTTTCTTGAACATCATCTTCTAATTGAGGCTCTTTTCTAAGTTGTACTTCTTTTTGAGAAAAAACCTCATATATTTCATTATATTTTTTTAAATATGTATTTGGAATTGTAGTTACAGCTTCTAAGTATTTTGTACTAACACTTGCTTCTCCATCAGAAGTTATAATAGGTATCATTTTATCAAATCTAAGAGGATCTATTTCGTTTAGTGCAACTACCATTTCTCCCTCTGGAATCATAGTTGTATATTCTTCATTTCCTTTTGAATCTAAATGTACTACTGGAATTTTTCCATTATATTCATCTTCAGGTAAATCTATAACCTTAGCAATAGTTACCTCATCTTTATTGCTTGAATTTAACATTGCATATGATAATCCAGATGTAGCTAAAACAAGAGCAATTATTCCATATTTAAATAAAAGATCTTCAGCTCTCTCATGAGTATTGTTTCTACTAATTATTCCTCTTTCTAGCAAATCTTCAATCTTTCCTCTTACATCATTTGTAAACTTCATATTATTCTCCTTTATCTAATAAAGATTTTTTACCTATAAATATGCGTAATATAAATTTAGGAATCTTGTCTAAAATAGATTTATAAAAGCTATTTTCATTTTTTAATTTCTTATTTTCTTCTTCCAAATTAGTTATTTTCTTGTTTAGTTCTGCTTTATATTCTTTCGTAACTTGTACTACTATATTTTTGCATTCATCTTGTATTTGTTTAATTCTTGCATCTTTTTTCTTATTTTCAGTCTTTAATTTTACTACATAGTTATGTTCTTTTACCGTATTCAAATTTTTTAAAAATTCTTCCATATTCATTCCCCTAAAACTAAACTATTTATTCTTTAATTTTAATATACTAGAATTCCGCCATAATCATATATTTTTAAATTTTTAAAACATACAAGCTGCAAATTATATTTTTTTAAAAATTCTAAAAGCTCCTCTTTTTGCTGTAAATAATCTATATCACCAAATAATATGAATTTATCCTCAATTACACAAGTTGCCCCTCCGATAAAGCCTCCCATTTGTGTTGGTATTCCATTCTTATTTAGTAAAAATATATTATTAGAATTAACATATAGACAATCAATATTTCTATTTCTTATCTGTTTATATATACCATCATCAGAAGTTATGCAAGCATTATTTGAAATAGTGCTAATTGAACAATTGGCATAACCCTGTTTTACATTTATTTTTTCCAAATTTTTTTCATGTATATAATCTAATATTTTTTTATCAGTATACTTAAAATTATGAATTACAAAATTTCCTATTTGACCAATATTGTACTTTACATCTTCTGGATACTTATATCCAACCGCTTCTTTTCCAACTATGCCAATATCCATATCTAAATTTGGAGTTCTAAAAATGGTATTATCTAATTTACAAAAAAATATATCAGGATGAGCAGATATTTCCTCATAAACTGATTCTTGAGGAAATATTTCAATAAGCTCTCCAAAATTTGATAAATATTCTTTTTCTTGTTTTCTCATTCTAGAATCAATAATTATTTTCATTATTCTACACTCTTTAAACTTTCTATCATATCTATTTTCTTTAATACAAAATGAATAATATAATTTACTACAATTGAAAATAATGCAGTTATAGCAATTGCATACAAATAACTAATAGGCAATATTCTTCTAATAAATCTTAAAGATTCTATTTCAACTGTAACAACAATTGCTTCGGTCAAAAAATATCCAAAAACTAGTCCTAATAATATACCTACAACAGTAAATATAACATTTTCTTTATTTATGTAATTGTCAACTTCTTTATCATAAAAACCTAGCACTTTCAAAGTTGCAATCTCTCTTTGCCTTTCTCCTATGTTAATATTAGCAAGATTGTATAAAACTACAAAATCTAATAATGCTGATGCAACAATTAATATAATTACAACATAATTTAAAGAATTTAGCATATCATCTATTGTATCAATAGTATCAGAAATCATAGACACACTTCCGACTCCATCAATATTTAATAGGTCTTCTGAAAAAGTATTTTTTTCTTCTTTACTCATGTTATTTGTATTAGCTAAAACTGTATTAGTTTCAAATCTCTTTATTTCTTGCTCATACAAGTTCTTTGACATATAAACATAATGAGAAACATAATTTTCTGCAATAGCTTCTACTTTAAATTCATACTCTATATTATTTGCATCTATTAAAGTAACAGTATCTCCCTCAGATACGTCTAATAATTCTGCAATTTTATCTGTTATAACAATTCCATCATCAGAAAGATTTATTTTATCATTTTTATTATCAACTTTATTTAATGAACATACCTGGTAAAATGAATCATTATTTTCAGGAACAAAAATTACTACATCATACTTAGAATCATTTTTTTGTAAGCTTCCAGCAGTTGCCGAAATTTCTGAATAATTTTCTACCAAATCATTAGAGTTTAGTAATTCTTTAACTTGTCCTAACGAATCTACATTAGAAAGTGAAATCATTGTTTCATATTTAAAAACTTTTCCAAATTGTGATTCAGGAATATCTTTTACAGAATCTTTTATTCCAAAGCCTGTAAGCATCAGACCTGTGCAACCAGCAATTCCTATAATTGTCATAATAGCTCTCTTTTTATATCTAAAAATGTTTCTAGCAGTAATTTTTTTTGAAAAATTGAATTTTTTCCATATAAAAGGTATCTTTTCTAATAAAATTTTCTTGCCATTCTTTGGTGCTTTAGGTCTCATCAATGCAGAAGGCATACTTTTTAATTCTTTTGAAGTAACTATAAGTGTTGCTCCTCCTATGCAAATAAATGCAATTATTAGTCCTAGGAAACCTATATCAAATCTATATACAGAATAGAATTTTGGCAATGCATATAATAATGAATAAATGTTCCAAATAATATTTGGTATCAAATAAAATCCAACTGTCATTCCAAGAATTCCGCCTATCATACAAGCTAGCAATGCATAAATTATATATTTAGTAACTATTTGTAGATTAGTATATCCTAATGCTTTTAATGTTCCTATTTCCACTCTTTCTTCTTCAACCATTCTAGTCATAGATGTAAGACTTATAAGTATTGCTATTAAGTAAAAAATAATAGGAAACATTTTAGAAATATTTGATATTGTTTTTATTGCATCTAAAATATTTGTATACCCAGTATTATCTGTTCTATCAAATATGTACCATTTTGCTTTTTCTATTTGTTTAATCTTTTCTTTAGCATCATCTAATTCTTTTTGAGCATTTGAAATTTCACTGTTTGCTTCTTCCTTAGCATCTTCGAACTCTTGTTCTTTTTGTTCTAATTCTATTTTTCCAGATTCTATTTGCTCTTTTCCTTTTTTTATTTCTTCTCTGGCTTTTTTAAATTGAGAATTAGCCTCATTTTTTTCATCATTCAATGCTTTTTGATTATTATCTAATTCAGTTTGAGATTTTAGTATTTGATTTTCACTATTGTTTATTTGTAATTCTGCATTGTTAATTTCATTTTCTATAGAAGATTTTTTATTAATTAAATCATTAATTGTATTTTGAGTTTGATCTATTATTGCATCAATACTTGATGTATCTGCTCCATTTTTTACTAATTCTTCTTTTTGTGCTTGCAAATTAGTTAAAGTATCTTTTGCTTGCTGAATACCTTTATCTAATTCAACAATTCCAGCTTCTGCTTCAGATTTTTTTGAATCAAATTCTTCTTTAGAAGCTTGTAATTGTTGTCTGCCATTTTCTAACTCTTGTCTTCCATTGTCAATTATTTTTTGAGCTTCATCAAATTGTTTATTTACTTGTTTTTCTTTTCTACTTAGTTCATTTTCAGAAGATTTTATTTTTTCTTCTGATTTTTCTAATTCATTTTTTCCATTATTAATCTGTTGTTCTGCATCTAACAATTTCTCATCAACTTCAGATTTTTTAGAATCAAATTCTTTTTGAGCGTCATCCAATTTTGATTCCGCTTCTCCAACTAATTCATTATATCTAGCTTCTTCTCTTTCATTTTTTATTTTTTCAACATTTTCAATTGCAGAATTTACTTTATTAAGATATTCATTTGAATTAGTAAGTAACTGTGTAGCTCCGTCAACTGTGGCATAAATACTAGTATAATAATCTAAATCTAGTACATCATCTTTTGTATAAATATATAAGCCTATATTTCCACTACCAACAGTAGTATTTCCTCTTTGACTTGAAATATATAGTGGTGAATTACAGATACCAACTATCGTAAATTCTTTCTGAGTAATTATAGGATTATCCTCAGAATCGACTTCATTATTTTCTATTATAACTTTTTTTCCTATATAATTTGTTGTTTCATCAAAAATAGTATAAGCTCTATCAAGCAGACATTCATCTGATTTCTCTGGCAATCTTCCATCAACAAGTGCAGGCATATTAGAATTTTCATTATATTCAATAATCTTTACAACTTCTTCAGATTCATCTACCATAGCTATAGAATCTAATGTTTGAACCCCTACAGCATTCTCTATACCTTCAACATTTTTTATTTTTTCAATATCTTCATCTGTTAATCCTAAAGTAGATAATATCTCAATATCAAATAAATGGCTACTATCAGCATATCTATCTAGACTTTCCTGCATATCTGGTCCTGTGGCAACTAATCCTGAAAAAAATCCCACACCTAAAAAAGCCATAACTAAGATTGATATAAATCTTCTTCTGGTTTTTAATATTTCTTTAAAATTATTTTTCCATAAAGATTTTTTCATAAATTTCCTCTCATAGTTTACCACTCAATATTATCAATAGAAACAGGAGTTTTATTAATCTCAACATTTTCTACAGTTCCATTTTTGAAGCGGATTACTTTATCTGCCATTGGAGCTATTGCAGTATTATGTGTAATAATTAATACAGTCATTTTTTCGTCTCTTGCCATATCTTGTAATAATTTTAAAATACTTTTTCCTGTTTTATAGTCAAGTGCTCCTGTAGGTTCATCACATAATAAAAGTTTAGGATTTTTGGCAATGGCTCTAGCAATTGCAACTCTTTGTTGTTCACCACCTGAAAGTTGAGAAGGAAAATTATCTTTTCTCTTTTGTAATCCAACCTTTTTAAGTATTTCATCTACATCTAAAGCATTACTGCATATTTGTGTTGCTAGTTCAACATTTTCTTTGGCTGTTAAATTTTGAACTAAATTGTAAAATTGAAAAACAAATCCTAT
Source organism: uncultured Clostridia bacterium (assembly GCA_947594845.1). Classification (GTDB taxonomy): domain Bacteria; phylum Bacillota; class Clostridia; order TANB77; family CAG-508; genus UMGS1994. Next base: position 10,594 of record CANQEI010000013.1, on the reverse strand, counting down.
ATCATTTCTTCTATATTTTATTAATTGTTTATTATTTAACTTTGTTATTTCTTTTTCATCTACAATTACTCTACCAGAAGTTGCAATATCCATTCCTCCAAGAATATTAAGAGTAGTTGTCTTACCTGCACCACTAGGTCCAACTATAACTACTAGTTCCCCTTTATCAATTTCAAAATTAGTATTATTAAGTGCATTAATTGTAACTTCGCCCATTTTATATTGTTTATTAACATCTTTAAACTGTATATAACTCAAAATATTCCTCCTTATAAAATGCTTTTCTATGCAATCATTTTTCATACGTATATTTTTCTTATTTTAATATTATATTATATTTTTAAATTATTTAAAATAATCAGATTATAAATAATTGAAAAAGCAATAATTTAATATTATAATTCTTTTAAAAGAGGTGAAACTTATGATTAATCGTGATGATAACCCAGATTTTTTAAATGATTTTTTAGATTACTCTGCAACAATATTGAATAAATCTCCAAATACAATGAAAGAATACAATTATGATATAAATCATTTTCTTAAATTTATAAAATATAAATTTGGAATGGATAAAATGGATGATGAATATGGACTTTCAAATATTAAAACAAATGATTTAACTCTTGACACAATTTCAAAAATAAAATTAGAAGATATTCATGCTTTCCTTGGTTACATGAAAGATACATTTCATAGTAAGCCTGCAACATTAGCCAGAAAAGTAGCTAGTATTCGTGTATTTTTTAATTATCTTTGTAATAAAACAAAAAAAATACCTAATAATCCAAGTACTGATTTAGAAACACCTAAATTAGGTAAAAGACTACCTAAATATCTAAGTTTAGAACAAAGTCAAGAACTTTTAAAAGTATCCCAAAATCCTCTACCATCTTCACATGGTAATCATGATAATTCTAGTAGAAATTTTGCTATTATTACTTTATTTTTAAATTGTGGAATGCGTTTATCTGAACTTGTTGGAATAAATATTAAAGACATAGATTTTTCAGAAAATAAACTTAATGTTATAGGTAAAGGCAACAAAGAACGTACAATATACTTAAACAAAGCATGTATAAAAGCAATTAATGCATATTTGAATGATAGGCCAAAAGAAGGTGTAAAATTCAATTCAAAAGATGCTTTATTCCTAAGTGAACAACGAAAAAGAATTAGTAATAGAGCTGTCCAATATATAGTAAAACAAGAATTACAATTCGCAGGTATTGACCCAAATAAATATTCTGTACATAAATTAAGACATACAGCAGCCACATTAATGTATAAATATGGCAATGTTGATATTCGTGCTCTTCAAGAACTATTAGGGCATGAAAGTATTTCAACAACAGAAATCTATACTCATGTTGATAATGAACAAATAAGAAATGCAGTTGAGAATAATCCTCTTGCAAATAATTAATAAAGGAAGGTAATATTTATGGAAAACATAGGTTTTTATGCGGGAAGTTTTGATCCGTTTACAAAAGGTCATTTACATGTTGTTAAAATTTCAGCACAATTATTTGATAAAGTAATTATAGGTATTGGTATAAACCCTACTAAAGAAAGAAGATTTAATACAGAAAAAATGCTTGAAGCAATAAAACGCGTTTTAAAAAGAGAAGGTCTAACAAATGTTGAAGTAATATCTTATGATAATCTATCTGTAGAAACAGCAATGAAATATAATTCAACTTTTTTAATTAGAGGAATTAGAAATGGCATGGATTACGATTTCGAAGAAACACTTGCAACTTTTAATAAAGAATTATCAAATATAGATACTATATATATAAGAGCTGGCGAAGTTGGCCCAATCAACTCTACAATGATTATGGATTTATTACAAAATAATGCTGATGTATCAAAATTTCTTCCAGAAGAAATTATAGAAGCGGTAAAAAGTTAAATTTTAAATTATTAAAAAAATGCACCTCTACTAAATTGAGGTGCACCTTTTTTATTTTAACTTATTTTTTAATTCTTTTAATTGTTCTACTCCTCTGCTTTGTTCTAATATTATTGATTTAGCAACTGCTTTCAACCTAGGATCAATACAATATTCTAATAGATTTTGGCACATCTGAATTGCACCTTCATGATGTGGAATCATTTCACTAATAAAATCTAAATTTATATTATTTGATCTTAAGCTATTGCTCATACGATAAATCATATTCTTAGTTATTGATAAATATTTCATTATATATTTGTCTATGTCTTCTTTTGAATTTTTAAAATTTGCTGTAGTCCTACTAATTTCTTCCATTTGTTCAATGCCATGTGTTTGTACTTCTATTATGTTTCTAGCAATATTTTCTAAAGGCTCATATCTAGTATGTTCTAATAAATTTTCGCACATATAAATAGCTGCTTGATGGTGTGGAATCATACATTTTATAAAATATACTGTTAGATTATCTGTTGGTCTAGGTTCAAACATCTTTTTTTCCATATGTTGCAATATTTCAAAAAAATTATTTAAGTAATTTCTGGCTTCAATAGAAATATAATATCTCATAAAAAAATCTCCTCCTACTTATAATATATAAATAGAAGGAGAAAAGTTACTTATTCTTGAATTGTATCAAATTTTTCTTTTATTCTGACATATCCTAACTCTTGCCATTCATTATATGCTAGATTTAATCTAAATAATAGTTTTGGCTTAGCACCTGCCCTATTTTTATCAACAACGCAAACATAATATCTTTCATCAGGATCACTATAATCTTCCAAATCTTTGCAATCTAGAAATCTATCTGTTGAGGAATACTCATATTCTGCATAATTTTTTCTATGAATTTGCTTAAATAATGATAAAGTATCAAAAACTTCTTTTACATTTTTACTTACTGATAAATCATTTATAGTTAAATTAATAGGTGATGTACTATTTTCTAATAACTGAATTGATGCACCTATAAAAATATTAAATTTTTGTGTTAACTCAGAAAGTAAAGTAGCAGTTCTTTTTAATTCTTCTGCAATTCCAATATTATTAACATCTGTTTTTAAAGTATCGTAAAATACATATTCAATTCCATCTTTATACATATAATTAGCTATTACTTCATGTAAATCATTATTAGTATATTCGCTAAGATGAACAAAATATACAGAATTATCAACTTGCTCATTAACCCATTTTGTAACTTCAATTATTTTATTAAATTCAGTTGAAATTTTTTGTAATCTTTGAACAAATTGTTCTTGTGTTTCGTTTTCCAGTCTTTTAATGAAACCTTGTTCATCTAATTCTACATTATCAGGGTCATCTGCCTTAAATTTAAACTCCAATAATTCACCTTCATTTTTTCTTATAATTTGACCATGAAGTTTTTGAAATTCTGGATTATTTAAAATTGTAGTTAATAAGCAAAGTCTCATTTTATCTTCTGTCATTTCATTTGAAATAACTAAAACCTTTTTCTTGTGTAAAAATGCAATACTACATGCAAGATTAACAGTAAATCTACTTTTACCAGCATTAGATGGCATTGCATATGACATTATTTCACCTTTTCTAAATCCTTTAAATACTGATGTTAATATTGGGAAAGGAGTTGGAATTCCTTCTCTTAATTCATTTTTTTCATCTAGCCAAAACTCAGCAATATTTTTATTTAGTACTGTTTGGCTTAATCTATTAGTAACATTTATCTGCTTAATTGCATCTTCAACTTCTTCTGCAGTCATGTCTTTATATCTATTATAACTTTTTATTTCTAGTATTTTATCTTGTATTTTTTTAGTAGGTGCTTTTATATAATTTTGTTTTAATATAAAAAGTTTTTTAAGTTCTCTATATATAACTTCAAAATCGTATTTTTTATATAAAGGTGCATCTTTCATTTTACATTTTAAATCATATAGTTCTGCTATTGTTTTTGGGAAATTAAAGCCTTCCTTTAACTGTGGAGGTGCACTTTTCTCACCTTCTTTAAAAATAACACTTTTATAAAGATTCAATATTATAGCACTAGAAAAGAAACATAAATCTTTTTCAAAATAATATTTAGATATAGCATTTGGCGTACCATAAAGTAATGCAATATATACAGTTTCTAAAGTAAAATTATCTAATTCTTCTGGATATAATGGCTCTGTAGGCTCATCAGAAGAACTACTCATTTGCTCTATCTTTTTTTCTCGTTCATCTAATACTTTTATTTCACCTTGTAGCTCATATATAAATTCATCCTTATCAAATTCTTTTACTTGGCTTTCTTCAATTTTTCTTATTCTTTCTGCTTCTTTTTGTGCCTTTTCTTTTTGAAAAATTTTATCTAGATTTTGCTCAAGTTTTCTGTATCGTTCATCATTATTATTTATCATAAATTTCTCCTCTTATGTGTTTTCGACTTTTTTTCTTTTATATTCATATATAAATAAACTTATTCCTATTATAAATAAAACTATACTAATCCATTGTGATGTAGATATATTTAGTATAAATCCTCGAACTATATCTCCTCTAAAAAATTCTAAAGTAAACCTTACTATACTATAGGAAATACAATATAATCCTATTGATTTATAAGTATTATTAAATTTTTTATATGTAATTAAAATTATCAAGAAAATTATAAAATTGCAAATACTTTCAACTATTTGAGATGGAAATAAAGGTATACCTATTGGTGCAAAAGGCGTATTTGAAAAAGTAATACTTCCAAAGCCATTGTATTCCATACCATAACAGCAGCCTGCAAATAAACATCCTATTCTACCAAAAGAATGAACTAAAGGTATTGCTGGTACTATAATCATAAGCAATTTATCAAAAGGAATTTTATACATCTTTGAATATATATATATTCCTAAAATTCCTCCAATTAATCCCCCATAAAATACAAATCCAGAACTTTGGATCAATGCAATAAAGGTATCTTTTAATCCAAGTTGAGGGAATTTTGCTATTGCTCTTGGAATTAAAGTTATAATTGATAAAAGTTTTGCACCAATCATTAATCCAATAACTCCAAATAAAATTGAATATATTACATCATCTCTTTTTATTTCGTAAAATTTTGAAAAATAAAATACTACAACTAAAGAGCCTATAATTAGTCCAATACCAATCCATACACCATATAATCCAATTTGTTTTCTAAGAATATTTACCCAGGGTAGCATATATTTTCTCCTTTATGTATATTAAAATTATTTCTTCTTATATAAAATGAAAGCTGGTAAACCTTTATTATTTACCAGCAACTCTTATTCTCAGCCTATTCTTAAGCCATTGCAGTTGCACATGCAACGCAACCAACACAAGCAACTAATCCTATACCATTAAGTATAAGGCCTATTATTGATAATACAAGACCTGCTGTTGCCATTCCAGAAGCGGCTTGTTTCTTTGCCATAACAGCAAGTACAATACCTATAATACCTAATATAATACCTATTACTCCAGGAACAACAAGTGATGATCCTAACCAGCAAAGTATAGATATAATACCTACTACTAATGATCCAATTGCCATATTTCTTCCTCCTTTTATATTTTAATTAGCATAATAATAAATATTATTCATGATTCATTAAAATATCTACTACATTTTTAAGTATTCATAAAATATTTATTATCATATATATAATTTCTACTAATTCATTATCACATAAAATTTAGACAATGTCTAGTTTTTTTTCAATAATTTTTAAAATTTTTATTTAAATTTTTTAGGCACTTCATACCATATATCAGCTAAAGATATTTTTCTACCTGTATTTACGTTTTGACCTATACTAATAGAACTTAAACTAATTTTTTCAGCTCTTAATCTTTGTTCTAATAAATCAATAAAAGTATTATCCTCTTCTATAGAATGTGGATTATTAATATAATCCAAAACCATTTCTCCAACTTCATGAAATATAATCTCTCTTTTTAAACCTCTATAAAACATGTAATCATTTTTTCTTTTTATTTCAGTATCCACAAGCTGTTTAGCTATCTCTATTCTTCCGCTATTATACAAGTTCTTAACAACGGTAGAAACACTTTGATTATGGTTAATATTATCAGTTAATAAATCTAATTGTTCAATTGCTTTTTGGGGTAATCTAATTGGAAATTCTTTTGGTCTATCTGTTAATATTGCTCTTATTTGCATAATAACTTGTTCTCTCTGCTGTTCTAACGAACCTTTAAAATTACTTTCAGGTAATTTTCTATATTTTTTCTCTGCTTCTTGCTGAATTATTTTTTGTGCTTCAGAAACATCCAAATTTCCATCAGCAATATCAGTTATTATTTTCTTAATTTCGTCAGATACATCATATCTTAATTTATATATAGCCTTTTCAGTTACTATCTTAGTAATTTTTGAATCAATTTTATTTTGTGCAGATGTGATTGCAGGGCTGTATCTTTCTAAGTTCGAAGTTAGTGCTATTGATATCTTTTTTAATTCATCTGTAGACATTGTTTCTTCTGCTCTTTTTTCAGCTGCATCACACAATTTAGAAATTAAAAATCTTTTAGTATCTTGTAAAGTTTGTTTTTTCTTTCCTTTAATAGAAAAATATACATCTGATGATTCACACATATTTAAAAATTTTAAATATGTTTGGGATTGCTCTATTGTAAAAGGTAAATCTTTAGCTGTTTTCAATAACTCAATAAATTCAAAATATTTTTTACCTTTTTCTTCTTTTGGTGAATTTTGATAATCTGAAATAATACCTACAGCTCTTTTAAAAACATCATCACTTTCTTTCATTTGCTCAGGCAAATTTGTTGGTTTTAATGCTGCTTTTACAGAAGTATCAGCTTCCATCGCTTTTAAATATCTGTTTCTAATGATATTCATTTTACTCACAGATGTAGGCCTATTGGATTTATTTTTAGAAGATTTTAATGCTCGTTCAAAATTTTCATCAGTTACTGTTTTTCTACTTTCAATTATACTTTTTTCAAGTTCTTCCACTGAAGTTCCAAACTCATCTGCTATTAATTCAAGCTTAACACCTTTATTAAATAAATCTACTACGTGTTTTCTAGTTTTTAAATCTAACATTATCAACATCCCTAACTTTACTTTTTACTATTTATATCATGATTTTGCTCATTTTTCAACAAAAATGTTGAATTAAAATTTTCTAGTAAGCTAAATATATTAAATTTTACATTTTAATTTGCTTAAATATCTTTAAAAACCTATATAACTTTTTTATATATAAAATACAACTACCACACAAATTTCCATCTGTGCAGTAGTTGCATTAATAAGAGTTTTGTTTTTCTTGACTTAAAAATACTATAAGCGAAAATATCACTTTTTCTTTATCACTTAAATTTTTATCTATTAATTATTTTCTTCATCTTCATTTTTTTCAAATTCCTCAATATCTTTTATGTGCAATTCAATATCTTCTGCTCTAGGTAATTGAGATTGTAAATATTCAGGCATATCTTCTAGTAGTTTATATTCGCTAACTCCAATAGGCTTATTTATATCTTTTAAAGCATATTCTGCTGTAAAGTTATCTTTTCCTTTACATAGTAATAATCCAATAGTTGCATTATCATCTTTATCTTTTACCAAATCATCTACTGCCGATAAATAAAAATTAAGTTGTCCTGCATCAGTTGGCTCAAACTCTCTTGCTTTCAATTCAACTACTATATAACATTTTAATTTTAAATGATAAAAAAGTAAATCTATAAAATACTCTTTTCCTCCAACCTCTAGTTTATACTCACTTCCAACAAATGCAAATCCTTTTCCTAACTCTATTAAAACATCTTTTATTTTATTTATCATTGCATTTTCTATCTGTAATTCTTTAACTTTTCCTTTTATAGAAATAAAATCAAATAAATATGGATCTTTCATAGTTTGAGTAGCTAAATCACTTTGTACACTAGGTAATGTCAAATCAAAATTTGTTATTTTTTCTGCTAAGGCTTGTCTCTCATAAACCCTTCCATTAATTTGCATTTTTAACATATTTGAAGACCAACCATTTTGTACAATTTCTTTTATATACCATTTTCTTTCTTCAATATCATCTATTTTATCCATTAAAATAATATTATGATACCATGTAATTTGTGCAAGAACCTCTTGCACAAATTCAAAATCTGGATATTCTTCTGCAAACTTCCTCATATACTTTAAATTTCTTACTGAAAATCCTTTTATTTCAGGAAACTCCATTTTTAAATCCATTGATAAATTATCTATAAATTTATTTCCCCATTGAGTATTCTCTAAAATAATTTTTCCAATATGCCAATACATAAACATTAATTCTTTGTTAACTGCATAAATTGCTTTATATTGTGCATTTAATACTTCTTGTTTAATATTTTCTAATAATGATTTATATTTATTAATATCTATTTTATTATCCATTTTACCTTCTTTCTAATTTGGTAACAGCTGTTACCAAATTAAATTTTTCTTTTATTAGTTCATACTGTATCATAAAATTCAAAATTTTTCCATTAAAATCGCAACCTTTTAAGTATATACTAAATTTTTAAATTTTAATTTGTTATTATAAAATCAAAAAAGATGAAATTGCTATTATTCTTTACATTTCATCTTTTAAATATTTGAAAATATATAATTTTTACTAATTTGATTTTAGAAGGAAACCTTTGTTATTATCAGATTTTGCATTTTCATCATAAGAAAATATTGTTGTTATAATATTCTGTTATGACTATTTTTTATCTAGCCAACATTATTTTTCATCATTTAATTTTCTCACAACTAAAATCTATTTTAATTTAGCGCCACCTTTTAAGCTCTTCATAGATATGCCTGATAGTATATTGCTATCAAAAGAATATGTTATATTTTGTTCTTCTCTGTTTCTTTTTAAAGCAAGGTCTATTAATTCATCTAATAGCTTTGTATAATTTAAATCTGTTGCTTTCCATAAATGGAATGATAATGAGCCAGGAATTGTATTTACCTCATTTACAAATATTTCATTTGTATCATTATCAATCATAAAATCTATACGAATAACACCTGAACAACCTAAAATATCGAAAGTCTCTAATGCTAATTCTTGTATTCTTTCTTTAACTTTTTTGCCTATATTTGCAGGAAGTCTTAATACTGAAGCATTCATAGATTTCATAGCACCTGTCTTTTTTCCTCCAGATATGTATTTATCTTTATAGCTCAATATCTCATCTGTTTTAACTGGTTCCTCACATTCAGATGCTTTTGCAGATTCATAATCTCCTACAACTGAGCAATTGATTTCTTTTAAGTTTTTAATTGCTCTTTCAACAAGTATCTTTCTTGAATAAGTTAATGCATTTTCTATTGCATCTCTTAATTCTTCTGAATTTTTAGCAATTTTAATTCCCACGCTAGAACCTAAATTTATTGGTTTAACTATTACAGGATAAGAAAATTTAGCTTCAATTTCTTTTATAGTTTTTTCTGAATCTTCATTATAGTCTTTTGCTTTTATACATTTGCAATCTAATATTGGAATATCATTATCCTTTAAAACACATTTACATACATATTTATCCATACCAACACTAGAAGAAATAACATCACATCCAACATATGGAAGATTAAACATCTTTAAAAATCCCTGTAAAGTTCCATCCTCAACATTTGTTCCATGCACAATTGGAAATGCAATATCAATATAATCATATACATCATTTTTATAAATTTTTTTATTACATCTTAATAATGCAACTTTATTATCTTTTTGAGCAAGTACTACTTGAATACTATTTTTTAATAAATTATCAATATCTTTATAGTTAGATATGTCTTCTATTAAATCTCCGCAATACATTTTATTGTCTTTTGTAATGTATATAGGAACAATATCATATTTGTTCTTATCCATGTTTTCAATTGCTTGAATAGCAGTAATTATAGAAACTTCATGTTCAACACTTTTTCCACCAAAAAATACTCCAACTTTAATTTTCATAATTTATTCATATCCTTTCTTATAAATTATAATTATCTGGCAAATCATTCTCTAGTAAAACAGTAACTTTATCATTTAATCCCAAGTTTGTAATTTGCATAACAGCCTCTTGAGGACTATTTACTATAAAAATTTTATCTTTATCATATTTTTTCGAGTTTATTCCTTTTAAAACATATTTAGATATTGTGCTATTTACTAAAAATATATAATCACAAACATCGCACATATATTCTCCAAACTCAAAATTATACTTTTCTCCATCTTGCCCTAATTCTATTAATCCTGGAGTAACAATTATTTTCTTTCCCTCAAATTCTGATAGTGTATCTATTGCAGATTTAGAACTTATAGGATTTGAATTATAAGCGTCATCAATTATATTAATGTTTCCTCTAGAAATTAATTGTAATCTATGTTCAACATTTTTAATTTCTCTAACACGAGGAACTAATCTCTCTAAAGGTATTCCTAAATAATTTGCTACTGCAATTGCCCCTGTAATATTAACAATATTGTGTCTTCCTATCAGTTTAGTTTGAAAATTAACATTATTTATCGTAAAAGATAATCCTTGGGATGATGATTTTAAATTATAAGCATTATAATCTAATTTTTCATTATTAATTCCATAAGTTAAAGTATTAGATTTATT
>CANQEI010000012.1 GCA_947594845.1 uncultured Clostridia bacterium | reverse complement strand
CCCAAATGGGGGTTGCCAGTAACGTCCCCTTATAGGGGAAAAGAAATACCACCCGTTTTACGGGTGGATATTTATTAATTTGTGATAAAATCTTCCATATGTAGAATACTAATTAGAAAGGAATAAAAAATGAATAGAGAAGAAGCTTTTAAAATATTAAAGAAATATAATAAAGAAGAATTTCATATAAGACATGCATTAACAGTAGAAGGTGTAATGAGATATTTTGCAAGACAAGAAGGAGAAGATGAAGAATATTGGGGAAATATAGGTTTACTGCATGATATAGACTTTGAATTATATCCTGAAGAACATTGCAAAAAATGTGTTGAATTATTAAAAGAAAATGGCGTTGATGAAAAAATTATACATTCAATTTGCAGTCATGGATATGGTATTTGCTCTGACATAAAGCCAGAAGAAAAAATGGAAAAAATATTATTTGCTACAGATGAATTAACAGGCCTAGTATGGGCTGCAGCAAAAATGCGTCCATCTAAAAGTGTTCAAGATATGGAATTGTCTAGTTTAAAGAAAAAATTTAAAGACAAAAAATTTGCAGCAGGTTGCTCAAGAGATATTATAATTAAAGGAGCAGAAAATCTTGGTTGGTCTTTAGATGAATTATTAGAAAAAACAATATTAGCAATGAGAGTAGATGAATCTAATATAAATAAATATGTAGAAGAAAATTTTTAGAATATGTTAAAAGTTATAAACATAATGTTTTCGGAATAAAAATATTAATAGAATAATAGATTAAAAGAAGGCAAAAACCTTCTTTTAATTTTTAATTTTGAGAAAATTTTTGCTTTACATTATTAATTTTTGCTTGTTCAACAACATCAGTTTTATACCAACCTTTTTCAGTCATTAGATTATAAATTTTATTTTGAATATCTAGAGAAATATTTAGTGCATCTTTAAAAGCTTGATGAACTTCTGCTGTACTTGATTCAAGAGTTCCATGAAGATATAAATCACAAACTCCTTTTATAACTAGTAATTCGTTTTCCATTAATTGTTTATCGTTCATAACAATTCATTCCTTTCTGAAAAAATAAATTATAATAAGCTTAAAAATTTATTAAGCAACTCTTCATGTGTTTGCTCTAATTCAGTAAAATATTCTGATAATTGTGGATCCTGTAATTTAGAAGAAGTTTGGCATGCACATGTTTTTAAAAATTTTTCATGCCCTAAGGCATCATCAACATATAGAAGTTCTTTATCTGTCATAAAATATCATTCCTTTCTGGTATCAATTTAGTATAAAATCTACACTTAATAACCTGAACATATTATTGACGAAACTATCGAATTTATACATAGAAAATAAATGTTAACCTTGACAAACAATATGTATAGTAATATAATGTTAACCGTGATTAACAAAAAGGAGAATGTTATGGTATCAAAGGCTTTAGAAGAATATTTAAAAAATATGTATGTACTGAAAAAACAATATGGAAATATAAGAGTTACAGATGTTGCTAAAAAAATGAATTGTAGTAAACCAAGCGTAAATAAAGCATTACACAATTTAAAAGATAATAATTTGGTAATATATGAAACATATGGAACTATAGATTTAACAGAACAAGGTGAAGATTTAGCAAAAAAAATTTTAGAAGCATATGACATTGTATATTTATTTTTTAAAGATGTATTAAATTTAAATTCAGAAGAAGCAGAAATTGAAGCCGAGAAAATAAAATCTAATTTATCTGACAATACTATAAATGAATTGGCAAAATATGTTCATAAAGTTCTAGATTTAAATAGTTTAGACTGTAACTATGATATAAATCAAGAAAAATGCAGATCTTGTGTTAGAAGAAAAATAAATTAACCTGAAAGGAAATAAATCATGAGTGAAAATTTATTAGAAATCAAAGACTTATACGTAAACGCTGAGGAAAAAGAAATTTTAAAAGGAATTAATTTAAAAATAAATAAAGGCGAAATTCATGTAATAATGGGACCAAACGGTTCTGGAAAATCAACAACTGCAAATGCAATTTTAAATAATCCAGAATATAAGAAAGAAAAAGGAAAAATTATATTTGGTGATGAAGATATAACTAATTTAAAAACAGATGAAATAGCTCGAAAAGGAATATTTATGTCATTTCAGTTGCCAGAAGAAATTCCAGGCGTATCTGTAACAAATTTTCTAAAATATGCAAAAAATAAATCAACGGGAAAACCAGTAAAAATATTTGAATTTAGAGAAGAACTAAAAAAATATATGGAAGAATTAAATATGAATTCAAAAAATATGGAAAGAAGTCTAAATGTAGGTTTTTCTGGAGGAGAAAAAAAGAAAAATGAAATTTTGCAATTATTAGTGTTAAATCCAAAACTTGCCATACTAGATGAAACTGATTCAGGTTTGGATGTAGATGCAATAAAAACAGTTTCTAAAGGAATAGAAATGTTTAAAAATGACGAAAATGGAGTATTAATAATTACTCATAACACTAAAATCTTAAGTAGCTTAAAAGCAGATTATGTACATGTATTAGTAGACGGAAGAATAGTAAAAACAGGAACTCAAGAATTAGCAAAAGAAATAGAAGAAAATGGATACAGTCAATATAAATAAGATAATTCTTAGAAAGGATAAAAGATGTCAAAATCTAATATAGAAGAAATAAATAGAAATATTTATGACATAAAAAATAAAGATGAATATGATTTCAAAATTAAAAAAGGATTAACACCTGAAATTATAAAAGAAATTTCAAAACAAAAAAATGATCCTGAATGGATGAAAGAATTTAGACTAAAAGCATTAGATGTGTATAATAAATTAGAACTTCCAACATGGGGACCAGATTTATCTGAATTGAACATGGATGATATTGCAACATATGTCAAACCCAAAACGGGATTAAGTAATTCATGGGAAGATGTTCCTGAAGATATAAAAGATACTTTTGATAAATTAGGAATACCAGAAGCAGAAAAAACATCATTAGCAGGAGTTGGTGCGCAATATGACTCAGAAGTAGTTTATCATAGTATGAAAGAAGAATTAATAAAACAGGGTGTTATATACACAGATATGGAAACAGCAGTAAGAGAATATCCGGATTTAGTTAAAGAACATTTTATGAAATGTGTTCCAGTAAATGATCATAAATTTGTAGCTTTACATGGTGCTGTATGGTCTGGAGGATCTTTTGTATATGTACCTAAAGGTGTAAAGGTAGATATCCCTTTACAATCATACTTTAGACTTAATTCACCTGAATCAGGTCAATTTGAACATACTTTAATCATAGTTGACGAGGGAGCAAGCTTACATTTTATTGAAGGATGTAGTGCTCCAAAATATAATAAAGTTAATTTACATGCTGGATGTGTTGAATTATACGTTAAAGATAATGCATATTTAAGATACTCAACAATTGAAAATTGGTCAAAAAACATGTTAAATCTAAATACTAAAAAAGCAATAGTAGGGAAAAATGCCAAAATGGATTGGGTATCTGGATCTTTTGGGTCAAAAATATCAATGCTTTATCCAATGAGTATATTAAACGGAGAAAATTCAAAAACAGAATTTACTGGTATCTCTTTTGCAGGTAAAGGTCAGAATCTTGATAATGGATTTAAAGTTGTACACAATGCTCCAAATACTTCAAGCCTTGTTAATGCAAAATCTATTTCAAAAAATGGAGGAACCTGCACATATAGATCACTTGTACGAGTTAATGAAAATGCTAAAAATTCAAAATGTTCAGTTTCATGCGAATCATTAATGCTTGATGATATATCAAAATCAGATACAATTCCAACATCTGATATTAGAACTGATGAAATAGAATTTTCTCATGAAGCTAAAATTGGTAAGATAAGTGATAAAACAATTTTTTATTTAATGAGTAGAGGAATATCAGAAGAAGATGCCAAAGCTATGATTGTAAGAGGATTTGCTTATCCAATTTCTAAAGAGTTACCTGTTGAGTATGCTGTTGAAATGAATAATCTTATTAATTTAGAACTTGAAGGAGCGATTGGGTAAATAAAAAAGAAATAATATTTGGAAAGGAAAATAGAATGATTACTGTAAATGAAACTCCAGTTAGGACAGCTCGTAATTTTAATATAAATAATGTCAAATTAGATGAATTAGAAATACAAGAAGAAATTATGCCATTTAATAATTTCAAAATAAATAATAATAGTGTATTAAGTTCTGAAAATGTTTCTAATTCTAATCTAATTTATGGATTAGGCGATAAATTAGAAAATCAAGTAAAAGTTAATTCAAATAAAAAAGTAAAAATAGTTATTAATAAAAATTATGCAGAACCAATAGAATTAGAATTTGAATTAGATGAAAATAATTCGAATTTAGTGGAGAATATTGAAATTATAGCAGAAGAAAATAAAAAAGCAGATGTAATTATAAAATATAAATCAAATAATATAGACAATTTGTATCATAATGGAATAATTAGGGTTTTTGCTAAAAAAGATTCTTGTATAGATATTTCAGTAGTAAATTTACTAAATGAAAATGCGAATAATTTTATAAGTATAGAAAATGAATTAGAAGAAAACGCAAAGATAAATTATTGCATAGTTGATTTTGGCGGAAAGAACAGTATTACAAATTATTATTCAAATTTAAAAGGTAATTGCTCTGAAAATAAAATAAATTGTATTTATCTTGGTAAAGAAAATCAATTATTTGACTTAAATTATATTGGAGAATTACATGGCGAAAAAACTAATATAAATATAGAAGTTCAGGGAGCACTAAAAGATTCAGCTAAGAAAAAGTTTAAAGGAACAATTGATTTTAAAAGAGGAAGCAAAAAATCTAAAGGAAATGAAAATGAATTTTGTATGCTATTATCAGATACTGCAAAATCTTTAGCTTTACCAATGCTTTTATGTGATGAAGAAGATGTTGAGGGAAATCACAGTTCAGCAGCAGGAAAAGTAGATAATAAACAATTATTCTATATAATGTCTAGAGGATTTGATTATAAAGAAGCAATGAAATTAATTGTTAAGGCAAGATTTAATAAAATATTAGAAAGCATAAAGGATGCAAAACTAAAAAATGAAATTATATATGAAATAGATAATAGATTAGATTAAAGAAAGGGAAAAAAATGCTTGAAATTAAAAAAGACTTTCCAATTTTAGAAAATAGAAAAATATCATATTTAGACAGTGGAGCTACTACACAAAAACCATTAAAGGTAATAAATGCGATTGAAGAATACTATAAAAAGTACAATGCAAATCCTCATAGAGGAGCTTATTCTTTAAGTATCGAAGCAACTGAAGCATATGAAAATACTAGAACAAAAATTGCCGAATTCATAAATGCACAAAACAGAGAAGAGATAATATTTTCAAAAAATGCCACAGAAAGCTTAAATTTATTAGCATATTCATATGGGTTAGATAACTTAAAAAAAGATGATGAAATAGTAATATCTATAATGGAACACCATTCTAATTTAGTTTCTTGGCAAAAAGTTGCCAAGAAAACTGAGAGTAAATTAAAATACATGTATATAAATGAAAACTATGAAATACCAGATGAAGAAATAGAAAATAAAATAACGGATAAAACTAAAATCGTTGGAATTACACATGTTTCAAATGTTTTAGGAACTATTAATAATATAGAAAAAATAATCAAGTGTGCACATAAGCATGGAGCTGTAGTAATTGTTGATGCATCACAAAGCATACCACATATGAAAATAGATGTTCAAAAATTAGATGCAGATTTCTTAGTATTTTCAGGACATAAAATGTTGGCTCCATTAGGAATAGGAGTTTTATATGGAAAAAAACAACTATTAAATAATATGACACCATTCTTAATGGGTGGAGATATGATAGAATATGTATATGAACAGGACACAACATTTGCACCATTGCCAAATAAATTTGAGGCGGGAACTCAAAATGTAGAAGGAGTAATAGGACTAGGAGCTGCCATAGATTATTTGCAAAACTTGGGATATGATAAAATACATGAAATTGAAAACGAAGTGTTAACATATGCGAGACAAGAATTATCAAAGCTAGATTATTTAACTTTATACTTAACCAAAAATGAGAAAAATCATTCTGGAGTAATTTCATTTAATATAAATGGAGTTCATCCACATGATGTTGCAAGCATTTTAGATTCAGAAGGAGTTTGCGTTCGTTCAGGAAATCATTGTGCTCAACCACTTATGAGATCATTAGGGATAGATTCAACTTGTAGAGCAAGTTTTTATATTTACAATACAAAAGAAGATGTAGATAATTTAGTAAAAGGCTTAAATAAAGCATATAATATGTTTAAAAAATATATAGGGTAGGAAAAATATGGATGATTTAACAGAAATGTATAATGAATTAATAATGGAACACAGTATGAATTCATATAACAAAAAGAAATTAGATAAACCTGACTTTTCTGAGTTAGGACATAATCCTAATTGTGGAGATGAAATAACATTAGAATTAAAAGTAAATAATAATATTATAGAAGATATGGCATTTTCAGGACACGGATGTGCTATTTCTCAAGCATCAACATCAATAATGATTGATACTTTAAGAGGAAAAACAATTGAAGAAGCAAAGGAAATTATTGATACATTTATAAAAATGATAAAAAGAGAAATAACAGATGAAAATGAACTAAAAAAATTAGAAGATGCTATTGCTTTTAAAAATGTTTCAAATATGCCTGCAAGAGTAAAATGTGCACTATTAGCATGGCATACTTTGGAAGATATGATAGAAAAAAATAGTGATGGAACAGGAAAAATAAATTGTTGTCATTAAAGGAATTTTTAAAATGGAAAAGAAAAAAGTTTTATTGGGAATGAGTGGAGGTGTTGACAGCTCAGTATCAGCACTACTATTAAAAAACAATGGCTATGAAGTAATGGGAACAACATTAGAATTATTTGCAGGAAGTAGTTGTTGTAACACAAATACTTATATTGATGCAAAAAATATATGTAATTCAATAGGAATACCTCATTTTATTTTTAATTATAAAGAAGAATTTAAAAAATATGTAATAAATGATTTTATTGATTGCTATTCAAATTGTAAAACACCTAATCCATGTATTGAATGCAATAAATATATGAAATTTGGATTAATGTATGAAAAGGCAAAACAATTAGGTTGTGAATGTATTGCAACAGGCCACTATGCCAAAACGGAATATAGTGAAAAATATAAAAGATGGGTACTAAAAAAATCAAAAGCTGGTAAAAAAGATCAAAGTTATGTTTTATGGAATATACCAAAAGAATTGATAGAACATGTTATTTTTCCTTTGTCAGATTTTGAAGATAAAGAACAAATAAGAAAAATTGCAAGGGAAAATAATTTAAAAGTAGCAAATAAACCTGATAGTGAAGATATATGTTTCATACCTGACGGAAATTACAAGAAATTTTTAGAAAACAATTCTAATATAAAACCTAAGCAGGGAAATATCGTAAATCGAGAAGGAAAAGTGTTAGGTGTACATACAGGATTATACAATTATACAATAGGGCAAAGAAAAGGACTTGGAATATCAAATCCTGTGCCACTATTTGTACTTGGATTCAATAAAGAAAAAAATGAAGTAATTGTCGGGGAAGAAAAAGAATTATATAAAAAAGAAGTATTAGTAACTGATGTAAATTTATTACTATTTGATGAAATCAAAGAAAAGGTTGAGGTAGAAGTAAAAACAAGATATTCAGCAAAATCAGCAAAAGCTAGCATTATTCAAAATGGAAACAATATAAAAGTAGTATTTGATGAGCCACAAAGAGCAATAACACCAGGACAATCTGCAGTATTTTATATAGATGACATTGTTTTAGGTGGAGGAAAAATAATATAAATTAGTAAATTGAAAAAAGTAAAATAGCTATGATACTTAATTAAATCATAGCTATTTATTTATAAAATATATTGACGAATACCCCCATAGGGTATATAATTTCAGTGAAAAAAATTCAAAGGAGATCAAATGAAAACTGTTAAATTTGATGTACACGGAATGACATGCAGTAGCTGTTCAGCTCATGTAGAAAATGCTGTAAAAAAAGTAGATGGTGTTAAATCAGTAAACGTAAATCTAATTTTAAATAATATGGTTGTAGAATATGACGAAAAAAAAGCCAATAATGAAAAAATAATTAATGCTGTAATAGACGCCGGATATGATGCAAATGTATATAATGGAAATAGTAAAAACAGAGAGGAAAAAAATATTTCAAATGATAAAGAAATAAAATCAATGAAAAAAAGATTAATAGCCTCAATATGCTTACTAATACCTCTTATGTATATTGCAATGCATCATATGCTTTTTGAATGGTTTGGATTACCAGTTCCACAAATAATTAAAGATTTATTCCATGGGCCAGAAAATGCTTTAAGATTTGCAGTGACACAGCTATTATTAGTAATTCCAATAGTATACCTAAATAGAAATTATTTTATAGTAGGATTTAAAAGATTATTTAAAATATCACCTAATATGGATTCACTTATTGCAATTGGAAGTTCTGCTGCAATAATTTATGGACTTTATGCAATTTATATGATTATACAGGGAATGAATGTAAATAATATTGATCAAATAAATAAATTTTCAATGGATTTGTATTTTGAGTCTGCTGGAACAATATTAACACTAATAACTGTTGGAAAATACTTAGAAACAAAGTCAAAAGGAAAAACTAGTGATGCAATAAATAAACTAATAAACCTTGTACCTAAAAAAGTGACAGCAATAAGAAATGAAAAAGAAGTATTATTAAAAATAGAAGAAATTCAAAATGGAGAAATAATAATTATAAAACCAGGAGAAAGTATTGGAGTAGACGGAATTATTATTGAAGGAAATAGTAGTGTAGATCAGTCAAGTATTACAGGAGAGAGCATTCCTGTTGAAAAGAAAATAGGAGACTCTGTTATATCAGGAACAATAAATAAAAATGGAATATTAAAAATTAGAGCTACTAAAGTTGGAGAAGATACTACAATCTCACAAATAATAAAATTAGTTGAAGAAGCAAGCAATTCAAAGGCACCAATTTCCAGGTTAGCTGATAAAGTTAGTGGAATTTTTGTACCAATTGTAATAACCATAGCTTTTATTGCAACAATAATTTGGTTAATAAATGGGCAACCATTTGAATTTGCACTAAGCATAGGTATATCTGTATTAGTCATCTCATGCCCATGTGCATTAGGCTTAGCAACACCTGTTGCAATAATGGTTGGAACAGGGAAGGGAGCAGAAAACGGAATATTAATAAAATCTGCAGAAAGCCTGGAGAACCTTCATTCTGTTGACACAGTCGTATTAGACAAAACTGGAACAATAACAGAAGGAAAACCAAAAGTAACAGATATAATTACTGAATTAGATGAAGAAGAATTTCTAAAAATAGCAGGAAGCTTAGAAAAAAATTCGGAGCATCCATTAGCAGAAGCTATTTTGAAAAAGGTAAAAGAAAAAAATATAAAATTGCAAAAAGTAGACAAATTTGAAATCATACCAGGTAAAGGACTAGAAGGAACTATTTCAGGAAATAAATATTTAGCAGGAAATATTACTTTAATGATTGAGAAAAAAGTTTACATTGACAAAATGAAAACGGAAAGTAAAAAATTGCTAGAAGAGGGAAAAACAGTTTTATACTTTGCAAATGAAATGAGAGTAATCGGAATAATAGCTGTTGCAGACACAATAAAAGAAACTAGCTATACAGCAATAAAAGAATTACAAAAAATGCATTTAGAAGTTGCTATGCTAACAGGAGACAATAGTATAGTAGCAAATTCAATTGCTACCAAATTGAATATAAATAAAGTTATAGCAGAAGTTTTACCACAAGACAAAGAAAAAGAAATTGCCAATTTGCAAGCACAAGGCAAAAAAGTTGCTTTTGTTGGGGATGGAATAAATGATAGCCCAGCACTAGTTAAATCAGATGTAGGGTTAGCAATAGGATCAGGAACAGATATTGCGATAGAGTCAGCTGACTTAGTTCTAATAAAAAATAATTTACTTGATGTAGCAAAAGCTATATCATTAAGTAAAGCAGTAATAAGAAATATAAAAATGAACTTGTTTTGGGCATTTTTCTACAACGCAATAGGGATTCCAATAGCTTGTGGAATATTCTATATACCATTTGGATTAAAACTAAATCCGATGATTGGTGCTGCTGCAATGAGCCTAAGTTCTGTTTGTGTTGTAACAAATGCACTAAGGCTAAGAAAGTTTAAAATAAATTTTAAGGAGGAAAATAAAATGAATGAAAAAATAATAAAAATAGAAGGAATGCACTGTGAACATTGTAAGATGAGTGTAGAAAAAGCTTTAAATAGTATACCTGGAATTTCAAAGGTAGAGGTAGATTTAGAAAATAAAATGGCAAAAATAGAAGCAACAGACAACGTTGAAAATGAAAAAATAACAGATGCTATAGAAGAAGCTGGATTTAATGTAGTTGAAATAAAATAAAAAAGATTTTTATTAGACATTGAAAAAATATTGGAGATGATATAATATATATAATATGTATCATAACAATTGAGAGAAAAGATAGAGGAAAAGAATGTGCTAAAAAAGAAAATATATTTATTTATAAAAAGATGCATTGATATTATTTTCTCTTTAATATGTATAATAATATTGTCTCCAGTATTTTTAATAATATCAATTGTAATAAAAATAGAATCAAAGGGACCTATAATTTTTAAGCAAGAAAGAATAGGCGAGCATGGAAAAACTTTTAAAATATACAAATTCCGAACAATGCAAGAAAATGCAGAAAAGCTAATAGAAAATTTCTCAGAAAAAGAAAAAAAAGAATTTAATGAAAATTACAAATTACAAAATGACTTTAGAGTTACCAAGTTTGGAAAAACTTTGAGAAGATCAAAATTAGATGAACTTCCACAATTTGTAAATATTTTAAAAGGTGACATGTCATTAGTTGGTCCAAGACCAGTTGTAAAAAAAGAAGTATTAAAATATAAAAATAATAAAGATAAGTTTTTAAGTATAAAGCCAGGAATGACAGGATATTGGCAAGCATATGCGACAGAAGGAATTAAATATGAAGAAAGAATGAAAATGGAATTATACTATGTAGACAATTGTGGTTTTAAACTAGATTTAAAAATATTTATAAAAACTATATCATTGTTTTTCAAAAAGAAAAGGTATGAATAATAAATGCATCCGAAATATTAGAGTAAACCTAATATTTGGGTGCATTTTTAAGTAGTGTTCATATTTTTCCAAATTTATTAAATGGAAAAACTCTGAATAAAATTTTTCCTTCTATTTTTTCAATAGGTATACAACCAAAATTTCGAGAATCTTTGCTTTCAGTTCTATTATCACCTAACACAAATATAGTACCATCAGGAACAGTTATATTAAAGAAAGGACCAGTGACAGGTATAGTAGAATCAATGTAATCATTCGAAAATTCAATATCATTAATATAAAGCTTTCCTTTCTTTATTAATATTTTTTCACCAGGTAAACCAACAACTCTTTTTATGTATGTAGTTTTACCAATATCCAAAAATTGATAAGCTAAATTAGAATTAGAATTATAATATTGAGCAGTAGGCTTTAAATTGTTACTACTTTGCGTAGAATTTTCAGAAACACTAGGTGCTTCAAATATTACAATATCACCTCTTTTTACGGAACTACCGACCGTTTTAGGAAATCTGCTGGCAATAAGAATATCACCTTCATTAAGAGTAGGAAACATAGAGGTGTTTTCTACTTTAGCTGGAGTAAAAATAAAATATCTAATGAATATAGCTAAAAAAATTGCAACAATAAATACAATTAGAAAAATTAATAAAAATTTTTTAATAGAAGACTTATTATCTGGCAATTGTGAACCAGAAGTTATATTTACAATTTCATCAAATTCTTTCATAAAATACCTCAATTTTTTTTATTATAACATAAATTTACAAATTAACTTTAAATTATTATAAATTTAATATATACTATTAATGGTTTTTAAAAGGAGAAGATGGTAATGATATTTAAAAGCGTAGTTAAAACAGGGCTAAAAGACATTGGAAAAAACAATTTAATTAAGAATGAAACAATTTTAGAAATTTTAGAGAATGTTGGAGGAGAACACTCAAATAAAGCAGGATATGGAGCTTTAGACATAGAAAGAACAGGAGTATCATGGGTATTACTAGAATGGAAAATAAAAGTTATTAAAAGACCTATTTATTCCGAAGATTTAACGGTTGAAACTTGGGGAAGAGGATTTCAAAAAGCTTATACATATAGAGACTATAGAGTATACAATTCAAAAAATGAATTATGCATTATTGCAACCTCCAAATGGGCACTAATAGATATTAATAAAAGAAATGTAGTAAAACTTACAGATGAAATAAAAGAAAAGTATGAACCAGAAGATATTTCTGTTTTCGAAGAAACTAAAATTAATAAAATAGAAATTCCTGATAAATTTTTACAGGAATTAGAATATAAAGTTGGTAGAAAGGATATTGATGTGAATAATCACATGCATAATACATACTATTTAAATCTAGCATATGAAGTATTACCAACAGAAGTATATGAAAATAGACCATATGATTCTATAAGAATTACATATAAGAAAGAGATAAAATTAGGAGATGTAGTAACTTGCAAATATGCTAAAATAGACAATAATAAGCACATTGTAGTTATCGAAAACAAGTCAACAGAAGAGATTCATTCTATTATACAACTTTCAAAAGAATAGTTAATAAAATGGTTGATATTTTTTTAAATATAAAGTAAAATTTAGAAGAAAACAATATTAAGGAGAAGAAATCAATGGAAGAAATAAACATTAAGGACTTATTTACTTTATTTTGGAATAAAAAAGTCGAAATTGTTCTAATAACATTATTTTTTATGATGGCTGGAGTAATATATTCATACTTTTTTGTAACTCCTGAATATACAGCCTCAACAACATTAGTTTTAGTTCAAACATCATCAAAAGCTGACAGCTCAGGAATTACATCTACAGATATAACTATAAATTCAAAATTAGTTGGCACATATAGTGAATTAATAAAAACAAATGCAATATTAGGAAAAGTAGTTGATAATTTAGGAATAGATAAATCTGAAATTGCAACAATTAAAAAGAAAATATCAGTAAATTCTGTTGAGGATACAGAAGTAATCAAAATAAATGTTAAAAACACTGATCCTAATAAAGCAACTAAAATAGCAAATGAAATAGCAACAGTATTTAGTGAAAAAATAGTTGAAATATACAATATTAGCAATATTTATTTGCTAGATAGAGCAGAAACACCAACAACGCCAAGCAATATAAATCACACACGTGATATTATAATTTTTGCATTTGCAGGAGTTGTATTATCTCTATTGTATATATTTGCCGCCAACATGTTTGATCACACTATCAAAACAGAACAAGATATTGAAGCTGTATCAGGTTTACCAGTTTTAACAACTATACCAAATTATGCACTAGAAGTTAAAGGAGGCAAAAGATAATGAGAAAAGAATTAATAACGCAGAGAAGTCCAAAATCAATAATTGCAGAAATGTTTAAAACATTAAGAACTAATTTGCAATTTATGAGTTCAAATAAAAACATAAAGACCATTCTTGTAACTTCAACAATGCCAGGAGAAGGAAAAACGTGGGTATCATCTAATATGGCAATTACATTTGCACAAACTGGAAAAAAAGTTCTTTTGATAGATGCCGATATGAGAAAAGGAAGATTAGCTTCATTATTTCAAGTAGATTCAAAACCAGGTTTATCAAACTTTCTATCTGGAATAGATCAAGATGGCTTTAATAAAAAAATAGATATAACTAAGTATATAAAACCAACAGAAATAGAAAATTTATTCATTATACCAGCAGGAAATATTCCACCAAACCCATCTGAATTATTAGAAACAGAAACAACAGTAAGGATGCTAGAAAAACTAGAAAAGATATTTGACATTATAATTTTAGATGGAACACCATGTTTACTTGTTACAGATTCTGTAATCTTATCAAGAATGGCAGATACAACAATATTAGTAACATCATATAAATATACTAAAAAAGAAAACTTAAAGAAAGTAAAGAATTCAATTGAAAAAGTTGGTGGAAAAATTGCAGGAGTTGTATTAAACAATGTACCAGTTACTGCTAAAGAATATAGTAAATCATATTATTATGTAAGCAAAAATGGACAAAAATTACCTACAAGACGACAAACAGAAAAAAGAAGTGAAGAAAAATCTGAGATACAAGAAAGTATACTATCGCAAATTAATGACTACTTAAAGAAAGATGAAGAGGAAAGAGAAGAAGAGGAATAACATGATTGATATTCATTCACATTTAATTCCAGGTGTAGATGACGGTTCAAGAAATATAGAAACAACAATAGAGGCTATGAGAGAAGCAACCCAAGCTGGTTTTACAGACATAATACTAACATCACATTTTATGACAGACTATTATGAAACTGATAAAGATGAATTAATATTCTGGAAGGAAAAAATACAAGAGATATTAGATGCCAAAAATATAAATTTAAAATTACATTCAGGGATGGAAGTATATATAACAGATCAAATTGGAGAATTATACAATGAACAAAAGCTACTAACTTTAGATGACAGTAAATATATACTAATAGAATTACCAATGAATACAACAATTAATTATTTAGACTATGTTATATATTTTTTAGATAGTGTAGGAATAAAATTTATACTTGCACATCCAGAAAGGTATAAAGCAGTTCAACATAATCCTAAAATAGTAAAAGAATATATTGAAAAAGGTTGTCTAATGCAATGTAATTTTGGTAGTTTAACAGGAATGTATGGAAACAATGCTAAAAAAACAATAAAATATCTACTAAAAAATAATTTAGTACATTTTATGGCGTCAGATTGCCATAATAAAGGAGGAATATACCTAGACATCCCAAAAGCTATTACTAAATTAGAAAAAATAGTAGGAGCAGAAAAAACAAAACAAATAACAGAATTAAACCAAATGAAGATTTTAAATGATCAAACTTGGTAATTATATTTTGGAGGGAAAAAATATGACAAAAAAAGTTTTAAAACTAGTAGCTATAATCATAGCAATTTTCCTAATATTTAGCTTTTATGAAGTAAATGCAACTAATACATCGCCATCACCAGAAGCTAATAATACATCATCTACTGTAAATAATTCAGAAAATACCCAAAACAATACAACTCAAAATAACGTTAATAACACATCAGGAACAAAATCAGCTGATGCAACTTTAAAATCGTTAACATCAGATATTGGAGAAATATCACCACAATTTAGTAAGGATGTTACAGAATACTATTTAACAGTTGACTTAAGTGTTGATCAAATAAATTTTACAGCTACACCAAATGATACAAATGCTAAGGTAAATATAGTAGGATATAGAAAACTTACAAAAGGTGAAAATACTGTTACTATAACAGTTACAGCTCAAAATGGAACTGAAAAAAAATATATTGTTCATGTTTCAAAAGTTGACAATACTGAAGTATCAAATGCCAATTTAAAATCAATTAGTGTTGAGAATTATAATTTATCTCCAACATTTAGTTCAAATATATTAAAATACAATATAAATGTTGCAAGTAATACAAAAAAACTAGAGCTTACAACAGAAGCTGAAGTTGAAAATGCTAATATAGATATTACAGGAAATGAAAACTTTAACGAGGGAGAAAATGTTATACTTGTAAAAGTAACTGCAGAAGATGGAATAACTGCAAAAACATATCAAATAAACGTATATGTAGAATCTGATACAGTAAAAATTGAAGAAGAAAGCAAAATACCTGCTTTTATACTATTAGCAATATTGGGAATATGTATTTTAATATCAATATCAATTATTATGATTAAAAAACGTTCTAAAAAGAGATAAAAATTCATAGCAAAAATACCAGTACGCTGTACTGGTATTTTTGCATGCTTTCAGAAAAGCATTAGATCTCTCTTACATTAATCACAAAATATTAATCACTCATTGGAACTTGACTGCAATTCTCAGTAATAAAAAATTTGCCATCGCTTAACTTGTTCCCAACAGATTGCTTTGCACTTAAATCATTGAAATGCCACCACTCTGATGACAGAGGCGTAAGACCGCTATTTGTGCAATAATATTGAAGCAACTTTGCAGAATCATTCATCGAAGACGATAACTTTGCTGTTTTCCATAATTCCGTTGAAGAACTATCAACTGGAGAGACAAAGGTGCAAGATAAATCACTAAGCTCATGCATAGGTGTAGGCATTGCATATTCATTATAATCTGTAATACTAACATATGGATATGAACCACAATACTTATATTCTGCACCGAGCACCTTGACCAAACTTACATCAATGGCATATCCTCTTTGATGATTTGAAACCCTAGTAGCAATGAACCAGCCGATACTCCAAGTAGAATTATTAACATGCTGCGCAACTGTAGTATTCTTGGACATTAAATCTGTAAGAGCATAATAAACTTTCATTTGAGTATCAAAGGGTCTAAAACCTTCGTATAGTTTCAAACTGTTGCCACTTTTAAGAGCTTCATTTTGTGCTGCACAGATCTTTGGAGCCATTGAATACAATACAGGCATCATAAATTGCTGAGTATCAAATCTAGGATTGTAAACAAAGGTATCATACAATTGTTCATTCGTTATGCCATCGAGACTGTTCCCAACTGATCTATACATTGATGAGTATGAATTAGTGTTATCGTATATTATTGAAGGTGCTATGTCTGGGAGATTTATAAAACAATACTTGTGTTCAATCCAGCCATAAATACCATCAACATAAACTAACCACAAATCTTCATTTTCTTCCAGAATAGTAAAGGCAGTACCAGGATTTAAAACCATGCTTACATCTTCTTTAGTACGATTTGCATATAAAGGAAGATTGATAGAGGCATATCCTGTTGCACCATCTATTGGAAGTTCAAGCCCATACTCATTCAAAGTAACATCAATATGTTCTACAGAGATGGTAGGAAGTTCGGGAAGAGTATCTTCGATAACATTATTTTCTACGTTTTCAGTGTACAGAGGATCGCTGGGGATTGCAGAGTTGTCATCAACTACATTGTTTTCGCTAACATCGGTCCGATTTTCGCCATTGGAAGTTGCCGTAGGAACATCAGAAGTGTCAGAATTGCTAGCCGTAAAGCTGCAAAAACTCATGTAGGTCAACAGAGTAATTGCCAATATGGCTAAGAAAAATGCAATTTTTTTCAACATAGAGAAACCTCCTAAGTTATGATACTTTAATTATACTACAAAAACGTCCAAAATTCAATTTATACAACCAATAGCAGGTATTGAGAGAGAGAAAAACACATATAGTTTGCATATTGTATTTTACATAAAAAAATGATAAAATAATAAAGACTTTTATATATTTTTAACATCAATAATAATACAATTTTAAGATAAGGAGAAGAAATGTTTAAATTAGTATCTGAGTATAAGCCAACTGGCGACCAACCGCAAGCAATAGAATACTTATCAAATGGAATTAAAGAAGGTAAGAAATTCCAGACACTTCTAGGAGTAACAGGTTCAGGAAAAACTTTTACAATGGCTAATATAATTGAAAAAGTTCAGAAACCTACGCTTGTTTTAGCTCATAACAAAACTTTGGCTGGACAACTATACTCTGAATTTAAAGAATTTTTCCCAGAAAACCATGTTGAATATTTTGTTAGCTATTACGATTACTATCAGCCAGAAGCTTACATAGCATCTTCAGATACATATATAGAAAAAGATGCCTCAATAAATGACGAAATTGATAAGTTAAGACATTCTGCAACCGCTTCTTTATTTGAATCAAAAGATGTAATAGTTATAGCCTCTGTATCATGCATATACGGATTAGGAGAT
Organism: uncultured Clostridia bacterium; assembly: GCA_947594845.1. Taxonomy (GTDB): domain Bacteria; phylum Bacillota; class Clostridia; order TANB77; family CAG-508; genus UMGS1994. The sequence continues at coordinate 23,218 of CANQEI010000012.1, read as the reverse complement.
CCAATAGATTATGAAAATATGATTGTATCCTTAAGACCAGGAATGCAAAAAGATAGAAATCAAATAATGAAAAAACTTGTAAATATGCAATATACAAGAAATGAAATAGATTTTAAAAGAGGAACTTTTAGAGCTAAAGGCGATATATTAGAAATATATCCATCAAACCAAGAGGAATCTGCGATAAGAGTAGAATTCTGGGGAGATGAAATAGAAAAAATTTCTGAAATTAATCCATTAACAGGAAAAAATATAGCTACTCGAGAACATGTAATGATATTTCCAAATTCTCACTATGTAACTAGCAAAGAAAAACTCGATAGAGCACTAGAAACAATAGAAGAAGAAATGGAAGAAAGAGTAGAATATTTTAAACAAAATAAAAAATTAATTGAAGCTCAAAGAATAGAAGAAAGAACAAATTTTGATATAGAAATGCTAAAAGAAACAGGCTTTTGTCAAGGAATAGAAAACTATTCAAGACACATAAGTGGAAGACCTGCTGGAAGTGCGCCATACACATTATTTGACTATTTTCCAGATGATTTTTTACTATTAATTGATGAATCACATGCAACAATACCACAAGTAAGAGCAATGTATAACGGTGATAAAGCAAGAAAAGATTCATTAGTTTCATATGGATTTAGACTTCCATCAGCATATGATAATAGACCACTGAAATTTCAAGAATTTGAAGAAAGAATAAATCAATGTATTTTTGTAAGTGCTACACCAGCAGAATATGAAAAAGAACATTCAAAAGAAAATGTTGTAGAACAAATAATAAGACCAACAGGCTTATTAGATCCAAAAATTGAAGTAAAACCTGTTGAAAATCAAATAGATGATTTAATAATCCAAATAAATGAAAGAGTTGAAAAACAAGAAAGAGTTTTAGTAACAACACTTACTAAAAAAATGGCAGAAGATTTAACCGCTTATCTAAGAAATGCTGGAATTAAAGTAAGATATATGCATTCAGATATTAAAGCTTTAGAAAGAATGGAAATAATTAGAGATTTACGTTTAGGAGAATTTGATGTATTAGTTGGAATAAATCTTTTAAGAGAAGGATTAGATATACCTGAAGTTTCTCTAGTTGCAATACTGGATGCAGATAAAGAAGGATTTTTAAGATCTGAAAGATCTCTAATCCAAACAATTGGACGTGCAGCAAGAAACACAGAAGGAAAAGTTATAATGTATGCTGATGAACTTACAGAATCTATGGAAAAAGCAATTACTGAAACAAATAGAAGAAGAAAACTTCAAGAAGCATATAATATTAAGAATAATATTACGCCACAAACAATAAAGAAGTCTGTAAGAGAATTAATAAAAGCTACTATTGTTGAAGATATAGCAAGTGAATATAAAATAGATGAAAATGAAAGTGCAGAAGACATAATAAATAGATTAACAGATGAAATGCTAAAAGCAGCTGGAAATATGGAATTTGAGAAAGCTGCTGAATTGAGAGATAAGATAAAAGAATTAGAAAACATGAAGGAAGGCTAGTAAATATGAATGATGATACAGAAAAATATAAAATTATAGCTGCTGAGCCACCAAACTATGTTAAAATACGTGATGTAAATGTAGGAGATGTATTAGGAAAAATAGCAGTTGAAAGAAGAATTGAAGAAGGATATCCTGAATCATTCCCTAAAGCGGGAATATTCAAACCAATGCATGAAGCTTTAAAAAAGAGAAAAAGTAAAAAGAGTTATATATATGCTAATCACTATGGAGAATTTGTAGGATACAAAATCGCAGAAAAAATTGGAATACCAGCTTGCAAAGTAGAATTAGCAAGAAGAAAATACAGAAATAAATATTCAGGAAAAGAAAGCATAATAGATGGTTGTATAAGCTATATTCATAAAGGAAACCAAGATGAAGTAGTTAATGGTTTAACAATTTTAGAGGCATATTCAAGAGATGTACTAAATTTAAATACAACAACTTCTAAAAACAATAATATTGACACAATAATATCAGCATTAAGATATTATTTAAAAGAAAGAGGAAATTGTTCAGATTCAGAAATTGAGAAAGTAATAGAAGAATTAGTAGAAGTAGTAATGTTTGATTGTACATTTGGAAATTGGGACAGAAGTGATGAAAACTGGGGAATAGTGTTTAGAAATATTAATTTCCCAAAAAAAGAAAGAGCTGATACTGTTGAAATGTATCCAATGTATGATAATGAAAGAATTCTAGGATTCATGGAAAGAAAAGATGTGGTTGAACAAATTATACAAAGCGATGAAGGCGTAAAATCATACTCAGATACACTTCTTAATTCAAGAATGGGATTTGGAAAAGAAAATGAAAAAATTCATTATACAGATATGGTAAAATATTTATTAAATAAATATCCTCAATATTCTAAAAAGGCATTAGACAAGATATTTACATTTAAAGAAAAAGATTTGGATGAAATATTAAAAAAATGTAGTGAACTAGATGAATGTTACAAACAATTTGCTAAGAAAATATATAGTGAAAGAACATCAAATATTTTGGGAGTATTGAATAATTATTACATAGAACAAAGTTTTGATGTTGAAGAAAAATAGAGAGGAACAGAAATGGAAGTATTATATTTAAAATGGTTAAGTCCTTTGAATAATAAAAAATATATTATTGGGGCTCTTTGCAGAAAAGACAAAAAATATTATTTTAAATTAAGTAAAAAACATATTACTGAAGCAGAAAATCAAGGTTTTTCAATGGTAACGATTCCTTTTTCAAATTTTGACAAAATCTATGAGAGTGATGAATTATTTTCTATATTTAAGTTGAGAATACCCAAAATTGAAACTTATGATGAAGAAGAAAAAAGAGAATTGCTTGAAGAACTAGGAATTAGTGAATTTGATGAATTTAAATATTTAGAAAAAACTAAAGGAAAATTATTAACAGATAATTTTATTTTAGAAAAGGAGAACGAAAAAGATGTATAGGTTTAAAAATATTGATACATATACACCATTATACTATGAAAAACAAGGTATGCTAAAATTTAAACTTTGGTTTGATAATAGAGATAATTATGAAGCAAAATACCACAGACCACAAAGAGGACTATTTAAGCCAAGAAGAAAAGAATATGGACATTCTATAGAGTTATTTTGTGGGAATCATTATGGAGAAGTGGTTGGCAGCGAATTAGCTCATAGAATAAACATGGATGTTTGTGACTCGGAATTAGTAAAAGTTAATACAGAAAAAAATAAATATACTTCAGGAAATATTGTGCTTAAAGAAGGTTGCATTAGTTATAGTGATTTGAAAAAAACTGAAGTATTGATACCTGGAAATGTTATTATTGAAAGAATTAAAAATGATAGACCAGAAGAATATAAAGAATTAGCTCAAGATGATTCACTAGGAGAGAGAGACTACAATAATATAGAAATTATACTAGCTTCTATTGAACATATGATGAGAAGTTCAAATTGTTCAGAACAAGAAATAAAAGCAGCAAAACAGTATATAATACAAATGGCGATATATGATTGTGTATTTGGAAATAATGATAGACATGATGAAAATTGGAGTTTTGCAAGAGATATTATAACAAATAGTATAAGACCTTATCCAGCATATGACAATGAAAGAGTATTAGGATTGTATGAAAATCAAGAAATAATAAGAAATGCAATTTCTAAAAATAACATTGATGAAGTTTCGAAAGAAGTTCTTACATCAAGAATGGGAATCCCAAATAACCCAGAAAAAGTTCCTTATGATGTGTTATTAACATATTTGAGTGAACACTATCCAGATGAAACTTTAAAAATTATGTTAGAAATATTAGACAATGTATCTGAAAATGATGTAGAAACTATATTATCTGAATGTGAAGGATTACCTAAAGAATATGTAGAATTTGGTAGAGAAATGTTTTCACAGAGAAGGAAAACTATAGAAAATCTAGTTCACAAAATAATTAATAGAAAAAAAAGAGATGAAGAAATAAGTTTGTAAAAAGCACTATGCAGATTCCTCTGCACAGTGCTTTCTCATTAGAGTAAAATTCGGTTAAAGTATTACGATGTACATCAGTTAATCTTCTTCAAATCCGAGTTCCTTCTGGGCATCGTGCCACTCATATGCCAAATCTTCGGTCAGCTGGATAATACTCACTCCAAAAAGCTGATAATAGATGTCGCAGTAAATTTGGGAAACATTGATTTTTACGTAATCGGGAACGCTAGGTGCGGGTCCATCTTGCAGCCCATGCCAGTTCATGACATTATGGACATAATCACGCAAATACTGCTTGTCCATACTGGTCTGCTCAACGCCGACTTTGTAAAGATCGCGATTCCAAAAGCGACTGGAATCAGGGGTAAAGAGCTCATCAATGAGAACCAATTCCATGTTTTCGTTAAGACCAAATTCCAGCTTGGTGTCTGCTATAATGATGCCTCGCTCATAAGCATAGCTGTAAGCAAAATTGTAAAGCTTGATAGAAACATCGCGAATCTGCTCACAGAGCTTGTCAGCAAATTCATAGCAGTACTCTTCAAAGGCCATGTCTTCATCAATATCTCCGTCGCAATTGGCTTCTTCAGTTCCTGACTCATCAACTTCCTTAGGAAAAATTTCATCAAAGAGCTCATAGATAAAAGTTCTCATCTGAAGCTTCATTTCTTCAAAAGAAATGTTGATGTCATGATCGCCATTGTTGCACTTGGTCGAAGGGGTGAATAAAACCTCATCAAGTTCCTCACAGTTTTTTAATCCTTCACGAACATGGATTCCGCAGATTGTACCATCTTCCTTATAAGTGTCCCAGCTCTTAGACTTTTCGATATAATAACGTCTAAGGATAATCTCAAAGGGAAGAGCAAAGCACTCGTTAACAGCAACAACTCTACCCATTTGGTCGGGTTTTGCACCGAGAATAAGGAGAGTTTTGGCGTCAGTTGCCAAAAGATGGTTTTTGACAATATTGCTTGTCATTTCCATCCAGTTTTTGGAGATCTGATTCAGAATCAGTCCCTTGTACAGGATTTCGCCGGGAAGATTTGCGTCATCTACGGAAAACCGATCAGTTCTGTCCATTAACAGATAGTTACCAGCATAGATGTCGCAAACTTTGCCCCGTTTTACAGGTAAAACAAAGTTCTTCATGAGTGATACCTCACTTTTCAAATATTTACTCTAGACTTTAACATTCATTAAATAATGCGTTGTCAAAGAATGCCTAAGTTTTGAGCATGAGGAGATTATAATACACTTTATCTAAAAAGTAAATAAAAAGTATTGATTTATCAATAAATTTACTTTTTAATCTATTAAAGAGTAGAAAAACAGTAAGATAATTAATTTAGAAAGTTTTGCTGTCGCAAATTACAATTTTAAAATTTTATATGTAATTTGCTTCAATCGCACTTCGCTTTGCTCCGTTTGGTCGCTGCGCAACTTTTAAATTAATTACTTTACTGTTTTTCTGTTTAATTAAATAGTTTTTGTCACAATTATAATTTTAAAATTTTTATATGTAATTTACTTCAATCGCACTTCGCTTTGCTCCGTTTGGTCGCTGCGCAACTTTTAAATTAATTATCTTACTGTTTTTTACTATTGAATTAATAAGAATAGTTTTTAGTACAAAAGTGTATCTTAAAATAAAAAAATATGATATAATATTTTCGTTTTATAAAAGGGGGCTATTATGAACGATTCTATTATTATAAAAGGTGCAAAAGAACATAATTTAAAAAATATAAATTTGGAAATACCAAGAGATAAATTAGTAGTAATAACAGGATTGTCTGGTTCTGGTAAATCATCTTTAGCTTTTGATACTTTATATGCAGAAGGTCAAAGAAGATACGTAGAAAGTTTATCTTCATATGCAAGACAATTTTTAGGATTAATGGAAAAGCCAGATGTGGAAAGTATAGAAGGACTTTCTCCAGCAATTTCAATAGACCAAAAAACAACATCAAGGAATCCACGTTCAACAGTTGGAACAGTTACAGAAATATATGACTATATTCGTTTGCTATACGCAAGAATTGGTGTACCATATTGCCCTAATTGTGGTAAAAAAATAGAAAAACAAACAATTGATCAAATTGTAGATAGTATAATGGAATTAGAAGAAGGTACTAGAATACAAGTTCTAGCTCCAGTGGTTAGAGGCAAAAAAGGTGAATATACAAAACTATTAGAAAATTTTCAAAAAGATGGATTTGTAAGAGCTAAAATAGATGGCGAAATTTACGAATTATCTGATGATATAGAAATAGATAGAAAGAAAAAACATAATATTGATATAGTAGTAGATAGATTAGTAATAAAAGATGATATTAGAACAAGACTAACTGAATCTGTTGAAACAGCTTTAAAATATGCAAATAATTTAGTAAAAATAGAAGCTATAAATATAGGAGAAAAATTATTTAGCCAAAATTATGCATGCCCTGATTGTGGAATTAGTTTTGAAGAACTAACTCCTAGAATGTTTTCATTTAATAATCCATTTGGAGCATGTCCTGAGTGTACAGGAATAGGATATTTAATGAGAATGGATGAAGACTTAATAATTCCTGACAAAAATAAAACATTATATGATGGGGTTAAAGCTTTTGGCTCAAGTACAATGAAAAAGGGCGAGACAATGGCAAAAATGTATTTTGAATCAATAGGTAAGCATTATGGAGTCGATATTAAAAAACCGATTAAAAAGCTTCCTCGTGAATTTTTAGATAAAATATTATATGGAACAGGAAGTGAAGTAATAGATTTTGAATATACATCTTCAACAGGAACACGTCATTTTAGCTGCCCATTTGAGGGAGTTATCCCAACATTAGACAGAAGATATAGAGAAACAAAATCACAAGGAATGAGAGATTTTTATGAATTATATATGAGTGAAAAGCCTTGTGAAACTTGCCATGGTTCAAGATTAAAGAAAGAAGTATTGGCAGTCAAAGTTGGAGATAAAAACATAAATGAATTAACAGATATGTCTATTGTTGAAATAAAAAAATATCTTGAAAACCTAGAATTAGGAAAAAAAGATAGAATAATAGCAGATCAAATTTTTAAGGAATTAAATAAAAGATTACAATTTTTAATAGATGTAGGTTTGTCATATCTTACATTATCTAGACCAGCAGGAACATTATCAGGAGGAGAAGCACAAAGAATTCGTTTAGCAACACAAATAGGGTCAGGCCTAACTGGAGTACTATATATATTAGATGAACCAAGCATAGGATTACATCAAAGAGATAATGATAAATTATTAGCAACACTTAAAAAATTAAGAGATATTGGAAATACATTAATAGTTGTTGAGCATGATGAAGACACTATGTATGCAGCAGACCAAATAATAGACATAGGCCCTGGACCAGGTGTCCATGGCGGAAATGTAATAGCTCAAGGAACTGCTGAAGAAATAAAATTAGTTCCAGAATCTATAACAGGACAATATTTAAGTGGAAGAAAGAAAATTGAAGTTCCAAAGAAAAGAAGAAAATCAAATGGAAAAAGTATAGAAATAATAGGTGCAAGCGAACATAATTTAAAAAATATAAATGTTAAAATACCATTAGGTGTGTTCAATTGTGTAACAGGCGTATCAGGTTCAGGAAAAAGTACATTAGTAAACGAAGTTTTATATAACTATGTTTCAAGAGAACTTTATAAATCAAATGTAAAACCTGGAAAATGTGAAGAAATCAAAGGATTAGAAAATATAGATAAAGTAATAAATATTGATCAATCTCCAATAGGAAGAACACCACGTTCAAATCCTGCAACATATACAGGAGTATTTGATACAATAAGAGATATTTTCGCAAATACAAATGAAGCAAAAATAAATGGATACCAAAAAGGTAGATTTAGCTTTAATGTTCCAGGAGGAAGATGCGAAGCTTGCCAAGGTGATGGTATTATAAAAATAGAAATGCACTTTTTACCAGATATATACGTACCATGTGAAGTATGTCACGGAAAAAGATATAATAGGGAGACTTTGGAAGCAAAATATAAAGGAAAAAATATTTCTGACGTACTAGACATGACAGTAGAAGAAGCTTTAGAGTTTTTTGCAAACATACCTAAAATAAAAAACAAAATCCAAACACTATATGATGTTGGATTAGGATATATTAAATTAGGTCAACCTTCTACAACATTATCAGGTGGAGAAGCTCAAAGAATTAAGCTTGCAACAGAACTTTCTAAAAGAGCAACAGGAAAAACGTTATATATATTAGATGAGCCTACTACTGGACTTCATATAGACGATGTACATAGGTTAGTTGATATTTTACAAAGATTAGTTGATACAGGAAATACAATAATTGTAATTGAGCATAATTTAGATTTAATAAAAACAGCTGATCATATAATTGATTTAGGACCTGAAGGCGGAGAAGAAGGTGGACAAGTAATTGCAATTGGTACACCAGAGCAAATTGTAAAAAACGAAAAATCTCATACTGGTAAATTTCTAGCAAAATATTTAGAATAGTTACAAAAATGTTTTAAAAATTTAATACAAAAGAAATATTATTAATTAGTATTAATGATATACTATATACGAAATAATATAAGAGGTACAAATAGATGAAATTTTTAGAAAGGATTAAGCAAATATTTTTTGGAAAAAAAGTAAAAGCTCTTTCAGCTGGCTTTGATGCTGAAGCTGTTTTAGCATCAATAAAAAAAGAAACTGACCCAGATGAAGCAATAAATATTCTTAGAAATTATGCTTCAAGACTTTCTTCATCTGAAATATGTACATCAATAATTTCACTACCACAAGCCAAAAGAGTAGAAGCAATAAAAATAACAAAAAATTATATAACGCCATTTGACTTATGTGATATAACACTAAGAAAATTAGATTATAATGGTAAAATTAAAATATTAGAAGATTTCCAAAATTACTTAGATCTAGATGTTATAATAGAAATTTTTAATAACCTTCCACCAGATCAAAGAAGCAATGCCTTATCTAAATGCGTAGACCGCTTTGATGCTTTTAGCTTATCTGAAATAATTTCAACAAGTATACCACTTTATGAAAGATTAGAATGTCTAAATAAATATCATGATATATTAAAAGGATTTTTTACATCTTTAATTATTTCGAAATTGGATACAGAAAGAAAAATAGAAGCTTTAAAAAGATATGCCAAAGAAATTAATAAAACAGATTTAAATACTATAATATGCAGTTCTGAGACTGATAAAATACCAGAATTACTTGACTTATCTTACATGTATATGACTTCAAAACAAATTTCAGATATAATACAATATTATATACCTGAAAATAAGAAATTAGAAAGTCTATATAAATGTTGTAGCAAATTAAACTCTTCTACAATATCAGATTTAATAAAATATGTTATTCCAGAAGAGCAAAAAGGTGAAGCATTGATAGCATTGCAAAATAGAATAAAAAGTAATAATATAGGAGAAATTCTTCAGTTTTGTATAAAAGGAAAACAAGTGTTAGATAAAGTGAGACATAATTTAGATGCAGATGACATAGACTTTTTTACAAACTACTTCAAATAAAATTAACTAATGAATATAATAAAAGAAAAATATATAAACTATTTCAGTAGCTTATATATTTTTCTTTTTATATAAGATATTCTAAAAACTATTCTTGTTCTTGATTATTTGACTTCTTTGATGATTGATTATTATTTTTCTTTTCTTTGTTGTTATTATTTTTCATAAAATAACACCTCCTGTCTTATATAATAATATTTTCTCAAAATTTAATAAAAATATTCATCTTTAGAACAAAATGTAGTATAATATTTTTGTACTTTGCGAAAAAACTAATTAGCAAGAAAGGAACAGATAAAATGAGTGAAAACATAGTAATAGGAATTGAAGGTCTAGTTGGAACTGGAAAAACATCAATTTGCAAAAAATTATTAGACTACATTCCCAATACAATTGTTTTACATGCTGGAAATATTTATAGAGCTATAACATGCCAGATAAAAAAAGAAAATTTAACTAAAGAATCTTTATATCAAATAGATTTGAAAAAATTATTTGAAAAATTTGAAATTGAAATAAAAATCGAAAACCGTGAAAGTGTTGTATACGCACATGGAAATAAAATTGAAGAAGAAGAACTACAATCATTAGAAAATTCAATGGCAGTTTCTGAAGTTTCAGGAATAGCCAATAATTCAAATGCATACAAACTTGTAGAAAGCTATATAAACTCATACAAAAAAGATTATAATGTCATTTTTTCAGGAAGAGACACTAAAAAAATATATCCAGATCTAGATTATCATATTTTTATTACAGCAAATTTAGAAAAAAGGATAGAATGGAAAAAGAAACAATATGAAAAAATATCAGATGATGAAATAAGAAAAAACATAATAAAAAGAGATGAGCTACAGAAAAAATCAGGATATTATAATACATATGAAGATACAATTATAATTGATGTTTCAGAATGTAATAGTATAGAAGAATCAACAAAATTAGTGTTAAAACATATCTTAAATTAGTATACTTAAATGAAAAAAGGGGAATATACATGGATTATGTTAATCAGAAATTAAATGAATTTAACCAATATCTAAAAGGCAGAAAAGTTGCCATTATTGGGCTTGGAGTAAGTAATATTCCACTAATTGAATATATGAGAAAATACAAAGCCAATGTAACAGTTTTTGATAATAGAACAATAGAAGAAATTGATAAAAGTGTAATGGACAAAATTGTAGAATATGGAATGGAATTTTCAATTGGTAGAGATTATTTATCAAAATTAAAAGGATTTAGCCTAATCTTTAGATCTCCAAGCTGTTTACCAAATACAAAAGAATTGGTTGAAGAAGAAAAAAGAGGAGCCCTTGTTACAACTGAAATTGAAATGTTTATGGAATTATGCCCTGGAAAAATAATTGGAGTAACAGGTAGTGATGGAAAAACTACAACTACTACTCTTATATATGAAATAATTAAAGCAAAAGGCTATAATTGTTACTTGGGAGGAAATATAGGAACACCATTATTTACAAAAGTTTCTGAAATGACACCAGATGATATTATAGTACTAGAATTAAGCAGTTTTCAATTAATGCATATGACAATAAGTCCTTCTATATCTGTAATAACTAATATAAGTCCAAATCATTTAGACTATCATACAGATTTAGAAGAATATATTGAAGCCAAAAAAAGTATTTTTAAATCTCAAACAGAAGAAGATACTTTAATACTTAATTTTGATAATCCAATCACTCGAGAATTTGGAAAAGAAGCAAAAAGCAAAGTAATTTATTTCAGTGATCAAGTAAAACTTGAAAATGGTTTTATTGTAGATGATGGAACTATAAAATTTTGTGAAAATAATTTAAGAAAACATATATTAAATACAAGAGATGTTTTACTACTTGGTAAACATAATTATCAAAATATTTGTGCAGCACTTGCAGCAACTAAAACATTAGTAGACGAAGAAACAGCTAAACAAGCAATATTAAAATTTAAGGGAGTTCCACATAGATTAGAACTAGTTAAAGAAGATTCTAAAAACGTTAGATGGTATAACGATTCTGCTAGTTCAACTCCAACTAGAACAATATCAGGAATCAAATCTTTTTATAAAAAAGTTATATTAATAGCAGGAGGATATGACAAAAATTTAGATTACACGCCAATTGCTAAGCCTATTGTTGAAGGAGTAAAAACATTAATCTTAATGGGAACTACAAAACATAAAATTTATAATGCTGTAATTAAAGAACTAGAAGCACAAAATAAAAAATTAGATATTTATGAGGCGATGTCTCTAGACGAAGCAATTGAAATTGCAAACGAAGTATCAAATCAAGGAGATATAGTTTTATTTTCACCAGCAAGTGCAAGCTTTGACATGTTTAAAAATGCATATCAAAGAGGAGATATATTTAGAGAAAAAGTAATGAATAATATAAAATAATACTTAAAAATTAAGTAAACCCTAATTGTTAAATAAAAATTGCAATTTGGGTTTATTTTTGTGTAACTTTTTTATCTTTAAAACATATTATAAATAAAACGCAATAGGAGGATATTATTATGTATTATGAAAATTATGATGACTATATGAGAAACATTGGTGCAATGAATATGCAAACACCTTATTATAATTATACATATCCGAACCAATTTAACTATATGACATCAAATCAACAGACTGCAGGTCAATTATATCCAGAATTATATACGGAAATAAATCGTAAAATTGAGAATAAGTGTGTTTCTCAAGATTGCAGATTAACAGAAGAAAACGTAAATAGAATAACAGAACAAATATATGATGATTACAAAGACAAGTCAATTGATAACAAAAGTTCAGAAAAACTTCAACATAATAGTATAATAAAAGATTTAATAAAAATATTAGTAATAAAATACTTATTATCTAAGCAAAGGAGCACATCAGGATTTTATCCAATGATGCCTCCACAATTTCCAAACAATACGTATTATCAATATTAATAGACATATATGTAAAAGTGTGGTATAATTAAATTCTGCATTTTATATAAAACCAATCTAGTCTAATGACTAGTTCATCATAGATATTTCAAAATGAGAGGGAGGTTGTAAAATGCACGGAAAACGGGAAAGAAACTATGCTCTTTTGAAGCTGCTAGTAATTCTTGCGAGCCTAGTAGTGCTGTGCCTTTTCGAAGTGAAGTTGTTCGGCTTGACTTATACTTCAATCTACACTAAAGTGGCAGCACTGATTTTCGGATTTTGGATATGCATATATTCGGAATCCTCGCTCATCTCGGGAATTATGCTTCTAGCATGCTTTAGGGAAGAATCAGAAGGAAAAATTGACTGGCAGGGAATACGGCTTTTTTTGCTGATGATAATAATTGCGGTAGCGTTGCAAGTCATTTTCTGGGCAATTGTACTTAAATACAAGTTTGCATGGCACATCTTTTTTGTCGCAGTTGCCATATCAGCAATTCTTTTCTTTCTGTTCAAACGCAAAAGCAGCATATAACCAGTCTTTCACAAAGGTGGCTCCTCGGCTAGGGGGAGCCATTAACTTTTTTTGTGAATATTTATTTTTCATAATATCATACTAAAAATAAAGCATATTTAGTGAATGGATGGTAATATGAAAAAAGATTTTAAAAGCTGGAAATTTATAATTAAAAAAATATTATATTTTTTATTTATAATTTTAGTAATATATATATCGCTTAAAATGGCAGTATTTTTCTTACCTTTTTTGATTGCTTTAATTATAGCTAATTGCATAGAACCTCTTATAAAAATGATAAGCAAGAAAACAGGTTTGCTCAGAAATACTTCTGCAAAAATAGCTTTATTTTTAACTTTTTTAATAATACTTGGAATAATAGGAATAAGTTCAACAATGTTAATTTCGGAAACAGCTAATTTACTAAAAGATTTTGGAAATATAGGAAAAGAAATAAACGAATCATTAGAAAGAATTAGTGACTTTCTCAAATTAGAAAATGTAAATGTTTCTGATGAAGTAAGAACTTTGGTAATAAATTGTACAACTGAATTAATAACACATACACTAGATTACTTAAAAAATTTCCTTACAAACATTTTAAATCTTATTACACAAATACCAGTGTTCATTATTTATTTAGTAATAACAATATTAGCAACCTATTTTATATCTACAGATAGAATATCTATATTAGATAATTTAGAACAACTTTTTCCAAAGAAATTTTTAAGAAAAATAAATAATCAATTTGTAAGCACTACAAAAGTACTAGGCAAATATATTAAAGCAGAAGTAATTTTAGTATTAATTTCATTTATTATAGTCTTAATAAGCTTGTATGGTTTTAAAGCATTTGGATTAAATATAAAATCACCTTTTTTAATTTCCCTTGGCATAGGTTTTGTAGATTTATTGCCAATTCTAGGCTCTGGCACAGTAATGCTACCTTGGGGGATAATAACAATAATTATGGGAGATTTAAAATTAGGAATTGCAATATTAGTTTTATTAGCAGTAATATCACTAATTAGAGAATTCTTAGAACCCAGGATTGTATCTGGACAATTAGGAATACATCCTCTATATACGCTAATTGCAATGTATATCGGATTTAAATTTTCGGGGATAATAGGACTAATAACTGGACCAATTATTTTGGTAATAATACAAAACATATTTAAAATAAATAGTCAATATTAAACAGCTTTCTTATCAATGAAGTCCAATAAGAAAACTGTCTAATCTTGCTATTAATATAAACTAGAACTTGTTGGAATATATGTATTATCAGGAGGATATACAAATTCATCTTCTGGCTTATCTGTCATTTCTATTTTTTCAACTTTCAGAAGCGGAATTTCACCATTAAGATTACCTTTTTCAATAGTTCCAGTTACATAAACCCATGACAAATTATCAAATTTATCAATATTTTCATATTCTGATAAAAAACCTACAACAACAGTTTGAGATGCAGAGTTTATGATCATATTTCGTGCAAGTACAAATTGATTATTTTCTAAATAATCAATTTTATAAACATATCCTACAAAAGATATTTCCTTTCCAATATAATCATCTAAATTATCGTGAACTTCCTTTAAAACATTAGTATATTGACTAGAAGGTATAGAAACAGGAGTAGTATTTTCAAAATATGAATCTACAACAACAAAATTTTCATCTTGATTAGATTTTTTTATTTCAGAAAAAAAATAATATCCAGCGTAGAAAAAAATAATAATACAAATAAGAATGCAAATAAGCAGAATACCTTTAAATAGACTATTTTTATTAATTTTCAAATTATATACATGCATAACCAACATCCTATCTAAAATAAATTTATTAAATACTATGAAATAAATTAAATATTATTCCTTGCAATGTATAAAAAATAATGATATATTTAACACTGATTAATAAGAGATTATAATTTTAATAATCAACATGATTTTTAGGAGGCAAATTAAATGGGATTATTCAAATCTTATAGTGAAAAAGAAGTAAAAAGAGTTCAACCAATAGTTAATAAAATCAACAGTTTAGAACCTGAAATGGAAAAACTATCTGATAGTGAATTAAGAGCAAAAACAGATTATTTTAAAAAGCAATTATCTGAAGGAAAAACTTTAGACGATATTTTACCAGAAGCATTTGCTGTTGTTAGAGAAGCATCTAAAAGAGTATTAGAAATGAGACACTTCGATGTGCAATTAATTGGTGGTATAATACTTCACCAAGGTAGAATTGCAGAAATGAAAACTGGTGAAGGAAAAACTTTAGTTGCAACATTACCGGTATATTTAAATGCTCTTACAGGAAAAGGTGTTCATGTAATTACAGTTAATGATTACCTAGCTAAAAGAGATAGCGAATGGATGGGTAAATTATATAGATTTTTAGGATTATCAGTTGGATTAAATATATCAAGAATGAACCAACAAGATAAGAAAAAAGCATATGAAGCAGATATTACATATGGAACAAACAATGAATATGGATTTGATTATCTAAGAGATAATATGGTTATTCATAAAGAAGATATGGTACAAAGAGGTTTAGAATATGCTATCGTTGATGAGGTTGATAATATCTTAATTGATGAAGCAAGAACACCACTTATTATATCTGGTAGAGCAAATAAATCTTCTGAACTTTATAAAAAAGCAAACGATTTTGTAAAAAGATTAACAGCCAAAGTAATTGTTGAAGAAGATATTAAAAATGCAGAACAACTAGAAGATAACGAAAAATTTGATTATATCGTAGATTTAAAAGCCAAAACAGCATCATTAACACAAAAAGGTATTAAAAAAGCAGAAGAATATTTTGGACTTTCAAATTTCAACGATTTAGACAATACAGACATAGTTCATAATGTAAATCAAGCATTAAAAGCACATGGAGTTATGAAAAAAGATACAGATTACATTGTTAAAGATGGTGAAGTACTAATTGTTGATGAATTTACAGGAAGAATTATGTATGGAAGAAGATACAATGCAGGGTTACATCAAGCAATAGAAGCAAAAGAAAATGTAAAAATTGCAGACGAACAAAAAACTCTTGCAAATATTACTTTCCAAAACTATTTCAGAATGTATAAAAAATTAGCAGGTATGACAGGTACAGCAAAAACAGAAGAAGATGAATTCAGAGAGATATATAATCTAGATGTTGTTGTTATACCAACAAATAAACCAGTTGATAGAACAGATCATAATGACATTATATATAAAAATGAAGATGTAAAATTCAACGCTGTAGTTGAAGATATTAAAAAATGTCATGAAAAAGGTCAACCAGTACTAGTAGGTACAGTTTCTATTGAAAAATCTGAAAAATTAAGTAGATTACTAAAAAAAGCCGGTATTCCTCATGAAGTATTGAATGCAAAATTCCATGAAAAAGAAGCTGAAATAATCGCTCAAGCAGGTAAATTCGGAAGTGTAACAATAGCAACAAATATGGCTGGTCGTGGTACCGATATTATGCTTGGTGGAAACACAGAATTTATGGCAAAACAAGAAATGAAAAGAGAAGGTTATTCAAATGATTTAATCAATCAAGCTTCTGCACATAACGAAACAAAAGACGAAGAAATATTAAATGCTAGAAAAGTATTCAATGAATTAGAAGAAAAATATAAGAAAGAAATTAGCGAAGAAAAAGAAAAAGTTATTGCAGCAGGTGGATTAAAAATTATTGGTACTGAAAGACATGAATCACGAAGAATTGATAACCAGTTAAGAGGTCGTAGTGGTCGTCAAGGAGATCCAGGAGAATCTATATTCTATATTGCACTTGATGATGATTTAATGAAACTTTTCGGTGGAGACACAGTTACAAAAGTATATAATGCACTTGGTGCAGATGAAAATATGCCAATACAATTTAAACCAATTTCAAAAGCTGTTGAAACGGCTCAGAAAAAAGTTGAAAGTAGAAACTTCTCAATCAGAAAATATGTATTAAGCTATGATGACGTTATGAATACTCAAAGAGAAATAATATATTCTCAAAGAAGAGAAGTATTAGATGGTGAAGATGTATCTGAATCAATAAAATCAATGATAAAAGAAGCTTGCGAACTAATAGTAGATACATATAGACCAGAAATAGAAGATAAAACAGCTGATAAAAGTGCTTTATTACTAGAAATTCAAAATGGATTAAATATACCAGAAGTAGAAGCATTAAATAAAGAACATATAGATGCTGATGAAATATTAAAAGAAATTCAAGAAAAAGCATTAAAGACATATGACGAAAAAGAAAAAGAAATAGGAACAGACGCATTTAAGGAATTACAAAGAATTGTACTTTTAAAAGTAGTTGATAATAAATGGATGGATCACATAGACAGTATGGATGCACTAAAAGATGGTATAGGACTTCGTGCATATGGTCAAAAAGATCCTGTAGTACAATACAAAATTGATGGTTCAGATATGTTTGAAGAAATGATAAATGACATTAAACTTGATGTAACCAAAATAATTATGTGTGTAAAGAAAAGAGAAGGCTATGAAAGAAGAAGTACAGTAAAAGTTACAAGTGAAGGAAGAGAAGACATAGACGAAATGATTAATCCAGAACTTGCACAAGAAGAAAAGAAAAAAGTTCACGTTCCAATAGTAAATGATGGGCCTAAAGTTGGAAGAAATGATTTATGCCCATGCGGAAGTGGTAAAAAGTATAAAAACTGCTGTGGTAGAAATCAGTAATATCAGTAATAAAGATGTCAGTATATTTATAGATACTGGCATTTTTTAATGCTTTTACAATAAAATAAAAGAACTATGATATTAATTAATGTTAAAAAATATTGCCTTTATAAAAAATTAAAAAGTGTTGAAAAAGAAAATACATTATGCTATAATTTAACTATCAAATGATAGTTTGTTTCTTTAAAAATATATCAACTATTATAAAAATATTAAAACAAAAGGAGAAATTATGCCAATACCAGAAACACAAGATGAGAAAGGCTTTAAAAGCAACAAAGGAGACGTACAAATCTTTTTGAAAGAATTAAATGACATATTTAATTCTAAATATTATGAATTTGATTTACCAGGAAGAGAAGATAAAGAAGAAAAATATACTACAACATACTGTCTAGACCAACTATCATTTAGTGACAAAAGTCAGGTTGTTGAAGAACTAAAAACTTTAAATGTTTCTAACTATTTCAGAACTGTTAAAGATAAAAATATAAAAAAACACAATGAATATTTTTATATCTTTGGAAAGATCATACAAGAAAAAATGGTTTATATAAAAATAAAAATTGTAAGTAGAGACCAAAAAAAGGTTTTATGTGTATCGTTTCATTTTCCAGAATTTGAAATGAAAGTCTTTCCTTATAGGTAAGGAAAATATTGGAGGAGTGATTATGGATAATTACAAATTATTAAAAAAAGAAAAGATGCTTTGCCCAATATGTGGTGAAGAACATGAAATAGAATTACGAGAAAGTAATGCTACTATGACTATAAAAGAAGAAAAAATAACATATAAAGAAAAATATTATTTTTGTAGTAATTCGATTGAAAATAATTGCTTTACTAAGGATAATATGATTTTTGAAAATCTTTTAACAGCTAAAGATACTTATCGTAAAGAGAAAAATTTATTAACTTCTAAAGAAATAAAAGAAATAAGAAATAAGTTTAAATTAACTCAAGCAGAATTTTCTATTTTATTAGGATTAGGAGAAATTACTATTACTAGATATGAAACAAAGCAAATTCAAGACGTTAGTATTGACCAAATTATTAAATTTGTTAATTCTAATCCGATAACTTTATTAGAATATTTAGAAGAAAGAAAAGATAAATTCACAAATGAAAGATACAATGAAATAAAAAATAATATTAAAAATATTATAAAAGAAGATGAGGCAAAGATAAATATTTTAAAAATAAAATACATTGAATATGATAAAGAAAATGAAGATAACGGAAACCGTTTATTAAATATAGACAAATTGAGTAACTATCTTGCTTATATAGCAAAAAGTATGAAAGATAAGGGTAAGGATTTAAAAAAAGTTGTTTTAATGAAATTGCTTTGGTATATAGATTCTATTAGCTATAAAAAGAATAATAAAGCTATTACTGGATTAGTTTATGTTCATGAAAAGTACGGAGCATTACCTATAGGACATGATGAAATAATGTATTTACCATCTATTAGTTTTGATAAACAACAACCAAAAGAAGACCAATATCAATATAATATTTATCCAAAAGAGAATTATAAAATAAAAAAGATAGATGATAAAGAAAGAGAAATTATAGATAAAGTTATCAGTAAATTTAAGGATTATAAAAGTTCTGAAATATCTAATTATATGCACGAAGAGGATGCTTACAAACAAACAGCACCGGAACAAATTATACCTTTTTCATTAACAAAGACACTTAAAGATTTTTAATAACATTTTATTTATATTCTACATTTTTACTTTTAATTAAAAAATATTATAAAATTAATAGGAAAATAAAAATTAAAATAGAAAGAATATTAAAATGGAAGAAGAATATAGAAAATTAAATAAAGCATTAGATGTAATACTCATAATATTAAATAAAGATATGAATAATGAAAAAAGATTTGTTGTATCAACTGTAAATGATGCTTTTTCAAAACTCCCATCATTTCCATTCAAAAAAAGAAGGTCTCAAATTTATAGACCACTATCACAAAATGAAATAATAAGTATCGTTTTAGGTTTTTATAAACAGTTAGATCCTGAGTATTATCAAATGGCAAAGAATATTATAATAAATAAAGATAATAATATTTCAATTGTGTTATATGATGAAAAAACTAAAGAATTACTACCTAATGATTTTGATTTTCCTAAATATTCAAAAGATGGTTCAAAGATATTAACTAAATATGACGAACTTCAAATTGATTCACATCAAAAACCACGTATTATTCAAACTAATCGAGGAAAAATATATATTGAATTAGAAGGAAACATACAAGATGCATATGTATTAGCACATGAATTAGCTCATGTAATGGGTATAGATCCAAATAGTTATAAACAAAGAACTGAAACAAGGCCACTTTTTGATGAAATAAATCCTGTTTTTATAGAATACTTATTAAATGATTATTTAGAAAAGAAAGGATTAATAACAGAAAAAGAAAAATATTCATATGTATTTGAACAATATAAAAGAGATAAAAAAACTGCAGATATAAACGATCTTAGAATACAATTAGCTAAAAGAAAAGAAAAAAATAAAGATATAAAAAAAGCTGATTTAAAGGAAATTTTAAAGAAAAACCAATATATACCAGATGATTCAGTTCTAGCAATGCATATAAAAAGAATAAGTAATTTTAGTGAGCCACTTATGACAAGATATATTTTGGCAAATCTTGCAGGTACATATTTATATAGCATCTACTTAAGAGATCCTGAAAAAGCAATGAAAATGCAAAAAGATTTTACAAATGCTCATAAAGATGATGATTTTTCAAAAATATTTCTATCATTACAACTTAAAATGGATTTCGAATCAATTTCTAAATTAGCTATATGTAAAAATCAACAACTAAAAATAATAAGTAAAAAATTAGACTTAACAAATGATAAAGAATTAATAGAAAAATAAATATTATATATAAAGATGTCAGTATACAGCAGATACTGGCATTTTTTGTTTTAGAATAAATTTTTAACAAATAATATATAGAACATATTGTGACCAAATTTATTGAAAAAAAGTGTATATTATTATAATATTAAAAAAGAAAATATTGAAATACAAATCAATTAAAAAGGATTAAAAATATGAAAAATAGTTTAAAAAATCAAGCCGCTACACAGGAAAATTCAAAATGGAATAACATCATAAAACGTGAATATGAACTTTATTCAAGAGAAAATGATATTCGTTCTGAATTCGAAAGAGATTATACAAGAATAATACATAGCTTAGCATTTAGGAGAATGAAACATAAAACACAGGTATTCTTTTCACCAACAAATGACCATATTTGTACTAGAATTGAACATATAATTTTAGTAGAATCTATCAGTAATACAATAGCTGAATATTTAGGATTAAATACAAAACTTACAAAAGCTATTGCCATGAGTCACGATATAGGACATAGTCCATTCGGACATCAAGGAGAAAAAATATTATCTGAAATATCAAAAAAAGATATAGGAAAAACATTTTGGCATGAAAAAAATGGATTAGAAATGGTAGATAAGATTATTTTACTAGAAGATAATAAACAAAACTTACAGAACCTTAATCTTACTTATGGTGTAAAAGATGGTATTATATCACATTGTGGTGAAATTGATGAAAATAGTTTATTTCCTAGAAATGAATATATTAACTTAAATGATTATAACTTTCCAAATCAGTATAACCCATATACTTGGGAAGGATGCGTAGTAAAAATTGCCGATAAAATAGCATATTTAGGAAGAGATATACAAGATGCTATTACTATAGGAATTTTAAATAAAGATTTAAAAGAACTTCGAGAAGCTATTAAAATAAATGAAAATGAAGCAATAAATAATTCTATTATAATTAATAATTTAATATCTGACATATGTAAAAATAGTAATGAAGATGTAGGGTTAAAATTTTCTGATAAATCTTTTGAATTTATTAAAAAATTAAAAGAATTCAATTATAAATATATTTATTTAGATGAAAGATTACAACCTTCTAATAAATATTTCGAAATTGTAATTACAACAATATATAATACATTGAAAAAATATTATACAGATAAAGATCATATTTCTAAAATGTATCCAGAAATTATAAAGGATTTTGAAAAATGGCTAAAATTATATTGGAATTATGAGAGATATGATGGTTGTAAAAATAAAGTTATTTTTGATATTGAAAATGAAAAAGATTTTTATCAAGCAATTATATATTATATATCAGGAATGACAGATAATTATGCAATAGATATGTACAACAAAATAATAAGTTTTTAAAGAAAAGAGAATTATAATGAATAATGTAAATTACAAAGGAAGGATGGTTAATTTTGAATACTTTATATTTTGATTGCTCAAGTGGGATTAGTGGAAACATGGTACTTGGAGCTTTATTAGAAATCATAGGAGATGAAAATTACTTATCAGAAGAATTAAAAAAATTAAATATAAATGGATATAAAATACAAATATCTAAAAAAGAAAAAAATGGAATAACAGGAACTTATGTAGATGTAGTGGTTGATGGAAAAGATGAGTATGGACATATCCATCATTTAGAAGAACATGAGCATAAGAAAGAACACCATCACCATGATCATGAACATCATCACGAACATAGAAATTTAAAAGATGTAAATGAAATTATTGATAATAGTTCTTTAAAAGAAGATGTAAAAGATTTAGCAAAAAGAATATTTTTAAGAGTAGCAAAAGCAGAATCTAAAGTACATAATAAATCTTTAGAAGAAGTGCATTTTCATGAAGTAGGAGCAATAGATTCTATTGTAGATATTGTTGGAACAGCTATTTTAATTAATAAAATAAATCCAGATAAAATTATTTCAAGTATTGTAAATGATGGATATGGATTTATAGAATGTGCTCATGGAACTATGTCTGTGCCAGTACCTGCAACAAGTGAAATATTTGCATCATCTAATGTAAAATTTAGACAAATAGATGTAGATACAGAGCTTGTAACACCAACAGGTGCAGCAATAATTAGTGAACTTGCTGAAGAATTTACCAATTTACCTGCTATGGTAACTGAAAAAATAGGATGGGGAGCTGGATTTAAGGACTTGAAAATACCAAATATTTTAAAAGTATATTATGGAAAAATGGAAAAGCCAAATGAAGATTTTGTTGTAATGGAAACTAATGTTGATGATTGTAGTGGAGAAATATTAGGATATACACAAGAATTATTATTTAAAAATGGAGCATTAGATGTATTTTATACACCAATCTTTATGAAGAAAAATAGACCAGCTTATAGATTAACAGTAGCATGTAAAAGAGAAGATATATATAAATTACAAAATATTATCTTTAAAGAAACAACTACTATTGGTATTAGATATCGATTTGAGTATAGAACAGAACTTGGTAGAGAAATTGTTGAATTAGACACCAAATATGGAAAAATAAAAGCAAAAAAAGTAATAAATAATGGAGAAACTTAT
>CANQEI010000011.1 GCA_947594845.1 uncultured Clostridia bacterium | reverse complement strand
TTTCTAAGTTTAATATAAATTAGTAAGGCTAAACTATGCTATTTATTGCATAAAAATGTAGGGACTGTCCCCAAATTGTCCCCCACTTTTGTAAAAATAGATTTTTAGTCAAAAAAATAAGAGTTCACAATTTCTTGCGACTCTAATAAAATTTGTGGTTGCGGGGGTAAGACTCGAACTTACGACCTTCGGGTTATGAGCCCGACGAGCTGCCAACTGCTCCACCCCGCGATATTAAACTTTATATATTATATATACTTTATTACTTTTTGTCAAGCATTATCTTGTAATAATTCTTTTTTAGGTTTGTTTATCAATAAAATAATTATTTTTACTATTTTATTCAGCAAATCTTTTTTTATACATATATTTTAATAACAACGAAAAAAAGCGAAGCATTCGTTTGGCGAATACTCCGCTTCTTCTATTTTACTTTTATATTTTCTTTTATATTATTAAATTTATTTTCCCCTATCCCAGGAACATTTTTTATCTCTTCTATATTGTTAAATTTTCCATTTTGACTTCTATATTCTATTATATTTTGTGCTAATGTAACCCCAATTCCTTCTAAATTTTGCAGTTCCTCAGTTGTGGCTTTATTAATGTTTATTACTTTATCTTCTTTTTCATTTTCAACAACTCCTTCAGAGCCCTCATTTATTATTTGAGTCTCTGTTTCATTTATATTTGGTATATAAATTTTTTGTCCGTCTTCTAGTTCATATGCAAGATTTACTTCTTTAATATTGGCTGTTTCCTTTAATCCTCCTGCCTTTTCTATTGCATCTGATATTCTGCTTCCATATTCTAATTCTATTACTCCTTCATTTTGAACTTCTCCTGTAATATATACTATTATTTTTTCTTCTGTGCCTTCTTCTTTAGGCATTTCTTCTTCAACGATATTGTTAAAGCTTATTTCAGAATAATTTTGTTTCTGATAGTATAAATCTAAAATTTTAACTATTGCTAATATGCCAACTATAATACTTGCTATAATTATAATAATTTTTTTATTGTTGATTTTTCTAGGCATTACCTACTCCTTTCTAAAAATATGTATTGTTTTTTGTCGAAAAATAAGATATAGTTATTTAGAATTTAATAAATTGTAAGAGGAGAAACTTATGAAGACTTTCAAAAAAATTATTGCTTTTTTTACTTTTTTAATAGTTTGTAATTTTCTCTCTATTTCATTTTGTGCTACACTGGAAGAAAATACAGCTGAATTAGAATCTAAGCTACAGTCTCAAGCCGTTTTAATTATGGAATCTTCAACAGGAAAAGTTATTTATGAAAAAAATGGTTACCAGCAAAAATATCCTGCATCTACAACAAAAATTTTAACAGCAATATTAACTATTGAGAATTGTAATCTTTCTGAAACAGCAACTGCCAGCGAATATGCTATTCGTTCAATTCCAAGTGGCTATACAACTGCAAATATCCAAATTGGAGAAACTCTTTCAATAAAAGATTTATTATATGCACTTATGCTTAGATCTGCTAATGAAAGTGCAGTTATTTTAGCTGAACATATTTCTGGTTCGCAAGAAGCTTTTGCTGAGTTAATGAATTCAAAAGCAAAAGAAATTGGATGCCAGAATACTCATTTTGTGAATTCAAATGGCATTCATAACGAAAATCATTATACAACAGCTTATGACTTGGCTTTAATTGCTAAATATTGTATGCAAAATGAAACTTTTAGAGAAATTGTAAAAACAACTTCATTTACTTTGCCTGCTACAGATGTTTATCCTAATGATTCTAGAACTTTTTCTAATTCAAATAATTTATTAATTTATGATAGCAGAAATCGTTCTGATAATTATTATTATGAATATGCTACTGGTATAAAAACCGGTTATACTAGCCAGGCTGGAAATTGCCTTGTTTCATCAGCAGTCAAAAATGATATTGAATATATATGTGTTGTATTGGGTGCATTAAAAACTAACGGTAATTCTTGGAGATATTTGGATACAATAAATTCATTCAATTATGCTTTTGATAATTACTCTTTTAGAAAACTAAAATACCAAAATCAATTAATTGAAACTGTTGAAGTTGAAAATGCAACTAAAGATACTAAAAATCTTGATTTACTAATTTCTGAAGATTTATCAGTTTTAGTTAGTAATGATAATAAAGATACTGATGTTGAACCTAATATTGAAATTAATTCAGATTTGAAAGCACCTATATCTAAAGGTAATGTTATTGGTAAA
This sequence comes from uncultured Clostridia bacterium, assembly GCA_947594845.1. Classification (GTDB taxonomy): domain Bacteria; phylum Bacillota; class Clostridia; order TANB77; family CAG-508; genus UMGS1994. The sequence goes on along the minus strand of CANQEI010000011.1, from coordinate 39,069 downwards.
ATTACATATGAAGTTGAAGGTGTTAGATATACCACTGATTTATTGGCTGGAAATGATGTTTTAGAATTAAAATTTAATTTTTTTAATTTAATATATATATTAATTGGAGTTATCATTGTAATAGCAATATTATTGTACATTTCAAAAAATAAAAAGAAAAAAAATCGTAGAAGAAAACGTCGTGTAATTGCAAAATAAAAAGGGAGCTTAAATGCCCCCTTTTTTTATTTATCTAAATCTCTTCCTATTATGATAGTAAAATCATAATTTCCTTCGTCATTTCCTGTAACTTCTGTTCCGCTTCCTAATGTGCTTATTAGTTCATCCACTACTTCTGGTTTTTTCTCTGTTCTGTTTATAACTTTGGTTGAATTTGTTATTGTTGTTATTCCTTCTTCAACTACGTTATATCCTTTTTCTTCTAATTTTTTTATTGTTTCTTTTATTATTTTTTCATTTCCTGAACCATTTAATACTTTTAAGTTTATATTTTCTGGTTGTAGTGGTACAACACCTTCTTCTCCAGATTCATATGTTTCTTGTTTAAATGTAAATAGTTTTTTTACTAACTCTTTGGTTTCTTTTTCATTTACTTTGAAAAACCATGCATTTTGTGGTCCAAATCTTTCTGCCTTACCTGGTAAATTTCCAGATTGTATTGCTGATACGTCAAAGTCTATTATTGCTGGTGAATATTTCATTGCATAATTTAAATCTACATTTGTTTCAACATTGTCAAAAGCTATTTTCATTAATTCGTTTATTTTAGAAATATTTCCTACTCTTAAAGTTTGTTTTGCTGTTTCCTTTATAAATTCTCTTTGTGTTCTCATTCTTCCAATGTCGTTATCTCCATATTCTGCAGGATATGTTGAATTATCATTATTATGTCTAAATCTAACTAGTCCTTCTGCTTGCCATCCTTCTAGTCTTTGCATACCTTTTTTTAGGTGTATGTGTAAATTTTGTCCTGGATCATCATAATCCATATCTATTGGTACGTTAAATTCAACACCGCCAATTGCATCTACAACCTGTATTAATCCTTCATTTTTTACTATTACATAGTTTGATATATTTAATCCTGTAAATTTATTAACTCTTTCTAAAAGTCTCTGTATTCCTCCTGCTGTATATTGTGCATTAATTTTATCATATCCACCTGCTGTAGATTCGCTTTTTCCAACAAAAGTATCTCTTGGAATAGAAAGCATTGAAGCTTGTTGAGTTCTTGGATAATATGCTGCTACAATAATTGTATCTGTTAATGTTGTGCCTTCATCCGTACTTATTCCAACTATTAAACAATATATTGGTTCTAAGTTAGCAATATCAGCTTCTGTTTGACCTGTAATAGCAAGTGCCACATCTTTTACAGCTTCTTTAACCATTTTCTTAGATTCCCAATTATGCTCATTTCCTGTTTTTATAACATAGCCTTCCAAAAATATAAATCCTAAAAGAATTAATATAAAAATTACGCTAAAAATTGTTTTGAATACTTTTCCTACCGTTATTTTGGATTTTTTATTTGACTTTTTCTTATTTTTTACTTTTTTTTCTTTAATTTCTTCTGAGTCATCAGCTTTTTTATTTTTTTTAGGTTGTTCTTTTTCTTGAGCAGTTTCTTTTTGATGCTTTTTCTTTTTTTCTTCGTCGTTGTCAGTTTTTTTGGATTTTTTCTTCTTGTCTTCTAGAACATCATCTTTTTGGTGTTTCTTCTTCTCTGTTTTTTTCTTGCTTTTTTCTTCTAATTTTTCCTGCTTATGAAGTTCTTTTTCTTTCTTTTTTTTCTCTTTTTCTTCTATTTCTTCTCTTTCGCGTTTTTCTCTTCTACTCACTTTTCGACTCCTACTACTAATTTATATTGTATTATACCAAACACGATTATTTTTTTCAATTATTTTATAATTGTATTTGTTATAAAATTATTTTCGTATATCATCTCTCCAAGTATGGACTGTTGGATATTTTTTTGAATATTACCATCCCCATATATTTGATTAATTATATATGCTATTGCCAATAATACATTTATTATTATAAATCCTTCAATTATTCCATATATAATTCCTCCAGATTTGTTAAACTGTCTTACTATAGGTAAATTTCCAACAAAATCTGCTAATAGGTTTAAAACAAGTAAAATAAGTCTTAAAGCTATTATTAATCCAATAAATGTAATTCCTTCTACTATTGTTATACTTAAATTATCTGATACGAATCTAGCAGTATCTTCTACAGATTTTTCCATCGCCATTTTTATTTGTTTTTCTGCAATGTTTAAAATTCCATTATTCTTGTCTTCTTCACTTATGTTTGTAAAATCGATATCTTTTATTTTTTCATAAATTGAGTTACTTATATTTTCTTCTAATGGTGAATTATTCATTATTTGTTGTGCTATTGGTCTGTATAAAACTAGTGCAATTAAAATTGACACTATCACTGATAAAAAGCTTATTGCTACTTTTATTAATCCCTTTCTATATCCTAAGTATATAGCAATAATCATTATTAATATAATAGCAATATCAATAAAAATCCCCATATTATCCTCACCGTTAAAAATTTACAATATTTATTTTGTCTTTGTATATTATAGCCCCGATTGTGTCAGATACAATAATTTTGTTAAATTCTTGTGTACTAATATATCTTTTTATTAATTTTCCATTGTTATCTACAAACTCAACTGTTTTTCCTAAATTTAATGCAATTATTCTGTCTTTCACAACTATAGATTGTAGGCTTCCTTCAATAATATATGATTTTTCTTTTCCTTCTGTATTATTTATTTTTAATCTATAATCTGATTTAAATACACTTGATTTTTCCTTATCTACTCTAGTAAAGCTATTTTTTCCCATTACATCTATATATGCTGTTAGATCTGTTAAATCGTATATTTTATTGCTTTCTTTTTCAGTCATTTTTACAATATAACTATCAAATCCGCATAGTAAATTATTTTTATTTTGATATTTTAATCCTATTAACATTTCGTTTGCTTTTGCTTGATAAGTATTTACTGTTGCATTGTCTGGATCTTTTCTTGCTAATTCTGTTGATATAACCTCTACTTTGGTTATTGGAGAAATTCCTGAATTATCTGTTTCTGCAATTGCTAAGTATTTATCATTTTCTGATATATCTATTGCCATTACATATGTTGACAAATATTTTGTAAAAAGTAATTCTCCTTTAGGATTAAATAACATCACGATTGATTCATATGTTGTTCCTGTTACAGAAATAGCTACATATCCATTTTTATTTACGCAAATTTTAGAGATACTTCCTTCAATATCTTTTTGCCATACTAAATTATTTGATTTGATTAAACATACTTTTTGTGATCCTAGGTCTCCCAAAGCTAAATATTTCTTGTCTGAATCAGCTATTGGCTTAGATAGTGTTATTTCTATATTTGCTACTTCTTTTGCAGATGTATTATACAAACTTAAGTTGCCTTCTGTGTATACTGCAATTTTGTTATCATATGCATGCACTAAAGATAATTTTTCTGTATCTATTATTATGCTATTTGATTTTTCTTCTAGTATTTCCTTTCTTAAAATATATCTATCAATTAAAGATCTAAATTCTTTATTTGCCATGTAAAGAGCTGCAATAATTAAAATTATAATGGCTATTATGGTAATTATAGTTACTATTGTCATTCTTTTATTTTTTTTATTCTCTTTAAATTTTTCCAAAGAATATTTTTTCATTTGATTTCTCCCTTATTTATAATATTATTTATAACAATTAAAATGTTTTTTTTCAACTATTAAGTCATATTTTGTTGGTTTTAGTTTCTTAATTTTTTAATTTACTCTTTTCGCATAAAAAATAAAGAGCTGTTAATTGCTCTTTATTTTTTTATGTTTATTTTCACTATAATTTTTCTATTTCTCTTTTTGCTTCTTTCAAATCTTTCCAAAAAACAATTTTCTTCGCTTCATCTCTTAATAAAGCTGCTGGATGGAATGTTGCTATGTACTTTATGTCTTTCTTTTCTATCCATTTTCCTCTTATTTTTGTTATTGAGTATTCTTTGCCTAAGATTGCTTTTACTGCAACACTTCCTAGTAATACAATTATTTTTGGCTTTACTAATAATACTTGTGTTCTTAAATAGTCAAGGCATGCATCTACTTCATCTTGCTCAGGATTTCTATTCATTGGTGGTCTACATTTTACTATATTGGCTATATAAATTTCCTCTCTTTTTATTCCTATTCCTTTGAAAGCTTGATTCATTAATTTTCCTGCTTTTCCTACAAAAGGTATTCCTTGAATATCTTCATCTGCTCCTGGTCCTTCGCCTATAAACATTACTTTTGCATTTTTATCTCCATCTCCAAGAACAATATTATTCCTATTGTTGCATAGCTTACATTTGTGACAGTCTTTTATTTGCTCTTCTAATTCTTCAAAAGATTCTATCATTTATTTCTCCTATTTTTATAAACTTATTATAGCTGTAGCTAATTCCCAATTAGGTTTATCTGCTCTATATGATTGAATTATATCTTTATTACAATAGCTACATATATTGCAGTCAAAAATATTCTTTTCTAATATTCCTTTTTCTTTTAACAAAACGTTATTTATTCCCACAGTATCAATAAAAAATTTGTTTTTTTCTTCATCTTTTACTATAAATTCATTAATATTTTTTAAATAAGAAAATTTCTCATAAAATAAATCTCTTACATCTGAATCCACTTCAAAACAGCATTTTCTAATTGATGGGCATATGCAAACAATTATATCTTCTGGTCTACAATTATAATTTAAAATCATAGAATTTATACATTTTAAAATTATCTCTTGGTATGATCCTTTCCATCCGGAATGTATATTACCTATTACTTTTTTGTTTTTGTCAAATAGTAAATATAGTATACAGTCTGCATTCGTTGTTGCAAGAGCAATATCCTGTAAATTTGTTATTACCCCATCTATGTTTTCCAATTCATTATATTTGTACTTTTTGTCTATGACTTTTATCTTATCTGTGTGATGTTGTTGTGGTAATACTATATTATTTGAATCAATTCCAATCGCATCACAAATTTTTTTATATCCTTCTTCTACAATTTCTCCACCATATCCAGTTTTTCTGAATATAATGTTATTGCTTTTTAGAGAATATGCGTTTTTTACGCCTAATTCTAGCAGTGGTTTAAATTGTATATATTTAATTCCATTCTTTTCTTTTTGTATTATATTTTCATTTTCAAAAATCATATTTTTTCCTCATTTTTACACATTTTATCATATTTTTTATTAATATCAACCTTGAATGATAAAAAACAAAAAGAGAAATGATAAAAATTTCTCTTTTGTTTATTCTATTATTTCTCTCACAAAAACTATTTCTCCTTCATCTGTTTTTAATCTTATATTTGGAAATGTTTTTTTCATATAGCTGTTTGGAAATAGTTTTTCAGTTATTATTGTTTCTTGTAATGGTTCTTCATTATAATATATTCTTTTTGCTCTTTCTTTATACGTATCAATTGCAACAAATGTCAATATTGCATCAATAAATAATAATACAAAAGCAACTTTAGCAATCAAATTTTTTTTAGGAATTTTATTAATAAGTTTGTCTACATTTGGTTTTACCAAATATATCATTCCTAATGATAAAAATCCCCAATAAGAGCTATATCTTAAGCATATTCTTCCATTCAAATTATATGGTAAATAGCTGTAATCCCAAAATTTTAGTCCATATAAAGCTTCTAATCCAAAGCTTATTATATACTCAACTGCTGCTCCTGCTATCATTCCATAAAAAAATATTTTTAATTTTGATTTTTTAAATCTATCTAATGCAAGAATTATTAGTGCAGCTCCTACTCCATATATTGGGCAGAACGGTCCATATACAAATCCTTTTCGGCTTTCTACAAATCCCATTGTTAAAAATCCAAATGATGTTTCAACAATTATTCCTATAACACTAAAAATAATAAAATACCATATTAAGTTTGATATATAATCTTCTTTGTCTTTTCCCATTTTTTCTCCTACATACGGTATTTTACTATATTTAAGTATTTTTTTCAATATATTTCTTTTTTGCTTTCATCTAGGCTTTGTAAATAATTAAAAAACCATTTTTTTTGTATTCATTCATCAGTATCTTCCATTATTGTTAAGTTTTCTATAGAAAAACGCAAACATTGATTTATAAATTCGTTTACTGATGGTAAATCATTTTCTGCTACTATGTTTCTAATTTTCTCTAACAAGTCTGCTTCTATTCTGCAAGTAAATTGTTCATATTCTTTCTTTTTTCTTACTTTGATTACAAAATCTGGCATTTCCTTCACCTCATCTTTATTTTATTATATGTTAGGATTTGTTTATATACTCTTTATATATTCTTGTATGACTCTATTGTGACTTATGCCAGTTTTTAATTACATATACTATTTATTTGACATAGAAAAAGAGCTATTTGAAATACATTAAAATTTCATCATAGCTCTTTTTTATTTAATCACTAAACATATTTTTCTGGATTCAAAGTATTTCCATTGTATCTTATCTCGAAGTGTACATGGGGTCCTGTGGAATTACCTGTTGAGCCTACTGCTGCTATGTTTTCTCCTTTTGATACTTTTTGACCAGCAGATACATATAAAGCACTACAATGTGCATAATATGTTTGGTAACCATTTCCGTGGTCAATTATAACTAAGTTTCCATAGCCTCCTTTTCTACCAGCGAACTTGACTGTTCCTGATGCAGATGCATATATTGGTGTTCCTTGTGCAATTGCAAAGTCTGTTCCTGTATGGAAACCTGATGATCTTGGTCCATATTTTGATGTTATTTTGGCACCATTAACAGGTCTCATAAAAGTTCCACTTGATTGCACTGGTGCTGAATCACCTTTTTTAGTTGAGGCAGCTGCTTTTTGGGAAGCTTCTTCTTGTTTTCTCCTATTTTCTGCAGCTCTTGATTCTGCTTGTTTTCTTTCAAAATCTTCTACTTTAACTTGAACATCCTTGTTTACATTTATTTTTGCCACTTCTATTGTTGTATCATTTTCATTAATTTCTTTCTTATTTTTTTCTTCCTCTTCTATTTCTAAATTAAGTGTTACCTCAGAAGTTACATTTGATTTAATTTCATTAATAACTTCTTCAGCCTCTTCTTTAGATTCTACTAAAGCCTCTATATTTCCGTCTAACTTAATTGCATATACTTTGCACATAATTGTTGCATTCTCTTTTATCGTTGCTAATACCATTTCTTCTTTTGTATCTGATTCTTTAATTCCACTCGTAAGTTCAAGTTCATATTGAGGCATATCTTCAATTGTTATTGAAGTAATATTTCCTTCCATATTGTTTTTGAAGTTTTCGATTTTTTCTTGCATTAACTCTTTACTTTCTACGTATCCAATTACTTCACCATTTAACGTAACTTTGTATAATGGTTTATATTTAATGTAAATGAATCCAGCTATTATTAAAAGACCAACAGCGATTATACTAGAAAATTTTAATAGTCTTTTTGTATAATATTTTAAACACTTACTAATAAACATTCACTCCTTTTCCTTTATTTTTTTGTTACGCACTATCTATTATACCATTTGGAGCCATTTTTGACAATTTATATATTCTATTGTTTCCTTTTTTTTACGTTTTTATACAGATTTCTTAAAGTTTGTTTTAACCTTTTCTCTGTATTTCTCTTTCTTTCTTGTTTTTTCTCTTTTTTCCTTATAGTTTTGTTGGTTGACTTTGGCTTTTTTATCTATCTAATGACTTTCAAATAGCCTTATTTTTAGACTAATATTGACTTTTTTCTTTTAATTTTAAAAAAGTTCGTTAAGAATCTAAAAGATCTTTTTTATTGCATAAAAATAAGGCTGCATTCAAGTTTTATTTTCTTTTGTTAAAATATAAAACTTAAATGCAACCTTGTTTTTGTATAGTTGTTTTTTTCTATTTTTTTCTTCTATTTATTACAAATGTGCTTCCCATTATGGACTTGGCTTGATGCTTAACTTGTGCTCCAATTTCGCCTATTTCTAGGGTATTTCTAAATCTTCCTGCTTCTATTTCTACAACTCCTATTGAAATTGAAGTTAAAGGAAATTGTTCTATTATTCCTCTTCTATTGGCAACTTCAATAAATCCTTTTTCAATATCTTCATCATTGTAATATTCTAATACCTCTGAATCAAATTCAGCTATTATATTTTTGCATACTTTTTCGTAGTCATTTTGTGGTGTAATGGCAACAAAATCATCACCGCCTATATGCCCAACAAAGCTATCGTCCAAACCTAAATCATGTATATTTTTAACTATTGTTCTTGCCGTGAATTTTATTATTTCATCTCCATTTGAAAATCCATATATATCATTATATGCTTTAAAATTGTCCAAATCGAAGTAAAATATGGCAAATTTTTCTCTATTCAATAATCTCTTTTTCATTTCAGCCTGTATTTGTACATTGCCTGGTAATCCTGTTAATGGACTTATTCTTCTATTGGTTTGCAATAATCTTAAGATATTTTTTACAGTATAATATAAATATTCTTGATCTACTGGTTTTATTATAAAATATTCTATAGATTGTTCTAATATCTCTATTCTGTGTTCTTTCTCCCAGTTAGAAGAAATAATTATTATAGGTGTAATACTGTTATCTTCATTTGCTCTAATACTTTTGCATAATTCCACGATATCCATATCTATTGTGTCTTCATCTATGATTATCATATCAGGTATATTTTTAAGTGCAACATTTAACTCGTCTGTTTTTACAGACTGAAATTGATAATCTATTTCATCTTTAAATATTTGCTTCAAAACATTTTTTACACTTTGAGTATTATCAATAATATAAATATCTTGAATCATTTTTTTCTCCTTTGTTTAGTGCTTATATTATATATATATTAAATAAGTCTTATTTTCAAGGCTTTTTATAACTATTTAAAAAATTAGATAATTTTTCAGATTTCATTGTAGGAAAAGCTTTTCGTAATCTTCGTGTTTTTTTCTCAAGTTTAAAACTAATTTCTTTCTGTCTATTATGTAAGCTTTCCAATGTGTTTGGTATTTGCTTAGCTTTTACAATTTTTCTTAGTATTCCGTATTTGTTTATTCTTCTTGTTCTTTTTACTGTTTCGTGCATATTTTCTGTTTTAACTTTGATACCCTCTATCTTTTCTTTGATATCTTCCGCAATTTTCTCTAGAGATGAAAGTCTAACATTTATTTTTACAAGTTTAACAATTGTTGTAATTGTATCTATTGCAAAGTATACAAAACCTATTGCAATTAAAATTATTAAATAATTCTGTGGTATTTTTCTTATAAGATCTTCTACTAATGGGTGTATTACTCTCATAAATATTATTCCAAGTATACCCCAGTATAATGAATTTTGTAAGCATACTCTTCCTTGGATGTTAAATTTCTTTTGAGAATAATCCCAATATTTTGTTTTAAAAACAAGTTCTAGAAACAATCCTACAATGTACTCAAACATTGAAAGTGCTATCGTTCCGAAAAAGAATAATACGAAGATATTATTTGATACATCTTTTAATGATAGGTACATTATTAATGCTCCAAAACCATATATTGGGCAAAACGGTCCTGCTAGAAAACCACTATTTACAATTTTCTTTTGTAAAATTGATTTATATAAAGATTCTAGTACCCATCCTATGAATGCATAAATTACAAAAAAAGTTGCTAAAACAAAAATCTCTTTTTCCATAAAACCTCTCTTAATTATTTCTTAGGTAAAAAAGACGGATTTTTTTCCGTCTTTCTCTTTATTGTATTTTTTATGGTTCGTATTCACATTCTCCTACTTCTTCAGCATATACTTCTTCTTCTTCGGCATATGCTTTAATCTTAATTTCATTATGTCCTTCTTCTGTTTTTATTTCTAAGTTTACTTCCTTTTTATCTCCTGGATTATCATATTCTTCTACTTTTTCTTTTCCGTTTAGAGAATATTCTACTTTCTTTATTCCTTTTGGATATGTTATTTTTACATAAACAATGCTGTAATCTTCTTCTGCTAAGAATTCTATTTTTGGTGTGCCTGCATATAATGAATATGTTTTATCATATATTTCTGAATTTTTTGCATCATCCACTGCACATATTTTTATTTGGCAATCTTGTGTTTCATCTAGCTCTATCTCTGCTTTTATTGTTGTTTCACCATTTTCAACTTTATCTATTTTTTGTTCTGTTCCTCCGTTAATAGAATATGTTATGTATGATATCTTCGTTTCATCTTTTGCAGTAACTAATAATTTCTTTCCTTGTAGTGTTACTTTTATTTCTGGTGCAATTTTGTCTACACCTACATCAGTATGATAATTTTGGATATATTCTGTTGGAACAGAAGATCCTGTAGTTTTTATTCTTATGTATAGACTTGTATTTCCTCTTGGAATTCCAATATTTTGAACTGTCATTTCCTTATTTCCTGTTCCTTTTTCTGTAATTAGTTTTCCAAGTGGTACAACTTTTTCATTTTCTGCAGATATTTCTTCATCATCATTTTCTTCTACTTCTTCAGAATTTGAATTTTCTTGTGCCATTTTTATATCTTCAGCAGTTGCAGCTCCTCTATACCATTGGTATGATATTTCCTCTATATTGTTTTGAGCTGAAACTGTTATACTAACTATATCTTGATCTGCATGTAATGTAATATTAGGTTCCGTATTTTCAGCAGATATTCCTATAGTGTCTTTTATTTTTTTATTTTCAAATAAGGCATATGTGGCTTTTCCAATAAAAGCAATTGATATTATAATTAGTATCATTGCATATATTTTTATAATATTTTTTGTGTCTGCGGGATTTTTTTGTGCTTTCACTTTTTTTGGTCCACTATGGTCCATGATTTGATTCAATTTAATCACCTCATCTTATTATACGAAGTAATTATAACATATAAAGTTTCTAAAATAAAACACATTTTTTTACATTTAACATAATTGTAATTTTAATCTATAACTTCCAATCCAGCATATTTTGCCATAAGCCTTTTGTGTCCTACTTTTTCAAAGTCTATATCAACTTTTGCATCATCGCCTTCTGGCTCAACAAAATTTATTTTGCCTTCGCCAAATTTTTTATGATAAACTCTTTGTCCTGCTCTATAAATGCTTATATCAACGTTTGATTCAGTCTTTTTAAGATTGTTTAAAAAGCTTTCTGCACTTTTAAATGCATATTGTGTTTGAGGTTTATTTATTTCTGTAATATTTCCAACTTTATAGGAATTAACTTTGCTATTTCCATATTTCCACTCGTATTGGTAGTCTCCGTATGATTTATCTTGATTTTCTTGTAGTGCATCCTCATACCCGTCTAACAATTCTTTTGGTATTTCTTTAATAAATCTTGAAACCTGATTACAGCTTGTTGAACCAAATATTGTTCTTTGTTTTGCACAACTTAAAAATAAATTTTGTTTTGCTCTAGTTATTCCTACATAACAAAGTCTTCTCTCCTCTTCAAGTTCTTTTGGCTCTCCAATTGATTTATATCCAGGAAATATTCCTTCTTCCATTCCTACTAAAAATACACATGGAAATTCTAATCCTTTTGCACTGTGAAGTGTCATTAATGTAACTGAATTTTCAGTGTCATCTGTATTATCTATGTCACTAGATAATGTTATTCCTTCTAAGAATTCTTCTAATGAATTTTCTGCAATTTCTTCCTCAAATTCTATTGCAACTGTTAAAAATTCTTCTAAGTTTTCTAATCTTGTTTCAGCTTCTGTTGTATCTTCATCTTCAAGTGCTTTTGTATATCCTGTTTTATTTAATGTTTCTTTTATTAAGTCTGATATTTTAATATTATCCTTTTTATTTCTTAGCTCTTCAATTTGTGAAATAAATTCTCTAGAATTTAAAAATACTCTATTTAGTCCAAATTCATCTGCCCTTTTTATTACGTCATACATTGAAGTTTCTGACTGTGTTGCTATCTGTTCAATGTTATCTAAACTTGTTTTTCCAATTCCTCTTTTAGGTTCATTTATTATTCTTATTAAACTTAGATTATCAGCAGTATTTTGAATTAATCTTAAGTATGCAATAATATCTTTTATTTCTTTTCTTTCATAAAATTTTAGACCACCAACAATTTTGTATGGAATATCTTCTCTTCTAAGAATATCTTCTATACTACGTGATTGGCTATTCATTCTATATAAGATAGCAAAATCGTTATATGTCATATATTCTTCTCTACGTAGTCTATTTATATTTTCAACTACAAAATTTGCTTCATCGTATTCATCGTTTCCTCGAAAAATACTAATCATACATCCTTTTCCATTTTCAGTCCAAAGATTTTTTTCGTATTTTGTTTCATTATTTTTTATGACAGCATTTGCAGCATCTAATATATTCTGAGTGCACCTATAATTTTGTTCTAATTTAATTATTTTAGTTCCAGGAAAATCTTTTTCAAAATTTAAAATATTGGTAATATCAGCTCCTCTAAATGAGTATATTCCTTGGTCATTATCTCCAACAACAGTTATGTTTCCGTGTCTAGCTGCAAGTATTGATATTAATGTAAATTGAGCTTTGTTTGTATCTTGATATTCATCTACTAATACATATTCAAATTTATTTGAATAATATTCTAAGACATCTGGATTTTCTGATAAAATTTTAATAGTATAGTTTATAATATCATCAAAATCTATCGCATTGTTTTCTTTTAATTTTCTTTGATATAAATTATATATTTGAGCTATTGTTTCTTTTCTCATTTCTCCATTTGTTCTCATTTTGTACATGTCTGGTTCTAGCATTTCATTTTTTGCATTACTTATTTCTGAAAGAACAGCTCTGTCTGTAAATAATTTATCATCTACATTTAATTGTTTTAAACATTGTTTAACTAATGTTCTTTGGTCAGATGTGTCAAAAATTATAAATGAAGATGTAAAGCCTATTCTATCTATGTATTTTCTTAAAATACGTACACATATAGAGTGAAAAGTTCCTATCCACATATCGTTGGCTACTTCTCCAACTAAATTTTCAACTCTTTCTTTCATTTCATTTGCTGCTTTATTTGTAAATGTTATAGCTAATATATTCCATGGTTTAACATCTTTTTCTTGCATTAAATATGCAATTTTATGCGTAAGTACTTTTGTTTTTCCACTTCCCGCACCTGCAATTACAAGGCATGGTCCCTCTGTGTTAATTACAGCTTCTTTTTGTTTTTCATTAAGTTCATCAATTATACTATTCATTTGTATCTCCTATTTTACGAATTTATGTTTGCATTATATATTTAAAATGTTTTTTTGTAAATATAAAATTTATTTTTGTTTATTAAAATGTTTTTTTCTTATATCTTGACATTGTTTATATATTTCTTTAAAATATACTTATCTTAGTAATATTTGTAGGAGGGCTACTATGAAAATTTTTAAAAAAATAGTTGTTCTTGCACTTGCGATATTAGTTGTGTTTGCTGCTTTTAAAATGTCTTTTGCAGCTCAGATTCAAACTCCATCTTCTAATAACACTTCATCTAATGAATCTACTACAAATACAGAAAATGAAGCTTCAAATTCTTTAGGAAATAATGCAACTGCAAGTAATTCTACATTGAATGGAACAACATCAAACACATCAAATACAATGAATGCAAATCGTATTAATACAACTAACGCACCAGAAAATTTGCCTTCAACTGGTATTGAAGATACATATTTAAATTTTGCTCTTATTATTTTATTAGCACTAGTACTTGGCATGTTTTCTTTAGTTCAATATCGTAGAATCATAAAAAAAGAAAATGAATAATTCTTATAGAATTTTATATTTTTATTTTCATACATAAAAAAAAGAGTTGACATTCTTTGTCAACTCTTTCTTATTTTAATTTTCTTCGCCTTTCAATTTTTCTGCTCTGTCGTATGCTGTTATAGCATCAATCATTTCATCTAAATTTCCATTTAAAAAATCTTCCATTTGGTAAATACTTAAACCTATTCTATGGTCTGTTATTCTTCCTTGTGGATAGTTATATGTTCTAATCTTTTCGCTTCTGTCACCAGCTCCTACTTGTGATTTTCTTTCACTAGCAAGCTCTTCATCTTGTTTTTGTTTTTCTATTTCATAAATTCTAGATTTTAATAATCTCATTGCATATTCTCTATTTTGAACTTGAGAACGTTCTGTTTGGCATTCTGCTATAATTCCTGTTGGTTCATGTATTAACCTAACTGCTGATGAAGTTTTGTTTACGTGCTGTCCTCCTGCTCCTGATGCTCTAAATACTTCCATTCTTATGTCTGCAGGATTTAGTTCTATCTCTACATCTTCAACTACTGGTAAAACAGCAACTGTTGCAGTTGATGTATGAATTCTTCCACTACTTTCAGTATCTGGCACTCTTTGAACTCTATGGACTCCACTTTCAAATTTTAGTCTACTGTATACTCCTTTTCCTGTAATCATAAAAGATATTTCCTTGTATCCACCAAGTTCTGTAGCATTTTCATTTAGGACTTCTAATTTCCAATGTTTTCTTTCTGCATACATTGAATACATTCTAAATAATGTTCCTGCAAATAGTGCTGCTTCCTCGCCGCCAGCTCCTCCTCTTATTTCACATATTATATTCTTTTCATCATCTTTGTCTTTTGGTATTAAAAGTATTTTTAATTCTTCTTCTATTTGTGGTAATTTTTCTTTACATTCTTCTATTTGCATTTCTGCAAGTTCTTTCATTTCCTTATCGGCTAGCATTTCTTTTGCTTCTTCTAGTGCTTCATTTACTTTTTTATATTCTCTGTATTTTTCAACTATTTCTACTAAATCACTATGTTCTTTCATTAGATTTTTCCATTCATTTTGTCTTGAAATAACTTCTGGATCACTAATCAATTTATTAAGCTCTTCGTATCTTTTTTCTACTGCCTCTAATTTTTGAAACATAAAAACCTTCCTTTCTCATTTTTAGCATTACTATTATACATTGATTTTTCTTATTTTTCAACCTTTTTAGCTAATTTCAAAAATTGTTTGAGCATTACCTTTAGTAATTTGAGCAATTTTTTCTAACGATAATTCTTTAACATCTGCAATTTTCTTGGCAACTAATTTAACATTACTTGAAGTATTTATTTCTCCTCTATGTGGCTCTGGTGAAAGATATGGACTGTCTGTTTCTATTAAAATTTTATCATTTGGTACAAGTTTTATACATTCCTCTGATTTTGCATTTTTAAAAGTTATATTTCCACTAAATGATATGTAAAATCCTAATTTTAAGCCTTCTTTTATTAGTTCTTGATTTAATGGACAACAGTGAAAAATTCCTTTCTTTTTAACTGGATTTTCCTTTAAAATTTTAACAGTATCAATAAATGCTTCTCTTGTATGTATTACTATCGGAAGATTTAATCTATTTGCTATACCAATTTGTTTTTTAAATATTTCTTTTTGATATTCTTTATTTTCTTTGTTCCAATAATAATCTAGCCCTATTTCTCCAATTGCTACTACTTTTTTATTCTTTTGAGCAATTTGTTCAATCTTTTCTAAATCATTTTCCACTTTATTCTCTAAATCGTTTGGTGATATTCCACATGTTGCAAACACATGGTGGAATTTACTAGCTATTTCTATTGCAGTTTTTGATGATTCAAGGTTATATCCTGCGCAAACAATATTCGTAATTTCATCTGCGTACATTTCTTTTATTAATATTTCTCTATTTTTTATAAATTTTTCATCATTATAGTGTGCATGTGAATCAAAAAATTCCATATGTCCTCCATTTAATTTTTTTCTTTCCATTCATAATATTTTATTAGATATTCCCAGCATCCTTGTTTAGCTGTAATTCCATCATAATTATTTTTTATTTTTTTTATAATTTCATCCTTATCTATCCATTTTACTTCAGAAACTTCATCTTCTTGTAATTTTATTTTTTTCTCATCAATATTTTTATTAATCATATAATATTCATTAAAATGCCTATCTATTATATCTCCTTTTATATTTTCTGATATTGATTCTCCTATAATTGTAATATCTTTTTTTTCTACATTAATTCCTAATTCTTCTTTGACCTCTCTTATTGCTGCTTGAAATCCTAGTTCTCCTGCTAATACATGACCCCCTGCTGTTATATCCCACATGTCTGGCCACATTTTCTTACTTTTGCTTCTTTTTTGTAATAATACTTGATTGTTTTTATTTATTATAAATACTGCAACAGCTCTATGCCATATTCCTTCTTTATGGCATTTTTCTCTTGTTTCTGATTTATTTATATATTCTCCTCTTTCATTTAATATATCAAATTTTTCTTCCATATCTTTTCCTTTCTTTTTTGGTTATTATACCATATATTTTTTATTTAACATATAAATAAAAAAATTGAGAAAATTTCGGATTTTTCTAAAATTTTCTCAATTTTTTTGTTATTACAACACTTCTTCTATAATGTCATTTAATGCAACTGGTGTTACTTTATTTATTTTTAAAATATTTAATATTTTATTTATTACATTTTCATCATTAGTTAAATTACAAGAATTATTTTTTTCTTTTATGGTTCCATTTTTAAAATACTCTTTTTTTATAATTTCAACTCCATATGTTCTTTCTCTTGATTTTTGCTTCTCCTTCATCTTTTTTGAAATTTTATAGTATTCTAATTCTATACGGTTACTATTGCTTTCTTTTAGTTCTTCCTTATTAAGCACAACCGCTCCATAATACTTTTTCATTTTTTCCTCCTTAATTACTTATTTTATAGAAATATATTTTTATATTTGGCTATTGTCAAGCTTTTTCG
The DNA here is from genome assembly GCA_947594845.1 of uncultured Clostridia bacterium. Taxonomy (GTDB): domain Bacteria; phylum Bacillota; class Clostridia; order TANB77; family CAG-508; genus UMGS1994. Next base: position 22,192 of record CANQEI010000011.1, on the reverse strand, counting down.
TCTATCTTTATTCGACATTTTTTTATTGATTTGTTTTGATCCTTATGATATAATATTTATGTAAACTGTTAACAATGTCTTTTTTAGCCCGAAGGGCGGGAGGTATTAATATGAAAAAGACATTAGATTCAAAGAAACTCGTTATCGGGATTGTTGTTGTAATCCTTGCACTTTGGAGCATCTTCTGGTTGTTCAGCATTCATCCTCGGAAGATTGATAATGAATCGCTGATTGGTCAGTTGGAGAGTTCCTCTCCATCGTATCACAGCGATGTAAAAGAGGATTTTTCAAAGCTAATCAAAAAAGAACTGAAAATAGAACCAGAAAAGGTAGCTTTTTTCGTGTATGCTCCACATGAGGCATCTTCGTACTACGTAAGGGTTTATTATAAGAAATCAGAAAAGTGGTATGGCTTTCGTTTAAACTGGTCGAGTTTCCGAATCTCCTCCGAGCTTGACAAAAAGCTATGGAGGATTGCTCTTGGCGGATAATTCCGTCAATCATCAGCTCTGCTGATGTTTATATATACCTCACTTGTTGAGGGGGAAGGCTGCAGATTCGTAAGATTCTGCAGTCTTTTCTTTTAAAAATAAAAAAAGCAGGGGTGCACTCACCCCTACTTTCTGCTGATCGCTGTCAGCATTAACATCACTATGCTCATCACAAAGCAGAAGAGTTCTGCGATGCTGAATTTTAGTATCAGATCTGCACAGAGTATGACTAACGCAATGTACAGCAGTGTCTTGTGGTTCAGAAGGATATTAGCAGCGATCCAGCTCACGATTGCCTCAAGGACGAACCATCCAACCGAATAATTGGCAACCATTCCAGCATTCCGCATAATAACAAACCCTAAAACCCAAATAACACACCAGCAAATCCGCGTAAAAGTCTTCATTATTTTGACCCCTTTCTCAAAGAATTCTACTTTCATTATATCAAATTTCATATTTTTCTTCAACTTTATGTAAATCTTTTTATGTTTTTCCAAGAATTACATTTATTTCAAATATTTCTTTTTTTCTCTTTATTGTTAATTTAACGTTGTCTCCAACATTTTTGCTAAATATATATTCTTTTAGTTTATTCATGCTTTCTATCTGCATATCATCTATTTTTTCAAGAATATCGCCTTTCATTAAACCACTATTATATAATGGTCCTGTAGCATCAATTTCTTCTATATAAATTCCCATGTCGAAATTTAGATTTGTACTTAAATACGGAATTGCTTGTTTATCATATCCATATATCCCTAAATATGGTTCTATAAATTCACCTTTTTCGGTTAGCTTTTTTATAATTGGCTTTACTATATTTATTGGTATTGCAAATCCAATCCCCTCTGCATCGTCTATTTTTATTGTTGTAATTCCTATGACTTCCCCATTTTGATTTATAAGTGGTCCTCCACTATTTCCTTGATTTATTGTTGCATCTGTTTGTATTAGTCCTTCCATATATGTTTTTTTATTTTCCTCTTCTAACTTAATTGTTCTGTCAATTCCGCTTATTATTCCAGATGTAACTGTCCTTTGTAGTTCATATCCCACAGGGTTTCCAATTGCATATACTGTATTTCCTATTTTTATATTTTCTGAATCTCCCATTTTTGCTTCTGGTAAATCTTTCATATTTATTTTTATTATTGCTAAATCTAAATCTTCACTTGACCAAACAACTACCCCTGTGTCTGTTACTCCATTTTGCATTGTTACATAACAAGGTGAATATTTGTCTCCAGCAACATGTTGATTTGTTAGTATATATCCTTGTGATACAATTACACCGCTTCCTAATCCTAAATTTTCTGTGCTATTTTCTAAAAATATTGTGCTTCCTGCATTTTTTATTTTTGAAATTCCAACTGTACACTCTATAGTATTATTTAATATTTCATCTAAATTATTATTATTTTCATTTTCGTTGTATATTTTTGTACCAACAACCTTTTCTGTATATTGATATTTGTTACTATCTAAAAATAATGTATATGCAAGTATTGTAAATAATACTACTAATGCTATTATCATCAATAGCAAGAATATATTATTATTTTCGCGTTCTACATGATACATTTTTTCTCCTTTATTTTTTATTTTCTTCTTTTATCTTCACCCAAAAAGTATAAAATATTCATTGTTTTGTAAGTATTGACTTAATTTCAAAACTACGAGATAATATGTTAAAGATTTAAGTATTTTATGAGGATTTGAAATGAGCTTAGGTGTTATGGAAGAAAATTCTATTAAAGAAAAGATTCTAGTTCTAACTGATATTCCTTCTATTATTAATTCTGTTAAATCATATTTTCAAAATTATACTGTTGTTGGTATATCGGAGCCATCTGAAGCAATTAATTTGCTAAAGAAAGAACACTTTGATTTAATTGTTCTTGACTATATTATTAATTCTGTTCATACTGACTATGTAATTGCAGAAATACGAACATTTGATAAAGATATATATATTTTATTAATTACTGAGCCAAAAGATTTAGTTTCTCCGTTAGAAACTATACGTCTACTAGATGTTCAAAGTTATTATGAAAAAAGTGAGAGTTTTGATCAACTTGCTTTGTTAATTGAATCTGGTATTAAATCTATTAATCAAATGAAACTTATTAGAGAAATGAATTCTGAATTATCAAAGTATAATACTATGCTTGAACAATCTTATTTAGATAGTATTGAAGTTTTAAAAAATACTGTTGAGGCTAAAGATTTTTATACAAAAGGTCATTCTAATAGGGTAGCTGAATATTCCTTATTAATTGGTGAAAGGCTAAATTTATCTGATTCTGAAATGAGATTATTAAAAATAGGTTCTTTCTTTCATGATATTGGAAAAATCGGAATTCCTGATGCTATACTATTAAAAACAGATAAACTTACTAAATCTGAATATGAGAAAATAAAAGAACATCCAGCCATAGGTGCACATATTTTGTCTAATTCTAGCATTTTTTCGGATATTCTTCCAATTGTTAAATATCATCATGAGTATTATAATGGTGCTGGTTATCCTTATGGTTTGGCTGGTGAAGAAATACCAATTCTTGCTAGAATTGTTTCTGTTGCAGACGCTTTTGATGCTATTACTTCAAAGCGTTCTTATAGAGATGCCTCAACTATTGAAGAGGCAAAAAACGAAATAAAAAAATGTTCTGGATCTCAATTTGATCCAATGATTGCACAAATTTTTATAGATATTTTAGATAATAATTTTAATGAAATTTTGGAAATACATGAAAAATATTAATGATAGGAGGTAATTTCAATGGACAAAATTGCTATAATTGCTGATATTCATGGCAACCTTACAGCTTTAAATACTGTATTAGAAGATATTAAAAATCGTAATATCTCCCATATATATTGTTTAGGCGATATTGCTGTTAAAGGTGTACATCCAAACGAAGTTACTAATTTAGTTAGACAAAACTGTGAAGTTGTCATTCGTGGAAATTGTGATCATTTATTAGCTCACAATTGTGTTATTGATTTGCAAAGATGGACTATTGATAATATGTCTCCAGAAAATGTAAAGTATTTAGGGGAATTGCCTTTCTTTCATGAGTTTTATCTTAGTGGACATCTTATTCGATTATTTCATGCATCCCCTTTTAGTTTAAAGCATATTTTTAATCCTTTGCACTCAAATGCAGAAAATGAATATGCAAAATTTGAATTAGATAATCCAATGCAGTTGTTTGCTAATACTAAATTTTTAGGTAAGTCTGTAAAAGATCCTGTTCCAGATATTGTTGGATATGCACACATACACTCTCCTAATATTTTTAGATTTAAGAATAAAACAATTTTCAATACAGGAAGTGTTGGACTTCCAATAGAAATTGATAATACAGATGAAGATGTCGATCTTTCACACTTTTCGACTTTTTCTTCATATATTATACTAGAAGGATTACTTGATTCTAAAGAAATTTCTTCTTATTCTATTAATTTAATTAGGCTTCCTTATGATATTGAGAAAGAAATTAATTGTTTAAAAAATTCAAATATTCCAAATAAAGAAATTTTATTAAAAAATTTATCTAAAGCAATGTCTTAATAAAAGAAAGGGATAATTTTATGAATCCTCTCTATGAGCAAATAAAAGAAAGATTGAAAAAATATCATCAAGAACAGTTACTTAATTTTTACGATTATTTAAATGATTCTGATAAACAAAAATTACTTTTTCAGCTTTTAAATATCAATTTTCAAAAAATTAATAATTTATATAGTTCCTTAAAAACAATCTCTATTCCATCTGGCGAAACTATTGAACCTTTAGAATATTTTGTAAAGAGTGACATTCCTGTAAAACGAAGACGTGAATTAGAAAATCAGGGAACTGAAATGTTAAAAAAGTCCCAATATGCTGTTTTAACAATGGCTGGAGGTCAAGGAACTCGATTAGGTCATAAAGGTCCTAAAGGTACTTTTGAACTTAATTTATTTCCTAAAAAGGCTTCTCTTTTTGAAATATTAGCAGATAAAATAAAGCAAGCAAATAAGCGTTATGGTATCCAGATTCCATGGTATATTATGACAAGTGAAACAAATAATGATGATACTATAAAATTTTTCGAAGATAAAAATTATTTTAACTATGATAAAAATAAAATTTTTTTCTTTATTCAGGATAAATTACCTATAGTTTCAGCTGATACTGGAAAAATTCTTCTTTCTGAGCCATATCAGGTTCACGAAGCATCAAATGGTAATGGTAATTTATTTAAGTCTTTAAAGAAAAATAATCTCATTACTCAAATGAAACAATCTGGTGTTAAGTGGATTTTTGTTTCAGGAATAGATAATATTTTGGTAAAAATTGCTGATCCTATTTTTTTAGCTTTAACAAGTTCTAATTCTGAAATAGGTGCAAAAACAATTTTTAAAAAAGATCCTTATTCTCAAGATTGGGTATTTTGTAGAAAAAATGGTAAGCCAGCAATGCTTGGATATGAGCGAATTACTGATGAAATTACAAATGCAAATATTGATGGAAAATATTTATATCGTGATGTAAATATCTTGTGTCATTTGTTTTCTATTGATGCAATAGAAAAAATTTCTAATTTAGATTTACCTTATCATAGAGCAACTAAAAAAAATACTTATATAAATGATGAAGGAATGAAAATTGTCCCTGAAGCACCAAATTCATATAAATTTGAAACTTTTATTTTTGATTCTTTTAAATTTTTTGATAATATAACTTTGCTAAGAGTAGATGAAGAAAAAGAATTCGCTCCTATAAAAGATCCTGTTGGAATTTACAGTCCTGATACTGCTACAAAGCTATATTTGAAAGAGGAATTTAAATCTATTTTTAGTTAATATAAAAAGCGATTATTAAAAATAATCGCTTTTTATTATTTTACATTTTTCATTGATAAACTTACTTTTTGCTTTTCTTGATCTATTTTTATTACTTTTACATCTACAATATCTCCAACAGAAACAATTTCAGATGGATTTTTAACGAAATTATTTGAAAGTTCTGATATATGTACTAATCCATCATGTTTTACTCCAATATCAACAAATGCTCCAAAATCAGTAACATTTCTTACTGTTCCTTTTAATACCATATCTTCTTTTAAATCTTCAAACTTCAATACATCACTTCTTAATATTTGTTTCGGCATATCTTCTCTTGGATCTCTTCCAGGCTTAAAAAGTTCATTTATTATATCTTGTAATGTTAGTTCTCCTACATCTAATTTTTTAGCTGTTTCTTTAATATTTATCTTCTGAAGTTCTTCTCTTATTTGCAATAATTTCTCATTTTTTGTTAAATCATCCACAGAATATCCCATTTGTGTTAATAATTTTTCTGCTTTATCATAACTTTCTGGATGCACTCCTGTTACTTCAAGTGGATTTTTTCCTCCAAAAATCCTTAAAAATCCTGCACATTGTTCAAAAGCAGATTTCCCTAATTTAGGCACTTTTAATAGTTCTTTTCTATTTTTTAAGGTTCCATTAGTATCTCTATACTCTACAATGTTTTTAGCTATTGTTTTATTTATTCCTGCTACATATGATAGTAATGACGGAGTAGCAGTATTTACATCTACTCCTACACTATTAACCGCATCTTCTACTACCCCAGTTAAACTTTCTGATAATTTTTTTTGATTTACGTCGTGCTGATATTGACCAACCCCTATTGCCTTAGGATCTATTTTTACTAATTCTGCAAGAGGATCTTGTAATCTCCTTGCTATTGAAATTGCTCCTCTTAAAGAAACATTTATATCTGGATATTCTTCTGTAGCCAGCTTTGATGCAGAATATACAGATGCTCCAGCTTCACTTACAATTGCATAGTATAATTCTTTTTTATTTTTTCCTATTAAATCTGATATAAACATTTCAGATTCTCTTGATGCTGTTCCGTTTCCGATTGCAATCATATTTATATCATATTTTTCTATAAAATTATTTATTATCTTACTTGCACCTTCTGTATCATTTTGTGGTTCTGTTGGATATACTGTTGCTGTGTCTAATAGTTTTCCATTTTTGTCTATAACTGCCAATTTGCATCCCGTTCTGTAAGCTGGATCAAAACCTAATACTGTTATATTTTTTATAGGTGCCTGTAATAACAATTGTTTTGCATTTTTTCCAAAAACCTTTATAGCTTTCTCTTCTGCTTTTTCTGTCAAATCCGTTCTTATCTCTCTATCTACAGATGGCTCAATTAGTCTTTTATAAGCATCTTCTATTACTTCGGTTAGAATTGTATCATACTGATTATTTTTTTCTTTGATTATATCTTTTTTAATAAAATCTATTATTTTTTCTTCAGGTTTTTCTATTTTTACTTTTAAAAATTCTTCTTTTTCACCTCTATTTATGGCTAAAATTCTATGACTAGGTAAAGTTTTTATTGTTTCACTAAATTCATAATACATTTCATATGCTGATTTTTCATCCTTTGCTGCTTTTGTAACCATTACAGCTTCTCTAAAGCATAATGATTTCATTTTCTTCCTATATTCTGGGTTATCAGATATTTGTTCTGCTATTATGTCTTTTGCTCCATTTAGTGCTTCTTCAACTGTTTCAACACCTTTTTCAGGATTGATATATTCTTTTGCTATTTCATTTAAATCTCTTTTATCTGATTGTAAACATATTATATTTGCCAAAGGTTCTAGTCCTTTTTCTTTTGCCATTGTAGCACGTGTTCTTTTCTTTTGTTTATATGGTCTATATATATCTTCTAGTTCTGATAAAATTTCTGCTTTATTTATTGATTCTTTTAATTCATCAGTAAGTTTTCCTTGTTCATCTATTAATCTGATTATTTCTTCTTTTCTTTGTTCTAAATTTCTTAAATATATTAATCTTTCTCCAAATTCTCTTAATGTTTCGTCACTTAAATTACCTGTTGCTTCTTTTCTATAACGTGCAATAAATGGAATTGTATTTCCATCGTCAATTAATTTTATTGTGCTTTCAACTTGTGATTTTCTTATATTTAGCTCTGTTGCTATTTTTTCTGCAATGTTCATTTTATCTCCTTTTTCATTGAATATATTAATTTTACGTGGCTTATTATACCAAATAACTTTTTTTATTTCAATTTAAAAAAAGTTGCAATTTTTTGCAACTTTTTTAATATATTTCTATCCATCCAGCCATATTTCCATTTGTATTTCCTCTAGCCTTTACTACTGTTGACAGTTTGAACCATCCACTTGCTTTACTTGGATTTCCTACAAATACTTTGTTATCGCTTGTATCTATTCCTAAAACTGATATAAAATGGTATCCACTATCCGTAAAATTTTTCCATGCAGTTTTCTGTCCGTTTTTTCCAACATATAATACGATTTGGTGACCGCTTTCTAATGCTTGTTTCATTTGGGTATATGCAGTATTATAATTTGATGTATAAGAGTGTTTTTTTACCTTTACTCCTATTGATTTTAATTCTTTCTCCATACTTGGTAAACCAGAAGGCTTGCTATTTTTCATAAGCCTTGTTCCTACATCATAAGGATTATAGTTATAGCCATAGCCACTTAAAATAATAGCTATTGATGATGGACCACAGCCCATATTTGCTATTGTTCCTCCTGTATTTTTGTTATTTACTGAATTAAAATGCTTTTGTGCATAATTTCCACTGTATTGTTTGTATAATTTAAATGTTCTTCCGCCTAATTTTATTGTTTGTGTATAGCCATTTCCGCTTGCTGATTTTGGTTTTGTAGAACTTGATATATTTGGTACTACTGTTACTTTGCATGTTGCTTTTTGGTTATTACTTGTTTTTGCTGTTATTGTTGCTGTTCCAACTGCTTTTGCTTTAACTTTTCCGTTTTTATCTACTGTTGCTATTTTAGTATTGTTGCTTGACCATGTTACAGTTTTATCTTTTGCATCTTTTGGTGTTATCGTTGCAGATAAAGTTTCTGATTTGCTTGCTTTTAGTTTTAATGTAGTTTTATTTAATTTTATACCTGTTACAGTCTGCTCTGGTGACGTACTTGGACTAGGCTGATTGCTTGGCATTGGTGTGTTGGAAGGGCTTGGCGTTGAAGAATTAGTTGGTACTACTGAATTAGTTGGTGATGGAGAATTTGAAGGATTAGGCTCTGGTGATTCTACTGGAGTATAACTTGGCTTTTGAATTTTTTCTAATTCAAAATTCGTTGTTGCTTTGTTGTGTTCTTCATCTATTATAACAATTTTAAATTGTGTTGACTTTTCTTCTGAAAGCTTTTCTTTAGATATTTTGCATGTTTTTTCTGTTTTATATGGTTTGGCAATATAAAACAAATTATATTTTCCATTTTCCAGTTTTTTATAAATTTTTATTAATATTATCTTCTTGTCACTTTTTACTATTATTTCCGATACATTATTATCTTGATTTACTGTTATGCTTGTATCAGCTGCAAATATAACATGTGCTTGAATTACTATTAATATTAAAATTCCAATTATACCAATGTATAATAATCTTTTCTTCATCTTATTTTTCCTTACCTTATACTTATATTATCATAATTATAATATATTAATTATTAAATAAAATGTCAATTCCAATTTATATATGTAATTAATTTGAAATTTATTTATATATATTGTATACTATTACTTAGTTTTATATTTTAGGAGGTTATCATGTTAAACGCTATTGGTGTTACAGTACGTTTTGGAAAAAGAGTTTTATTTGAAGATGTAAATATAAAATTTTCTAAAGGAAATTGTTATGGAATTATAGGTGCAAATGGTGCTGGCAAATCTACTTTTCTAAAAGTACTTTCTGGAGATTTAGAACCAAGTAAAGGAGAAGTAGTTATAGATAAAGGTGAACGTCTATCTGTTTTAAAGCAAGACCATTTTGCATATGAGGATTTCAGAGTTTTAGATACAGTAATTATGGGAAATCAAGAATTATATAAGATTATGAAGGATAAAGAAGAAATTTATTCTAAACCTGATTTCTCTGAAGAGGATGGTATGAAGGCAGCAAAACTTGAAGAACGTTTTGCTGAGCTTGATGGTTGGAATGCAGAATCTGATGCTGCAACTCTTTTAAATGATTTAGGTATTGAGACACCTTTACATGAAAAATTAATGAAAGAAATAGATGCTAAAGATAAAGTTAAAGTTTTGCTTGCTCAAGCTTTATTTGGTAATCCAGATATTCTTCTTTTGGATGAACCTACAAATGACTTAGATATAAAAACAATTAATTGGCTTCAAGATTTTTTAATTGATTTTGATAATACTGTTATTGTTGTTTCACATGATAGATATTTTTTAAACAAAGTATGTACACATATTGCTGATGTTGATTTTGGCAAAATTAAAGTTTATCCTGGAAATTATGATTTCTGGTATGAATCAAGTCAACTTGCATTGAAACAAATGAGAGAACAAAATAAGAAAAAAGAGGAAAAAATTAAAGAATTACAAGATTTTATTGCAAGATTTAGTGCAAATGCTTCTAAATCTAAACAAGCTACTTCAAGAAAGAAATCTTTAGAAAAAATTGAATTAGATGAAATTAAGCCTTCTAATAGAAAATATCCTTATATTGATTTTAAACCTGATAGAGAACCTGGTAAAGAGATTTTAGAGATTAAAAATGTTTCAAAAACTGTTAATGGTGAAAAAATTTTAGATAATGTTTCTTTTACTGTTAAAAAAGATGATAAAATTGCAATTCTTTCTGATAATGAAATTGCTAAAACAACTTTATTCCAAATAATCGCTGGTGAAGTTGAACCAGATTCTGGAACTATTACTTGGGGAACTACTATTACCCATGATTATTTTCCAAAAGATAATAGTTATCTTTTTAATACAGATATGCTTTTAGTAGATTGGCTTCGTCAGTATTCTAAAGATCCTGATGAAACATATGTTAGAAGCTTTTTAGGTAGAATGCTATTTTCTGGTGAAGAGGCCCTAAAAAAAGTAAATGTTCTATCTGGTGGTGAAAAAGTTAGATGTGTTCTTTCAAAATTAATGTTATCTGGTGCTAATTTTTTAATATTTGATGAACCTACAAATCATCTAGATATGGAAAGTATTACAGCATTAAATGAAGGAATGTCTAAATTTAAAGGAAATTTAATTTTTACTTCTCATGATCATCAATTGACTCAGACTGTTGCAAATAAAATTATAGATTTAAATAATAATAAATTAATTATTCGTGAATGTAGTTATGATAATTATTTAGAAGAAATTAATTCTTAATTAATATTAAAAAGTGAGTGATATTCGTATAAATCACTCACTTTTTTTGTTTCTTATATTAACATTTCTTTATCTATTTTACCATCAAATATGCTAGGTAAATATTCTATATCATTACATGTGCTAAATAAAAATGCATTTTCATCAAAAAACATATTTGTCACCTCTTTTTTAGTTTTTTCAACCACGTTTTTATTATACCACTTTTTTGAATTTATGTAAAGTTTTTTCAATAATTATAAATTATTTCCTTGACTTTTAGTTTGTTTGATATTATAATTTTATCGTTATTATGTTATGGGTGACTAGCTCAGTTGGTAGAGCAGCTGACTCTTAATCAGAAGGTCGAGGGTTCGACCCCCTCGTTGCCCACCATAAAAAAGATAGAGAGATTTTTTAACTCTCTATTTTTTTATCAGAAAAATAAAACATTAATTATAATTCTAATTATTCTAAATCTAGAAAATTAAATGTCAGTAAATATATTACTGACATTTTCTATTGTTAAAATGTTGAATTCTTTATCTGTTTATGGTATGAATATTTTGAGATATTTTATTTACAAAAGACTTATAATAAATATAGGTGATATTATGGATTTAATTGGAAGTTTAACTGATGAGAATACTGTTAGAGGAATAACCTTAAATAGTCAGAATATAGATTTATTTAATATAATAAAACAATCACAAAGTCATGAAGAAGCAGTGCAAAGAGTTTATGAATATTTAGATGAAATATCACAAACCAGTCAAATGTCTAAAGAAATGAACTCTAAAGGACTAACTACCACACAGAAAATTAGGAAAGTGGTAGATGAAAAAGTAACTAATATCCCTAATAAAGATGATTTTCTAAATTTTTTATTAGAAAATGCAATGCAAATAAGGGCAAATTGGGAATCAAAAGAAAGTTTAGAAAAACTATTTGATGGAAAAGAAATAGATCCTGCATATATTGATACTATTTTAGATATAAAAAAGTATTTTGCATATCAAACACATGGAATTTTAACATTTCTAGTAGATAAAAACGGACAAACTGTCGATCCAGATAGCAAAAATGCAGAAGTTGATATGGAAAAAACATATCAAAAAGTAGAAGCATTATATAAGTATATTGTTGAAAAATTAGAAAATGGACAGAATAGATTTAATAGACTAACACTTGATGGGCAAGGAAAATTTGGAACAGTAGCAGGTGTTATAAAGACTGAAAATGAAGAACAGGCACAGCCACAAGATTATAATCTTGAACCATTAAGGCAGGGTTACGAATTTGCCAAAGCACATGGTATGGATATAAGAATAAATGCACTTGTATTCTTTAAAGATTTTCCAGATAGACTATTAGGAGAAAATGCAGAGGCATTTAGAACAGCACTACAAAATTACGGTAAAGCAGTAGCATCAGTTGCAAATGAATACGAAAAACAAGGTGTGCCAACAACAATAGATATGTTTAATGAGTTTGTGGATTATCATGCCCCTTTTTCCGAAAGAACAAATAACTGGATGTCAAAATTAAGTGTTGAAGATTTATGTGAGATAGCATTAGCTATAAAACAAGAAATGCCTAATGTTGATTTTGGTTATAATGATTGGAATTTTGAAAATCCAGACAAAAGAAAAACGATATTTGAAGTTATTAGAAAGATTCAAGAATTTGAGAAACGTAATAATTGCAAAATTATAGACCATATTGGAACACAATGTCACACAAACATAAATGATCTTGGAGGATTAATAAATTCAATCGAGGAGTTACAGCAATTTGGCTTACCAGTAGAAGTAACAGAATTAGATATTTCTAAAGGTTTAGATGGTGTCGATTATAAAGCTGCAACACCAGAAGAATTAATGGCAATAAGAAAATATGAACAAAAATTGCAAAATGATATGATGAAAATGTTAAGAGACTTTGTAAGAGATGGAAAAATAAGAGGAATTACAGCTTGGAGTGTAACTGACGAATTATGTTGTGATTTTTGTGATGGAAAACAAGCATCTGTTACAGGAATGAGCTATGATAACACAACAGGTTTTACCTTCTCTGGTAAAGATGTGGATAAAGAAATAGTAATGTCTTTAGAAGAGATGAAATTAATACAAGATCATATGTTAAGAGTTAAAGAAAGTAAGAAACAAGAAGTAAACCAAAACCCAATACAAGATTTCTGTTTTCATACACATACTCAAAGATGTGGGCATGGAGCAAAAGATACTGGAGATGAGGAATGGGTAAAAAATGCCATAAAGGGTGGAATTAAAAAATTAGCTTTTACGGACCATATTCCACTTCCAGATGGAATGAACCATAAAGCAAATTCTAGAATGGATATAGCAGAAGTTGACTCATATTTGACTTCTATCCATTATTTACAAGATAAATATAAAGGACAAATAGAAATAGAGTCTGGTTTCGAATTTGAATATTCTAATAGAGATTTAGCTCATTTGCAAAAATTAAAATCAAGAACAGATAAAATGGTTTTAGGTCAACATTTCGTTATTGATGATGATGGAAAAGAGTATGGTATAGCAAGAGGAAATGGTGGAAAACAAATTAGTGATAAAGTGCTAGACTTATATGCAGAGTCAATTTTATCTGCAATTGATAAAGGATTACCTGATATTATTGCACATCCAGATTTATTTATGCAGGCAAGAGATTCTTTTGGAGTAAAAGAAGAAGAGATTACTAGAGCAATTTGCAGAAAAGCCATTGAAAAAGGTATTCCATTAGAGATTAATTTTGGTAAAATAGCATCAAAGGCAGATGGCAAATTGCCAATTGATGAGTTAAAAAGAAGAATACCTTATCCATCACCAGAGTTTTGGAAGATAGTTGCAGAGGAAACTAAAACTGCAAAAGAAAGTGGAAAAGATTTATTTGTTATTTTTGGAAAAGATGCACATTTCCCAGGGCAACTATCAACTGAGAAAGATTATGAAATAGCAAAGCAAATCATTGGTGAGCAGACATTAGAACAGCTACATATAGTAACACAGTATAAACAATTAGAAACATTAACTAGAAATCGAACAAAAACTAAATCTATACAAGGATTAGTGCAAGAATCTATACAAGGTGTTACAGATTTTACACTATTAGATAAAATAGAACAAACGCAGTTAAGGCAACAAAGAGAATTGATAGAACAAAGAGAAGGACAAGATAATTCCCAAAACATAGGAGATTAGTAATATGTTAGAGAACAAATATGCAATAGCATATAGTGAAGTCTTAGAAATATTAAAATACATTCCAGTAAATAATTATAATAAAATACCAAAGGAAAAAATTGAGTTATTTGAAACAAATGCTAGTAGAGAATATACATTTAATTATGACCCTAATAAAACACTAGAAGAACAAAATGTTTCAAAAATAGCACAAGGAATTATTATATTATTATTTAGAGATTATTGGGCAACAGAATTCCAAAAAAATAAAATCATTGCAAAGCAAAATTATGATAGAATGAAATTAGAAGAGGAAAAAAAACAAAAATATAATGTTGATATTTTCCAAAATAAGAATAATTATAATCATAAGCCAAATATTGAAAATACTAAAGAAGTTACAGTGGTAAATCATAAAGAATCAATTTTTAGAAAAATTATAAATAAGATAAAAAATATATTTAGTAAAAATTAAAAGGCATGCATATGCCTTTTAATTATGCTTTTCAATGTCAAATTAAATCATTTTAACCGATTTTTATCATATTAATATTGATACTGTTAAGTTTGGTATTCCGGGCTTAATGATTTAACTGTATTCTTAATCTTACAGTCGAATGTTCAAATTGTATAGCTCGTAAAAAAAGGTACTTTCGCTTGAAAGTACCTTTTTTATTAATCTGATATTGCTCTATATTCTATACTTGTTATTTGATCATTTTCTGCAATAAATGTTATCTGTGTTCCTTCTTTTTCATATATATATGATAAACCTGTATCTTTATAATTTTCACCATATTTTTCTTTCATTTTCTCTACAGAATCTCCTATTTTAACTCCTTCTTTTGTCTCCACTTCAGAAGTTAATAAATATATGGTTAGTATTTCTTCTTTTCCATCTTTGGGGCATGTTGTTATTTCATAATTGCTATATGTGTATGTCTTTTCTATACCATCAAATGCACAACTTTCAGCTTCATATACATTATTTGCTTCTGGCATGCCTGCTTCTAAAAAATTCTCACCAATTTTTAGTTCTTTTCCATTATCGCTAAAATAAAATGCTTCTTCAGATTTAGTTGATGATGTTTCATTAGTTGATTCTGATTTTTTTGTATTACTCCATGTAACAATTGCAATAGCAAGTATTGCAATTATTAATAATATTATTATAATTCCTTTTTTCATATTTCTCTCCTTTTTATTTTTTAGCTTCATTGTAAATTTTTAATTTATTTTGATATATATCATTTATTTCTTTATTTTCTCTAAAGTCTGTTAAGTTATAGTTTGTTTTTAATATCTCAGCAAAATATTTTGATAGTTTTTCTGCTCCGTATAAGTTTAAATGCATTCCACTATCATATGTATCTTTATTATAGTCTAACCCTATCTCTTCAACATTATTTAATAAATTTATATATCTAATATTTTTAGACTGTGCATAATCTTGGAGCTGTTTATCATATTCTTCGTACCAAAAAGGATACACACTTGGTGCTTTTATTAAAATTAATTCAATATTGTTTTCTTTGCAAAGATTCGTTATTTTATCTAAATAATTGTAACAAGTTTCAGAAAATTCGTAATTTGAGAGACTTCTTTTGGTCGGTAAATTTTCTACTGGCTTAACATCTTTTATCATGTAATATCCATTGTACGTATTTTTCTTTTCTTTAAACATATATTCTATATCTTCATTATTTAGATCTTGCCATCTCGAATGATATCTTATTATAGGAAAAATATATGATAAAAATGTTTCTTGTTCTGTCATAGATGATTTTATAATATCTACTTTTTGTTTTGACCATTTCATTTTGTCTATTGTAAGTCTATTATATGCTTCACTTACAGGTTTGTCATATTTCATGCAATTAACACTTAGTACTACAACTTTTGGTTTTTCATATTTTAGTGTTTCTTCTAAAATTGAATAACTTTGCCATATAAGTTGTTGTGGTGTTCCTCTTACATATGATGTAATTCCTTGTGATTCATACATCTCAATTGGTGAAAAATTTGAATAAACTTCGCAATCTCCAATAAATATTACTTCATGATTTTTGTCTTCATCGTAGTATTCACTAATAAAGCTTCCTTCTTTTAGATGTATTGAATATTTTGGTTCTACCAATCTTGTAAATAGCATAAATATAATTATAAATATAAGAATTGAAGTAATGATTTTTAAAATATTTTTCATTAATTACACCTTTAATCTTTTATAGTAAATATTTTTATTCTGCTTTTGGGTATGCATCTCTATTCCAGTCCATTCCATTTTTTAAGGTTGCTTTTCTTTCTTCATCGTTCATTAAGCCAAGTCCTTTATAAGTTGCATCTAAATGTCTCCAGGTGCCTCCTATATTTACCAAATTCCAATAATGTCCATAATTTGTGGCTGCTACTATTCTGCATGAGTATCCTGCACGTTGCAACATCATATTTAGAGCTGCTGCATGAACATAACAATCTCCTCTAAGTTGTGTAAATCCCATCCATGCTCCCCATATTTCGCTTCTATTTGTTGATGATGAATATTTTATATGTTGTGATACATAATTCTTTATTGATAATGCATCTCTTCCTGAATTTGCTAGCCATGCATCAGCTTTTGCATAAACGTCTTGAGCATCTGGATTAACTGTTACATTTCTAGTCTTCTTTGTAGTATTTCCGCTCTTATCTTTAGTTGTGTATGTTACTGTATATGATCCAGCAACTGACAAATTACATCCTGATGTATCTACTGTAAATTCACATTTTCCATCTTTTGCATCATTAGCAGATACTCCTTTATTCCAGTCCACATTACTATTTTTGCTTACAGACATAGCAGTTAACCCTGAAAATATTGGACCTGTTGTGTCTTTAACTATATTCAATTTTGCAACTTGTGTTGTTGCATTTCCGTATATATCTTTAGCTTCTATTTCTATATCGTATGTTCCAACTTGTTTTAGTGGTATTTCTGTTTTTAGCTCAGTTGTGTATTCTGATGGATCTGAAACTTCTTTAATGAAAGCCTCTTTGGCTATTGTTTCCTGATCATTATATATTGTTACGTCTGTTAAAACCAAATTAGGTGGTTGTGTATCTTGTATTATTATTTTAGTAGTAAACTCTACTCCTTGATTTACTGTTTTTATTTCGTATTCTCCCACAGGGCTAGCATTTATTCTATCTAATTCACTTTGTGGAAGAACATCTCTATCTCCTTCTGGATTTGCTAATAGATCTTCATGTGTCAATATATTTCCTAATTCTAATACAAATTCACTTTTAATCCATGATGTATTTAATATTACTTCTCCTCTTGTTTCATTTCCACCTTCGTCCCTTACTATAATTGTTATATTATACTCTTTAAATTCGTTTATTTCTGGTGGATTTTCTATTTCAACTGTCATTTGTGTTACATCATTTTTGCTTTCTATAAAATCTTCTGCATTTAAAATATAATCAATATATGCGTTTACATTTTTAAATTTTACTTCTGGAGGTGTTGTATCAATTAAATGTAATTTTGAATAATATTTTTTGTTATTATATTCAAGTTCTATATCATATTCTGATATTTTGTTAAAATCTATTGCTGAGGTATCTGTTAATATTTTTATTTCACCTTCGGCATTGTAATCTTTTAAAAAATCTCTTGCATCTATTTCTGTTTTGCTACCGACCTCAATGTTTAAGTCTTTTTTTACGCAAAATATATACTTTTCTGTGTATCCAATAGCAACAATAGCAATAGTTGATATTGCTATTGTTGCTAATATTAAACAAATTATTTTTCTAGATTTTTTTGTCTTTTCTTTAACCTTTTTTTCTTTTGGATGTTTTAAATACTTATGTTTCTTTTTAGAATTATCTTCTATTTTAAATTTCTCTTTTACTATATTTTTTTCTGGTTGATTTTGCTCTTCAAAATTTAATAGTTTACTTTCTTTTTTTGGTTTTTTTTCTTCTAGCTCTTCTGTTTTCTTTTCAAGTTCTTCTTGTTCTTCAAAGTTTAATAATTTACTTTCTTTTTTGTTTTTTCCTATTTCTTGTTGATTTTCGTTCTTTATTTCTAATTTTTTTATATTATTTTCTTCTGATACATTCTGTTCCTCAAATGTTAGTAATTTACTTTCTTTTTTTACTTGCCTATTTATTTTCTTTTTACTTTGGCTTTTCTTTCTTTTTTTCTTCTTAGACACTTACTTCCATCTCCTAAGTTTAATGATTTGGCTGTTTTTACTCACCAGATGTCCCGTTCGGATCCGGGCTTGGTGTTGGCTCTTCGCTTGGAACTGGACTTGGAGTCGTTGAAGGTTGAGGGGTTGTTGGTGATGGTTCTGGGCTTTGTACTGGTGGTTGAGTTGGAGTTGTGCTTGGCGCTGGTGCTGGTTCTGCTCCTCCTGTTCCTACTCTTACTATTTTAGTAATTGTTTTATATCTATCTGATGAAATTTGAGTTTTTGATACTAAACTTCCACTTTTTGTATACACTTCTTTATATGTAACACTTTTATATCCTGTTGAGCCATTTTTTTCTACAACTTGTTTTCCTGCTGGTAAACTTGGATCCTCTATTGTTTGAGTCTCAAAAGGTATTGTCTCTGTAGTTACTGCACTTATTTTTACATTGTATTCTGTTTCTTCATATTTACCATATATACTTACTGTTGCTACTCCTCCACCTATAGAGGCTTTTATTTGGATAGGATATTTTCTAGTATTTTTAAATTTAAAGTCTTGTGATCCATATGATACTGTTGCATCTAATCCTGGTTTTAGATAAGAAGTTACATATGAGTGATTGTGTCTTTCTACAATATCTAAGTTTGCCATTAATACAGAGTTGTATAATGTTGAAGATATTTGACAAATTCCTCCACCTAATCCATTTTCAACTCCATTTGTTGTAAATATTGCAGCTTCTTTATATCCATTTTCAACTGTTCTTTTTCCTAAAACTTTATTATATGAAAATGTTTCTCCTGGTTGTAATACATAACCATTTATTTTTTTGCATGCAATTGATAAATTTGTTGTTCTGCCTTTGTTTGATGCCGCATAATTAGTTGAAAATGTTGCTAATCTGTTTGGAAATGCTTTTGAACCAAATGATGCAATTGTTACTGATGCTTTTGTTATTTTTAATGGTATTATATATTCTTCTTTATCCTCTAAAAGAAGTGCTTTTGCTTCGTCTATTGATATTGCAAAATCTATTCCATCTTTATCAGCAACTACTTGAAAAGGTTCTTCAATCATATATGCATTTTGTGGCTCTGAATAGATTTCTTCATGTATTTTTTCTATATCTATTTCGCCTGCTTTAGCTTCAACTACCGGTATTTCTATCTCATTATCTATCTTTTGAGATAAATCTTTTACTTGATTTTCTATAGTGTTTTTTATGTTTTCTTTATCTATAGCAATTCCGTCAACACCTTTTGCTATTATAAGATCTGTTTCATCAATGCTATAAGAATAATCTTGAGCTAATCCTGGTAATTCATTACCTGTTTCATCAATAAATTTATCTAATGCTTCTTCATTTACATTAATTTCTAGATCAATATTTTGTTTTGTAAATTTACTTTTTATCACATTTATGTTATTTACAAATATATTACTATCTCTTCCACATTCTACTGCTTTTTCAACGCTTTCTTCAGCATTTGAAGTTATCTCTAATTGTTCTAGTGGTAATTCTTTTTCAAAATCCTGATATTTTAATTTTATTGTTTGTTTTTGTCTTTCCTCTAATTCCTTTGATATTTTATCAATTGCTTGTTCTTTTGTAAGTCCTGATACATCTACATTATCAATACTTATTCCGCTCATTATTTTTGAATTAGTCATTGCAGTAATTCCAAATACAGTTGAAAATAATAAAAGCACTACAATTACGGATGTACTTACTACAATTATTTTTACTTTTGTTTTTTTATTTTTTCCTTTCTCTTTTCTACTTCCTTTTTCTAATTCTTTTGTTTTCTCTTTCAACTTTTCCATGTTTTTTATTCCCTCCCAAGGCTTGTTTCACATGTTTTATTATTTAAAATTTTAAATAAATTTTCAGATGTTATTATTTTATCATATTGGAAATTTTTTTCAATATTTTCCTAGGGAAAATATCATTTACTGGACATTTTATTTTTTTAAATATATAATATGTTCAAATAAAGTTAGGAGTGATACTATGTTAGGAAAAATGATTTCTACTATCAGAGAAAAGCAAAATTTGTCAAAGACAGATCTTGCAGATGTAATTGGAATAAATGTTGGGCATTTAACCCACATAGAAAAAGGGGAAAGAAATCCTAGTCAAAAAACTCTTAGGGATATTTGTAAAGCTTTATCTATACCTTATCAACCTTTATATAATATGTATGATAAGGAATACACACCAGAATGTGAGCAATATCATTTAGAAAATGCTATGCCATATACTACAATACCTTTAATTTCTGATATTAATTCAATGATTTATTGTCCACCTTCTATACCTAATGCTTCTTTGGCTTTTATTATGCAAGATGATTCAATGAAATCTTCTGCTCCTAAAGGCTCTTATCTATATTTAGAATTAAATGCAATTCCAGAGCATAGAGAATTGGGATTATTTCAATATAATGATAAGCTTTTAGTTAGACGAATTCTTTATAGAAAAAACAAAATTGTGTTAAAATCTGATAGTCTTTTAGCAAAAGATATTGTTATAGAAGACGGCTCTCAATTTACTATAATTGGAAAAGTTTATGTTAGACAATAGGGTAAAAATTACAAAAATGTAACATTTATATATTTTTTATTTTATATAGTAAAAATATGTTGAAACTATTTTTGTTTATAAGTATAATTATTATAGATTTGCACTGTATATTTTACATCAATGAGAAAGGGTATAATAATTATGGAATTAACTAAAAATATATTTTTTAATACTGATAAATTAACACCAAATTCTACTGTAAAAATTTCTTATACTGGTAGATTTTTTCAAGATGCTTCTTCAGAAGTTTATATTCATTATGGTTTTGGTCTTGATTGGGATAATTTAAATGATGTGAAAATGGAAAAAACCGAACTTGGTTTTCAAATTGAATTAACTCTTCCTGAAAGCGATTCTTTAAGATTTTGTTTTAAAAATGGAAATAATGAGTGGGATAATAATGATGGTCAAAACTATATTTTCCCTATTGAACATATTGAAACAGGTCTTGTTCTTCAAGAAGATAATTTCAATTTAGCTTCACCACGAAAATTAAGAAAATCATACTTAATTAGTAAAAAAATTCGAATTGCTATATATAAAATTATTACATATTTGCCAAAATTAGTTTCAGGTAATTATAAAAAGAAAACAGAATAAAAAAAGCACTTTTAAAAGTGCTTTTTTTATATTATCCATCCTCCATTAGGTGAAATAATCTGTCCTATCGTAAATTCATCTTCAATAAGCCATTTTATTGTTTTAGCAATATCTTCTGGTTTTCCAATTTTCCTTAAAGGTGTTTGCATTTCAATTTCTTTTCTATCTTCTTCGCTCAAATCAGAAATCATATCTGTTTCTATTGTTCCTGGTGCAATAGAATTTATTCTTATATTAGATGGTCCTACTTCTTTTGCTAGAGATTTTGTTAGTGCATCCATCCCTGCTTTTGTCACAGAATATCCTACTTCGCAAGATGCTCCAACCATTCCCCAAATTGATGAAATATTGATTATACATCCTGACTTATTTTGAATCATATATTTTAATGTTTCTTGTATCATATAATATGCAGAATATAGGTTAGTTCTCATTAATTCTTCCCATTCTTCATCTGTTAGGTCTGTAAATAGTCCCCATTTTGATATTCCTGCATTATTTATTAAAACATCAATTTTACCGTATTTTTTAATTGCATATTCTATTAGTTCTCTGCATTCATCTCTTTTAGACACATCTGCTTTAAAAATATCAATATTATTATTTTCTTTTAATAGCTTTTCTGCTTCATTTTTTGATTTATTGTAATTTGCAATTACTTTATATCCTTCTTTAGCTAGCATTTGTGCAGTTACTTTTCCGATTCCTTTTGATGCTCCTGTAATTAATACTACTTTGTCCATTTTCTCTCCTTAATATAGATAATAAAAAAGCCAGCAATTAAGAGTTCTCTCAAAACTGTTGACTTTAAAATGGAGCCACTTGTCCGAATCGAACGGACGACCTACTGATTACAAGTCAGTTGCTCTACCAGCTGAGCTAAAGTGGCA
>CANQEI010000010.1 GCA_947594845.1 uncultured Clostridia bacterium | reverse complement strand
TTTTTTAAAATTTTTTAGTTTATTTTTTTATAATATTTTTTGTCAGAATCTGTCGAACTGTTTCGTATTTTAACACCCTTTTTCACTGTTGTCAACACCTTTTTACAAAATAATTCTTTTTTAATCAATTTTAATTATTTTTATCTGCAAAAAATGAATTTTGGGATTAATTAAATAAAATAAAGTCACTTGTATTTTTGATTTTTTTGTTGCAAATAAGTATGAATTTCTATGTTTGTAATGCCTTTGGAAAATCTTTTAATTTTAACTAATGTTATTGCAATATTATAATTAAGATTTTATAACTGATCATAGTTATAAATTTTATTTGTTTTCTAATATCAAATTATATACTTTCATCTTTCATAAAAATAAAAGATTATCTGTTTAAACTAAGCTTTTAGAATAAGTTTAATTAGATAATCTTTAATTGGTTGGGCTGGCTAGATTCGAACTAGCGCATGCCAGAGTCAAAGTCTGGTGCCTTACCGCTTGGCTACAGCCCAATGTTATTAAATTAAATGGGGTGGAAAGTGGGATTCGAACCCACGGCCTCCAGTGCCACAAACTGGCGCTCTAACCAACTGCGCTATATCCACCATTTCGAACGCTCTTATATTTTAATATTTTTATTAAAGTTTGTCAACACTTTTTTTATTCATTATAAAATAATTAGTTTTAAATCAGCAATATCAAAGTTTTTTAACATTATGTTCTTTTCATTTTCATGCCAAAATAAGAATAGCTAATTTCGTATTAGCCATTCTCTATTCTTCTCTTGCCAAAATTATTAGTCTTCTGTCTGTTGTGCTTGCATCATCTGTACATGTTGATAATGTTATTTCTGCTTTTCCGCCTGTTTGTTCCGCTGTTCTAGTATAAAAACTTGTATCTGTACTAGTAGTTATAAAAGTATCATATATTACATATTTCTTTTCATTCTCTTCTGAGTCTTTTACATATATTACATCGCCATTTTCAAGTTCATCATTTCTTGAAAAGAACAATGAATTTCTATAATTATGTCCATATATTACTGTATTTCCTGGTTGATTAATTGCTGATGTTGTATAAATTTGAGCAACTGCAATTTCTAGTGTACGTTTTGTCGTTTCGGCTAATATATTGGTTTTCAAATCTACTTTAGGTATTCTCATTTCTCCAATTATTTCATAGCCTTCCATCATTTTCTTTTTAGCTTTAGTAGCAATACCGTTTGACTCAAGAGTTTTTACTTCACCTGATCCGGCTTTTGAGCTACCTGTTAATACTTCTGGTTCTGCTTCTTGCTCTGGTGCTTTCTCTTTTTTGCCATTTAGTGCAAAATATCCTAGTACACCTAAACCAGCTATTATGCTAATTATAATTATAATTAATATTACTCCAATAATTCTATTTTTGAGATTTGCTTTACTATCCATTTAACGGATAACCTCCATTTATTCTGTTTCTCTTGCTAATATTATTAATCTTCTGTCTGTTGTACTTGCATCATCTGTACATGTTGATAATGTTACTTCTGCTTTTCCTCCTGTTTGTTTTGATGTTCTTGCATAAAATGTCGTATCTGTACTAGTGGTTATAAATGAATCATATATTTCGTATTTTAATTTATTTTTTTCTTTGTCTGTTATGTATAACGTATCTCCTTTTTGAAGTTCATCATTTCTTGAAAAGAATAATGAATTTCTATAATTATGTCCATATATTACTGTATTTCCTGGTTTATTTAATGCTGAGGTTGTATACATTTGTGCAACAGCTATTTCTAGTGGTCTCTTTGTAACTTCAGCTAATATTGGGCAATGTAGATCAGTTTTTGGTATTTCTATTGTTCCAATTATTTCAAATCCTTCTAATGTATCTGCTGAAGAACTTTCAACCATGTTAATTGTATTTAATGTTCCGCTTGTGCCATTACCAGTAGATGATCTTCCTGCTATTTCAAAGTTGTTTGCAGCTTCTGTATATGTTTCCTTTGTCTTTTTTTCTTTAAAAACCGTATAACCAATATATGCTAATACTCCAATAATTCCAACTATTACTACAATTAATATAATTGTTAGTGCCTTGCTATATTTATATTTATTTTCCATTTATATCACCTCATCTTTTGATATATCTACTTTTATTTTACACGGTTTTTGTCTATTTTGTCAATTAGTTGGTGATTTTATTATTTTTTAAACTTCAGATGCAAATATAATTAATCTTTCTCCTGTTTTTGTTCCTTGATCCGTACAAGTTGATAAAGTAATTTCTCTTCCTCCATTTGTATTTCTTTGATAGAAAGATGCATCTTGTGAATTTGTAACAAATTTGTTGTATATTTGATATGTTCTTTCAACCCCAGTCACATCTTTTATATATATTAAATTTCCTACAACTAAATTTTTGTTCTTAGAGAAAAATAATCTATTTCTATAATTATGACCTGCTATAACACTATTTCCTGGCTCATTTAATCCATTTTCCGTATACACTAATCCTACTCCTCTTTCTAGTGCTTTTGGAGTTGGACTAGCAAAAATTGAATATTTAATACCTGTTGCTGGTATTCTAATAGTACCCACTACTGAATATCCATCAATTGTAATTTCACTTGATTTTGAACTTGAAGATGATCTGCTTCTTCTGTTAGAGCTTGTTCCTTCGTTTTCTGAATTAGCATCATTACCGTCATTTTCTCCTTGTTCTCCGCCTTCTCCATTTTCATTTTGCTGTTGCTCTAATTCAGCCAATTCATCTTCTTCAATTGTTGGTATTTGTGAATCAAATTCATCAGTTATTTGCTGTGTGTAAGATGATTTTTCTGCTATTTCAGAGTTGTTTGCAGCTTCTGTATATGTTTCCTTTGTCTTTTTTTCTTTAAAAGCCGTATAACCAATATATGCTAATATTCCAATAATTCCAACTATTACTACAATTGATATAATCATTAATGTCTTGCTATGTTTATATTTATTTTTCATTTATACAACCTCATCTTTTGATATATCTGCTTTTATTTTACGTGGTTTTTGTTTATTTGGTCAATTAGTTGGTGATTTTATTATTTTTTAAACTTCAGATGCAAATATAATTAATCTTTCTCCTGTTTTTGTTCCTTGATCCGTACAAGTTGATAAAGTAATTTCTCTTCCTCCATTTGTATTTCTTTGATAGAAAGATGCATCTTGTGAATTTGTAACAAATTTGTTGTATATTTGATATGTTCTTTCAACCCCAGTCACATCTTTTATATATATTAAATTTCCTACAACTAAATTTTTGTTCTTAGAGAAAAATAATCTATTTCTATAATTATGACCTGCTATAACACTATTTCCTGGCTCATTTAATCCATTTTCCGTATACACTAATCCTACTCCTCTTTCTAGTGCTTTTGGAGTTGGACTAGCAAAAATTGAATATTTAATACCTGTTGCTGGTATTCTAATAGTACCCACTACTGAATATCCATCAATTGTAATTCCACTTGATTTTGAACTTGAAGATGATCTGCTCCTTCTATTAGAACTTGATCCTCCACCGTTTCCTGAATTAGCACCATTGCCTCCATTTTCTGTTGATCCGCCATTTCCACCGTTTTCTCCTTGTTCTCCGCCTTCTCCATTTTCATTTTGCTGTTGCTCTAATTCAGCCAATTCTTCTTCTGTAATTGTTGGTATTTGAGAATCAAATTCATCAGTTATTTCCTGTGAATTTCCTTCTTTTATGGTTCTATTTATTAATTCATATCCTAAATATCCAATAATTCCAATAATTACTACTATTACAATCACTAGTAAAACAGTTAACACATTTTTCTTCTTAAGATTCATTAAAGTTACTCCTCCATAGTGTTTTATAATATATAAAACTCTTCTTCATATGTTATATTATGTTAGTTTTTAATTTTTCTCCCCCTAACATATGTAAATGCATATGCATAACTTCCTGACCACCATCTTCTTTGCAATTGTTAATAATTCTAAATCCATTTTTATCAATATTATATTTTTTAGCTATTTCTCTTATAGCTCGAAATAAGTCATTCATAACATTTTGATCATCTATATCTAAAATAGTATCATAATGTTTTTTTGGAATTATTAAAAAATGTATCTTAACTCTAGGATTAAGATCTTTAAAAGCTATTACATTCTCATTTTCATAAACAATATCTGACGTAATTTCCTTATTTGCTATCTTACAAAATATGCAATCACTCATTATCAATATTTCCTTTCTAAGTAATTTTTTTATTCTAAGATTGCTTTTATTCTTCTAACTCCTGATGAAGATGCTTCTTCTTTTTTTATTTTGAAAGTTCCCAATTTTCCTGTGCTTTCGACGTGTGGTCCACCACAAAGTTCTAATGATACGTCTCCAATTTTATAAACTGTAACTGTATCTCCATACTTATCTAGGAACATAGCTTCAGCTCCCATGTTAATTGCATCTTCTTTTTTCATCTCTAGCTTTTCAACTTTTATGTCTTGTCTAATATATTCATTTACTAAATCTTCTACTTTTTGTTTTTCTTCATCTGTCATTTTTGCCCCATGTGAAAAATCAAATCTCATTCTTTCTGCTGTTATGTTACTACCTTTTTGATGTACATGATCACCTAATACCACTTTTAGTGCTGCATTTAGTAAATGAGTAGCTGTATGATATTTGGTTTCCATTTCACCTGTTGATGCTAGTCCACCTTTAAATTTAGCTTCACTTCCAAGTCTTGATTTAGCCTGGTGTTCTTCGAATAATTTTTGATAGTTTTTCATATCAACTTTAAGATTTTGTTCTCTTGCAAGTTCTTCAGTCATTTCTGGTGGAAATCCATATGTTTCATATAAATTAAATACTACCTCTGCAGCAATTACTTTCTCACCTGCAGCTTTTGCCTTGTTAGCTACTTTTTCAAATTCTTTTTCTCCATTTTTTAAAGTTTTTATGAATTTGTTTTTTTCTTCTATAATTACTTGCTTTATTGTATCTTTACTATTTAATAGTTCTGGATATAATTCTTTTGAGCTGTCTATAGAAATATCTATTATTTCTGGCAAATTATTTAAATCAATTTCTAGTTTATTTAAATGTCTTGTCATTCTACGTAATAATCTTCTAAGTATATATCCTCTGTCAACATTGCTTGGTCTTCCGCCATCATTTATAATCATTATACTTGAACGTAAATGTTCTGCAACAATTCTTCTACTTTGAATATTATCTACTTTTTGTAGTTCTTCTAATTTTTTCATTACTGGCTCAAATAATTCTATGTCAAAAGGCGTTTCTTTTCC
Organism: uncultured Clostridia bacterium; assembly: GCA_947594845.1. Classification (GTDB taxonomy): domain Bacteria; phylum Bacillota; class Clostridia; order TANB77; family CAG-508; genus UMGS1994. The sequence continues at coordinate 36,135 of CANQEI010000010.1, read as the reverse complement.
TTGTAATAGCATAGCCATTCTTTCTAGTCCTAATCCTGTATCAACATTCTGTTGTTCTAATTTTCTATATCCGTTTTTATCTTTATAAAATTCCATAAAAACGTTATTCCATATTTCAACATATTTTCCGCAATCGCATGATGGATCACATTCTGGTGAACATTTAGGTTTTCCTGTGTCATAAAACATTTCTGTATCTGGTCCACAAGGTCCTTCTTCTCCTGCTATCCACCAGTTATTATCTTTTCCAAAGAAAAATATTCTATCTTCTGGTATTCCAGCTTTTTTCCAGCACTCTTCAGCAACAGTATCTCTTGCACAGTCATCATCTCCAGCAAAACACGTTACTGATATTTTTTCATTTGGAATTCCTAGTTCTTTGGTTAAAAACTCATAGCTCATTGCTATTGATTCTTTTTTGAAATAATCTCCTAAAGACCAGTTTCCTAGCATTTCAAAATATGTTAGATGTCTATTGTCTCCAACTTCATCTATATCATTTGTTCTTACGCATTTCTGGAAGTCTGTAAGTCTTGTACCTTCTGGATGTTTTTGTCCTAATAAATATGGTACTAGTGGTTGCATTCCAGCTGTTGTAAATAAAACTGATGGGTCATTTTCTGGTATTAGTGGTGCACTTGGAATAACAGCATGATTGTGATTTTTAAAAAAATTAATGTATTTATTTCTTATTTCAATTGCTTTCATTTTATTTTTCCTTTCTATGCGTTTAGAATTTTATTTTTTTATAGACTTAAAAATTATATTATATTTTCAAAAAAAAAGCAATAGCATAAGCTATTGCTTAAAATACTTTTATTCTCTTTTTTTAGTTGGTTTTTTTACTACTTGGCATTCAATCATTTTTTCTATATATAGTACTGAATATGCATATGTTAGTATTGTAATAATTTCTCTTGCAGCTAAATATACATTTAAAAACATTTGTGTATATTTTTCTTCATTTACTTTCAAATTCATTTTGCTTTCTGGTAATTTATATTTACCTGAAGCATCTGATATCATGTTTTCTGTTACAATTTCACCATCTACAACATCAATAACTTGTACAACATCTTTATATTCTTGATATTTATTTTCGATATCTTTATACGCAGAATTTCTTATTCCATAGAAATATGCTAAATTAAATAATAATACAAATAATGCAACAAATATTAATAATGTTTTAATTGGTTTTAATGTCTCTTTTGCGTCTTCTAATGTTTTAAATTCTGCATTTTTTATAGCTCTGTCAGCAGCTATAATTACAGCTAGTAATGTGCTAATTATAAATAAAACTGATTGATAAATTGCACGCGTTGAATTTAGTTCCCAATGTACAATTTGTGGAATTAAATTCTCTAAGAAAAATGATATTCCTCCAATTATAATTGCTAATATTAGGTACTTTCCAACGAATCCACCTGCAATACTCTTGACATCTTTTGCTTCCTTCATTTTATTCTCCTCTTTTGTTAAAATTTGTTTATATTTGTTATTATTTTATATATATTTTTAATTGATGTCAATATTCCAAAAAAATATAGGAGCAATTTTTTTATTCTATCAAAAATTACTCCTATTTCTTTATATTTCTAATTGACTTCCTAATATTCCCGCTGCTGATTGAACAACTTTCATTTCTGTCTCAGACATTTTTTTATTAGGTTCTTTTGACATTAAAACAACACTTCCTACTGAATCTCCATCTGACACTATCGGATATATTACTTGTGAATGAAAAATTCTTTCTTTGTTTTCATTCTTACTTATTGGTATTGCTAGCTCATCATTATCTTTGCTTGTATAGATTTCTTTATTTTCAATTATTTCTTCTAATTCTTTACTTATGTTTTGTTCTAGTAAGTCTTTTTTTAGCCCACCAGACACTGCAATTACCGTATCTTTATCTGTTATGCATGCTATGTGTCCTGTTGTTTTAGATAGTGTTTCAGCATAATTAGTAGCAAATTCAGATAACTCACCAATTGGTGAATATTTTTTTAATACAATTTCACCATCTTTTTCTGTAAATATTTCAAGAGGTGAGCCTTCTCCAATTCTTAGTGTTCTTCTTATTTCTTTTGGAATTACAATTCTTCCTAAATCATCTATTCTTCTTACAACTCCAGTTGCTTTCATTTTTACCTCCTTGTAACATTTTGTCTATTTTTAGTTTGTTCTTTTTTAGGCAAAATATTCATAGAAAGTATTTTATTCTATTAATTTCTTTTAGCTATTACAAAACAATCTACTTTTTTGGGTTTTCCTTTCTTTAAAGTTTTTACACATTCTTTCATAGTATTTCCTGTTGTATAAATATCGTCTATTAAAAGTATTTTTTTATTTTCAATTTTTTCTTCATTAACTAAACAATATACATTTTTTACGTTTTCTTTTCTTTCTTTTTCACTTAACTCACTTTGTCTTTTATTTTGTTTTGACTTTATTAATATGTTTACTAAACTTTTGGTTCCTGTTATTTTTTCCATTTTCTTTGCTAATAATTCAGTTTGATTATAGCCTCTTATTTTTTTGTTTTTGATAAACATAGGTACCGGAATTATGTAGTCATATCCTTTGATTATTTCAACAAATTTTTGATTTTTATTTATTATTTTAGCAAATGTATTTGACAAGTATGCTGAATCATTAAATTTATATTTTAATAATAGTTTTCTTATTTTTCCTTCATAAAATCCAACATAATATAATTTTAAATTATTCTTATTTATTTTTTGAAATTTTAGCTCATTTTTTAAATTATAATAACATTTTGGACATATCCATTCTTTATATATTTTTCCACAAATTCCACAGCATTTGGGAAATATTATATTTATAATTTTTTCTAGCATATTTTTTAGTTTTGCCTACGCTAATCTTTGTTATCTATTAATGATTTTATTTTATATTTTAGTCCAGTATTTCTTTTTTTACTGTCTATATTTTGAATCATAAATTCTAAAGTATTTTTTGCCCCCAATATAACTAATAATTTTTTAGCTCTTGTGATCGCCGTATATAATAAATTTCTTGTAAGTAGCATTGGTGCTGCTTGAGGTATTACAATTATTACTACATCAAACTCACTACCTTGTGATTTATGTATTGTAACTGCATATGCCAATTCTAGTTGGTCTAGCTCTGAAAACTGATACCATACATTTTTTCCGTCATCAAATATTACTTTCATTTGTCTTTCAGTTAGGTCTATTTTTTCAATTCTTCCAATTTCGCCATTAAATACTCCAGTTGAATTTTCATATTTTCCATCAATGTCTCTATCCCAGAAAATATCATAATTATTTTTTATTTGCATTACTCTGTCGCCTTCTCTAAAATTGACTTCTCCAAATTTCTTTTCTTTTTTATTTTCTTTTTCTGGGTTTATTGCATTTTGCAAAGTTTTATTTAATTCTTTTGTTCCTAATATTCCTTTCTTAGTTGGTGTTAATATCTGCATGTTATCGAAAAAATCATAATTACCATATTTTTGTAATCTACCTGTTGTAAGTGAAATTGTGTCTGCTACCATTTTTTCTTGGGAGGTTTCATTTAAAAAGAAAAAATCCTCTTTTGTGTCTGTTCCTTCCTCTTTACTTATAAAGTTTTCACCATTATTTACTTTATGGGCGTTTAGTATTATCTTACTTTTAGCAGCTTGTCTAAATATTTTATCAAGATTTGTTGTAGGAATTTTTTCTGACTCTATTAAATCTTTTAAAACGCTTCCAGGTCCTACTGATGGCAATTGATTGCTATCTCCAACTAAAACTAGTTTTGTGCCCATATATAGTGCTTTTGTAATATAATTCATTAAAAATACATCAACCATTGACATTTCATCAATTACTAAAACATCTGCATCTATTGGCGAAAAATCTGTGTCTATATTCTCTAACTTATTATCTTCTATTTTTCCAATATCTAATAATCTATGAATTGTTTTTGCCTCTTCTCCTGTTGATTCGGACATTCTTTTTGCCGCTCTCCCAGTTGGTGCACATAATACAACTTTTTGATTATTAGATTTATATATATCTATTAATGCTCTAATTATTGTCGTTTTTCCGCGTTCCTGGTCCCCCAGTAATTATACTTACATTTGAATCATTTACTTGCTTTAGTGCATCTTTTTGCTTTTCTGAAAGGATCATTTGCAAAAAAATTTCCTCTTTTTCTAGCTGTTGATTAAATGATTTTATATATTTTATATTTTGTGTTTTCATCATCATATATATTCTTTGAGCTATGTTCTTTTCAATTCTATAGAATTCTTCCAAAAATATCCATTCTATATCTTCATCTTTTTCTATTACTATTTTTCCTGTTGACTTTAGATTTATCATTACCTCATCAATATATTTTTCTTCTACAGATAATTTATCTTTAACAAAACTATATAAACTATTTTTTTCTACACATGTATTTCCATTATAACTTGCTAATATTAGCCCATATCTTATTCCAGCGCCAATTCTTTGATAGCTATTTACATCTATTCCAATCTCTAAAGCCATTTTATCTATTTTAAAAAAATCTACACCATATGTTATATCTACTAATACATATGGATTTTTCTGTATTTCTTCTATAGCATCATTTCCTAATGCTTCATATACTTTTTTGCTATTGCTTGCATTTATTCCAAATTTTTCTAAGAATCCTACTATTTGCCATAATTCCCATTTAGTATTAAATTCTTCTGCCATTTCAATAGCACCATTTTCTGAAATTCCCTTTATTTCTGAAAGTCTTTTTGGTTCAAATTTAAAAATTGCTATTGTTTCTTCTCCAAATTTATCAACGATTTTTTTCGCTGTGCTTGGTCCAATTCCTTTAACAATTCCACTTCCTAAATATTTTTCAAGAGCGTCTGTTGTCTCTGGCATTTTTTTCTCAAAAGTTTCTATCTTAAATTGTCTACCATAGTCTTGGTGTGTTACAAATTTCCCTTCTAAGCTTAGAAAATCACCTTCATTGATAAATGGTAAATAACCTACAACTGTGTATATTTCTTCTTCTGTTGCAAGTTCAGCAATGGTATAACTATTAGTTTCATTCTGATATATAATTTCTTGTAATTGTCCTTCTAGTTTCATCTATTCTCCTTTTCTTTTGATAGTTTATCAGAAAAGTTTTTTATTTACAACTTTTATTTCATAAAAAAACTCTCAAGATTTTTATCCTGAGAGTTTTTATTATTATCTAAACAATTTTTTTATTCCATTTATTATTCTTCTTAATAGGCTTTGTTTGTGTTTTGCAATTTTTTTATTAGGTATAGTAACTATTATTTCTTTTACTTCATCACTTCTAAAAATATCTTTGTAATCATATTTCATATTTAGGATATTTTTCTTTTCTTCACTATTATTATTTAATATGTCATCTAATTTTACTTTTTCATCTTCAGTACACCAATATTCCTGATATAAAGCAGTTAATATCATTTTTGTTTCTGGGAAAAGGTCTGCATCAGCCAATTCAGAACCATCATATTGATAGTTATAGTCATCTGCACAATTCTCTTCAAAGTATTTTACTACTTTTTCTGGAAGCATATTAATTAGTGTTTTATCTATTTTTTGAAAAATTGAATTTACTTGATTAATTGATCTTCTATACTGTATTAAATCCATTTCATTAGTCTCCCCATATTTCTTTTTTTAGTATATCTTTTACTTCTTCTATATCTTCTTTCATTTGCAACTTGGCAATTTCAAATATATCTTGTTTTTCTATTTTTTTGTAGTTATTTTTTCTTTCTAATTTATCTTTTACAGTTTTCAAAAACATTTTATTTTCTGTTTTTTCTTCTTCTAGCAAATCAGAAAATTGAAAACGTTTTTCAGAATCTTCAGCTACTGATATCATAAACTTTTTCATATTATCAGTATTAATATTGGTTGAATTTATTGTTCCTAATTTTCCTGAACTTTTTTGAACTGCATCTTGTAGAATAAACTCTCCATTTACATCTTTAGATACAACCATTTGATATTCTTGTATCCCTCTTTGTCTTATGCCATCAATTTCTGCACTAGTCAAATCTTGGTTCAAAGGATAATCTTCTTCAACTTTATCTTTTACTATTCCATAAATATTTTTATATTTTTCAGCTGGTAGTATGTTATTAAGTTCACCAAATTTAACAAATATTCCTGACTCTTGTATAGATTCTAATAGTATATTATTTAGTTCGTTGTTTGCTATTTCGTCTACATTATTTAATTTTTCAATAATACTATTTTTAAAAACTAACATTTTTGCTCCTTAATTTTTGTTGATTTCGTATGTTTTATTATACTCTTTTTCTTTTTATAATAAAAGCCTTTTTCTAAATTTAAAAATAATGTAAAAAAAAATTAATCAAAAGTTAACATTAGTAAAAAACAAAAAAAAAAAACGGTTGCCCGTTTTTTTTTTTTTTAATTAAACTAATTCTAATATTACTTCTGGAGCATTGTCTCCTCTTCTATTTTCACATCTTAAAATACGAGTATATCCACCTGATCTTTTCTCATATTTTTTTGCAATTTCTCCAAATAGTTTTGCCATTAAATCAACGCCTTCTACTTTGTTAACTTTTCTCATTATTCTTCTTCTAGCATTTAATCTTGATGGCATATCTTTTTGTCTTTTTTCCATTTTTTCTTCTTTAACTACTTTTAAGTATTCTTTACCATTTTTGCTAGTAACTTTTTCTGTAACTTTATGTCCTTTATTATCTAATTTAGCTTTTACAACTTTAACTTCAACTTCTTCAAAATTATCTTTTTCTTTAACTGCTAATGCTATTATACTATCAGCTATTGCTTTTACTTCTTTAGCTCTAGCTTCTGTTGTTGTTATTTTACCATTTAAAAGTAAATCTGTTGTTTGAGTTTTTAGCATTGCTAGTCTTTGATCTGTTGGTTTTCCAAGTTTTCTTGTTCCTGACACTTTATATTTCACCTTCCTTTTTCTTAGTCTTCATTTGCTGAAAATCCTAAACCTAAGTCAATAAGCTTATTTGTTACTTCATCTAATGATTTTTTGCCTAGATTTCTTACTTTCATCATATCTTCTTGTGTTTTATTAGCTAAATCTTCAACTGTAGAAATTCCAGCTCTCTTTAAACAGTTATATGATCTAACTGATAATTCTAGTTCTTCTATAGGCATCTCTAATACTTTTTCTTTCTTAGATTCTTCTTTTTCTACCATTACTTGTGTATTTTTAGCTGTTTCTGATAAATCTATAAATAGTTCTAAATGTCCTGTCATAACCTTTGCAGCTAAACTTAATGCTTCGAATGGTTTTAAACTTCCGTCAGTCCAAACTTCAATTGTTAATTTATCATAATCTACTCTTTGTCCGACTCTAGTATTTTCTACTTTGTAATTAACTTTTTTAACTGGTGTAAATATTGAATCAATTGGTAATGTACCTAACGCCATATCTTCTGTTTTATTTTTATCCGCAGTATTGTATCCTCTTCCTCTAGCTACTGTCATTTCCATATGTAATGACTCATCTTTTTCTACTGTAGCAATGTGTAATTCTGGATTTAATATCTCTACACTACTATCTGTAACTATATCTCCTGCTTTTACTTCTCCAGGTCCTTTGAAATCGATACTGATTTTTTTGTCTTCATTATCATGCATTTTTAGTCTAACGCATTTTAAATTAACTATTATTTCAGGAACATCTTCAACAACTCCTGGAACTGTAGAAAATTCATGAACTACTCCATCAATTTTAACACTTGTAATAGCAGCTCCTGGTAGTGATGATAATAAAATTCTTCTTAATGAATTTCCAATAGTCATTCCATAGCCACGTTCTAATGGCTCACATACAAACTTTGAATAATTTCTCTTTTCGTCTGTTTCTAAGCATTCGATGTTTGGCTTTTCAAATTCTATCATTTATTTACCTCCATTATGAGAAACTTATAGTTTCTCTCAACTTTTATACTTTCTATTATTAATCTTATTAAAATGAAAATAATATCTTTTATTCTTAACTTATTATTTAGAATAAAGCTCAACTATCAAGTGTTCCTCAACTGGTAAATCAATATCTTCTCTGTTTGCTAATCTTATTACTTTACCAGACATTTTTTCTCTGTCTACTTCTAACCACTCTGGTAATGGTCTTACACTATTAGCTTCAATATTCTCTTTAACTACTGGATTGTCTTTTCTAATTTCTCTTATAGCAACAACATCTCCAGCTTTAACTTGGTATGAAGCAATATCAACTTTCTTTCCATTAACTTCAATATTTCCATGTGTTACTAATTGTCTTGCTTGAGCTCTAGAAGCTCCAAATCCAAGTCTATAAACTACATTATCTAATCTGCTTTCTAATATTTGTAAAAGGTTTTCACCTGTAATTCCTTTTTTATTAGAAGCTGCTTCAAAATATCCTCTAAATTGTTTTTCACCAACACCATAAAATGATTTTGTTTTTTGTTTTTCTCTTAATTGTGTTCCGTATTCAGAAAGTTTAGCTCTTTTTTGACCATGTTGTCCAGGAGCATAGTTTCTTCTTGTTACGCTACATTTATCAGAATAACATCTAGCGCCTTTTAAGAATAACTTTTGACCTTCTCTACGGCATATACGACATTGTTCGTCTTTATATCTAGCCATCTAAAAATTACACCTCTTTCTATTCTTTTTATTTTATTCTCAAATATATTAAACTCTTCTTCTTTTTGGTGGTCTACAACCATTGTGTGGTATTGGAGTTACATCTTTTATCATTGTAATTTCCAAACCAGCTGTTTGTAATGCTCTAATTGCAGCTTCTCTTCCTGAACCTGGACCTTTAACATAAACTTCAACAGTTTTTAATCCATGTTCCATAGCTGCTTTTGAAGCAGTTTCTGCTGCTTGACCAGCTGCAAATGGTGTGCTTTTTCTTGAACCTTTAAATCCAAGTCCACCAGCACTAGCCCAAGATATTACATTACCTTGAACGTCAGTTATTGTAACAATTGTATTATTGAAAGTAGAGTGAATATGTGCAGCTCCATTTTCAATGTTTTTTCTATTTCTTCTAGCTACTGTTTTCTTAGTTACATTTTTAGCCATTTCTTGCTTTTCCTCCTTTTTAATTCTCGAAAAATTCAAACTATCATATTTACAGTTTTAATTAAACTGTTTTTTTGCTTTTGCTTACTACTTTTCTTGGACCTTTTCTTGTTCTAGCATTTGTTTTTGTTCTTTGTCCTCTAACTGGTAGTCCTCTTCTATGTCTTAATCCTCTATAACATCCAATTTCTGTAAGTCTTTTGATATTTAGAGCTACTTCTCTTCTTAAATCGCCTTCAACTTTATAATGTTCCATAGCTTTTCTTATCTTGTTTACATCATCATCTGTTAAATCTTTTACTCTAGTATCTGGATTAATTCCAGCTTCTTTTAAGATTTTTTGAGAACTAGAAAGACCTATACCATATACATATGTAAGTCCAACTTCTACTCTTTTTTCTCTAGGTAAGTCAATTCCTGCTATACGAGCCATAAATTTTTGCACCTCCAAAATTTTATAATTTGTTTTATAGTTTAATTAGTATAATTCGAAATGTAATTAAACTGGATTGTATAATTTATTTAATAAATATAAAAATCAAATCAGCCGCAACGATTTTTATACTTATTTACAAAACAATATGGGCTATACTAAAGTAGTAGCCCTGAAAATATTTTTATTATCCTTGTCTTTGTTTATGTTTAGGATTTTCGCAGATTACTCTGATTACTCCTTTTCTTTTTATTACTTTACATTTTTCACACATTTTTTTAACTGATGGTCTAACTTTCATTTTTTTCACCTCTTACTTTATATATTGTAGTACAAGAACATAAAATGCTTTTTCATAAGAGCTGTCTGCCTTTGTTCTATGTTTATATTTAAAATATGTAGTTTTACCTACATAAGTTGGGTTCAAATTCTATTTAGCACGCCATGTAATACGTCCTTTGCTTAAATCATATGGTGATAATTCTAATTTTACTCTATCACCAGGTAAGATTTTAATGTAGTTCATTCTAAGTTTTCCTGATATGTGTGCTAAAACCTGATGTCCATTATCTAATTCAACTTTAAAATTTGTATTTGGTAAAGTTTCTACAACTGTACCTTCTACTTCAATAACATCTTCTTTTGACAATTTCTCTCCTCCAAAAATATTGATTTTTTCAACTATTTTTAGTTTTTGACATATACTGTCAAAAATAATAAGCTAGTATAGTATATATTAATTTTACGGTTTTGTCAATATTTCAGGTTCATTTTCTGTAATTAATATTGTATTTTCATAGTGTGCAGAATTGCTTCCATCCTCTGATACTATTGTCCATCCATCATCAAGTTGATAAATTTGTCTATTTCCTGCTATTACCATTGGTTCTATGCAAATAGTCATACCAGGTTCTAGTCTCATGCCTCTTCCTGGTTTTCCGTAATTTGGTATTCCAGGATCTTCGTGCATTTCTCGTCCAATTCCGTGTCCTTGAAATTCTCTTAAAATGCTAAAACCATTTTTAGTTACATATTCATATATTGCATTTGATATATCTCCAACTCGATAGCCTTTTTTGGCAAATTTTAATCCTTCGAAAAATGCTTGTTTTGTAACTTCAACAAGTTTTTGATCTTCAAGAGTCTTAGGATTTCCTACTATATATGTTCTTGCTGCGTCTCCATGGAATCCATTTTTATATGCTGTAATATCAAAACTTACTACATCGCCTTCTTTTAAAATTGCTTTTTTAGAAGGAATTCCATGAATTACTTCATCGTTTATTGAAGCACATATTGAACCAGGGAAATCTGGTATACCTGGTATTTCACTTGGGAAATTTTTTTCTGAAGGTATTCCTCCATTATCTCTTATGAATTTCTCTGCAATTTGATCTAATTCATATGTTGATATTCCAGGTTTTATTTCTTTTTTTATTACTTCATGTACTTGTGCTGTTAATTTGCAAGCCTCTTTCATTTGTTCAATTTCTTTTTTGGATTTTATTGTGACCAATTATTTTTCTCCAATCTATTCTATTTTTTATTTATGTCAGCTAACACTTCATCTGCTACATCTTTTCCCAAATGATTTGCTGTAACGCTTACTAACTCTGTTCTTAATACACCTTTATTTTTATAATATTCAACAAGTGGACTTGTTTGTTTTTCGTATATTTCTAGCCTTCTTTTTATTGCTTCTGGATCTGTGTCATCTTCTCTTTGTTTTAAAGGTGAACCACATTTATCGCAAATTCCTTCTATTTTGGGTGGATGTAATTTTGTATTGTATGTTGCCTTGCATTCTTGATTTGTACATACTCTTCTTGTAATTATTCTATCTATAATCTCTTCCATTGGAGTTGTTAGATTTATAACTAAATCAACCTTTTTACCTTCTTTGCTAAGCATTTCATCTAGTTTTTCAGCTTGAGTAATTGTTCTTGGAAACCCATCTAAGATTACTCCATCTTTTACGTCTTGCTCTTTTAATCTATCTTTTACCATTGGTATTGTTATTGTGTCTGGAACAAGATTTCCCTTTGATATATATTTGTCAGCTTCTATTCCTAATTCTGTTTTTTCACTTATATTTTTTCTAAAGATGTCTCCTGTTGATACTTGTGGCCATTTTGTTTCTTGGCTTATTAATCCTGCTACAGTTCCCTTTCCAGTTCCCTGTGCGCCTAACATTATAACTACCATATAAAAACCTCACTTTTAAACTTATATTATTTTTTAAATATTTATCTTTTGTTAAATACTTAAAAAATAATACATTGTTAATAGGAATTTCTCTCGAAATCCCTATTAACAAGTTTTTGTTTTTATTCTAAGAAACCTTTATAGTGTCTAACTAATAGTTGTGATTCTAGTTGTTGCATTGTTTCTAGTGCAACTCCAACAACGATCAATATTGAAGTTCCTCCAAAAGCTAAATCTAAGCTTGTAAATCTCATAAACATTGGCAATACCGCAATTAAGCTTAAGAAGAATCCTCCGAATAAGGTTAATTTACTTAAAACAGATCCTATATAATCACTTGTTGGTTTTCCAGCTCTAATTCCTGGTATGAATCCACCATTTTTCTTAATTGTATTTGAAACTTCTGCTGGATTGAATGTTGCATATGTATAAAAATATGTGAATCCTACAATTAATAATAAATATATAATTGCATTTGCTATAACATATCCAAATTCTACTCCTTGTGAAGTTGATGTTGCAATTGAAAATTGGTATACCCCATTCCAGAATCCTGTTCCTGTAATTGCTTGTGGATTAAATATTTGTATTAACATTGCTGGAAAAGTCATAAATGAAGAGGCAAATATTATTGGCATAACTCCTGCCATTGCTAGCTTCATAGGAATATGAGTATTTTGTCCTCCATACATTTTTCTTCCTACTACTTTTTTAGCATATTGTACAGGAATTTTTCTTTCAGCTTCTTGTACAAAAACTACTCCAGCTATTAATAATATTGCTCCTAGCACTACAGCTAATGCTATTAATAAATTAACTGTATTAAATGGTCTAAATGCTATATTAAATACTTCTAAAGCAGCGTTTGGCAATCTTGAAACTATACCTACAAATATTAGCATAGATATTCCGTTACCAATACCCTTATTAGTAATTTGATCACCTAACCACATTAGGATAGATGTACCTGTTACTAAAGATAGAACGAACATTACTCCAGTTTTTAATCCTGGGTTTATAATTATATTTGAATAGCTTGTGCTATAAGAAATATAAATTCCGATAGCTTCAACTGCTGCTAATACTAATGTTAATATTTTAGTATAAAAATTGATTTTCTTTCTTCCTTCTTCTCCACCTTCTTTAGTTAATTTTTCTAAAGAAGGAATTATCATTGCTAATAATTGTATAATAATTGACGCTGTAATATATGGTGTTATTGACATAGCAAATATTGATAATCTTGAAAAAGCTCCTCCGGAAATTGTATTAACTAGACCTGCTAATGTACTAGTAGATCCAGATAATTGTACTGCTAACTCTTGAGAGTTAACACTAGGTACTACTATGTAGCAACCTAATCTAAAAACTATTATTAACAATAGTGTTAATAATAATTTTTTTCTAACCTCTGGTGTTTTTAAGGCATTTTTAAATGTTTTAAACAAATTATACCACCTCTATCTTTCCACCTGCTGCTTCGATTTTTTCTGCAGCTGTTTTTGTAAATCTTACTGCTTTTACGTTAACTGATTTTTCTATTGTTCCAGTTCCAATTACTACTATACCATCATTAATTTTTCCAATTATACCTTCTGCTAATAGTGTTTCAGCTGTAACTTCTTTTGATTCTGCTTTATTAAGCATTGTTAATGTTACTTCTGTATAATTTTTTGCATGTATATTTTTGAAACCTCTTTTTGGTAATCTTCTATATAAAGGTGTTTGACCTCCTTCGAAGCCTCTTCTTACACCACCACCAGATCTTGCTTTTTGACCTTTTTGTCCTTTTCCTGAAGTTTTTCCAAGTCCAGAACCTATTCCACGTCCAACTCTTCTTCTAGCTTGTTTTTTAACAGCTGGTTGTAATTCACCTAATTCCATTTTTGCACCTCCTTATTATGTTTTAATTTATTTTTTATTTAATCATATTTAAAAAATTTTTTCTACTATTTTACGAAATTAATATTATAAAATTTCAGATACTTTTTTTCCTCTTTTTTTAGCAACTTCTTGAACTGTGCTCATATTTTTTAGAGCTTCAATTGTAGCATAAACAACATTTCTTGGATTATTAGTTCCAATAACTTTTGTTTTAATATCTTTGTATCCAGCAAGTTCTAAAACAGGTCTTACGCTACCACCAGCTATAACTCCAGAACCTTCAGCTCCTGGTTTTAATACAACTGTAGCAGCTCCAAATTTTCCTATAAATTCATGTGGAATTGTTGTTCCAACGATAGGAACTTCTACTAAATTCTTTTTAGCTTCGTCAATAGCTTTTTTGATTGCATCTGGAACTTCTGATGCTTTACCATTTCCTACACCAACACGTCCTTGTTCATCTCCAACAACAACTACTGCGCTAAATCTAAAAGTTCTACCACCTTTAACAACTTTAGCAACTCTGTTAATAGCTACTACTTTTTCTTTTAATTCTACAGATTTATCTTCCATGAAACTTTTTGTTTCTCCTTTCTTTAAAATTAGAATTGAAGTCCGCCTTCTCTTGCAGCTTCTGCTAATTCTTTTACTACACCATGATAGATATATCCACCTCTATCAAATACTACTGTAGTAATTTTCTTTGAAGCAGCTTTTTTTGCAATTAAAGTTCCAACTTCTTTTGCAGCTTCTTTATTTGATTTTTTAGTTTTTACTTCTTTGTCAAGTGTAGATGCAGAAACAAGTGTTACTTGTTTTTCATCATCTATTATTTGCGCATATACATTATTATTGCTTCTATAAACACATAGTCTTGGACATTCTGCAGTTCCTGAAATTTTTGTACGAACTCTTTTATGTCTTCTGACTCTTTCTGCTTTTCTATCAGTCTTTGTAACCATTATATTCTCCTTTCTATCAATATTGATTTTCTTTAAGTTTATATATCAAATTAAAAATCATATTTTCTAAAGCAAAGTAAATGTGGTTTTCATTTTTTTACTTCTTACCAGCTTTACCTTCCTTACGTCTAATATGTTCTTCAGCATACTTGATACCTTTTCCTCCATAAACTTCAGGTGGTCTTTTAGTTCTGATAACAGCTGCTGTTTGTCCTACTTTTTCTTTATCAATTCCTCTAACAATTATTTCGTTAGGAGTTGGTACATCAAAAGTTATTCCTTCTGGTTCTTCCATTTCTACTGGATGTGAATAACCTAATGTTAAAATAATTTTCTTACCTTGTTTTTGTGCTCTATATCCAACACCATTTACTTCTAATTTTCTTGTAAATTCATCTTTTACACCTTGAATCATATTATTAATTAAAGTTCTTGTTAGTCCATGTAGACTTCTGTTTTCTTTTTCATCATTTGGTCTTTCAACTTTAATGGTGTTGTTGTCAAGAGTTACTTTAATGTTTTTATTTATTTCTCTTTCTAATGTTCCTTTTGGTCCTTTTACAGAAATCATTTGACCGTCTATTTTTACTTCAACGCCATCTGGAACTATAATAGGTTTGTTTCCTATTCTTGACATTTTAAGTTTCCTCCTTCTTAGATTTCATATCTCATTTATTAAAAATTACCAAATATAAGCTAAAACTTCTCCGCCTACACCTAGTTCTCTAGCTTTTTTATCTGTAACAATTCCTTTTGATGTAGATATCAAAGCTGTTCCTAAACCATTTAATACTTGTGGTAATTCATCTTTAGATGCATATATTCTTAAACCTGGTCTAGAAATTCTTTTTAATCCAGAAATTACTTTATTTCCTTTTTCATCATATTTTAAAGTAATTCTTATAATTCCTTGATTTTCATTTTTTATTTCTTCAAAAGCCTTGATATATCCTTCATCTAATAAGTTTTGAGCTATAGCTAATTTCATATTTGATGCTGGAACATCAACAGTTTTGAATTTATTTCTATTAGCATTTCTAATTCTTGTTAACATATCTGCTATTGGGTCTGTTATATTCACGTTTTTACCCTCCTTTTTAATTTATTTTATATAAATATTACCAACTAGCTTTCTTTACTCCTGGTATTTCACCTTTATGTGCTAATTCTCTAAAGCAAACACGGCAAATTCCAAATTTTCTAATATATGCATGTGGTCTTCCACAAATTTTGCATCTATTATATTCTCTAGTTTTATATTTTTGTTCTTTGGCACATTTAACTTTTAATGATTTTTTAGCCATTTTTCTCTCCTTTCATAAATCTCACTTCGTTTCGATTCATAAGCTTTAAGCTTAATTTTTAAAAGGCATACCTAATAATGATAATAATTCTTTTGCTTCAGCATCAGTTTTTGCAGTTGTTACAAATATGATGTCCATACCTCTTATTTTATCTATCTTATCATATTCAATTTCTGGGAATATTAATTGTTCTTTTACACCGATAGAATAATTTCCTCTTCCATCGAAAGAATTACTAGATACTCCTCTAAAATCTCTAACTCTTGGTAATGCTGCATTAAAGAATTTGTATGCAAAATCATACATTTTTCCAGCTCTTAATGTAACTTTACAACCTATTTTTGCACCTTCTCTTAGTTTAAATGCTGCAATTGATTTTTTAGCTTTTGTTATAACTGGCTTTTGACCTGTTATTAAGCTTAAATCGTTAATTGCGTTATCTAATGCTTTTGGATTATCCTTTGTATCTCCTAATCCAATATTAATTACGATTTTATCTAATTTTGGAACTTGCATAACTGATTTATATTCAAATTTTTTCATCATTGCAGGTATAACTTCATTTTTATAAGTTTCTCTTAATTGTTCCATTTGGATTTAAATCCTCCTTTCATTCTCTATTTTAATTTTGCACCGCATTTTTTACAAACACGTATTTTTTCATCTTTTTCAATTGTGTATCCAATTTTTGTTGCTTTATTGCATTTTGGACATACAACATTTGCTTTGCTACTATGTATAGCACATTCTGTTTGGATTATTCCACCTTCTTCTCCTTGTTTTCTAGGTTTTACATGTCTTTTTCTAACATTTACACCTTTTACAATTATTTTTTCTGTTTTTGGCATTACTGATAGAACTTCTCCTTTTTTGCCCTTATCATTTCCTGATAAGATTTCTACAGTATCTCCTTTTTTTATTCTCATTACTTATTTTCACCTCTTTGCTCAAAGTTTTTATTTATACTCATTTAATTTCAAAATTTTATTTCTTCTGAATTATTAAGTTTTACTTATTATAAAACTTCAGGTGCTAAAGATAATATTTTCATATATTCTTTTTCTCTTAGCTCTCTTGCTACAGGTCCAAATATACGAGTTCCCTTTGGAGTACCATCTTCACGAATAATTACAGCTGCATTTTCATCAAATTTTACGTAAGATCCATCAGGTCTTCTTGCACCTTTTTTACTTCTTACAACTACAGCTCTAACTACTTCACCTTTTTTTACAACACCGCCTGGTGTAGCACTTTTAACAGAAGCAATTATTACATCACCTATTTCAGCATATTTTCTATGTGATCCGCCTAAACATCTGATACACATAATCTCTTTTGCACCAGTGTTGTCAGCTACTTTTAATTTTGTTTGTTGCTGTACCATGATTTGCTTTCCTCCTTTATTAATTTACATTTTAATTCTATTTATTTACTGCTTTTTCCATAACTTCAACAAGTCTCCATCTTTTATCTTTTGATAATGGTCTTGTTTCCATTACTTTTACTTTATCTCCAATTTGGCATACATTTTCTTCATCATGTGCTTTTAATTTATATGTTCTTTTAACTGTCTTTTTATACATTGGATGTCTAACTGCAGTTTCAACTTTAACAACTATAGTTTTGTCCATTTTGTTAGACTCTACTGTTCCTATTAATGTTTTACGAAGATTTCTTTCTTCCATGACTTTGGATTTCTCCTTTCTTATTTGTTTTCTTTTAATTCTCTCTCTTTAATTACTGTATTAATTTTAGCGATGTCTCTTCTAACTTCTTTTATTTTCATTGGATTATCTAATCCATTTGTTGCTAAACTAAATCTTAATTTGAATAATTCTGTTTTTAGTTCACTTAATTCTTTTTCAAGTTCTGGTGAAGACATCTCTCTTATTTTATTTATCTTCATCTTATTCATCACCGCCTACTTCATTTTCTCTAGCTAGGAATTTAGTTTTTATTGGTAGTTTATGAGATGCAAGTCTAAGTGCTTCTCTAGCTACTTCTTCTGAAACTCCTGCTATTTCAAACATAACTCTTCCTGGTTTTACAGGTGCTACCCAATATTCTGGAGCTCCTTTACCTTTACCCATACGAGTTTCTGCTGGTTTCTTTGTGATTGGTTTGTTTGGGAATATTTTAATCCAAACTTTACCACCTCTTTTTATATAACGAGTTAATGCAACACGGGCAGCTTCTATTTGATTTGCTGTTATTAGTCCAGCATCTAATGCTTGTAATCCGTATTCTCCTTCATTAACTTCTGTACCTCTTGTTGCTTTACCTCTGTTTCTACCTTTTTGCATTTTTCTATATTTTGTTCTTTTTGGCATTACTGGCATTATTCTTCTCCCCTTTCTGCTTTATCAGTTTTCTTTTCAGGAAGAACTTCACCTTTATATATCCAAACTTTAACACCTATTTTTCCATAAGTTGTATCTGCTTCATAGAATCCATAATCTATGTCTGCTCTTAAAGTTTGAAGAGGAATTGTTCCTTCTTTATAAAATTCAGTTCTAGCCATATCAGCTCCACCTAATCTACCAGAAACTGAAGTTTTAATTCCTAAAGCTCCTGCTTTCATAGTTTTTTGCATAGCTTGTTTCATAGCTCTTCTGAATGAAATTCTTCTTTCTAGTTGATTACAAATATTTTCAGCAACTAATTGTGCATCTAAATCAATGTTTTTAACTTCAACAATATTTAGATTTACATCTTTACCAATCATTTTTTGTAATTCATTTTTTAATACTTCAGCTAAATTTCCACCTTTTCCTATAACTAGTCCTGGTTTAGCTGTATATACATTTACTCTAACAAATTTAGCTGTTCTTTCAATTTCTATTTTTGAAATTCCGCTAACAAATAATTTACTTTTTACATATTTACGGATTTTATAATCCTCTACTAGGTAATCACTAAAGTTTTTGCTATCTGCATACCATTTTGAGTTCCAATCTCTAATAACACCTACTCTTAATCCATTAGGATGTACTTTTTGTCCCATGTTTTAAGATTCCTCCTTTCCTTATTTAGCTTCTCTTAAAACTATTGTAATATGACTTGTTCTTTTTCTTATTCTAACAGCAGAACCTTTTGCTGCTGGTCTAATTCTTTTTAATGTAGGACCTTGGTTTGCATATATTTCTGCAACATATAGGTCTTCGCTTTTCATAAAGTGATTATTTTCAGCATTAGCAATTGCTGATTTTAATAATTTTTCAAGTATTTCAGCAGATGCTTTTGGAGCAAATTTTACTATTGATAATGCTTCGCTTACTTTTTTTCCTCTTATTAAATCTGCTACTATCTTAACTTTTCTAGCTGATATTCTAGCATAATTTAATGAAGCCTTTGCTTCGTGAACCTGAGTTGTTTCTTCCATCACTTATATCCTCCTTCTTTGCATATTCATATATCTCATATTTTATTTTTTAACATTTGAAGTTTTGTCTCCAGCGTGTCCTTTAAAAGTTCTTGTAGGAGCAAATTCTCCTAATTTGTGTCCTATCATTTCTTCTGAAATGTAGATTGGAACATGTTTTCTTCCGTCATGAACAGCTATTGTGTGTCCAACCATTTGTGGATATATTGTTGAAGCTCTTGACCATGTTTTTAAAACTTCTTTTTTACCACTTTCATTCATAGCTTCAATTCTTTTTAATAATTCTGGAGCCACGTATGGTACTTTTTTGCTTGATCTTGACATTTGGTTTTCTCCTTTCTTAAATCTACGCTTTTCTATTCCTAGGCAGCTATATTATTTTCTTCTCTTAACAATAAATTTATCACTAGTTTTATTTTTCTTTCTAGTTTTATATCCAAGTGCTGGTTTACCCCAAGGAGTAAGTGGTCCTGCGTGTCCAACTGGAGCTCTACCTTCACCACCACCATGAGGGTGATCAACTGGGTTCATAACTGAACCTCTAACTGTTGGTCTGATTCCTAAATGTCTTGTTCTTCCAGCTTTTCCTAATTTAATATTTTCATAATCTGAGTTTCCAATAACTCCTATTGTAGCTCTACATCTAGCTAAAACTAATCTCATTTCTCCAGAAGGAAGTCTTACGTGTGCATATTGTCCTTCTTTAGCCATTAATTGAGCTGATTGACCTGCACTTCTAACTAATTTTCCTCCTTGTCCTGGATTTAACTCTATGTTATGAATTAATGTACCAACTGGTATATTTTCGATTGGTAAGCAGTTTCCAGATTTAATATCAACATCTTTTCCTGCAACTACTTTATCTCCATCTGTTAATCCTTGTGGTGCTAATATATAAGCTCTTTCTCCATCTTCATATTCAATTAAAGCTATATTAGCACTTCTATTTGGATCGTATTCAATTCCAATAACAGTAGCTTCCATATTTTCTTTATTTCTTTTAAAATCAATTATTCTATATTTCTTTCTGTTTCCTCCACCTTGGTGTCTAACAGTTATTCTACCATAAGAATTTCTTCCTGAATTTTTAGATTTTTTTGCTATTAATGATTTTTCAGGAGTTTTCTTTGTTATTTCTTCATAAGATAATGAAGTCATATTTCTTCTTGATGGTGTGTATGCGTTGTAGTGTTTTATTCCCATTTTTCTTTCCTTTCTTAAAACAATGAAAAACTTCGTCTTACGTCGTTGAACTTCACAAATATATCCTCAATATACTTATGTATTATTTCGTCAATATTTGTTCGTTCGCCTACTAATACTCGTTTTTGATTGTTTCTCTGCTCTATACTTCAAAACTATCTTTCATTGTTTTCTTATTATATTACGGATTTTTTCCTGCTCCGTTGCAGATATTATTTATTCTCCTGGTATTTTCCAGATATTAAATTAATATTAAGCTCCCATAAATTCTTCTATTGAAGAATTATATTTTTTAGTACCTTTAGCCTCTTTTCCACCTTTTTTAGTATAAGTAATAGTTTGTGGATCTGTATCTATAAATACTATTGCTTTTTTCCAGCTAGCTGTTTTACCTTCATGAACACCAACTCTTTTATTTTTTCCATCAATGTTCATTGTGTTAACTTTTTTTACTTTTACATTGAATAATTTTTCAACAGCATTTGCTATTTCTGGTTTTGTTGCATTTTTAGCAACTTTGAAAGTGTATTTTCCTTGTTCTATTTCACCATTACTTTTTTCAGTAATTATTGGTTTTATGATTATATCTTCAGCTATCATCTTATGCATACACCTCCTCTAGTTTCTTTATTGTATCAAGTGTAATTACTAATTTAGTATATTTAAGTAAATCATATACATTAATTGTATTAACTAAAGTTGTTTTTACACCTTCTATATTTCTTGCTGATTTTTGAACTGCTTCATTCTTTTCAGGTAACATTACTAATGTTTTTCCTTCAATTTTATTTTTTTCTAATACATTTACCATTTGTTTTGTTTTTATTTCTTTAAATGGTAATTTATCAATTACTACTAGCTTATTTTCTAATACTTTTGAACTTAATATAGATTTAATAGCTAGTCTCTTTTCTTTTTTATTAACTCTATATGTGTAAGATCTAGGCTTTGGTCCTAAAGCAATACCACCTTTTATCCATTGTGGTGCTCTAATACTTCCTTGTCTAGCTCTACCTGTTTCTTTTTGTCTCCAAGGTTTTCTACCACCGCCGCGAACTTCAGATCTTGTTTTTGTGCTTTGTGTACCTTGTCTTTGGTTAGCTAAATAGTTAACTAATACACTATGTACAATAGTTTCATTTGGTTCAATTCCGAATATTTCTTCTTTTAAATCAACTGTACTAACCTTTTTTCCTTCTACATTATATACATCTATTGTAGGCATTTACTGTTCCTCCTTTCTCTTACGCTAATGCCTTTACAGCATCTTTTATTTTTAAGATAGCACCTTTATTTCCTGGAACACTACCTTTTACTAATATACAATTTTTATCTAAGTCAATTTTAACAACTTTTAAGTTTTGGATTGTAACTGTTTCATTTCCCATATGTCCAGGTAATTTTTTACCTTTAAAAACTCTACCTGGAGTTGAAGTTGGTCCCATTGAACCAGGTCTTCTGTGATACATTGAGCCATGTCCCATAGGTCCTCTTGATTGTCCATGTCTTTTTATAACACCTTGGAATCCTTTTCCTTTAGTTGTTCCTTGAATATCTACTGTTTCTCCTTCAGTAAATATATCAGCTTTTATTTCATCTCCTACTTTAACACTTGATACATCGTCTAATCTAAACTCTCTTAAGTGTTTTGTTGGAGTAACTTTTACCTTTGTAAAATGTCCTTTTTCAGGTTTGTTTATTTTGTTTTCTTTAACAAATCCATATCCTAGTTGAACTGCATCATATCCATCAGTTTCAACTGTCTTTACTTGAACGACACTGCAAGGTCCAGCTTCTATAACTGTAACTGGTATAACATTACCTTTTTCATCGAATATTTGTGTCATTCCTATTTTCTTACCGATGATTGCTTTTTTCATAATATTATTTCTTTCCTCCTAACTATTGGCTTCGATGAGCTACAAATGAAAAACGGCGTCTTGCTTCGTCAAATCTCACTCATAAATCCTCATGTACTAGTGTACACTCCGGTTTATTCGTTCATTTTCCTTGCAATACTTGTTTTTGCTTTGTAGCATAACGTTAGTCATACGTTATACTATTAATATTGTAACTTTCGCAGCTTGGTTTTTTTTGCGACTGTGTGTCGCGACATTTTTTAATATTTTATAATTTTATTTCTATATCAACACCAGCTGGTAATTCTAATTTCATTAGGCTATCAACTGTTTTTTGTGTTGGATAAAGAATATCAATAACTCTTTTATGTGTTCTCATTTCAAATTGTTCTCTTGAATCTTTGTCTTTGTGTGGTGAACGTAAAATTGTTATTACTTCTTTTTCTGTTGGAAGTGGAATAGGACCTGAAACTTTTGCTCCAGTTCTTTTAGCAGTATCTACTATTCTTTCAGCAGACTGATCTAAAACTACGAAGTCATAAGCTTTTAATCTTATTCTAATTTTTTCGCTTCCTACTGTTTGATTTGATGTTGCCATTGTTTTTCCTCCTTATATTATTAAATGTAACGGCAAGTTCTAAACGCATCCTTGTGTTTCTTTTATAACCATATATAAATCCAAGTACAATATTCTTTTGTATCCTGGATAAGAATGCTTTTATCAAACTTATCGCCCGGTCTAAGCCAAGACATACTCTGCAGGAGTTCCCTCCACCTATGTGTAGCCACATCCTGCTTCATCGCTTTTCTTACGCTTTGTTATTATACTATGTCTTACATTTCTTGTCAATACTATTTTTCATTTTTATTGAGTTAATTTTTATTGAAATATCAAGCATATAAAAGCCAAATTAACTTTCACTGCATCATCATTCTCTATTTTATAAAATCTAATATTCCTCTTTTGCAGTAAAATAGCCTAATTGAGCTATTGTTATCTTCTAAATTATAAATTTTATATTAATTCTAAATAATGTTTATATGCATTTTTAAAAACTTCTTTATCACTATCAAAAGTAATAATATTTTGGGCTTCTTCTACTGAAAACCATTTTATATCTGCGATTTCTTCAATTTGTCTTTTTATAGTTCCATTATTTATTTTGGCAATAAAAAATATAACTTTTTTCATTATTCCTTCTTCTGGTGAATAATTTGTTTCAAATTTTTTATCACTTATTATTTCTACTTCTAATCCTGTTTCTTCTTTTGTTTCTCTAATTGCTGTTTCAAATTCTGTTTCATCTTTTTCTACATGTCCTTTAGCAAATGACCAATGTCCTGCATTATGCTTAACAAGCAAAACTTTCTCTTTTTCAAATATTATTGTTCCGCAACTTTTTTCGTAAATCATTCTATATCTCCTTTCATATTAAAATTTTGATATGTCTATTCCTAATCTATCAAAATTTTGTCTTATCTTTCCCATGTTTCTATATGTAGCATTATTTATTTCGTATGCAAATTCTTCCTTTTCAAAATATGTGTCCCCAGATAATTCTTTTTCAACATTATATGGAACTCTTATTAGTTGTATTGAAAGCGGTTCAGTATATTCTTTTGAATTGAAATCTCCTTCTAATATACAATAATTTGCTTGTCTTACTTCTTTTACATTGCTATCTTTTTTTGAATTTCTGATAAGGCAGAAACTATTTCCCACGCTTCCCGCATTTACTAGTGTTTTATTATATAGTTTGTCCATATATTGATGATGAATATGTCCATAGATAACAATGTCTGCAACTTCTTTTGACATCGTCTTTTCACTAGGTAAAAACATTTTATATTTATCCTCTATTGAATCTTGATTTATTATTGGTACATTATCTCTTTCTGGAGTTGCATGAAATAGTCTAATTAAACTTCCGCTTAGATAAAATTCATATGAAAATGGTAGTTCATTTAAATATTTTCTTTCCGCATCAGTTAATGATTTGTTGATTTCATCCCATCTTTTTATATCTTTCTCCGTTTTTACATTAGTATTATCTATATTACCTGTAAAATGTCTATCACAGTTTCCTTTTAATACAACTTCACATTCTCTTTTTATTATTTCTATACATTCATGAGTATGATATCCTTTCGCTATTGTATCACCTAAACAGAAAATTTTTTCTACATTTCTTTTTTTAATATCCTCTATAGTTGCATTTAAAGCCTCTAAATTTCCATGTACATCTGAAATAACTGCTATTTTCATCTTAACCATCCTCTCCAATATTCTTTTGTATTATATTATAATTAAAAGCCAAAAGTAAAGAGGCGGTTCTAATGTTCCCGTCTCTTTATCATTTTAATAATGTATGTTTTTTGTATACATACTGTATTATGACATAAAATAATTGTATCTTTAAATTTTTTTTGCTATAATCTTTTGGAAAGGAGTGATATTAATGGAATATAGATATAATCCTAGTGGAGTTTGTTCTAGTGAATTTATTATAAATATGGATGGAGATATTATTAAATCTGTAAAAATTGTTGGTGGATGCCCTGGCAATACTTTAGCTGTTAGTACTCTAGTTGAGGGACAAAAAATTGATGATGTAATTGCAAAATTAAAAGGTATTCAATGTGGATTTCGTGGGACTTCATGTCCTGATCAATTAGCAACAGCATTAGAAGAAATTAAGAAACAAATTGCTTAAGTTGAATGCCAAAAATGATATTATGTATGCAATTATAAATTGATTTATTGCTACTTTTATTGCTGTCTTTAAATTAAATTCTTTTTTTATAACACCAATAGTTGCAATACATGGCGTGTATAATAGTACAAAAATTAAAAAACTTATACTTGATGGTAATGAAAAAATATTTTGTAAAGTATATGGTAATTTTTTTATTGTTGTGTTAGTTAATATGCTTAGTGTACTTATAATTGTCTCTTTTGCACTTATTCCTGCAATTATTGAAGTTACTACTCTCCAATCAGAAAGTCCTAGTGGACCAAAGATTGGGGATATTTTTTTTCCAATTTGGGCTAATATACTATTTTCTGTTGAAGTTAAATACAAATTCATGTCAAAGCTTTTTAGAAACCATATTAATAAAGAAGAAACAAAAATAATAGAAAAAGCTTTCTGAATAAATTCTTTTGCCTTGTTCCACATTAATATACAAGTATTTTTTATTGATGGCATTCTATAATTTGGTAATTCCATAATAAAGTTTGAAGCATCTATCTCTTTATTGTTTGTAATGGCTGTTATAGTTATTCCTATTATTGCCCCTATACTATAAATTATTATCATTGCTATGCTTTCATATCTTTTAAAAAAAGTTGAAACGAAAATTGCATAAATAGGAATTTTGGCACTACAACTCATAAATGGAACTAATTGCATTGTTAACTTTCTTTCCTTATCTGATTGTATTGTTCTTGTTGATAATATAGCAGGAACTGAGCATCCAAATCCTAGTAAAATTGCTACAGCACTTCTACCAGATAATCCAATTTTGCTTAATGGTTTATCTAATATAAATGCAATTCTAGTCATATAACCGCTATCTTCTAAAATTGATAAAAAGAAATACAAAATTATAATTATAGGAAGGAAACTTACTACACTGCCAACTCCATTAAAAACTCCCTCTAATATCAAAGTCTGTATTATTTGGTTCACATTATTATTTATTAATGTATTTCTTGTTATATCTGTTACTACTTCTATTCCTTTATTTATAAGTGTTGTACAGTAATCTCCCAAAACATTAAAAGTTAAATAAAATATTGTATACATTATTAATATAAATATTGGTATTCCTAAAAATTTATTTGTTAATATTTTATCTATATAATATGTTTTCTTTTGGTTTGAGTTATTTTTTTCGATATATATAATATCTTTGCATATATTTTCTATTTCGTGATATTTTTCCTTTATATCATCATCATTGCACTTTTTTTTATTTGTTACATTGACTTTTTTTGTTGATTTATTAGCAATTTCTATTGCCTTATCTACTACTTCATCAACTTCTTTTTTAGTTACTGTAGTTAATGGTATTATTGGAATATTCAATCTTTTTTCTAATTCTTTTATTTTTATTTTTCCTTTATTTTCTTCTAATTCATCTAACATATTTAATGCTATTATTATTGGAATTCCTAGCTCTTTAAGTTGTAAAGTTAGATATAAATTTCTTTCTAAATTAGTTGCATCTACTACATTTATAATTGCATCTGGCTTTTGTTCTACTATAAATTTTTCAGAAACTATTTCCTCTTTGGTAAAGGTATTTAACGAATATAGTCCCGGTAAATCAACTATTTCATAATTTTTTTCTTGAGGTATTTTTCCAAATTTTATATCAATTGTTACTCCTGGAAAGTTTCCTATGTGCTGGTTCATATTTGTTATCTGATTGAAAATTGTAGTTTTACCACAGTTCTGATTTCCAACTAATGCAAAAATCATTTGCTCACCTCTACTCTAATTTTTTGGGCTAATTCTTTTCTTATACTCAAGTTATATCCACGTAATTGAATTTGTATTGGATCTCCTAGTGGTGCAATCTTAACCAGCTCTATTATTGTATTAGGCACTATTCCCATATCTAATAGTCTATATTTTACTTCTTCATCTAGCTCTAGGTTGATTACCCTGCATCTCTGACCTTTTTTTAATTTATCTAAACTTGTAATTTTCATAGTTCATTTTATTCTGTAAATAATTTAATATGCTTATTTTATTAAATTGATTGTCAAGCTTCTGCAATATTTTGTATATTTTTAATTTATCAATATATTTTTACTATAGAGTTTGGTGCACTTGACCGCTTTAAAACAACAAAAAAACTGACTAAGAATATTTCTTAGTCAGCTTTTTATTAACTTTTATCCTAATAATTTTACTTCAACATTATTCATTTTATATTTTCCATTTTCATCTGTTACAAATTCAACAAGTGATTTATCTAATTTTGTAGAATTCTGACTTAAATCTTGAGTAAAATATATTTTTAAATTTGGTATTTCTAATTTTTTAGTAACTATTATTTTAAATATTTCTATCATGTGTTTATCATCTTCTGCAACTATTATAAATTGTGGTTGTCTTTCATATCCAGAATCAAATTGTACAAAATTTTCATAAAAATCTTGATATAATTTCATTCTTTCCTCAAATTTTTCTTCCCAATCTTCTTCTCTTCTTACAGCTTCAAATAAAAAGTCAATTGATACTCCATTTTTAGTCAATTTAATTCCTGCATTTGCTTTTATAATTTTACCAGCCTTTTTAGCTGTAATTGCTGGTTTTACAACATATGAATCAAAAGCTTGTACTTTTCTCATATAAGCAACAATAATTTGATTACCTGCTAATCTTTTCTTTATCATAGATACTGGCTTTGTATTATCAGTTGGTTGCCATTTACATTCAATATTTCTTGAATTTAACAAATATTTGCCCATTTTTTCTAGACAGTATACTCTATAAATACATTTTCCATCTTCACTTGAAAAGTAATATCTTGTTAATATTTTAGTTTTTATTAGTTGTTCTAATTTATTATTTAGTTTATCTTGTGATTTTATATCTATATTTCTATGAACTAAAATTTGATATATTTGTCTTGATGTCATAAATTCAAATTCATTTACTAATTCTAATATTTTAAAGTGGATTTCTGTTATATGTCCCAAATTAATTCTATGAATTATTTGATTAATTGAAACATATCCATCCTTTCCATCAAAAGTTTTTATTTCTCCCTCTTTCATTGCAAAAGGTGATACTGTTGTTTTTATTTTCTCATCTTCTACCATTTTTAACCTCCTATTAAATTATTATTTTGGATATTCCTAATTTAAATTAATTAGGTGCGAAATTCTTTATCAAGAATTTCTAATATATTATGAAACTATTAATAACTTTATTTTTTTCTTATCTTTTATAATTCTCTTTATGTATACATCTACTTTCTGACCATATCCGTATCCTTCTTTATATTCAGCTAGTCCTACTAAATTTGGTTTTAGTTCTATAAATATTCCGTTCTTTTGTTTTTCCACTTCTTTTACTATGCCTTGAACTTTCTCGCCTTCTTTGTAGTCTATTACATTTTCTTCCCATGTTCCTAGCAATTCTTTATGAGTAAATTCAATCCTATTTAAATCTTTATCGATAGATTTTATCATAACTTTTATATTTTGTCCAATTGAAAATCTCTCTTCTGGGCTTTTTATTCTTGATACAGATATATCTTCAATATGTAAAAGTCCTGTTACTCCATTTTCAACTTCTACGAATGCTCCAAATGGTCTTATATTTTTGACTGTACCATTTAAAATTTCTCCGGTTTTTGCTTCATTTTGAATCCAATTAATATTTTCCGCATTCAATTCTCTTCTTTTGTGATTAACTTCCATTTTATTTCCTCTTCTTTCGTTTATTTATTATTTTAAAAATTGTGATACTTCACTTTCTTTTAAGTATCTCCATTTTCCTATTGCTAAGCCATCTAAACTTACATTTCCAATTTTACTTCTATGGAGTGCCAAAACTTTTTTATTTATAGCTTCACACATTCTTCTAACTTCTCTATTTTTTCCTTCATGTATAACTATTTCTAATCTTGTTTTATTTTTTTCTTTATCTTCCATAATTTTTTTTACTTTTGCAGGACTAGTTTTAAATCCATCATCAAGAGTTATTC
This sequence comes from uncultured Clostridia bacterium, assembly GCA_947594845.1. Classification (GTDB taxonomy): domain Bacteria; phylum Bacillota; class Clostridia; order TANB77; family CAG-508; genus UMGS1994. Next base: position 7,079 of record CANQEI010000010.1, on the reverse strand, counting down.
CATCTCTTAATTTTTCTATTTCATCATCTTGAACTTGTCCTTTTAATGTAACAGTATATGTTTTAGTTATTTCATTTTTTGGATGTGTAACTTTATAAATAAAATCCCCATCATTTGTTAGTATTATTGCTCCAGATGTATACATATCTAATCTTCCAACTGGCATTATTCTTTCTTTTACATGTACTAAGTCTGTAACCTTTTCTCTGCCAAATTGTTCTTTAACTGTTGTTACATAACCTATTGGTTTATTTAGTAATATATATATTTTATTTTCAGATGGCTCTACTTTTTTTCCATTAAATGTTACAACATCTTTTTCTGTATTTATTTTTGTTCCTAATTCAGTTACTATTTTTCCGTTTACTTGAACTTTGCCATCTAAAATATATTGTTCACATTTTCTTCTTGAATCAATTCCACTATTAGCTAAATATTTCTGTAATCTTTCTTCCAAAATTATTCCTCTTTTTCTAATTGATTTAATACATTTTTAAAATACTCTGGTAATTCAGCTGTATATTCCACAACTTTATTTGTTGTTGGATGAGTAAATTTTATTTTATATGCATGTAGCATTTGCCCTTGTACTCCAAATTTATTCTTTCCATTTGAATATACATAATCACCTACAATAGGATAACCAATTTGTGCTAAATGCACTCTTATTTGATGTGTTCTTCCAGTTTCTATATTTACTTCTAGTAATGTGTTTTCCTTATATCTTTTTATTACTTTTATGTGTGTAATTGCTTGCTTTCCGCTTCTTTCAACAGCCATCTTTTTTCTATCTTTTTGGCTTCTACCAATTGGCATATCAATAGTAGCTTCATTTGCTTTTACAATTCCTCTTACTAGAGCTAAATATGTTTTTTTAGTCTTGTGTGCTTTAATTTGATTACTTATATTTATGTGTGATTTATCATTTTTGGCTACAATCAATATTCCTGAAGTATCTTTATCAATTCTATGTACTATTCCAGGTCTAATCTCTCCACCAATCCCAGAAAGTGAGTCTTTGCATCTTGCCATTATTGCATTTGCAAGAGTACCATCTGGATTTCCATTTCCCGGATGTACTACCATTCCTTTATCTTTATTTACTATTATTATATCATTATCTTCATAAATAATGTTTAATGGAATTTCTTCTGGTTTCAGTTTAGACTCTTTTGGTTCTTCAAAATTTATAATTATTTTATCATTTTCTTTTACTTTGTATGATGATTTTTCTTTTTTGTTATTAACTAATACTTTTCCATCATCAATTAATTTTTGAACCATCATTCTTGATACATTTTTATCCAATTCTGTAATAGCTTTATCTAATCTATTTCCACTATTTTTTACTATAAACTCTTTTATCATTGTTTTACCTTTTCACTTATCTTTTCATAGATTACAAATCTATTATCTTTTTTTCTTTCATCTTCTGTAAGTGGGTATATTCTTTGGTAATTACTACTAAGTTTTATTTTCTTATCTAAATTTGAATTTTTATAAGTAATTGCATGTGTTATTCCATATTTTTCAAATGTATCTTTATAGTCATCTGTATCTGTTGCAATATTTTGTACTTCCATGAATATGTCTTGTCCATCTTTGGCATCTCCTGTTTTTGTATTATATTGTGGTGTATATAAGTCGCATCTAGAATCTATCATTACAGGTATTCCTTGAAAAATTAAGTAACTACCATAATTATATTCATTAAACAATTTTATATTTTTATAATCTGGTATGTTTTCCTTAATCCATTCACATGCGTATATTGGATAGTTTTGATTTGTATAATATTCTTCTTGTAGTATTGGTTTAGCATTTCTAATAGTTATTACAATAACAAGCGTTCCCAATATAACTTTTCCATAAAAGCTTGTTACTATATTAATAATGATATTTTGCGTTTTGGGTGAATATTTATCAAAAACATCTGCTATTAATTTAACAAGTATAGGCGTGCAAATTATTAAGAACATTGAAACTTGTCTTCTTGAGTTTAAAGATAAATATAATATTCCTAAATAATAAAATAAGTGTTTAATATCTATTTTTACATCTATAAATGTTAAGATTACGATAAATGCTACAAAAAATGCTACAAAATCTTGGTTAGCTGAAAGATCTATTGGCTTATGCTCATTTATTATTTGCATTGTATTCCCTGTCATTGTTTTGTATAAGTACGTATATGGTGTAGTTGTTCCAGTTGGTGTGAATATTCCCATACATGCACAAATAATCATTACAATAAACAATTTTTTAACATTATCATTTCTAGTGACTTTTATTTTATATGGATTTTCTTTTATTTTAGCTCTCTTTTTCTTATTATCTTCAATTCCATTATATAATTTTTTTAATCGTTCTTCTCTATTTTTAGTTATCTTTTCAAATCTAATCTTTAATTTTAGAATTATATCAAATGTAATAATATCTCTTGAAATAAAGTATTCAACTAAATAAGGTACAAATAAAACGAAGAAAAATGGCCATACTGCCATATGTAAATTAACAATAAGAATTGAAAAAGCTATTAATCCAAATGCATATCTTTTTTTGGCATTTTCTAAATACTTCTCAATTAAATATAAAGTTAGTACCATAAATGAAAATGTTACAATCTGTGCTCTTGCTGCAATGTACGGTTTTAATAAGTATAATGCTACAAAAGTTATTATTGCAGACACTGGAGCATTTTTTGAAATTTTGTTAGATGTAAAATATATGCTTATTCCAATTATTATTGTAAAAAAGATAGTTGAACCATATATTCCTGCCATTCCACCTATAGAATAAATGGTATATATCATTAAGTCATATAGCCAATGTGGAAATGTATAAGGCAATTCATGCCAAGAAAAAGGATCTTGAGTTAAGTTTCCAATTCCATTTTGTGCAACATACTCTCCAACTTTTATCGTATAGAAGGTATCATTTTGTAGTGCCTTAGGTGCAATTCCAATGCAGAATATTATAATAAATACGCATATAATTATATGAAATTTATATCTTTTTGTTTTTGGATTTTCTTCTTTCATCTTCTCTTTCTTTCCGTTTAAAATGATTTTAGACTTCAAACTCTGCATATATTGCTGAGTGATCAGAAAACTTAGTATTAATTGTTTCTGATGCTACTAACTTAATATTCTTTGAAAAAAATATAGTATCAATACAACCGCTTCCAGTTTTTGATATCCAAGTATCTTCTGTGTTGTTTACTTTGTCTAAATATTGCTTTAATATCTCATATTCTGTATAAGTATCAGTTTTTTCAAATTTATATTTATGTTTTCCTATTTTTTCTACACCAACATTAAAATCTCCACCAATAATAATAACTTCGTTTTCATCTATTTTTTCTAATATATTGATTAGTTCTTCAGTAGCTAATTTTCTTTCTTCAAAATTTGTTGGGAAATGAACAGAAAACAAATTTAATTTTGTTGTTCCAAATGAAATTTTATTGCACAATATTCCTCTTTGCTCATTGTTTGGATCAATTAATGGCATTAAATAATTGGCTGAATATTCTATTGGAAATCTTGATAGGATTCCATCTCCATAATAGCCATTTTTGTATTTTATATTAATTCCCATTGATCTATATGGTAATTCAATATTTTTTGAAAATTTATATATTTGATTTTCACTGTACACTCTCTGAGTATACATATCAATCTCTTGCAAAAATATAATATCCGGTTTATATTTTTTTAAGAATTTGGCTTGCCTTTCAACATCGACATTTCCATCTAAGCCTTCTCCATGACACATATTAAAAGTTATTGTTTTTAATATCATAAAAAACCGCTCCTTTTATGGCGTAATTATATCAAAACTTGATTTTATATTCAATAAAATTATATTTAAAAATAAAACAAAGTGGTAATTATTTTTAATTACCACTTTATTATTTTATTATACAACATCTTCTTTTGGCTTTTCTTCTTTTTCAACTATTTCCATGCTTGAAACAGATACTTCATATGCTACTCTTGTTTCTGATGTTCCATCTTCAAATTTTTTCTCGTATTGTCTGCTTTGTACTCTACCTATTATTTTTACTTCTGTTCCAACTTCTATATTTTGACAAAATCTTGCATTTCTTCCCCAAGCTATACAAGGTATATAATCGCTTTTATTATAAGCTCTGTTGACTGCTAATAATATATCTGCAATTTCTCTATCAAAAGGTGTCTGTCTGTATATAGGTTTTTTGCAAATATATCCTGATAAGACAACTTCATTAGTTACAACATTGCTTTTTTCTTCTTCATCTTCTTTTGGCTCTTCTTCATCATTAACTTCAACCATATCTTTAGCAAATACAGTTAAAATTAATTTATTTCTTTCATTTTGATAACTATTATAAGATCTAAATTGTCCCTCTACAGATAATTTTTTTCCAATTTCTAAATCAATATTGGTTAATAATCTTTCGGAAACTGTAATAGGAATTATATCAACCGCTTTACTTAGTCTTGGAACTTCTAAATTAAATATGTAAAATTTCTCACCATATATTTCATGACTATATGTTTTATCACTTGTAACTTTTCCAACCAATACTAAATGGTTATTTTCTAGTAAATTTGCAACCAATTTTCTTTCCTCCTTAATTTATCTATAGTATTTTATATAGTGTATAAATAACTAAATCTCTTTAGAAACATCTTAATTATAGCACATTTCTTATTCTTTGTCTACATAAAAACTTTATATTTTTGCTAAAAATGTTAAAATTTTCATAGAAACTTCCTCATATATGTGGCTTTTCCCACAATTATTATCTATCTTTACCTCTTGACATTCTATTTTTTTACCATTGTAATTTTCAATTTCTCTTTGAACATCTAAAATAATTTCTTCATTTTCATTACTAACAATAGTAATTGTTGACTTAGAATTAAATCCAAAAGTTATGACTGAGCTATTAATTTCATCATCCAATAAGCTTAAATTTTCTTTGAAATCTGTATTTATAATTAAATATTTAGAATTCTTTATTATTTCTTTTAACACTTTTGTATTTTCCATTTCGTTATAAATTACTATAATATCAAACTTTATGTGTATAAAGTTTTTTAAACTTTTTTCATTTATCCCTATTATGTTTTTTTCATTTAATTCATTTTTTAATTTATTTTCTAATTCAATTATATTATTTGAATTTGAAATTATTCCTATTACAGACATTTCTTACCCCTATTTAATATATGTTCTCTTTTCACATTTTTTCCTAAAATTCATAATATATACTAGGCGAAAGCTAAAATATAGAAAAGGATGATTTTAATGGAATTAGAAAACAATATATGTCCAGTTGTAGAAGTCGATGGATTTATAGAAAAAGGAAAACAATACGATCTAGAAATTGTAGTACCTGAAGATGATAGAAATGTTATTTTTGGTGTATTAAAAAATAGACATGGAGATCCTATTTCTGATGCAGTTATAAAATTAATTGAAATTGTTCACGAACATGGTAAAAAAGAAAAACGTCCTGTTTCTCATACTATATCAGATAAGGATGGCGAGTTCGTTTTTGGACCACTTTGTCCAGATAGATCTTATGAAATCCAAATATGGTCTGATAAAGTAAAACATGTAAAAGTATGTGAAGAATGTCCATTTGAAAAAAAGAATTGTTTAAAAGGTACTAAATTAGAACCTTGTAAAGACAATAAATATCCATTCGAGCCTGAATTACCTTGTAAATGTGACAAATAATAAATAAGCCTACAGTATCTGAAGTGAACTATTTGGAGTTCACTTCAATCGTAGGCTTTCTTATTAAAGCATTCCAACTTTTTTAGCAAACTGCTTTCCCTTTTTTATCATTTTATTTCTTTTATTTTTGCTCATATCTTTATACATCATCATTGCTGCAGCAGTTGCCATTGAGCCAATTACGGCACCTTTTACAAATTTCATCATACTTTCCTCCTACTTTAAGTTTTCATATTTTTATTATTTGTTTTTTTACTTTTTGTATACGAAGTATAAATTTCATATATTTGAAAAAATGCTATTATAAACAAAAAAATTCCAAAAACTTTTTTTAATATTTTGGTTTCCAAGTTGATTGAAATTATACTGCCAATTATCGCTCCAATTATGCCATAAATTACTATAGTTTTAGAAATTTTCCAATTAATTTTTTTATTTTTTATATTCATTATTATTGCAGCAATAGAAGTTGGAACAAAAAAAATTAAATTTGTTGCTTGAGATACGTGTTGCTCTATTCCCATGAATATTGTTAATAATAAAATGAGGATTGTTCCTCCTCCCATTCCTAATGCACTTACTATTCCTGCAATAAATCCAAAAATTATTTCCATTTACATCACCATTTTTATAGATACATATAATAGAAAAATAACAAACATAATATTTAGGATTTGATTATTTAACTTTTTTAATAAAATTGATCCTATTATCCCGCCAGCTATTCCACCAATTGCACTCTTTATTCCTATATTCCAATCTATATACTGGTTTTTAAAATAAATTATGCAGCTTGTAATAACTAAAGGTAATATACAAAAAATTGATGTTGCTCTTGATTCTTTTTCTTCCATTTTGTTAATAATAGAAAATGCTGGCACTAATATCATTCCGCCACCTGCTCCGAATAATCCGCTTATTATTCCTGATAAAAATCCAATTATCCTATTTTTCATATTAATATTTTTTTCAAAAAAAGTTTATTTATGCAAAAAAAAGTTATTAAAAAAATTTTTAATAACTTTTTATTTTTATAATTTTGAAGATGACTTTTTGATATTACGCACAGCTTTGAAAATATTTTATAAATGCTTCTTTTTTGAAATACTTTTAAAAGCCTCCCCACAAAATACGAACAGTAAGGAATGAAAAATCATCTTCTAAATACTTTTTATTTTTATAATTTTGAATGATTACTTTTTGATACTACGCACAGCTTTGAAAATATTTTATAAATGCTTCCTTTTTGAAATACTTTCAAAAGCCTTCCCCCACAAAATACGAACAGTAAGGAATGAAAAATCATCTTCTAAATACTTTTTATTTTTATAATTTTGAATGATTAC
>CANQEI010000009.1 GCA_947594845.1 uncultured Clostridia bacterium | reverse complement strand
TGTCTTTTTTCTGTTTCATATTCAACGTGAGCTGTATTAATTGTGATTCCTCTTGCTTTTTCTTCTGGAGCTCCATCAATTTGGTCATATGCTTCATATTGAGCTCTTCCTAATAAGCTTAAGTATTTAGTAATAGCAGCTGTTGTTGTTGTTTTACCATGGTCAACATGTCCGATTGTACCAATGTTAACGTGTGGTTTTGTTCTTTCAAATTTAGCTTTAGCCATTTGAAAATTCCTCCTTTTTAATTTGTTTTATTTAAATTTTGAAATTTAATAACTAATTTAGTTAGCATTTGCATTCTATACTATTTTCAATAAAAATGCAACAATTTTTTATAAAATTTGTCATAGCCGAACTTATTATTCTTCTTTTTTAGCTCTTGATGAAACGATTGCATCATGAACTGATTTTGGAACTTCTTCATAGTGAGAAGGTTCCATTGAATATGTTCCTCTACCTTGTGTCTTTGAACGTAAATCAGTAGCATATCCAAACATTTCAGATAATGGAATAAATGCATGAATATCTTGCATTCCATCATTTCCTTCCATACCTTCCATTCTACCACGTCTAGAGTTTATATCTCCTATAACATCTCCCATATATTCTTCTGGAACTGTTATATCAACTTTCATAATAGGTTCTAATATAACTGATTTAGCTTGTTTACAACCTTCTTTGAAAGCCATAGAAGCAGCAATTTTGAATGCCATTTCTGAAGAGTCAACTTCGTGATATGATCCATCTACTAATGAAACTTTGAAGTCTATAACTGGATATCCAGCTAATACACCAGTTTCAGCAGCTTCTCTCATACCTTGTTCAATAGGTTTGATATATTCTTTTGGAACAGCACCACCAACGATTTTGCTCTCAAATTCTATACCTTTGCCTGGCTCTAATGGTTCCATTTCAAACCAAACATCACCATATTGACCTTTACCACCAGATTGTCTGATAAATTTACCTTGAACTCTTACTTTATTTCTGATTGTTTCTTTGTAAGCAACTTGTGGTTTACCTACATTACATTCAACTTTAAATTCTCTTTTTAATCTATCAACGATAATATCTAGGTGAAGCTCACCCATACCAGCGATAATAGTTTGACCAGTTTCTTGATTTGTATAAGCTTTGAATGTTGGATCTTCTTCAGCAAGTTTTGCTAAAGCAATTCCCATTTTTTCTTGTGCAGCTTTATCTTTTGGTTCAATAGCTATATCTATAACTGGCTCTGGGAATTCCATTGATTCTAGGACAATTGGATGATCAGGATCACATAAAGTATTTCCTGTTGTAACATCTTTTAATCCAACTGCAGCAGCAATATCACCAGCATATACTTTATCTATATCTTCTCTGTGATTTGCATGCATTTGAAGAATTCTACCAATTCTTTCTTTTTTATCTTTGCTTGAATTTAAAACTGTTGATCCAGATTCTAATGTTCCTGAATAAACTCTAAAGAAACATAATTTTCCAACAAATGGGTCTGTAGCAATTTTAAATGCTAATGCAGCAAATGGCTCTGAATCAGAAGTTTTAGCTTCTACTTCTTCTCCATCTAAAGTTGTTCCTTTAATATGTGCAATATCTAAAGGTGATGGCATATAATCAACAATAGCATTTAATAATTCTTGAACACCTTTGTTTTTATATGAAGAACCACATGTAACTGGAACTATTGTATTTGATATTGTTCCTGCTCTTAAACCTTTTTTGATTTCTTCTTCTGTTAGTTCTTCACCATCTAAATATTTCATCATTAATTCTTCGTCTTGTTCAGCAACAGCTTCTACCATTTTTTCACGATATTCTTTTGCTAAATCTTGCATATCTGCAGGTATATCTGTTTCTTCGATTTCTTTTCCTAAATCGTCTTTATGAATATATGCTTTCATGTTGATTAAATCAACTATACCTTTAAATTGATCTTCTGCACCAATTGGTAATTGGATTGGAACAGCATTTGCTTTTAATCTGTTTTTCAATTGATCAACACATAGCATAAAGTTTGCTCCAGTAATATCCATCTTATTTACATATACCATTCTTGGTACATTATATTTATCTGCTTGTCTCCAAACAGTTTCAGTTTGTGGTTGAACTCCACCTTTTGCAGCTAAAACTGTAACAGAACCATCAAGAACTTTTAAAGATCTTTGAACTTCAACTGTAAAATCAACGTGTCCAGGAGTATCAATAATATTTATTCTATTATTTTTCCAAAAACATGTTGTAGCAGCAGAAGTAATAGTAATACCTCTTTCTTGTTCTTGTTCCATCCAGTCCATAGTAGCAGCACCTTCGTGAACTTCACCTATTTTATGAGTTTTACCTGTATAGAATAATATTCTCTCAGTTGTTGTTGTTTTACCAGCATCAATATGAGCAACTATTCCTATATTTCTTGTTCTCTCAAGTGGGTATTCTCTTCCTGCCATTTTTTGTTTTTCCCCCTTCCTAGGTTTCTTTATCTTTTAATTTGTATAATTATCTCATTTATTTGCTCTTTATCTTACAATCTACACATCACAATCTTTCTTATCTCATCAATCTCAGTAATAATTTTCATTCTGAAACATCTCAAGAATAATCCTGAATTATTATTAAAATTGGTAACTAAAAATGTGTAAATTTATTTTTTAATTTTCATGTACAACTCTGAATTTTTATTAAAATTGGTGAGATGTGCATTTTTGGTTGTCAATTTAAGCTGAAGGCGTACACAAGTACGTCGAAGTTTAAATTGGTAACTGAAAATGTGCAGATTGCTGATTTTAATAAAAATTCTACCATTTGTAGTGAGCAAAAGCCTTATTAGCCTCAGCCATTCTATGAGTATCTTCTTTCTTCTTAAATGCTCCACCATTTCCGTTAACAGCATCGATTATTTCACCTGCTAGTTTTTCAGACATAGTTTTTTCATGTCTATTTCTAGCATATGTTACTAACCATCTTAAACCTAATGTTTGTCTTCTTTCAGGTCTAATTTCGATTGGAACTTGATATGTAGCTCCACCTACTCTTCTAGCTTTAACTTCAAGAACTGGCATTACATTTTCTAAAGCAGCTTCAAAAACTTCTAATGGATCTTTATGTTCTCTTTCTTTTACTATATCAAAAGCTCCATATACTATCTTTTGAGCTACTGATTTTTTACCATCTAGCATAATATTATTAACTAATTTTGTAACAATTTTGCTATTATATATTGGATCTGGTAAAACATCTCTCTTAGCTATAATTCCTCTTCTTGGCACTATACTTCCCTCCTTTTTAATTAATACTTAATGTTAATTCCTAACATTAAAAGGTACTCTGGAAAGATTCTTTCACTTTCCCGTAATAGTGCGAATCTATTTATAAAGGTACTGTAGAATAATATTTCTATTATTCCTAGCTAAATTATAAATTCTAGCTAGCCTTAATTGATTAAAATGTATATTTTAATCAATTATAAATAAAATATGCACTATTAGTAATTAGTTTTCCTAAATTTTATTTTTTAGGTCTCTTAGCTCCATATTTAGATCTAGCTTGCATTCTATCTTTAACGCCTGCTGTATCTAAAGTTCCTCTAATAATGTGGTATCTAACACCTGGTATATCTTTAACCCTTCCACCTCTTATAAGAACAACACTGTGCTCTTGTAAGTTATGTCCTTCACCAGGAATATAAGATGTTACTTCAAATCCATTTGAAAGTCTAACCCTAGCAACTTTTCTTAAAGCAGAGTTTGGCTTTTTAGGTGTAACTGTTTTAACAACTGTACAAACACCTCTTTTTTGTGGTGATCTTGCATCTGTAACTCTATTTTTCTTAGAATTCCATCCTCTTTGTAATGCTGGAGCTGTTGATTTTGCTTTTGTTGATTTTCTACTCTTTCTTACTAATTGATTAATTGTTGGCATATTTTATTTTTCACCTCCACTCTTTCTAAAAATAAAAATATACGCTAATGTAATATTTTTCAAGTACATTAGCGTATAATATTTTATCATTATTTGGTTTGTATGTCAATACTCATGCTAGTTTTAGTAAGTTTTATTTGTTTATTGTTTCATATATGGATTTTGATTTAAAATAAGTCTTTTTGATGCTATATTTAATAGTTTATTAAATAATTCATCATCAACTACATTTTCAAATTTTCCATCAGGCAATTTGTGAATAAAATTCACTTCAATATCTCCTGCAAATTTTTCAATATCCATGCCTTCTTTATAAACATCTTCATATATGTATAAGTATGTAACACCTTCATATTCTATTCTATCAACTACATAGAAATCTTTTTTTCCAAATTGTATTTTAGGGAAATCATACATAAAATTCACTCCTTGCTTAATATTTTTTCTTTAGTATTATCTATCAGTTCCTGGTTCTTCTGGTGTTCTATCTACAAAATCTTGAGACATAGCTTGATTCAATTCTGCCTCTTCTTGTAATCTTTGATATTGTGCTTTTCTATTTTCTAATGCAGCGATATTTGCTAAAGAAGCTACCAAAGGTGCAAAGTTAACAGCTGAAGCCATTGATGTATCTAAAACTAATGGTGAGATTTCAGAAGCTTGTTGAATTGTTCCTGTAATTTGTGCTGGATCACCTATTTGTCTAGTTACATTTATCAATTTACTTAATAAAGTCATGCTATCTGTAGATGATGATAATATTCCTTGTAAATTTGCAACATATTCAGAATTTCCAAACACTGCTTTTCCTGGTATACCAGTAAAGCCAGAAACATCTGGTAAAACATCTTGAACAGCTTGTCTTGTTGTATTTGCTGTATCATGGGCATGCTGTACTAAATCACTAGTTCTTCCTGTTGCTTCAGCAGCTTGTCTAGCCTGAGTCATTGAAGCTTGTGCAGCATGGATAGCATCATCACTTCCTCCATGATTAAATCCTACACCAGGGGTATTATCATTTAAAAATTCTCTTTCATGTCTTGCAGCATATGTTAATGCATTATTTCTATGTATTTCTGCTCTAGCAGCTTCAGCTAAATCAGCATCTGTAACAGAGCCTTTTGCACTACTTATTTGTTGTCCAACTTGAGCATTTTGTGCATTAGCTTGGTTTATTTCAGATTGCACTTGTTGATTGTGTGCATTAGTATTTCTTATTTGTTGGTTATGTTGTGCTAAATGACTATCAACTTGTTGTTGAAGATCATTATTTTTCGTTGTTGCATGTCTTACTATATCAGCAGCAGCAACTGCAGCCATAACTGTTGCTACTAATTCTCTTCCTTTTGATTGATCTGCATCACTAGGTTTAACATGTGCTTCTTCAACTGTATGAAGTCCTCTATTTATTCTAGCCCTTGTATCAAATCTTGTACCAGGTAATACTCTTATCTCTCTAGTATTATCCCTCTTTAGTCTTTCTATTTCTTCGTTAGCTCTATTTAAACCTTCTAAATCGCCATTTTGTATAGCTGTTCTTCTTGCTTCATAAAGATCTGCCATTTCTCTATGCAATTCTCTGTTATCTGGATTGAAAGAACCTGCTAACCAACCTTTAATATTCATTTTTCTAGTACTCTTTCCAATCATAGCTCTTTCCAAATCAGTAACTCTTTGATCAGAATGTACTTGTCTTCCATATACTTCAACATGTTGAGCTTTAAGTATATTCTCTGCTACATTATGTTGTTCTAATTGTATTTGTAAATCTGTTCTTGTAACATCATCTAATCCTGGTTGATTAAGTTCAGTCTGTAGTCTAGTTTTTTCTTCTCTTACCTCATTAAGTGCAGCACGAACTTGATTATCTCGTTCTATAGCATCAGATTTTGCATCTGCTTCTCTTTCTCTTAATACAGTTAAAACTGCTTCTAAGTAATTTTCATTTACCTTATATTGTCTAACATTTGTTTCCGTTAATCCATCAACTAATGTATCAAATTCTTCTGGAGGTAAATTTCTAATCATTTCTACCATTTCATCTTGTTTTCTTTGAACGCCAGCAACTGCATCTCCAAATAGCATACCTACACCTTTCATTCCTAACTTGATTGGAGCTGCCCAAATTGTCAATCCCATTCTGAAAGGTCTTATTCTTCCCATATTATGCAAGTATTGAGCTACTGATCCAGAAGTTTGTGTCTGAGTATCAGCCATTATTTCAACCCAATGTCTTTTATAAGGATCCTGTAAACCTGGATTTTGACGTGCTGGTCCTGGATCTGGTGTTTTGCCTGGTCCTGGATCTGGCGTTTTACCTGGTCCTGGATCTGGTGTTTTGCCTGGTCCTGGATCTGGTGTTTTACCTGGTCCTGGATCTGGTGTTTTACCTGGTCCTGGATCTGGTGTTTTGCCTGGTCCTGGGTCTGGTGTTTTGCCTGGTCCTGGATCTGGTGTTATACCTGGTCCTGGGTCTGGTGTTTTGCCTGGCCCTGGATCTGGTGTTATACCTGGTCCTGGGTCTGGTGTTTTGCCTGGTCCTGGATCTGGTGTTCTACCTGGATCTGGATCTGGCGTTCTACCTGGATCTGGATCTGGTACTCTACCTGGATCTGGATCTGGTGCTCTACCTGGATCTGGATCTGGTGTTCTACCTGGATCTGGTGTTCTGCCTGGATCTGGTGTTCTGCCTGGTTCTGGATCTGGTGTTTGTCTATCTCTTTCTACTGTTCTTCTTCTATCATATAATCCTTCTAACTCGCCTATTATATTTTGTAGTCTCTCTATTTCCCTGCCATTATCTATACTACTTTGCTGACTCCACAATTCATCAAACTCATCTTGTAATCTGCTTCTTTCAATTTCAAGTTGTGTCCTTCTAATTGACTCCGCATCATTTTGCTCATTATATGTTTCCATTTCTTGTCTAATTTGGATCATTCTGTTTCTTATCTCATCAAGTCTTGGGTTCCTATTTGTTTCATTTTGCAATTCTTCTAATTGTCTTCTATATTCTTCTAATCTATTCAACACTTCTGAAGCATAAATAGCATCTGTATCTACTCCAGGAACATTTTCTAAAGCTACTAATTCTCTTAGAACAGGTAATACATCTCTTTCTCTTTGAGAAATTTCAATAGTTCCTCTACCTTCAGCAGCTCTAAATAATGCCATTCTTCTTTGCATTATGTCATTTATTGGCCCTTCTTGTAAAATAAAATTACCATTATCATCATGTCTAAAAGATCCATCTGGATTTCTAGCAGCTCTTTCTTCTATTATTTGAAGAATTTCGTCACGTAATCTTACTATTTCAGCTTCATTTTCAGGCGTATTTCCATTCTGATAAGCCCAAATTCTAGTTCTTATCTCATCTTTATCAATAATTTCAACATTTTCCCTATCTGGTGTTGGATCTGGTGTTCTACCTGGATCTGGATCTGGTGTTCTACCTGGCTCTGGATCTGGCGTTCTACCTGGATCTGGATCTGGTGTTCTACCTGGCTCTGGATCTGGCGTTCTACCTGGATCTGGATCTGGCGTTATAGCTGGTCCTGGTTCTCTAGATGGCTCTTGAACATTATAATATTCTCCTTGTAATCTTGTAAACTGACTTAACAACGCAGTAATTGTTCTTCTTTGTTCAGTAGTAAGTCCATCTTGATTAGCTAAACTTTGAAGAGTTATAATTTGTTTTGTTGCTTCAAGAGGATCTCCTGTTGAGGTTCTTCGTCCAACAGTGTTAATATTTACATTTGCTGGAGTTCCATTTCGTCTTGCTATTTGTCTTGCAACAGCAATTGTCATATCAACATTAGCTCTCATTCTGATTTCTCCAGTATATCTTGCACTTCCTGCTGATCCAATTCTTAATGATTGCATAAAGTTTTCTCTATTCTGATTTACTGAACCTATTTCCTCACGAGCTCTTATTATATCATCTATTTTTTCTAGTTCTTGGCTCCTAGCTTCTTCAGATGTTAATAAATCATAGTTATCTACTAAATCTTGTAATTCTTGTCTTTTAGTATTAAGTAGGTCTAATTCCTCCATTAAATTATTATAAGCTTCCCTATCATCATCTGTAAGAGTTTGTGGATCTCTACCTGCTAAAAAAGCAGTAATTTCCTCTCTCTTTAAATCAATTTGTCCTCTGTTACCTTCCGTTCCTCCTAATCTTCGTAACTGTTGTTGCAAGTAATCTAAATCACTATCCATATTCTTCCTCCAATTTACAATACACGCATTCTAAAATATAATATCTACTTTTATTTTACATAGTACAACATTTTTAGACAATAGCTGTAATGAAAAAATAATACAAAAAATATATAAATGTATTATTTTAATAATCTTATCTTTTCCAACGCAACTTCCGACAATTTTTTGTATCTTTCTTTTTTATCCTTTATTCTTAAATCTAGTTGTGGAAGTATACCAAAATTAGCATTCATTGGTTGAAAATTTTCATTTTCAGTAGATATATATTTAGTTAATGCTCCTAGCATAGTTTCGCTAGGTTGTATAAATTTTTCCTCCTTTTTTATATAATTTACTACATTGATTCCTGCAAGCAAACCTGAAGCAATGGATTCAACATATCCCTCTACACCAGTTATTTGCCCTGCGAAAAATATTTTTTTGTTCTTTTTCATTTGAAATATCTCATTTAATATCTTTGGTGAATTAATAAAAGTATTTCTATGCATAACCCCAAATTTTTGGAATTCTGCTTTTTCCAATCCAGGAATCATAGAAAAAACTCTCTTTTGTTCATTAAATTTTAAATTAGTTTGGAAGCCAACTATGTTGTACAATGAGCCTTGTACATTATCTTGTCTTAATTGAACTATTGCATATGGCCTTTTTCCAGTATGAGGATTAATAAACCCAACTGGCTTTAATGGTCCAAATCTTAATGTATCAATACCTCTTTTCGCCATAACTTCAATAGGCATACAACCTTCAAAAATTTCTTTTTTTTCGAAATCATGTAATTCTGCAACTTCTGCATTTACTAATTCTTTCCAAAAGTTTTCATATTCGTCTTTTTCCATTGGTAAATTGATATAATCATCATTTCCTTTTCCATATCTATCACCAATAAAAGCAATATCCATATCTATTGATTTCTTTTCTAATATTGGTGCAGCTGCATCAAAAAAATGTAATTGTTCATTTCCAATTAATTTTGAAATATTTTTAGACAACTTGTCCGAAGTTAGTGGTCCGGTAGCAATAATAGTAAATTCATTTTCTGGAATTTCTGTTACTTCCTTATTAATAACTTCAATATTATAATTATCCTTAATTTCTTTTGTAACTTTTTCAGAAAATTCTTCCCTGTCAACTGCTAAAGCTTGTCCAGCAGGGACTGCAGTATCATCAGCAATCTTTATTAACAGTGAATCTAGCATTCTCAATTCTTGTTTTAAAAGTCCACATGCATTTGTAATCAAGTTTGATTTAAAAGAATTGCTACATACGATTTCTGCTAAATTAGAATTGCTATGTGCAGGAGAAAATTTTACAGGTTTCATTTCATATAGTTTTACTTTTATTCCATTTTTTGCAATTTGGTAGGCAGCCTCGCATCCTGCCAGACCGCCACCAATTATATTTACAAAACTATTTTCATTACTCTCTATCTTCTCCATCTTTTTCCTCTTGTACTTCTTCTTGTTTTCCTTTAGCTTTTCCTTCTGCAGCTTGTCTAGAAACCTCTTCTGTTCTTTCCTTTGCAATTTCAATTTCTAAATCAGAATAAATGCTTTCTAATGATCTTCTTTGACCATCTTCAGGGTTAATAAGATCTATTCCCCTTCTATGAGCCGCTTTTAATATACTTATTCTAAGAGTATTTATAATTACACTTTCAGCATCAGTTTTACCATCTATTCTAGGTATATTTCTAATCTCAATCATTTTAGCTGCTTTTTCTTCAGATAATTTTCTTTCAGCTGCTTGTCTCTCAATAGCAGCTTTTCTTTGAGTTATCCAATCATTTTCTCCAGCCTCATTTAATTTTTCACTAAGCCATTCATTATCCATAATTCTCCATATAGGTAATGAAAGTCCTTCTTCTTGTTCTGAACGAGGTCTTTCAAAATCTGCAATCGCTTTTCTTTCTTGTTCTCTTCTTTGTTCTGCTTCAATACGTTCTTGTTCCTCTGGAGTTAAAGATGATTCTTCTTTTTTCTCTGGCTTTCGACTACTTTCAGATTCAGCCTCTTTTTCTGCTTCATCTACTTGTTTTCCTTCATCACCAACAGGTAGTGGTATTGCTGAATCTTTTATCTTATTTTCCCATCCTGTCAAAATTTCTGCCATTTTTCCATCTTTTTTACATAACTTTTTGATAACTAATACTACACTTAAAGCTAATCTCTTGAAAAAACCTAACTTAGCTACACCAGTTTTTTCTTCTTCGTGAGTTTGTTTTTCTTTTGGAGCTTGTTCACCTTCAGCTGGTCCTTCTTCTCCTTTTGGAGCTGGTTCTTCTTCAGCTGGCTTTTCTTCTCCTTTTGGAGCTGGTTCTTCTTCAGCTGGTTTTTCTTCTCCTTTTGGAGCTGGTTCTTCTTCAGCTGGTTTCTCTTTTCCTTTTGGAGCTGGTTCTTCTTCAGCTGGTTTCTCTTCTCCTTTTGGAGCTGGTTCTTCTTCAGCTGGTTTTTCTTCTCCTTTTGGAGCTTGCTCTTCTCCATCTCTTTCTGAATCATTTCCCCAATAAAGTTCAGCACCATCTGCAATTAGTTGTTTTAACTCTTTTTGTAAATTATATTTTTTAATTCCTAATTCTGTTCTTTTTATTGACTCAGCATCATTGTGTTCATCATATGTCTCTAATTCATCGTTGATTTGTAAAATCATATCTCTTATTTCTGCAGCTTTTCTATTTCTAGCTTGTCTCTCTTCTGTTGCTGTTTTTTGAAGATGCTCATTTAATTTTCTTTGCAAATTAAATTTTTCAACATATAATTTTGTTCTTTTTATTGATTCTGCATCATTTGTCTCATCATAAGTTAAAATTTCTCTATTAATTTCTTCTATTCGAGCTATCACTTTTTCGATATCTTCTTCCATTTACGGACCTCCTAATATACTTTCTATTTTTTTCCGCATATCAAAACCATTATAGCATAATAAGTACATTTTTTCAACATTTATGTCAACTTTATTTTAAAATAATAGTATCCAACGCAATTTTTATCATATTATTTAATGTTTTTTGTCTTATTTCGGCAGACAATGACTTTTTATCAGTAACAGAATCCACTACAGTTAGAAGGCATGCAGCTTCTTTATTAAGTTTTTGAGCAATATATAATAAAGAAAATGATTCCATTTCCGCTCCAACAATATTTTTTTCTTTTGGAAATTTTTCTAACAAAGACTGTATATCCTCTATATATGGATCAAAACATTCTGTACAGGCAATATTAGCTTTTTTCAAATTTATATTATTATTTTTAGCAACCATTTCTATTTTTTCATTTAATAGTTTATTTGCATTCACAAAATGAACATCTTCATTTGCAAAGTTATTCGCAAAATTTCCTAATGTATAACTTCCATTTACTAGTATTGTATCTAATAAATCTAATTTATCTGTATAAACTCCACAAGAACCTACTCTAATAATCGTGTTTACATCATAAAATTTATATAGTTCATAGCAATAAATTCCCATGCTTGGCATTCCCATGCCAGATGCCATTACTGTAACTCTTTTCCCTTCGTATTCCCCAGTATATGCAAACATTCCTCTGACTTGATTTACTAATTTATAATTTTTTAAAAAATTTTCAGCAATATATTTTGCTCTTAATGGATCTCCTGGCATTATAACAACACTAGCAATATCTTCCTTTTTAGCTTCATTATGTACAGTCATAAAATCCTCCTATCATATAATATCATTGTTAATATTATATTTAAAAAAACTATTATTTACAATATTTTGCTAAAAATTACAAAACTCCTATTTTTTTACCAATCTAAAAAATAGGAGTTTTATCTTTTATGCAGTTTTAAGTTCAAGTCTTAACTTATCAGCTATCATAGCAATAAATTCACTATTAGTAGGTTTTCCTTTATTGCTATCTACTGTATAACCAAAAATATTTTCCATAACATCAAGCTTACCTCTACCCCAAGCAACTTCAATAGCATGCCTAATTGCTCTTTCAACTCTACTTGAAGTAGTTTTATACTTATGTGCAATTTCTGGATATAATTGTTTAGTTATTTGATTAATCATATCAATATTTTCAACAACCATCATAATTGCTTCTCTTAAATATTGATAACCTTTTATATGCGCTGGAACACCAACTTCATGAATAATATTTGTAACCAGTGCTTCTAAATTATCTTCTTTATAATCAGAAACCTCTATGTAATTTGATTTTGCCTCCTTTATTATAAAATTATTATTTTTCTCTGGCAAATGGTAATTTTGTAATTCTTCTATTCTTTTAACTAATACTTCTATATCAAAAGGTTTAACAACATAATATTGTGCACCTAAATTAATTGCTTGTCTTGTAACTTTATCTTGTCCAACTGCTGATATCATAACACAAAATGGATTCTTCTCCAAATGAGCTTTGTTTAATTTTTCTAATACTCCAATTCCATCTAAGTGTGGCATAATTACATCTAATAAAACCACATCCGGAGAATATTTTACTATTTTTTCAAAAGCCTCATTTCCATCTCTTGCAATATCAATAACCTCCATATTTTCTTTCATGTCAAAACACTTTTTTAGTGTTATTGCAAATTCCATATTATCATCTGCAATAAGCACTTTAATTTTTTCTTTCACGTTTTTCTCCTTTCAAAATTAAAATTGTAAATTTTTTACATTTTTAATTATAAATTCCTAGTCACCGTTTTTCTATAGTCTTACGTGAATTTTTTCTAATTTTTTCCAATATGTTTTTTAATCTACTACAAATACATATTTTTCTTGAATCTGAATAATATTATCCAACACAATTCTATCAGATATTTTTTCTCCTTTTATTTTTTCTATTTTTTCTTTACTTCCTACTACTGTTACTTCTATTTTTTCATCATAAATTAAATTTGTTATTTCTATTCCCCTATTTTTCATTTGATATCTAATTTCTTCTAAATCTTTATATTCTGCATAAAATTTCATTTCTAGCCCTAATTCTTGCTTAACTAACTCAGATTTTTCTATCACTGTGTTTAATGCCTTCGAATATGCCCTAACTAATCCACCTGTTCCTAATAAAATACCACCAAAATATCTTGTAACAACTATTAAAATATTTGAAAGCTCTCTACCATTTAATATATTTAACATTGGTACACCAGCTGTACCAGATGGTTCTCCATCATCACTTGCCCTCGAAATATCATCTTTTACAATTTTATACGCATAACAATTATGTCGTGCATCATGATATTTTTTCCTCAATTGCCTAAGAATTTCTTCTGCTTCATCCACACTTTCCACATGATAAATATTAGCTATAAATTTTGACTTTTTCTCAACAATTTCAGCAGATGCTGGATTTAAAACTGTTTCAAACATTATTATCTCCTATATATCTATTAATTATTTAATCCTGCCGTATATCCAGTTGAATAAGCAATTTGAAGATTAAATCCTCCTGTGTAGGCATCAACATCAATTATTTCACCAGCAAAAAATAAACCCTTTACAATTTTTGATTCCATGCTTTTAGGATTTATTTCCTTTGTACTAACTCCACCTGCTGTAATAATTGCTTCCTCTACAGGTCTAAATCCATTAATTTTAATTTTTAAATTTTTTAGTAATTCTACTAACACCATTCTTTCTTCTCTTGTTATTTCATTAACAGCTTTATTGGGATTAATTTTAGACAAATCAACTATTACATCTATCATTTTTTTAGGAAGTAATTTATCTAATGAATTTTTAAATTGTTTATTCTTTAATTCACTAAAATCTCTCAAAATTCTAGCATCTAGTTGTTTCTTTGATAATGCTGGTTTTAAATCTATTTTTAAATATATCTTACCTTCTGAAATTTTTTTATCAATATCTTTATATCTTAATAAATGTGCAGAAGAACTTAATATTGTTGGTCCACTTACTCCGAAGTGAGTAAATAACATCTCTCCAAAATCTTCATAAATTTTCTTGTTATTTTCTGTATCTAAAAATTCTATACCAACATTTCTTAAGCTCAATCCTTGAAGTCTTGAACAAATAGATTTATCAGCTAAAAGTGGTACTAATGAACCTCTAATTTCTTTTATATTATGACCTAACTTTTCAGCCCAATTATATCCATCACCTGTTGATCCTGTAAGTGGATAACTTTTTCCTCCTGTTGCTAGAATAACTTTGTCTGCATTTATTTTTCCATTTTTCAAAATAACTCCATTAACTTTGTTTTCATCATCAACAGATATATCAATCACTTCAGAATTTAATTTTATTTCAACTCCAGCTTTTTCTACTAATTTTTCTAGTGCATGTCTTACATCTTCCGCCTTGTCAGTTACAGGGAAAATTCTATTTCCTCTTTCCTCTTTTACAGAAACACCTTCTTGTTTTAAAATTTTTATAATATCTTGATTAGTAAAATTTTTAAATGCACTATATAAAAATTTTCCATTTCCAGGCACATTAGAAATAAATTCAGAAATATCTAAACTACTAGTAATATTACATCTACCTTTGCCCGTTATTAATATCTTTTTTCCTAGTTGATTATTTTTTTCAATTAAAACAACATTATTTCCAGCTTTTGAAGCACTTATTGCTGCAATCATACCAGCTGGTCCTCCACCAATAATTACAACTTTCATAATTATTTCCTCATTATATATTCTTTTAAAAAACTACATGTAAATTCTTGACTATACTTTCCATATTTAACATCATAATGTTCGTTTAATAATTCATTATTTGATATTATTCTAAATCCAATAACAGGAACATTAAATGTTTGTGCAACTTTATATACAGCTACACCTTCCATTTCTTCACATAAAGTATCTAAGTTACTATGAATATAATTAATTCTATCACATTCCTTATTAAAAACATCACCGCTTCCAATTGTCCCAACATGAACTTTTCCATATTGAAAATCATTTATCTTTTTGGCTAATTCTAATAAATCTTTATCAGCTCTATATTCTATAGTATCCTTATCATCTTTATGTTGAAAATCTGTTATTATCCATTCTAAAGAGTTTGATCCAGCATTTAATCCCTTTATTGGAGTTTTATATCCACCTATATAAACTAATTTATCTCCAATAACAATATCGCCTCTTTTTACATCTAGTGAATGACTACCAGCTGTTCCCTCATTTATAATAATTTCAGGATTATATTTGTTTATGGCTAGCATTGTTGAGATAGTGGCATTCATAATTCCAACACCTGTTTTTAAAATAATTATCTGATAGTCTTCGAATTTTCCTTCAAATAACGTATAACCATACATCTCTGAAGCTTTAAGATTTTTTAATTTTTCTTTTAGATAATCAATTTCTGTATCAACAGCTGCAGTAACTAAAATTGTTCCATTTTTCATATAAAAATATCCTTTCATCAATATAATTCACTAATTGCTTTTAATACTCCTAATATTCCATATTCATATGTAAGTCCTCCTTGCATAAATGCAATATATGGAGGTCTTATTGGAGCATCACAGCTCAACTCAATTGAAGAACCTTGTGTAAAGCTTCCACTAGCCATAATTACTTTATCCGTATATCCCGGCATATCCCATGGCATAGGCAATGAATCAGAATCTATAGCTGAACCTTTTTGTATTCCTTGTACATACTTAATTAATTTCTCTTCATCATTAAATATAATTGTTTGTACTATATCTGATCTTTTTTCATTAAATTTTGGAACAGGATTATATCCTAATTTTTCTAACATTCTACTTGCAAAAATTGCAGTTTTTAAGCTATTAGCAACAACTGATGGAGCCATATATATTCCTTGTAAAATTGATCTATTTGCACCTAAACTTGGTCCAACTTCTTTTCCTTGTCCCGGAGCTGTTAATCTCTCAGCTGCAAGTTCTATATATTTCTTCTTTCCAACTATGTAAGCACCGTTTTGTGCAATTCCTCCACCTGCATTTTTTATTAAAGAACCAACCATAAAATCCGCACCTACATCAACTGGTTCTAAATCATCAACAAATTCCCCATAGCAATTATCTACCATAATTACTACTTCATCATTTACTTCTCTAACTGCTTTAATAGCTTTTTCTATTTTGTCAACAGTTAAACTTTTTCTCATTGAATATCCTCTTGATCTTTGGATTTCTATCATTTTTACATTCTTTTTAGAAAGTCTTTCTTTAATTTTTGGTATATCAAAATCATCATTTACTAAATCTATTTGTTCATAATTTATTCCATATGATTTTAATGAACTTTTATTATCGTCAAATCCAATTATTGAATCTAATGTATCATAAGGTTTTCCTGAAATACTTAATAACGTGTCACCTGGTCTTAAATTAGCAAATAATGCTACAGTAATAGCATGAGTTCCTGAAATAAATTGATTACGCACAAGTGCATCTTCTGTTCTGAAAACTTGTGCAAAAACCTTTTCAATTGTGTCTCTTCCTATATCACCATAGCCATAGCCTGTTGTAGAATTAAAATGTACATCTGAAATCTTATTATCTTGAAAAGCTTTTAATACTCTTAAACTATTTTTCAACGCTCTTTCGTCAACTTTTCTTACTTCTTCCTCTATTTCTTTTTTTACCTCTTCAGATAATGAAATTAATTCATCTGAAATACCAAACTCTTTAAACATTTTATTAATCCTCTCTTTTTTATTTCGTGTGCAATGGGCAAATAGGAAATTTTTTTGCTTCCCATTTGCCCATCCTAATTATTCTCCTAAATATACACTTAAAATTTATTTGTAACAATATTATTTTTCAAAACATATTTGCCTATAAATACAGGATTTATTTCATCTGATTCATAAGTTGGCTCTACTACAACATTACCATTTTTGTCTATTGAACCCCATTTTCCATTCTGCTTTATTCCAGCAAAACCGTATTGATTAACTTCTGTAACTTCATCATACACATATGGAATAATTATCCTATCCTTTAAATCAACAAATCCCCATTTATTGCCAGATTTACTTGCATACAAATTATTCTCAATATATACGGTTTTATTATCAACTTTCTTTCCATCAGCAGTTAAATAATAAGACTCTTCTTTTGTTATAACTTCTATATAATCTCCATGCATCTCAACTTTAGCATCATTAACAGAAACAATTTCAACTGCATTTCCACTATATATTGTAACATCATTTCCAATCGTCGCTATCATCAATCCTGTATTTTCAATTTCATCTATGTAATCATATTTGTTTTCTACAACAGTTTCTTGTTCCTTATTTGCAATTCCATATCTATAATTTTCATCCATTGTTATATAAAATTTTCCTGTAACCGTACTTTGCAAACTAGTAAATTTAGCATCAGTTACTTGATTTCCATTTAAATCATAAATATAGTTTGTTCCATTTTTTGAAGCCTCAACATATATTCCTACAACCATAAGTTCTTCATATTCTTCTGGTACAATTACTTGTCCTGATAAATTAATCAATCCATAAGATTTATTTTTTTGAACAGTAAATGAATTTGTATTGTTATTATAATAAATATTAATATACTTATAACCAGTTAAATTTTCTTTATTTTTATAAAGAGCATATCTACCATTTTGAGATGCTACTATATAAGCATCATTTGAAGAAATCTCAGTAACTCTATAAAGAGTTTCTTGTTCAACTTTTATAATTTCTTTTTCATTTTTATCAAGATATCCATATTTCATACCTTGATTTGTTTTATTTCCAACAATATATCCAGAATTCTTAAAAGAACCATTTTCAAAATATGCATCACCAGCCACTGTGTCATACTTTGGTTTTACTAAAGTAATCCCTTTTACATTAATTACTCCATACTTTCCGTTTTGTTTTACAAGTATCTCCCCATAATTGTCTGTTAAAGCTGACATTTCTTCATATTCTGGCTTAGTTATTTTTTTACCATCAAAACTTAATAATCCATATTTTCCGTTTTCCATATATTTTAATACAGTTGTATTATATATATTTTCATCTGCTTCATTTTTTCCAACAATTGCTGATACACTTTGTAAATCAGTAAAAAGTTGCTGTTTGTTTTCATTAAATACCTTATATGTATCATTGTCTTTTACAACAAATATATCTTTATCTTGATTTGGTATATGTACTTCATTATAATTTGGTTCTATAATTACAGTTCCATCTTTTCTTATAACACCATATTTCCCGTCAACAAGCAAAGCATAATATTTATATTCATTTACTTGTAGTAATTCATAATCCCTATCCTTTGCTTTTTTATTAGAAAAGAAGATTACACTAGCTATACTTATTATAATCAATAAAACAACACAAATTAAAAATATTCCTTTTTTGTTCATTGGCTCTTTCTCTTTTCCTTTTAATAGTAACATTCTACATTATTTAACAATTTTTTTCAACTTATATCACAAAAAGTACTTCAAACAAATAAATTATAATATTAGGAGTGATATATATGACACTAAATGAATTAAAGTTAGACGAAACAGGTCAAATACAAAAAATTAATTGTAGTCCCGAAGTACAAAAGAGATTTAATATTTTAGGTTTCATAAAAGGAAGTAAAATTACTCCAACTTTAATAAGCCCTTCTGGTAATATTAGAGCATATTTAATAAAAGACACTCTAATTGCAATTCGAGATTGTGATTCAATTAATATTGAAATAAATTAACTTTTAATATTAAGCTTTTATGAAAAAAATAATATGTTTTTTTAATAACATATTATTTTTTTCATTATTTCTCCGAAGTAGCCTTCTTCGTACCATTCTTTTTTTCATATTTTTTTGCCCATTTTTCTATATACATTCTTCTTATAATTGATAAATTTGTAAACATTCTGCCTACAAAAACTATAACAGCAGCTAAGTAAATATCAACATTTAGTTTCTCTCCAAGGTATGTAAGTAACATAGCTAATATTGCATTTCCAAAAAATCCAGAAACGAAAATTTTAATATCAAAGTTTTTCTTTAATATAGATGTAATTCCACCAAAAACAGAATCTAATGCAGCAACAATAGCTATAGCCAAATATCCTGAATATGAATAAGATATTGTTGGTAAATTTAATCCAACTAATATTCCTAAAACTGAGCAAATTGCAATAGTAATATAAATAATCATTTTTTCCACTCCTTTTTATTATTCTCCATAATTTATTTCTATCAATTCATTATATTTTCCAATAAATAGTTCATCCTCTACTGTATATGATATACTCTTTCCGTTATTCTCCATCTCATCTTTTAAACCGCCCTTAATATTAATAACACTCTCTAAATATTTAGTATCTCCTATGACTTTTATAGTATATGGAGAAGTTATTCTTTGACCATCCATTACTAAATACCTATCTTGTATATTAGCAATAAATGTTGTATTTACAACTCTTCTATCATTTATAGATATTGCTTCTGCTCCGGCATATTTTAGTTCATTCAAAGCAAATAATAAATCATAATATTCAACAAGTTCATCTCTATCTGATATTGTAATAATAATTCCAGGTCCTTTAACATCTGTATATCCTAAATCACAATTAGCTTTATTATAATCTTCCCTTAACAAACTTATAGAACCTTGATTATCTGTTAACTGGTTTTGATATTCAGATATACTTTGTTGTACCTCATTTAAGGAAGCTTCTATTTCATCTGATTTAGACTTTAACTCAGAATACTCACTTCTTAATTCTGATTCTCTCATTGCACCAACGCCAGATTCTTCAATAACTTGAACTGTATTAAACTGAACAAACATCGCACTAGTAAGCAACATACAAATTATTCCCACCGTTACGAGCATTACAATTTTTCCCTTCAATATTTTCACCTCTATTCTGCAACTTGCAAATATTCATATTGTCTAGTTCCTGTATATTTTGGAACAATTAAATCATCATTTTCTTTTTTCTCAATTTCAATTTTTATATCAGCACTTCTCATTAAATCTAAATAGCCTCTAGGTCTAGTCATAGTACCATATATTCCTTCTGGAGAACCTATTGCTTTTATAACAAATGGTACAGAAACTTTTTGTCCATTTATTCTTACAACATTTCCACTACAATTAATTGCTGAAGTAGAAATTATTCTTTGATCATTTATTGAAACCGCTTCTGCTCCTGCATTAAATAATTCATTTACAATATCAAGTAAATCTAAATCATGAATAATATTATCACTTGAACTATTTTCATTTGCATCAGCATCTTTTAAAGTAATAATAAGTCCTTTTCCTTTAACATCTGTATATCCTAACAATCTATTCAATTCTGATAATTGTTTCTCCAACTGTTGTGCTTCATCACTATTTGTTGCAGAATTTTTTCTTAATTGCTCTAATTGTGCTTGAGCATCTTGTAACTGTGCATATAATTTATTATAATTTTCCTGCTCTTTTAATACTCGATCTCTAAGTTTATTTTCTGACATTGATTGAACAGATGCTTGTCCATTAGTTGTGTAATTGTGAACACTTCTATATTGAACACATATACTTGCTGCAATTAAAAAACATAAGATCCCTACTATAATCTCTCTTTTCATTTAAACATCTCCTAATGATTTTTTATTTATACATCTTCCCTAAAATAAGCTCTTTGTCCCGGCATATCTTGAAGAGTTCCATCTACAAATATTTTTCCACTTTTTCCTGATTCTGCTTCTATAATCGTTTTCATATGTCCCATTCTAGCATATAATTGCGTACAATTTCCTAGATATGCTGTTTTAGATTCTCCAGCAAGAGTTAATATAACATTACTAGTATCTGAAATATCAATTTTAGTAATACAAGAATAGACTTCATATTGTTTAGCTGTATCTATAATACTATTTACAATATCTAATTTCTTTAAATCTTTATCACATAATCTTTTATTATCTTCATTTGACTGAATTAATGTTTCATTATCAGTCTCTGTTCCAACTAAAATTGGTAATTGTTTTGGCTCCTCTGCTATTCCTAAAATATATCCTTGTCTATCAATAATAACAAATTTACCTTCTGCAAATTCTATTAAAGATTGCTCAGTTCTCTCATGTACAACTATTTTAACCTTATTAGGTAACTCACGTGAAATCTCCACATATTCAACATATGGATTTTTTTCTATATTCTCTTTTGCATCATGTTTACTCATTAAAAAAATATTTTTATATAATTGTATAGTTGATAAGCTTCTTATTGTGTCAGCTGAAATTAAATTATTATTTTCAACTATAATTTCTTGAACATTAAATATAGGTGATAAGCATAAAAAACATCCAATAGCGGTAATGAAAACAAGTATTATCATAAAAGTAACTATTCTCTTTTTTAATTTAACAATATCTACTGTCTTCTTTGCTTTTTTCTTTTGTTTATTATTTGGTTTCTTTTTATTGTTTTTATTATTCTTTTTGGGTTGTTGCTTTTTCTTTTGTAACTGTTCTGATTTTGAAATACCAATAATATATTCTTCGTCAAAGTTAAATTTATTATTAGCTACCGCTTTTTTAGATTTTTGCGCCACTCTTTCTCACCCCTCTTTAGTAAAATCTATATTTAAACTTTGCAATTTATTTTCTAATTTTTCATATCCTCTTTCTACAAATTGGCAATTTTCTATAATTGTCGTACCTTTAGCTTTCAATGCAGCCCCAATAAGTGCAGCTCCACCTCTTAAATCAGTTGCAACAATATCAGTTCCTACCAACTTTTTTACACCTTTAACTATTGCACATGAACCAGACACTGAAATTTTGGCTCCCATTCTAATCAATTCTGGTACACATTTAAATCTATTTTCAAAAAGATTTTCTGTAACAAGTGCTGTACCTTTAGCAGTTGTCAACATAGATAAAAATATTGACTGCATATCTGTTGGAAATCCTGGGTAAGGTAATGTTTGAATATCAACCGCTTTTAACCTTTTTGGAGATTTTAAAATAACTCTACGTGGTTCTCTATAAATTTTGCAACCAGATTCTTCTAATTTGCTTAATACAGGTAAAACATTATCAGGATTTATGTTATTCAGTATAATTTCCCCACCTGTCATCGCTGTATAACACAAAAATGTACCTGTCTCTATTCTGTCTGGCATAATATTATACGAAACCTGTTTTAACCTTTTTACTCCTCTAATTCTAATAATATTACTACCTGCTCCAGAAATATTAGCTCCCATCCTATTTAAAAATTTTTCTAAATCTTCGATTTCAGGTTCCATGGCAACATTTCTTATCACTGTTTCTCCATCAGTGAAAATAGCTGC
This sequence comes from uncultured Clostridia bacterium, assembly GCA_947594845.1. Classification (GTDB taxonomy): domain Bacteria; phylum Bacillota; class Clostridia; order TANB77; family CAG-508; genus UMGS1994. The sequence goes on along the minus strand of CANQEI010000009.1, from coordinate 26,777 downwards.
AAGCATTAAGTTTTCTGTTGCACCAACACTTGGAAAATCTAATTGTATTTCTGCAGGTATTATTCTATCACATTTGCATATCATATATCTAGTATTTTCATCAATATTTATTCCCATTTTTTTAAATCCATTAATATGTAAGTCAATTGGTCTAGCTCCGATTTCGCATCCACCTGGGTATGAAAATGTTGCACTTTTAAATCTAGCAATTAAAGCTCCAACTATTATAACAGAGGATCTCATTTCTCTCATTAACTCGTCTTTGATATGAAATTTAGTAATAGTTGATGAATCTATAATTACTTTATTACCTTTTTTCTTTATTTTACAACCCAAATCTTCTAATATATTAAGCATTCCATTCGTGTCTCTAATATCAGGAACATTGTATAGTATGTTTTTCTCTCCATTCAAAATACATGCTGCAATAATCGGAAGAGCACTATTTTTTGATCCAGAAATGTTTAGTTCTCCTTCTATTTTGTTTTCTCCTTTAATTATATACTTAGACATAAATTTTCCTTCCCTTCAAAATATATTTTCATTACTGCTATATTTTATGTTTCTTTTACATAAAATGTTCCATATCGATAATAAGATTGAAAAATAAGCAAAAATAAAGTATAATTTTAATAAGCACATTCAAATTTGAATAGGAGGTATTCTTATGGGACTCGTACATGACAATAAGTATATTACAGACCTTTTGGATAGGATCTTCTCTCCAGAGCTCCCTTACCGGAGCATAAAGAAGGATTATTCCGTACCAGAAAATCAGAACCATGAAATGTGTGCTCAGTGCGGTGGAGTCTGTTGCAAAAGATGTGGCTGTCATTTTAGTCCAGATGATTTTCCCGATGTCTCTTTCGAAACACTAAAATCTGAACTTGAAAAAGGATACATCTCAATTGATTTCGTTGACGGTGAAACAATTTATGAATCATTTGGCATTTACATACTTCGCGTCAGAAATTTTGATTCACCAATTGTTGACACTGGTCATTGTCGAAAACACGGATGCATTCTTTTGTCAGAAAACGGTTGTAAGCTCGACTATGATCATCGCCCGTCAGGTGGCAGACTACTTATCCCTTCCTCATGGACCTGTGAAGAAACCAACAGAACATTCTTAACCTGCCATAACAGATACGATATCAGAGAGTGCTGTTATGAATGGAAGCCCCATCAAAAAGTCATTCGAAAATTGATCAAGTATTTTGGCGACAAGAATATCCCTTGTTCATTATAGGAATTGTTTCATAACATTCCTAATGGCTAGCGATATTTCGCACAAGAAAAGAGCCGACGTAACACTCGGCTCTCTTCTTTATTAATTTGCAAAAACATTATTTAAAATAATATCTTAAACTTACTCTATTCATTTATTTTTGGATATAACCCTATAGAAATAAGTCCTGCAATTCCAACTAATGTATATATAATTCTACTAACTACGCTCATACTTCCAAATATCGCAGCAACTAAATTAAAATCAAATATACCTATTAATAACCAATTTAGGGCTCCAATGATAACCAAAGTAAGTGATATATAATATAAAGTCTTCATAAATTCCCTCCATTTTTTCATTTTATATCTATAGTATATTTATTTTTTCAAAAAAAATTCAAAAAAATAAGAAAAAGTAAATAACTTTTTCTTATTCTTCACTATTGTCACATTGTTCATCATCATCTTCTATTTGTTCTCTTTTATGCCTACATGCCTTTATTTTCAAAATTCTATTTTCCTGGCACTGCATTATTTTATAAGTAACATCTTTTGTTTCTATTATAGGTTTTTCATGTTTTCCTGGAATTCTATTCAAAATTGTAAGCAAATAACCAGAAATTGTATCATAATCACCATCTGGAATAGAAACATCTAATAATTTCTCTACTTCATATACTGGAAGATCTCCTTCAATAACATACATATCATCAGAAACTTTTTCATATTTATCATCTATAACATCATATTCGTCATAAATTTCACCGACAAGCTCTTCCACAATATCTTCCATTGTTATTATTCCAGCTGTTCCACCATGCTCGTCCACTACAACAGCAATTTGTTTTTTATTTTTTCTTAATTCTTCAAAAACGTCATTTATATGAACTGTTTCTGGTACATAATAAACTTCCTTTGCAAGAGTTTTTAATTTTAATCTCTTGTTTTTTAAACATGTTATTATATCTTTAATATAAACAATCCCTTTAATATTATCTATAGAATCTTCATATACTGGTATTCTACTAAATCTGTTATCAGCAATTATTTCTTCTATAGCATCTGATATAGATAAATTAATATCTAAAGCAAATACTTCTGTTCTAGGAATCATTACTTCTGAAGCAATTTTATCATTGAATTCGAAAACATTTTCAATCATTTCTTTTTCATCTTTATCTATTGAACCTTTTTCTTCTCCAACATCAACCATCATTCTTATTTCTTCTTCAGTAACAGTTTCTTCTTCAACTTCTTTCACTCCAAACAAACTTGAAACAATTTCTGTAGAAAAAGTCAACAATTTAACAAAAGGTGCTGTTATTATTGATATAAATCTAATAATTCCAACAGTTGCATATGCTAATTTTTCAGAATATTTCATTGCAATTCTTTTTGGTACTAATTCTCCAAATATTAAAGTAAAATATGATAAGATCAAAGTTATAATAATTATTGATATGTTTTGCCATACTTCAAATGAAAAAAATGTAAAAGTATTTGCAAGAACAGGTGCTAAGTCATCAGCAAAAGCATTTGATGCAAATGCACTTGATAGAAATCCAGCAAGGGTTATACCTATTTGAATTGTAGATAAAAATTTACTAGGATTCTTTAGCATTTTTTTAATACGTTTAGCTTTTTTATTACCTTCTTTTGCAAGTTTATCAATTTTTATATCATTTAATGAAATAAATGCTATTTCTGTAGCAGCAAAAAATGCATTTAAAAAAACTAAAATTATTAAAACTACTAATTGACCCAATTTTCTCACTACTCCCAATCTTTTTTCTTAATATATCATTTATGATTTTTTTGTGCAAATTTTGGAGCTAGATCTCATAAACTTTTTCTTCCAACGAGCAATGTCATATTTTCTTTATATTATTTTTCTAAATATTCTTTAAGATATTCAATTTTATTTTTGCAATCTTGTATACCTAAATCATAGATTTCTTGAAGCTTTTCTTTATCTTTCTCAACTCTTTTTATTTTTACAGTTTTGGAAGGTCTAATTACAAATATAGATTCATCTTCTTCAAGTTTCATAATTTTTTCTAACGAATTATTATAATTTATATACCTATCATTTATAGCTTTTACCAAATTAGGATATTTACCATACACAATTTTAGGGATTAATTGATTAGATTTCTTTTTTCTATAATCAATTGGTCTAGTTAGCACTACAATAATTTTGTCATAGCCAAAGTCTTCACACTTCTCAATAGGAATACTATCTGAAATGCCTCCATCTAAATATTTATTGTTCTCAAAATTAACAACTTTTGAAACATATGGCATTGCAGATGTTGCTCTCATAAGTTCCATTTGTTCCAATACATTTTTAACTTTTATATATTCAGGTTTACCTGTATCTACATTTGTAACAGTTGCAAAAAAATCAGTATTAGACTTTTCAAAAGTTTCCTCATCAAACTTATCTAAGTTAAATGGAACATCATAATATGCAAATTCACTATTTATTATATTTCCTGTTTTTATTAATGAACCTAAACCCATATACCTTTTATCTTTTGCATATTTTTTGTTATATCTTATTGCTCTTCCTCTTTGTTTTGATAAATAATTTACTCCAAATAAAACTCCAGCGGAAACACCAATTATACCATCTACTTTTATATTCTCATCAAGAAAAACATCTAAAACTCCAGCAGTGTACAATCCTCTCATTGCTCCACCTTCTAGTACTAATCCGACTTTCATTTATATTATTGCCTCCAATTAATCTTTTAATTTACAAATACAGCAATTTTTCAATTTTTTGATTATAAATTTATAGAACTTAAACCTTTTTCCATATCATTTTATTATCTTTAAATTCATAACAAATTTTATTTTCATTACACAAATATGAAAGATATGATCTTATCGTACTACCAACTAATACATATTGATTTGAATTCATCTGTAAATCATATTCATCAAAGATATATTTTAAAATTTCTTCAAAAGTCATCTCTTTTTCACATACATTACATATTTTGTTTGAGATTTCTTCCACTTTAGCTTTGTTTAAATTTATCAAAGTTGAAATATCTTCTGTTGCTTCACAATGTGATGGAATAAAAATTTTTCCTTGTAATGTTTCTAAGTAATTTAATGTATTGATATATTCTTTAACATCATAAATAAAAAACAAATGATATTTAGTAATTGTTTCTTCACTAAATAAAGAATCTGCTAAGAAATAAACATCATCACTCGTTTTTATTCCAATCATATCAAAAAAATGCCCTTTTAAATTAAAGCATTCTAATCCATCAGGTAAATTGTTATTAATTTCAGTAGCAACAGATTCTTTTGCAAATAAAAATTTATTTGTTATATCTTTAAAAGGATATCCTCCATACAAAAAAGATGATTCAAGAATAGGATTTTCAATAAAACATTTTTCTATTTTGCTTGAAAATATTTCACAACCTGTTCTATCTTGAATAACTTTATTTCCACCTATATGATCTGCATTTGAATGTGTATTTATTATTCCTTTAACTTTCCAACCTTGTTCATCCACAATTTTTAATATTTTTTTACCTGCATCTTTATCGTTTCCAGTATCAATTAAAAATACACTTTCCTCATCTATTTTATAAATTCCAATATTAGTAGGATTTTTTATATAATATGTATTTGGACCTACTTGTAACAATTCCATAAGCATACCTCTTTTTATTTTTCTAATAATTACTATATCATTTTTATTCTCAAAAAAAAAGGAATTTTTGAATTCTATTTAATTAAAAACCAAAACAGGAGTGGAAATATCCACTCCTGTCTGGTTCATAAGTTTACACAGGCAACTTAACATGCAAACTCATTATGAAACATGTGGCTGCCAATCGGATACGTATCAATGCCCTCTCTCTCTTTTTTAGCCGACTCAGACAAACCATTCGGATTAAAAAAGAACTTAGCACCATCCTCAAAAGCAATTCGCGTAGGATCCCAGCCTTTGCAGGCATCTTCAACAGCCTTCATACAGCTTGGAGTGCTTTCCAAATCTTCTTCTGTAATGGATTTAATGCTTGCATACTGCCCGCTCTGCGTAATAATGGAATAAATTGATTCTCTGTCAAACCTACTGTCATTGCTCACAAAACGATTTAAAATTGTAGCAGCTACAGCCACTTGGCCTTCATAGGGTTCACCCCGTGCTTCAACATAAACAACCATGGCCATGTATACCTTATCCTCATAAGAAAGATTATAGTAATACTGTTCGCCAGGTCCAGTTGCCGAAATAACAGGCTCAATAACTTCAGGTACTTCAGGTGCATCATCAGGTGCACTTTCGCTAGAAGATTCTTCCTCTTCGTCCCCCGAAATCAGTGGATCAGCTTCATAAGTAGATTTGTCCTCTTCCGAAATGCTTCCAGACGTTTCAGGCTTATTACGTGCCTCAGCAAAGAAAACCTTCGAAAAGAACATGAACGCCATTACCAGTACAGCAACAAACAGGACAACCATTAATGTCCGCTTCCTCATTTGTCTTACTCTCCTACGTCTTCTCATTTCTCTTCTGGCACACCAGCGAAAATTCTCGCAGTTTCTGCAATCTCCGCCTAGTTCGCTCTGATAGACTTTCTCCATTGGGCAATGCCCCCGATAAACTCTTGCTAACACCTTTCATTTTCCTCCCTTTTTTCAGTATTTTTGGTGTTCTTCTTACAAATTCTGTAATCATAATTCTAACTTTATAAAATAAAGCATAATATATTATACCATATTATCTAGATTTTATCAAAGTTGCGTATTCTGAGCAGAAAGTCTACTTCTAATTTAGTTCTTAATTTTCTTTTTATTTATAAATCTATCCCAAAATGCCAAAACAGCAGGTAATAAAAATAATATTAAGATTGTAGAACATAATGTACCTTCAGATATTGTTTTACATATTTTTGCCGCAATTGCTGAAGCAAAATTTGCAATAATTAGAGTAACTATAATAAGTATTGAACTTGAAGTTAAAATTGTGTGTATTGAATTATTATATGCTTCTATAACACTTTCTTTTATACTTTTAGTTTTTCTATATTCCAAATAATATGATGTATACAATATTGCATAATCGATAGTTGCTCCCATTAATATACTCTGTACAATTAATATTGCTATAAAATAAACATTTTCTCCTGTAAAAGATAGAATTCCCATTATTAAATAAACAGCACACTGTATAGTTAATACTAAAATTATTGGTATAATACCTGATTTAAACGTTATCGCAACTACTACAAAAATTGATACCATTGTTATAATCGTCATTAAATTTAATTCATTATCAAATGTTTTACTCATTTCATATGCCATTGGAGAATCACCAATTACGTAAAATTCATCAATATTTCCATTAAGCATATCTTTTATTTTTTGAACAAATTCGAATGTTTCATTTCCCTCTGGATTGAACTTAGTATTTAATATAATTCTTGAATAGTTTTCTCCAACAAGAAGTTCTTTAGCATCTTTTATTTTATCTTTTGCATTAACTATATCTTCCCTCATATCATCTTCTATAAAATCTTCATATCTTTCATCTTGCAAAATTTTATCATTCAAAAAATTAATAAATTCTTCTACAGTTAGTTGCCATGAATCATCATATTTTTCACTACTTCCATAATAAGTATAAAGAACTTCAACTATATTTTTGTCTACACCATCAGTTAAATTACTTGCAATAGCAAAAATTTCATCAGCAGTATATCTTGTACCTTTTAAACTGTTATCCATAATTCCATTAACAGTATTTAATCTTGAAATTTGTTCTTCATCAAAGTTTCCTGCATATTCACTATTAGTTACAACATCATCTAATAAGAATTGTACAAAATCTTTTAAAGAAATTGTAGGATTTTTATTTATATATCTAGTATTATATAATCCAAAAATTAACTTTAAATCCTCTGAATTAATACCTAATAAATTAGAAATTTCTGAACTGCTATATTTTTCATTTGATACAACTGCATTAATAACTTTTTTAATTAAATTCAAATTATTTATCATATCTGAACTTAATCTACCAGAAAGTTGTTCATCATTTTTATGTTCAAGTACAAAATTAACAAACTCTTGTGGTGTCATTTTGGTACTATTATTTTCTGAAACATATAAAGTATATATGCTTTTTGTCACACCAGTATCTATTCCTATAACATTTGCAAGTTCATTATATGAATAACTTACTTTATTTATGCTACTACTCATTACAATAGATAAAAGTTTTAATTGATTCATTTTAGATTCATCAATAGAACCATTTATCATTCCATCACTACTATTATTTAATATTAAACTTACAAATTCATTTGGAGAAGCAACCCAACTATCAGTATCCTTTGCTACCAAATCAATTAAAGCATATAACTTGCGCACCTGACTCAAATTCATACCTAAAATTTGTGACAATTGTGATGCTGTATATGGTGTTGCATCTTGCATATAAACTAAATTTTTTAAATCACTTACATCCATATCACCTAAAAATGGTGTATTCTCTTTTATTCCAATAACTTTTGTTGCAAATTCCGGAATAGTTAATGTTTTTTGTGAATCTAATTGACTATATTTTAAAAACAAAATATATGTAACTTTTTCTTCATCTAGTCCAAATAAATTTGATAATTGCGTACTATTCATTTGTTTTGTAATTATATTCACATTACTAAAATTAGCTAATAATTTTATGCTTTGCACAGTTTCTTCATCAAAACTATTAGCATATGCACTATTTGTTAACACATTGTTTAATACAAAATTTGAAAATTCTGAAATTGTTATTTTTGTATCAATATCATTTACACTTATATAATATTTATATAATTCATTTATTGTACTAGTATCAATTCCAAATACCTCTGACATTTCACTACTTGTAAGCTTCTTTTGCATTAATTTTTTATTTGAAAATTTAGATAATGTTTTTAAATCAGACTTCATGCTATCATTAATTTGAGAACTATATTTTTTATCTTTTACAACTTCATTATTCATAAAATTAATAAAATCACTTAAAGTAATTTGAATATCGTCATTTTTAGATAAATAATAAATAAGTATATCATCAACTTTTTCTTTGTCTATTTCAAGAATACTTGCTATTTCACCTGCTGTTCTCTTTTTATTCATTGAATCTTCAGTTATAAAATTTTTTAATCTAGCTATACCATTTTTAGTTTCTGCATCAATATCTTTATTAATTTTTTCATTATTGTATGCTTCTTCTTCAATGAAACTTACAAATTCATCAAATGTAAGTTTATCTTCACTGTTTGGATTATAATATTCATAATATAGTATTTTTAATAAATAATCTTCGATTTCAATATCTGCATCTGGATCTAATTCATTTAATCTATCATTTAACTCATTATAAGGTAATTTTTCGCCAATTGTATTTCCATAAGCTAAAACTTCATCAACTTTTCCTTCATTCTCTAATTGTTTTAAATATTGTGATATTTGACCTTCTTCATCGTTTTTATAAATTATAGCCATCTGGTTATTTTCTGAAAATACTTTTGATATTTCATCTTGTTCAGAATCTGTATAATCTATTCCCAAATTTCCTTTTAATACAAAACTTGTAATAAATACTATAAGGAATAAAGGAACTGCAACAAATCTCATCTTATAACTAAACTTGCCTAAACTATCTAATTTAATATTAGGTGTTTTCTTTTTAGTTTTTGCAATCCATTTATCAAACATAAGTATCAAAGCAGGTAATACAAAGAATATACAAATTAAGCTGAACAACACTCCTTTTGCTAAAACAAAACCTAAATCTTTTCCAATTTTAAAAGTCATAAAAACTAAAGCCAAAAGACCAACTATTGTTGTAACAGAACTGCTTGAAATTGCTTGAAATGCATTATACAAAGCATTTTTCATAGCATCTATATTATTTTTTGTTTTCTGTTTTTCCTGTTCATATCTATTCATCAGCATAATTGAATAATCCATTGATAAAGCTAATTGAAGTATTGCTGCTATAGAATTTGTAATGTTAGACACAGTTCCAAATATAATATTAGTTCCCTTATTCAATAATACTGCCATTAAAATAGATGTTAAAAATAAAAATGGCTCAACATATGATTCGCACATTATAATTAAAATTACTAAAGCACACGCAATTGCAAGTGCAATAATCCAAATTGGCAATACTGGCTTATTTGTCTCAGAAACATTTCCACTTGTATATATTTTGTAATCACCATATTCTTCCGTTACTTGGTCATATACATTTGTTGCAAGTTGTGAATCAGATTTGTCATCTACTGTTATGACATACAAAGTATATTGATTTTTGTTATATTCTTCTGTATTATCATACTCGACTTCTTCTACACCTTCTATATTTTCCAAATAATCTTTTACTTCTATTTTCTTATCATCAGATAAATTTTCAAACATCAAATTTAAATTACTTGTCTCTGTTCCCGCAAATTCTTTTTCCATAATGTTCATTCCAATTCGGGTCTCTGATGTATCTGGTAGGTATTCTGCAATATCATAATTAATTTTTACTTTAGCTGATAATATTACTGAAATGATTGTAAAAATAATAAATATTGCAAGAATAAAGTATCTTTTGTTTATTATGAAATCAGTAACTTTTCTCAAAATCCTTATCTCCTTTTTTTCAGACTGTTTTAAATTATACTCCCATTATTTAATTAAAAAAAGTATAATTTAGTATAAAGTGTCTAAATTTTGACATTTTAAGTTAAATTGTATTTATTTTATAATATTACTATGCTATAATACTTTATATTTTTATTTTTTGTGAGGAGTATTAAATAAATGAAAGTACAATGTCTAAATTCTTCATCTATAAAAACTAGAAATCTTATAAAAAAAACTTTTGCTGAATTAATAAATGAAAAAAAGCAATTAGATAAAGTAACTGTCACAGAATTAGTAAAAAGGGCAGATATAACAAGAAGTACATTTTACACACACTACGATAATATATACGATGTTGCTCACGACTATCAGCTTCAAACTGTAGAATTACTTTGTAGTGATGATTTAAAATTATATTCAAAAAAAGATATTTTAAATTACTTTGAAAACATTATTCAATGTTTGAAAGATAATGAAGAAACATATAAGTTATTATTATCCGCTGATGAGTCTTTTTTATATTTGGAAAAGCTTAAAAAAATCGCTAATAAAAAGATATATTCTGCACTTAAAAATAGCAATGATGATAAATACTTAGATCTTAATGTTTCATTTTTTATGGATGGAGTAGCTATGTGTTTTTTTAAATATTTTAGAAATGAAAGTAATTATTCTTTAGATGAATTATTATTAAACATAAAAAAATGGTTTGAGAAAATGTTCAACTAATCTCAAACCATTTTTCTTTAATATTTACTAATTTTGCATAAAAATCTGTTGCCCTTTTATTAAATCATAACTCACAATTTTATCACTTTCCAAATTCTCTTTATACATATCAACAGCTGTAATTTGGCTATTTTCATAAGTTGTATAATAATATATACCTTTATCCATATTGCAACAAGAACTGTAAATTGTTATTTCATATTTTCCTTCTCCCATATGAACACATCCTCTTTGTTGATTTACAGATCCTAATATTTGAAAAAATTGACTAATACTCTCAGATTCTGAATCACCAGATATAGAATTCATTTTAGTAAATGTTGCTTTTACAAATCTTGATGCAGATGATAAATCTCCTGGTAATCCTATTGCTCCCATTCCTCTGCTATATGCATTTAAATTAAGTTTTTTTGAAAAATTATTCACTGCCTGCTCTGTTGATAAGCTCATATAATTATTTAAATTAAACATATGAATATCAAATGTTGGATTATTTGTAAGTACACCAACCGGATTGTCATATATCTTTAAACCATCTTTAACACTTTCTACAGTTATTGAAGATTCGTTATCTGAAATAATCCAATGTAAAGGTGATGCTGGTAATTCATCGCTAAAATTAATTTGTGCAATATTTATATTCTCTAATAATTTCTTAGCTTCTTTAATATTGGCACATTGAGATAATATCCAAGGAATAAACTCAAAAGGTGCAATATTATCCTTATTTTCCATTTCTGTTTTATAATCAGCGTTATCAGGAAAATTTAATCCAGCCATACTTAACCCTTTTTCATTAGTTGCATCATAGTAAAGTGGATAATCATCTGCTACATATGCCATTCCAATTATTGCATAATGTTTACTAATTTCATTCACTTTTCTAAATTTAAAAACATAATTTCTAGGTGTTATCGTTACTGTTTCTTTATACGAATATTCCAAATCTAAATTTCTTCCAAAATAATGATTTTTCGTAGTATAGGTTATAGCTGTACACATATTTTTTCTCCTTTTTATATTATTTTTTTGATTAAACATCTAATCTATTCAAATTTTGTTACTGATATAGATTTTATAGTATTACTACTATCACATGTAATAGTAATATTACTGCTTCCTTTACTATCAATGTAATAATAATTATTGTTTCCTGAATGATCTGCCATATATCCGTTTTTTTCTAACTCTTTATTAGCTTCTGAAAAGCTCATACCTATTTTTACGCCATATAATGTGTATTTTTCTCCTTTTTGTAAAAGAATATAATTTATAGAATTTTTACCAAAATCTGAAGATATTATTACTTCATCATTACTATATTCTGTAGCAGCAGAAGCACCAGCATTTTTTAAAGATAATTCATTTGCTACCTTATCTATGTCTTTTCCTAAGTATTGCTCTAGTGCTGCCTTCTTTTCGTCTATTTTGGCTTTTTCCTTTTCTATTTCTTCTTTTTTAGATTCTAATTCTTTTAGCTTTTCATCAGTTTTATCTTTTAATTCTTCTACCAATTCACTATTATCTTTGTAATTTTCTATTGCCTCTTTTAATTTTTCTAGTAATTCATCTTCATTCATATCTTTAACTTCTGTTTGATTATCAGTTATTTCTTCAGTCTCAATAAATGTTTCATCAAACTTAGAAATTGAAGGAATTCCTTCTTCACCTTCTTGTTCTATCATTTCTTCTTTTGTAAATTCAAATATTTTATCTTCTGTAATTTCTTTTTCCTCTTCAATATCTTTTGAATCTAATCTTGTAAACACTTCACTTTCATCAAGTTTCTTTTCATGTTCATACCAGTTATATTTCTCTTCTTTAATACTATATAACATTTTTACATCAATTTCATTGTCCTTTTCTGTTTCAAAGGATTTTTCTTTTACTTTATTTTCTGAATCAATAACTAATATTTTTAAAATTTTATTTTTAGCATTCTCATAGCTAAGCAACATTGCTGGTTTTGAATTTTCTTCTAATTGAATAAATTTTAATTTTTTGTTTATAATTTCTTCATTGTTATTTTCATTCTTAACAAATTCATAATATATATCTCCCCATTCCACGCCAGTGGTCTTCTCAGATTCTTCTTTTTTAGATAAGAAATTCTTTATAACAAAAAATCCACCCACTAAAACTGCAATTATTAAAATTATAATAATAGTAATTATTATTTTTTTCTTCATTTCTCATTTTCTCCTTATTCTTTATTTTAATTATTCTATTTTCTTAGGTATAAAGTTACTCACAAATTTATTTTTGTCCCTATTTTTAATATATATATAACCTAAAGTACAGAATACAATCGCTCCAATTAGATTTACAAATAAATCTTTCATTGTATCAATTATTCCAATGTCTAAATATCCACCTTCTACAACTATTGTCTTTCCATCTTCAGTTTTTATCTCTGTAGATGCTATATTATTTATTACTACAGGTATGTTTTCTTTATTTTCATTAAGTTCAACTGAAGAAATGGAAGTAATTATTCTATCTTTTTGCATGTCAGTTTTTAAAAATACATCAGCATTATATTCAAAAAATTCCCAGCAAACTCCTACAGTCATAGAAAAGCAAAATGCAACTAAAGCAACATACATTGGACTTAATTTTATATTTTTACTATTCTGATTTAATAAATCAATTAATGCAAAACCTATGCCTGCACATAAGAATCCATTCAAAGTGTGTAACATTGTATCCCAATATGGAATAACCTTATAAAAATTATTTATTTCTCCTAATATTTCTGCTGAAAAAATAAACAAATATACAATCGCCTCTAAAGCATTTGGAAGTTCAATTTTAAATTTTTCTTTTATAAGTGTTGGTATTGTAAATAAGGTTAAAGAAACTATACAAAGCAAAGTATTCATATAGTTTCCTTTAATTGCTTCTGAAACCGCACAAATTATAACCAAAACTCTTAAAAATAAATATACAGCAATAGAACTTTTTTTAGTTTCCTTATATTTTGCTTTCATCGTTTTATAAAAATTATTCATAAATACGTATACTATCCTTTCTACATCTCACAAGCCCATTAATAACTCTTTTAGCAATTTTCCATAACGTTATGCACTTGTTTTTTTAATTCTTCTATACTACTTTTTTTACTATCTGATTGATTTTCATATTTTATTGGTTCTAATATTTTTATTGTAACGTCTTTTTTCTTTTTGAATAATTTTCTAATTCCTTTTGGATTTCTAAATTTAATTACTATTGGAATAATTGGAACACTATTTCTAATTGCAAAATTAAATGCACCATTCTCAAATCTTCTTATTTTCTCATAATAAGGCCATAATGCCTTCTCTGGATAAAAGTGTATAATTTTACCTTCTTGCAAAGCTTGATCCAACTGTTTTACAAAGCATTCCTCATTACTCATAGTACTAGGAATCGGTATCGCTCTTAATAACTTTATCAACCTCCTTACAAAAGGAATTTTAAAACTCCCTTCCCTTGTCGTAAAATATATTTTTTTTAATCCAAATGACAATCCTATCATGCTACAATCTAAAATCAAAACATGATTTGAAACACTAATTGCTCCTGTTTTCAAGTTTTTAATATTTTCTTTTCCCTCTATCTTTAAATCATATACTATTTTATTTAATACACTTAAAATTGGAAAGGCTATACCGTAATATAATAAATTAGAAAAAATTGAAAATATTTTCCCTTGCTTAATATATTCATATTCTTCATCTATCTTTAGTTCTAGTGGCTCATACATGTGAATAATATCTTCATTTTCATTTGGTATTTCTGCTTCTACATATTCTTCTGCAAATTGTTTTTCCATTAATTACTACCCCTATTCAATTCTCTTTCAACAATATCTGCTATTCTATCACAAGCATCTCCTGCTATGTATTTTTTCTGATTTGCAATAATCTGTTTTTGTAACGTTTCATCTTTTATTAATTTTTTTACATTATCTATTATCTGTTCTATATTATTGCATTTTAAGGACATTTGTCTCTCAGCAAAAAAATCTGCATTATTATTCTCACAACCAGGTATAGGCATCATATGAATTAAAGGTTTTCCCATTGTTGCAATTTCAGTAGTTGTTAACCCACCTGGTTTCGTAAGTATCATTTCAGAACTTATCATATATTTTCCCAATTCATTTGTATATGGAAGTATTAATATTCTTTCATTATTTCTGTACTCATCATTAAGTTCATTTACCAATTTATCATTATTTCCACAAGAAATAATAAAATTATAATCTTTTATATTCTCTAACAATTTTCTCGCAATTTCTTTTACACTACCGAAACCCATACTTCCATTTAGCATCAAAATATATTTTTTATTTAAATCAAGATGTAATTGTTTTTTGACCTCTAGTATATCATATTTTTCTCTAAATTGCTTTTTAACTGGTATTCCTAATGGTATTAATTTTTGTTTTTTTATTCCTTTTTCTAAAAAATCTGATTCTAATTCTTTACTTGGAATAACAAAATAATCTGGATTAGTTTCCTCCCAAAAAGGTATACTAACATAGTCTGTTGCAACTTGTAAGAAATGTATATGATGCTCTTTTTTTATTGATGTTAGTGCCTGAGCCGCAAATAAGTGCGTTGTTACAATAAAATTATAGTGATTATCTTTTATATATTGATAAACCTTCTCCTTATTTAAGCTATTAAGAAAATATACAGGCGATTTTAATTTTGTCTTTTCATAAATTCTTCCTAAATGATATACTCTTTTAAAAGCTTTTCCATTTTTGTTAGTAGACTTTATATATAAATTATTAACTCCATCTTTTAATTTAGGATTAATGATTTCTAAATATTCTTTAAAATCAGTTTTTATTTCTCTCGCCATTAATTCTTCTTGTACAGCTTTGGCTGCAGCATTATGCCCGCCGCCAGTTCCACAAGACAAGACTAAAACTTTTTTATCATTACTTTTTAAATCTAACTTTTCTGAAAGTTTATAATAAAAACATCCCAATTTACCTATGTAGCCATTATTCCATGGTTTGCTTCTTCCAAAATAGTGAATAATAACTGTATTTTTACGAATCCATTTCATTCCTATTTTAGATTTAGGATGATTTAAATTATATGAATTTAAATTTCTATCTCCTAAATTATATTTTAAATCATCTACTAATTTTATTTTCTCTCCATATATTTTACTAATAATATCTTGATCAGGTAATAGTAATTTCTTCCTATTTTTCTGTATAAAATTTATTTCTTCAATTTTATCTTGTGCCTTTCTTAATTCTTTTAAATTCATTAAAAGGACACCAGTATTAATATATGGTTCGTTTTTTTCAATTCCCAATCTTATTTCATTCAATTTATGTAACATCTTCTTTATATGGGTTGTTGCAATAAAATAATTTCCCTCAAAATCCATATAATAGAGTTCATCTAATTTATTAATTACCAAAGTATCAGCATCTAAATATAAAATTCTATCCATATCTTCTGGCAAATATCTTGCTGCAAAAATTCTAAAATAAATTTCTAAAGGATATCTTTTTTCATATACTGGTAAATTACTAATTTCCGCTTCATTAATTTTAATATTATTTATAGAGAACTTTTCTAAGTCCAAACCTTTTTCAATTTCTACAATTTGTTTATCTTTTAAATCTCTGTTTAAAATGTATATGTCAAATTTTTCACCTTTATTTGAATTTTGTATGGAATTTAATAATACATTTAATTGCTTAATATATTTAGAATTTATTGTTACTAAAATGTTCATTTCTGCTCCAAAATAATATAATAAATTTATTACATTATACTAAAAGAACAAGAAACTATCAAATAGTTTCTTGTTCTACTTTAATCATAAATACTATATTTTTTCATGGTATATTATTTCTTTTCCATTTTTAGTTGCATACTCTATTTCGTTTTTTGTACTACTTCCAATATAACCATCAATATTAACTACATAAATTGCATCACTTATATCAATTTTCTTTTTGTGGATTTTATCTAAAATAGTAGCATCTACTCCTTCATATCTTTCACCATCAATATTATAAACACATTGAATAACTGCATACCCTTTTTTTAGTTCCAATTCTTCAGCTATTTTCATCATTTGTTTTGAATATCTCATACTTCCACAAATAGTTATAACTTTTATATCCATTATGCTATTCTCCTTTTCTCTTTTTATATTATCATAAAGAGAAAAATTATCAATATCATTTTTCTTTTTTTATATATTCAACTTCATATTTGTCTAACAAATCAATAGTTATTTTTCCTTGTTTTAAAGCCTCCTCTACTGTCATATTATCCCCATTTTTAAACCATACTTGAACAATTTTAGTTTTATGACTTGGATAATAATACTCATAATTTTCATCTTCAAAAAATTTATATTCTCCGTTCTTCTACATTATATCTATCACTGTCGTGCATCATTGTATAATCTGTTATTTTGGGTTCATCTGTTTCGTCTATTTTTTCTAATATATCACTATTGTCTACTTTTAGTGCAAAATATGGTCTTTCGCAATCTTTTTCTTTCATAAATAATATAAATGTATCGTTAAAATAGCAAAATTTTGTATCTTCTCCTATTCCAATATATTCTGTAATCATGCTTGCTTTACTAGATAAATTGCAGCCTTTTTCATTTAATGAAAAATTAACATTTTGAATAACATCATAAATATATAATCCATTTGAATTTTCTATTTCTTTACCATATAAATCATTATAACTTATCATACCATTTACTCTAATATAAGGAATCCTAAGTTCATCATCTTCTGAAAATTCTTTTTTACCTGTATATGTCTTTGCTTTTTCCTGAATATCCTTATAATACTCATCAAAAGACTTTTTATCATCAGTTCTATAAAGTATTATTTCATCTCCTTCTTTTGTTTTCAATTTTATTGCCATATCATTACTAAATAAATTCTCATTACTAATTTTATTATAAAATAGAATTTCAACATTTTTATTCATTTTTTCTAAACTAGCATTATTTATTCCAAAATATTTTATATATTCTTTGCTATCTCCAAAAGTCCATTGAGTGTAGTCATTGCTGAAATTATCAAATGTTTCAATGAAATTTAATTCTTTATTAAGTGTAGCATCTATTTTATATCCATTTGTAAAAGTTCTTTCAACATTTACTTTATAGTCATTTTGATCTAACATATCCTTTGTAAAAGTACTTTCATTTAAATCATTAGCAACCTGCGAATTTCCACCAATTAGATTTATCTTATTTAATCCAATTTTTTCTTCTAAATCTTTCCAAGCCAAATCTAAAGTACCAATCCATAAATTATTAATAGTATTTTCATCTAATGTGCTTTGATATGCTGGGGTTATATTTATATTATAATTAGTATTGTTTCTTATATAATTATTATATATTTTTGTTGTAGCATATATAATTCCAGATAAGATTACAGAAATGCATAATATTAAAATTAACACTTTTAAAGTTTTATTCATTTCATCAAACCCCTTCTTTATTAGTATTTTGCGTAGTTCCTTTTTTCCTCTATGAATAAGATTTTTAATATTAGTTATTGACTCTCCAAGTATTTGTGCAGCTTCCTGATATGTAAGTTCTTCAATTTTCACTAAATACAATGCATTTTTATATCTATCATCTAATAAACTAATTGCACTTAATATTTCATTTCTTCTTTCATTTTTTTCGATTATATTCTCAACATCTTGTTGTATATTTTCTAAATCTTTAAAAAAATATTCTTCATTTATTTCACTTTTTCTTTTTTCCGCATTTATATAATTACACGCTCTACTCTTAGCAACCAAATATATATAATATTTAAAAGTATAACCATCTTTTATTTTATGTTGTATTATATAAATAAACGTTTCTTGAGTAATGTCTTCCGCTTTTTGATAATCTTTCACTATATTATAAATAAAATATTTAATTTTATCTTTATACTTATTGTATAATAATTCAAAAGCATCTTTTGCTCCAGCTAAATATTCATTATATAATTTTAAATCTAAATCATTTTCCATATCTCTCCCTACTTTCATATATACAAACAAATAAAAAGAGAAAAAGTTTCATAATTTTCTAAAACTCTTTTCAACATTCTTAATTTTTCTTCTTTAAATCAATATATATTTCAAAAAACTACATTCATAAATTTAATATAGCAAAAAAAATAAATGTAAACACTATTTTGTCTACATTTATCTTATCATTTCTCAATTAGTATTTCATTACACCTTTACGACCTTTGAACCGTATCACTAATTATTTGTACTTTTGTTTCCATCTTTCTTTAATACAGAGTTATACATTAGCACTATTTTTTTAGCTTCAATCCATCTTTAAAAGCTTCTCCAACTCTTTCTGTAACCTTATAATATCCATGTGTGTATGGATCAAATGCTATTGCACTTACTTTTGAAATATCTATTTTTTCTTCATTAATTACACTTTCATCAGCAGTAACATTAACTACTTTTCCAATAACTCCTGCTCCATATTCATCATTTTGGTATTCAATAAATTCACATTCAAAGCAAATAGGAAACTCATTTATAATTGGTGCATCAACATTTTCTGACTTTGTTGCTGATAATCCGCTATTTTCAAATTTGTTCTGAGTATCATTTCCTGATACTATTCCAAAATAATCTGCTTCTACAACATGTTTACTATCTGCAACACTTACTGTAAAAGCTTTTCTTGCTTTAATATTTTTTACAGTTTTATGTGTTTCTGTTAAATTTAGTATAACTTGATTTCTTGATAGCATAGTTCCCCATGCTGCATTCATAACATCAACACTTCCATCTTCATTATATGTTGCAACCATTAATACTGGCATTGGAAATATTGCTTCTGTTGTTTTAATATTTTTTCTCATCAAAATAATCCTCCTTTAGATTTTTATTCATATTATCATAAAAATTAATAATTAACAAATAGTTTACCCTTTAGAATTCATACTATCCATAAATATTTATTTTAAAAGCTTTTCTTTCACTATATATTTCGCACTTTTTGAGGTTACATTTCTTTTTTTAAATAAATTCTTTCTGATATTTTATAAGATACACATATCATCAAAATCATAGCTATTGGAATTACAATATTCCAGTATGCACCTATAAAATCTAGTACTTCAAGTAATGGTACTAAATTAATATAATTAGCAACAATTCCCCCAATAAAAACAATACCAAATACTACTACAAAAATTCCTATTCTTGCCTTTTCCGGTCCAAATTTATACATTGCTGGATAAAAAATAGACTGTAATAAAATAGTTGCAAATATGCTTCCAAATATAGTTGCAAGCATATTTTCCAAATCTATACTATGATTTTTTATATAAGAAACTCCAAAAGATAATAAAGTTATTATTATAGTTGTTATTACAATCAGTATTATTGTTGCCAAATACTTTGCTCTTACACTATTTTTCCTGCCATTAGGCATAGTTACTACATATGCATCCCATTTATTATAGGTATCATAACTAAAAGTTGATATCATAATCATCACACTCATAAATGGCAATAAAAAAGATACATCAACTTGCCCTTGAAATGCCATAATAAGATATACAAATAATAAAATCATCAATAACTTAATGTTACTCTTAATCATGTACAAATCTTTCTTTATAAAACCTATCATTATTTTTCCCCCTTAATCATCAAAATCATAAGCTCTTCAAGTGTTATTTTATCTATCACACTAACTTCATATTTTTTGCTAAAATCTCTTCTATTTTCAATTAAAACATCATACTTGTACTTATTTTTCTTATATTTAACAAAATCCTCTTTATCTATTTTTTCAAATTGTTCTTTAGAGCATCTAACTATACCATAATTTTCTAACAGTTCATCTCTAGTTTTTGATAATACAATTTTTCCATCATCTATAAAAGTAATATAATCTGCAATATGTTCTAAATCACTTGTAATATGAGTTGATAAGAAAATAGAACATTCCTCGTTTTGAATAAAACTTTGAAAAATATCTATTACTTCATTTCGTGCAATTGGATCTAATCCTGCTGTTGGCTCATCAAGAATTAGTAATTTAGGATGATGCGAAATTGCTGTTACTATTTCTAACTTTTTTTTCATACCTTTTGAAAGAGTCTTAATTTGTTGATTTCTAGGTAATGCAAATTTAGTTAAATATTCAAAATATAATTTAGAATCCCAATTTTTATAAACACCCTTCATAATAGCATTTATATCATTTGGTGTAAGAATTTCTGGAAAAAACATATCATCCAATACTGCACCAACATTCTCTTTTATTTTCATATCATTTTTCTTACTGTCAAGATTAAATATTTTTATCTCTCCAGTATAATTTTTAATAATATCTAAAATTGCTTTAATTGTAGTCGTCTTGCCTGCACCGTTCTCACCAATAAATCCCATTATCATTCCTTTAGGTAAAGTAATATTGACATCATGTAATTCAAATTCTTTATATTTTTTGCACAAATTTTTAACTTCCAAGATATTTTCCATTATTCTTCCTCCCCATATAAAAAATCAAAAGTCTCTAAAATTTCTTTTTTACTTATATTCGATGATTTAGATATTAAAATAATCTTATCAATATATTTTTCAATTTCTTTCAATTGCTCTTCTCTAATTAACTCTAAATTTTTAGCTGCAACTATACTGCCTTTTCCATGAATTGTTTTAATAAATCCTTCTTGTTCCAATTCATCATAAGCTTTCTTTACAGTCATAACACTTATTTTCAAATCTTGTGCTAGATTTCTTATTGAAGGTAACATTTCATTTTCTTTCAATTCATCTGACACTATTGCTTTCTTTATAGCTTGCTTTAATTGTTCAAAAATAGGCTGACTACTACTATTGCTTATAATAATATCCATAATCTATTCTCCTTTATCTGTTATATACATAGTATAACAGTTATAACAGTATGTCAATATTAAATAGAAAATATTTTTTTTAATAATAAATTTTATATTACAAATCTAATGTCAAAAAAGCAAGTAACTTTCATGTTACTTGCTTTTACAAAATTTGAAATTTCTTACTCTTCAAATATTATTTTATCCTTATATACTTCTAAAGGATTTTGTATTTCTGTAAAGTGGTCTTGAACATAATCATAGTCATAAATAATATCCATCGCAGTAGTTTCTTTTGGCTCAATATGCTTTTTCTCTGTTAGGCAATCTTTATTTAACTTAACTGACATATCCGTTCTCTCTTTTACAGAATATAATCTAAATTCACGGTTTACTATATCTACATAATATACCATTGGATTAATAGAATACATTAATATTTCTCCAAAATTTGAAGGAATGTCATCTAACGTATACTCTTTTATATAATTTTTATCTTTGAACCATTCTTCCAACTCTTTATCATCTGCTATCTGATCCTTCATATTACTACAAATATACTTTTTATTCGCTTCATCATAATTTAAAGTATATAATTCTTTTTTCTCTCTATCTATATATGTTATTGCATAAGGAATAACATTTCCATCTTCATCTTCTATAATATTAGATCTAGAATAACATGTTTCTAATACTCTATCTCCTACTTTAAGTGTTTCATACTCTACGCCTTCATTTTCCATATACTTATAACCATATTTTATATTCAAAGACATACTATAATTTTTTTCTGAAAAACTATTTGCTACTAAGTAAAATCTATAAAAAGTTATAAATTTATAAGTACACATTAAAAGGTATAAAATAACTATTATTATAGCAATTTTTAAAATACCATTTATTCTCTTTTTCTTCTTTTCATCAATTTTATTTTCATTTACAGTTTCAATTTCATCATTTAACAAATACTCATAACTAATATTAAATACTTTAACAATCTCTTGTATTTTTTCAATATCTGGTTTTGTTTCATCATTCTCCCATTTTGATACAGCTTGTCTTGAGACATTAATCTTATTTCCAAATTCTTCTTGAGAAAGGTTATTTTCTTTTCTTATTTTAATTAATTTTTCACTAATTTTCATTTCATCACCTTCTTCACCAATATTTTTTATAAATAAATTATAGCAGAGGTGATTTTATTATTCTACCATTTTTAGCTTGAGATTTGTCAACTAAACCTTACATTTTATTTTTATACCTAATACTCCATACTTTTTCTCTTCTTCTGGAGAATAAATTTTATACATTCCTTTTAATTTTTCTTCAGCTTCAAGCTCACTCATATTTAATTTTAAAAATAATTCTTTAAATGTATTAGCTCTAAATAATTCTATTACTTCTACATTTAATTTTTCTTGTAAATCTGGTAAAAGAGAAAATTCTATTATATCTCCCACTTTTATCTTTCTTCTTTTTTCATCATATAATCTAAATTCTACATCTTTTGTTCCATTTTTTATTCTATTAAATGGACTTTCCATCAATTTCATTTTATGTAACATTTTCTTTCTCCTATTTAATCATATTTTACAATTTAAAATAAATTTTCAACTACTTTTACATATTCATTAATAATATTGCTTGTTTTACTAGAATAAATCGTATCTTTTGCAAGAGAAATATTATCTGTAATAATATTATCAACCTTTAAATCTATCATCTTTTTTATATTTTCTTCTGTATTTACTGTCCAGACATATATTTGTTTTCCTTCTTTATGAACTCTGCTAACTAATTGTTCTGTTACACTTGTTGCCTCAATACTAAAATGATCTGCTTTATCAAGTGAAGTAATATCTCCATATGCCAAGCTCATAACATATACTGTCTCTATTGAATCATCATATTTTTTAACATTTTCAAGTACACTATAAATCTGAGAAGTAATAACACAGTTACTCTGATAATTATATTTTTTAATAATATCTACAACTTGTGCCTCAAAATCTTGCTCATGTCCAGTTGGTTTTAATTCAACATTCAACTTCATATTATTCTCTTTTGCCCATCTAACAACATCATCAAAAAGAGGAATTTTTTCATCTTTAAATTTCTCATTTAAATGACTTCCAGCATCTAAGTTTTTTATTTCGTCATAATTTACTTCCCATGTATTTTCATTAAAACCAGTAGTTCTTTTTAAGTTTGTATCGTGCATTACTATAATTTTTCCATCTTTTGTTTGTTGAACATCAAGTTCAACCCAATCTGCTCCAAGTTCTTTAGCTCCAATAAATGCACTCATTGTGTTCTCTGGATAATATACTGATGCTCCCCTATGGGCTGTTACTTCTAAAGTTCTTACATATTCAATATTCAAATTATATTTTCCTTGATATATTCCATATGTAAACGCTATTGCAAGTATAAAACCAAAAATGCCTACCCCAACAAATATCTTTTTTAATCTAGCATTTATTTTTCTTGTAGACTCATCTGTATTAATTTCAATAGGTATAATTTTTTCTTTATTTTTTAATTTATGAAAATAAAACAATACACTAATACTTGCATAGCTTATTGGCGTTGCTAACAATGTAACAAATATAACCGATAACGCAATAAATATCCAAATAATAGTTGATGTTATGCTTTTTAACAATATAATGTTTCCAAATAATTTATTAAATAGAATAATAATTAATATACCTAGCATTACAAACAACAAATAAATAATTATAATTCCTAACTGGATAAATGCTAATGTAAATAAATCTTTTAAATGATTTTTGGAACTTAAGTTAACACTCTTTTTTCTTGCTTCCTTAAACGTAACTCCCTCTATAACAAAATAATGAAGTGAATAAAGCCATCTTAACAACAATATTGCTAAACACACCATAATAATGGCAAAAGTCCATAATAAAGTTTGATTTTTTAAAATAAAATCCATAATAAATTCTGGTATTTTTATCGTGCTTATAAAATTAGAAGACACTCCTATATTTAAAAAAGGAATTAAAAATAAAACTAAAAATGCTAAAGGAATATTTTTTAAACTAAATATCTTTTTACATTTATTTAATGATATTTGTACCGCATCAGTTGCTTTTATTTTTTTCTTTTGGTAAGAAGCATCCAAGATTATAATAATTGTTGCTATATCAAACATGGCATATAAAGTCATAAAAAGAATAAGTACTACTAACATTATTAATGTTATTGGATTAATTATAAATGATAAAATATTTTCAATGGTCAAATATCTAAATCCTGTAATTCGCATAATAAAATTAAAGCCATTTACAAATAATGGCGTAAAAATCATTAAACTTAATAATTTAAAAACAAATTCAAAACTAATCAAAGCTCTTGCATTAAAAGTTACAATATCTAATGCTTGTTTTATTTTTTTCATACATACTCCATTTTACTAACATAAAAAATTTCTATTTGGATTATATCATAATCTCAAATAGAAAATACATTTAAATTAATACAAAAATTAAATTAATCAAGGAACAAATCACAATTCCGCAAGCTGTTGGTATTGCAAAAGATAGCCACGTCCACATTGTGCTTCCCGTTTCCTTTTTTATAGTCATCAAAGTAGTCATACAAGGAAAATGTAAAAGAGTAAATATCATAACATTTATAGCAGTAACCATAGTCCATCCATTTTGAATTAAAATTTCTCCAATCTGAGTTACATCTTCAATTCCTATCAGCTTTCCAGCATTCATATACATCATTAATATTATAGGCAAAACAATTTCATTAGCAGGAATACCAAAAATAAATGCTGTAACAATATATCCATCAAGACCCATAATTTTTCCTAATGGCTCAAAAAAATCTGCAATATACGAAAGCATTGATAATCCATCAATTTGAACATTAGCCAATATCCAAATAACAAACCCAGCTGGAACAGCAACACATACAGCTCTTCCTAATACAAATAATGTCCTATCAAAAATTGATCTTACAATAATATTCCCTATCTGAGGTTTCCTATAAGGTGGTAATTCTAAAATAAATCCTTCGCTACTTCCTTTTAACAAAGTTTTGGAAAGAATTTTTGAGACAATTAAAGAAAGAAATATTCCTAAAATAATAATACATAACACAATCAAAGTAGATATAATACTTCCTGAAAAGCCGCCTAAACTACCAGCAAAAAATATTGTTGCAATCGTAATTAAAAATGGAAATCTGCCATTACATGGAACAAAACAATTTGTAACAATTGCAATTAGTCTTTCTCTTGTAGAACGCATTATTCTGCATCCAACAACACCTGCAGCATTACACCCAAAACCCATACACATGGTTAATGCCTGTTTTCCACATGTTCCAGCTTTTCTAAAAAAATTATCCAAATTAAATGCAATTCTAGGTAAAACACCCAAATCTTCAAGTAATGTAAATAATGGAAAAAATATTGCCATTGGCGGAAGCATAACACTTACAATCCATGTAACAGTTTGATATACACCATCTATTAACATACTTTTGAGTATGTCTGGCATATGAATCCATGTAAAAATTGAAGATAATCCCTCTTTTCCAAAATTAAATATCCAAGATAAAAATTTAGATGGATAATTAGCACCCACTATTGTAAGCCAAAATATTATTCCAAGCAAACCAATCATTATAGGGATTCCAAACTTTTTAGATGTTAATACTCTATCAATTTTTTTATCTCTTTCATATGTAGAATTTTTCTTGGTAACAACTAAATTAGCAATTCTTTCTGCTTCTTCCACAATTTCATCTTGTTGCATCTTTTTTATGGTAGACTCGCAATCCATTTTCAATGCAGAACAAACGCTTTCTTTCAACTTTTCCAATGTCTTCTTTCTGGTAGCTACAGTTCCAATAACAGGTATTCCCAATATTTCAGATAATTCACTTAAATTAATTTCAATATTTTTCTTTCTAGCTTCATCTAGTAAATTAACGCAAATAACAACCCTCTTAGTTACTTGTAATATCTGCAATGCTAAATTCAAATTTCTCTCTAAAGAAGTTGCATCAACAACTACAACAATTGCATCATATTTTTTAGATTCTATAAACTCTTTTGTGACTTCTTCCTCTTTCGAATACGAATCTAATGAATATGTTCCAGGTAAATCAACAAGTAAATATTTTTCATTTTTATACTCATATGTACCAAAACTACTCTCTATTGTCTTTCCAGGCCAGTTTCCAGTATGTTGATGCATACCAGTTAATCCATTAAAAACACTACTTTTACCAACATTAG
>CANQEI010000008.1 GCA_947594845.1 uncultured Clostridia bacterium | reverse complement strand
ACGCCATCGCTTTTTGATTCCTCACGTGCATAGCACGTGGTTTTATTGTGCGACGAACAACGTCGCACATAATAAAAAGGAGTAGTTTCCTACTCCTTTGATTTTTAAAATATAAACCAAATTGAACCCGCTGGAATTGCATATATTATCCACATTACAGCTATAAATAATTCTAAGTCACTTCCTTCAACATGTACTGGTTCAAAAGCATTTTTTACAGTGTCAACAGTTCCATCTATGCTTACTCCACTTATTTTATCTCTAAAGTTTATAAACATTTCTTTTAATTTATCCATTGCATCATCTATAATTGTTCTATTAATTGGTATTTCATCAACATATGATACTCTATACTCATCAATATTTCCTACTGAATAAAGCAATTTAAATTTTCTTTCTTCTCCTGGTTGCATATTTTCAAAAGCAAGATATTTAGATTGCATCAATCTACCTTTATAATAAGAATCTACTTTTACATATTGTTTTTCAATCACTTTATCAGAATTATTTTTTACTATTCCAGTAAAATACGCTTGTTGTTTATTTGAACTTACATTGTCAAGTTGAATTTGAAAGCCATTATTAGTTTCTTCTATTTTAACATTATTTTTTACATTTCTATATGAATTTGCTATCATTAAATCTATTGCAAAGTTTGAAAACAGATAGAATAATACAATAATCAAAGCATATGTAAAAAATGTTTTCATTCTATTCATAGCTTCCTCCTATTTCTTCTTCCCAATTTCTACACATTTAATTATACTATACTTTACATAAATTGTAAATATTTTCTTATAGTTTAATTATTCATTAATTTCACATTCTTTATTAAGATATATAGAATAAATATATACTTTTTCCACCTTTTGTTTTAGTGACTCTTCCAATGCCTTTTTATAAATTTCAAGTTGTATCTTATATTTTTCTATAAGCTCTTTTTCACTTTTTACGTAATCTGTTTTATAATCAACTAAAATTACTTTATCATTTTCATCTATATAATATAAATCTATAATTCCTTGTACCAGTATGTTTTCAGAATTTTCCGTATTGTAAATTTTCTTTGTATCTAT
The DNA here is from genome assembly GCA_947594845.1 of uncultured Clostridia bacterium. Classification (GTDB taxonomy): domain Bacteria; phylum Bacillota; class Clostridia; order TANB77; family CAG-508; genus UMGS1994. Next base: position 57,371 of record CANQEI010000008.1, on the reverse strand, counting down.
ATATGTATAAAATGGCATCTCTTTGTATATTTGCTTTGATTTTCTAAGCTTTTGCATAAACTCTGAAGAAATTATTTTATAAATTGTATTTATATTTATTGCTTCTTTTTGTTTTTGCGTTATTATTTTTCTTGAATTAAGAACATCTACAAATTCTTGTAATTCCTGTAATGTATATACTTTCTTTAAGTCTAGTTTTTGTAATATTAAATGAATTACTGTACCTAATTCAGCTCCTGTAACTTTTTCATTTTCCACAATAAATTTTGGTTTTATTTCAGGCTTTGTTAATCCTTCTACTTGGCTTAATTGCTTAATTTTGCTTACACTCATTTTACTTTGAAGTGTTGTCATTTCTTGGTATTTATACTTCCAATTTAAGATTGTTTCAATTTTATCATAATCAACTTTTTCTGATATTTCTATTTTTGGAATTATCTTATTTTCAACTTCTTCTGTTAAAATATCATTTTTTGATATTTTATTTAATTTAATAACATCTTGTGATTGGTTATTATTTAAATATACTAATTGAATCCATGATAAATAATTTTGGTATTTCTTTAATAGTAAATGATTTATTTTTTTCCCTTCATCTTCATATATTTTTAATAATTCTTTTTTCTCTTCTATAGATTTTTCTAAATCATTTTCAATACCTGTTATAATTAATTTTTCTTTTGCACGAGTTAAAGCAACATATAATATCCTCATTTCTTCTGCAATAGATTCATCTTTAATTTTTATTTTAATTGCCTCTTTTGCAGCTGTAGAATATTCGATTTTTCTTTCATAATTTATGTACTGTGGTCCAAATCCAATATCTTGGTGTAATAGTATATCATCGCTTAAATCTCTTTGGTTAAACTTCTTGTCTGTTCTAGATATTATTGCTACAGGAAATTCTAGTCCTTTGCTTTTGTGTATACTCATTATTCTTACAACATTTTCATTTTCACCAATTAATTTTGCGCTGCTCAAATCACTACTACTATTTTTAACTTTTTCTAAGTATCTAATAAAATTAAATAATCCTTTAAAACTAATTTTTTCATATTCTTTAGCTCTTTCAAAAAGCATTTTTAAATTTGCTTTCCTTACTTCTCCATTTGGCATTAATCTAACATAATTATAATAATCTGTTTCATTGTATATTTTCCAAATTAGTTCATTTAATGGTAAATATTTTTCTTCTTCTCTCCATTTAGATATTTTATTAGTAAATGCTTTTAATTTATTTTTTAGTTTATCGTCTATTTTTTCAGATTCTATACTCTCTTTTACAGCTTCATAATAATATCCATCAGGCTTAACTAGTCTTATTTCCGTTAATTCATTATCTGTAAAATCTCCTAAAAATGATCTCATCACTGTTACTAATGGGATATCTCTATATGGGTTATCAATTATTTTTAACAAAGCAATCATAGTTTGTATTTCTATTGAGTCTAAATAATTTTCTGATTGATCGCTAAATACAGGTATATCTAAATTTTGCAATTCTTTTTCAAATAAGTTTGCTACATTAGCTGTAGCTCTAAGTAATATAACTATATCTCTGTACTCTATGTTTCTATATCCATTTTTGTGGTCATACACTTGGTATTTTGACTTTATTAATGATTGTACTTTTCTTGCAACATACTTAGCTTCTATTTCCACTTTTTCTAGCAATTGTTCTTCATTGTTTTCATTATTTTCATTTTCTTCATCTTCTATTTTTTCTTTTAAATCAATTATATCTAGTTCTGTTATTCCTGCATAATTCACATTTTTATCATTTGGTTCATCATATTGAGCACCTAGATTTAAATATTCAGTTTCATCATATTCGATTTCTCCAAACTCTTTACTCATGATATTTTGAAATATCATATTTGTTACATCTAGTATATTTTTTCTACTTCTAAAATTTTTAAATAATTTTATTTTTTGTCCATATTCATTTTTTTCTAATCCATATTTTTCGTATTTATCTAAAAATAGTTCTGGTCTAGCTTGTCTGAATCTATATATACTCTGCTTTACGTCTCCTACCATAAATATATTTTTTTCATTTGAAATAGCTGTTAATATAAATTCTTGAACTAAATTGCTATCTTGGTATTCATCTATTGCAATTTCTGAAAATTTTTCCTGATATTGCTTAGCTATGTGTGTCTTTTCATATTTTCCGCTTTCATTCTTTTTTAAAAGAATATTTAATGCATAATGTTCTATATCACTAAAATCCATTATGTTTTTACTAGACTTTTTATCTGTAAATTTGTTTGAAAATTTTAATGTAACATATTTTATCTCTTCTAATATCGGATACATTTCATGCATGTCTTTAATTGCATCTTGTGTATTATATACAAATGTTTTTTGTATTGCTTTATTTATTCGTTCTTTTGCTTTATCACGTATTTGTTTTATATTATCTTTTAAATCACTTACTATTTTTTTATCTGATGACCATGTTTTAAATTTTAGGACTTGTGTATTTTCATATGTCAAATCCCAATTATTGTTTTTTATAATTTCTTCCAATTGTTCAATATCATCTTGTATTATTAATTCATATTTTGAAAGTTCTGAAAATTTTTCTAGTTTACTTTTAGCATTCTTTAGAATATTTATCTGATTTTTTACTTCATCTTTAAAATCGTTTAATAAAATTTTTCCCCACACTGTTTCTGCAAAATCTTGTATGTTTTGTATGTTAAATTTTTCTATTTTTTCATTTAGCCATTCTTCTTGAAATGGGGTACTTTGTATATAATTATATATTTTTAAAATTAGGTTCTTTAATTGTTCATCATCTTTATAATCACTATATAGTTCAATTAATTTATAAAATTTTTCATCATTTGAAACATATAATTCTTCAAATAGATCTTCTAAGGCTTCTTGCTTTAGGAGTTCAAGTTCTGTATTATCAGCTATTCTAAAATTAGATGAAATTCCAATTTCAAAAAAATTATTTCTTATTACGTCAAGGCAAAATGAATCAATGGTACATATACTAGCTTTGTTTAATAAAATTATTTGTTTTCTTAATCTTATATTAAGTGGATCTTTATTTATTTCTTTGTATAAGGCGTTTAGTATTCTCTCTCTCATTTCTGATGCTGCTGCATTTGTAAATGTTACGACTAATATTTTATCTATGTCTACTTTTTCGTCTATAATTTTTCTTATTATTCTTTCTACAAGCACTGTTGTTTTTCCACTACCTGCGGCAGCAGCTACTAAAATATTATTTCCCTTTTCTTGTATAGCTTGAAGTTGTTCTTTTGTCCAATTTGTTGCCATTGATTTATCCTTTCATTAATTTTTTCATTAATTCTCTTATACTTTCTTTTCTACTTTCTGTTTCTTCTTCATCTTTTAAAAATATATTATCTTTTAATATTACACAATCTCCTTCTTTTATGTCATTTGGAAACTGTTCTTTTTTAAATTCTTCCATTTTAAGATTTGTTTGATTCTCGCATACAACTAAATCTTTCTCAATTTTATCAATAATATATTTCATGTAAATCTCCTTATTTATTATATCAATAGATTTTTTTATTTCAATTTAAATTTAAAAGGATCCCGACCATCGCCAGGATCCTTTGGAAACTGAATATTAAAAATCAAAGTATGACAATTACATTTTCCAGTACAACAACAGGTATTCTTGTAATTCTTTCATCTTTTGCTGCATAGTATACAGATTCAGATTCCAGTAACACGCCGTTTTTAGAAATAACTACAGGTCTTGAAAGTTTGCCATTGTTTTTCCGGATAAAAGCCCGTTCTTTTGAGTAGCTCTTGCTTTTTCGGTATATTTTCGCATTATTCCCGCTTGTGATTTGCTTAATGTTTCGATACTCAATCCATTCTTCTGGCAAGTCAAAGCCAATTAAATAATGTGGATTATATTTTTTTCGATTCTTTTCAGCTATACACATTTTGTAATATCTTTCTTTTTCAGCTCTCGTTGAAAAAGTTCTCATTACGCGGTATTCAGCTTCATTTAAACTACCTTTTTCGCGATTACAGTTACCACATGCTGGTCCTAAGTTGTTCGTTATGCTTATTCCTCCAAACTCTCGTGGATATAAGTGGTCAATTGTCATTCGATAGGGTTCTATCTTTCTCCGACAATATTGACACACCGTTTTTCCTTTCATCTTGTAAGTAAGTTCTGACATAAGCGGATACAATTCCCATGCACCTTTTATTTCCAAAACTCCATCCTTCCGCACTGTTACGTGCTTATCTTTGGCTGATTTCGTGAACTTTCTCGGTAACTCTATATTCATAGTGTAACCTCCTTTGCTGTGTATAACGCTTTCTAGTTGGATTTATGCTATCACTTTTTTAACTAAAAATCAACATTGATTTTTAAATATATATATATTATAATTTTTTATTGTAGAAGGAGAAATTCATGATTTTATTTGATTTACCAGTTTATCAGTTTATATTACAATTATTTGTTCCTAGTATTACAATGACAACAATAATGAAATTAATCACAACCTTAGCTTCTCCATTAGTTATTATTACAGGTATTTTATGTGTAGCAATATTAGTAAAAGATAAAAAATATTTTAAAATTTTCTTTGTCGCTAATTTAGTTGGTCTTATTATTAATAACATTATAAAATTTATTGTTCATAGACCACGACCTACTACTACAATGCTTCTAACTTCAGAATCTTCTTATAGTTTCCCTAGTTCTCATGCGATGATGTCAGTAGTTTTTTATGGGTTGATTATTTATTACGCTTTTAAATTTATTAAAAATAGATTTATATGTAATACTTTAGTGGCATTTATTATAACCTTAATATTTTTTATAGGTATTAGTAGAATTTATTTGGGAGTTCATTATCCTACAGATGTTTTATTCGGATTTATTTTTGGAATTATATATTTAACTTTATTTATAAAATTTATAACGCCCAAAAAAGCAAAATCTAATATAAAAAGCAAAAACACAAAATAATATATTTTGTGTTTTTCTTTTTTATTCTTTTTCCCAATGGTTAGATGGATTAACTGTTTCTCCGTCTTTTTCCATTTCAAAATGAAGGTGAGGCTCATCTGAAATTTCAAAAGCTGCACTATCACCTACTGATCCTATAGTTTGTCCTTTCTTTACAGTTTGTCCCTCTGATACAAAATCTGCAGACAATAAATTTGAATAAATTGTTTTAAATCCATTTTCATGTACTAGTGTTATAGTAGTTCCATATCTTGGATCATTTTTTATTGATTCTACAGTTCCTTGCTCTGATGCAACTACTGCACTTCCTTTTTCAGCTTTAATATCTATTCCTAAGTGCACTGTCCACTCTTTTAATGTCTCCGAATATACTAAACTTGAATCTGCATAGTCTTTTAGAATTTCTCCTTTTACTGGGACTGAAAAATGTAATTCTATTGGCTTCGTTTCTTCTACTTCTGGAGTAATTTCTTTTTTTGGTTCAGGTGTAATTATTTCATTAATTGTTTTTGTTGGTATTGTATTTATTTTATTTTCATTTTCTACTTCATTGATTGATTTATCTTCTGTTGTACTTACTATTGCTGCATCAGAAGGAGTTATATTTTCTATTTCTGAGATTTCAATATTTGCTTTTTGTTTTGTTCTATATAGAGAAAGTCCAAAAATTAAAATTATAAGTGCTATAAGGGCACATACTCCCATAATATAATATATTTTTTGTTTATCTAAACTTGAACTTACATATCTTTTTCCGCTCATTTTTCCCTCCTATATTTTATTGTTATTACCAGTATTTACATTTTTTCTAAAAATATACGAAAGGACTTAATTATTTTTTATCTTTTCTATTTTTACATCTTTATAATAATAATTTATTATTTCTTCATAATTTTTTCCTTGTTTTGCCAGTGTATTGCTTCCTGTTTGGCTTAATCCGACTCCATGCCCATACCCAATTACTTTAAATTTAATATTAGTTCCATTTTTTTCAAATGTAAAATTTGATGATTTTAATTCAAATATTTTTCTTGCTTCTACTCCTGAAATATTTTTGTTTCCAATTTTTATAGTTTTAATTCTTGAACTTTCTGTATATTCTAAAATTGAAATTGCATCATTATCATTCCAATTTATTGAAAAATCTTTATAATTGTCTTTCATTTTCTTCTCGACTTCTTGTAATGTAAATTCCCTTTCTGAATAGTATTGGCTATATTCATCTTCTCCTACTGTTTCAACTACTTGCAAATATGGGAAGTTTGATCCTCCCCATACGTTTATTGGTATCTCAGTTTTTCCGCCACTATTTGAATGAAAAAATGCATCTATAGGCTTTCCTTCATATGTTATTATTTCACCAGCACATGAATATACTGCATCTTTGATTTTTTCCCATTTTTCTTCTTGATTCTCTTGCCATCTTTCAAATCTTTTTTCTTTTGAAACCCATGCCTGGCAGCAATTCGAATCATCACATATATCTGCATTTTCATGTTTTTTACTATTTTCAATTTGATATAAAGTATAGGTTCTAGCAACAATTGCTTGTGCTTTTAATGCTTCGAATTCATAGTCTACAGGCATTTCACCTGAAACAACATTTATTAAATATTCTTCTAAACCTAATTCTTCTATAGAATTATCTGATTTATGTAATAATTTTATTGGTTTTTCCTCTATGTCGTAATTAATTTCTGTCATATTATTTTGAGTATTTTCAATAATTACAGCTTTTTCTATTTTAAACTTTTTAGTAAAACATATTGGTATTAATAATAGTGATAAAATTGTTATTATTAAATACATAAGAAAATTTTTATAAAAAAATTTTTTCAAATTCTCTCCTTTATGTTTGCTTTCATTTTGAGTAATATTTTCTTTTCTATTCTAGATACTTGCACTTGACTGATTCCATACTTTTGGGCAATCTCTTCTTGTGTTTTATTGTAAAAGTATCTTAATATAATTATATTTCTTTCTTTTTCATTTAGTCTTTCCAATTCTTGTTTCAAAATTATTTTTCTAATTGATTCATCTTCATGACTTTCAATTTTTACTTGATTATATAAGTTATTACTTTTATTTTCTTCATTTGTTTCTTCATCCATTGATTTAATATTATTATCTATTTCCATTGCCATTAATATGTTTTCTTTTGTTTCTTTTAATTCCTTTTCTATGCATTCTATTGTCAATTCTTTTCCCTTATTCTCATATTCCTTTTTTAATATATTTATTTTTGTATTTAATTCTTTTAGGCTTCTGCTAACTTTTATAAATCCATCATCTCTTAAAAATTTTTTTATTTCTCCTAAAATATACGGTACTGCAAATGTAGATAATTTCACATTATAATGATCATCAAATTTTTTTATTGATTTTATTAATCCTATAGCACCTATTTGAAATAAATCTTCTACATCATATTTTCTATTTTGAAATCTCTTTACTACGCTCCAAATTAATCTTGCATTTCTTTCTACAATACTATTTAATATTTCTGTGTTACCTCTTTGTGCTTCTAGGATTTCCTCTATTGTAGTTTCATACAAAATTATTTTCCTCTAACTTTCAATTAAATTTTCTTCTTTTTGTATTATCTTTTTCATTGTAATTTTGGTACCTAATCCTAAAATCGATTCTATTTTTAATTCATCCATAAATGTTTCTACAATTGTAAATCCCATTCCTGATCTTTCAAGTTCAGCTTTTGTTGTATATAATGGCTTTTTTGCCATTTCTATATCTTCTATTCCTTTTCCTGTATCCGATATTTCAATTGTTAATGTATTTTCATTTATCATTCCGTGAATAGTTATTATTTCATCATTACTGTCATAAGCGTGAATTATAGCATTTGTAACTATTTCTGAAACTGCCGTTTTTATGTCTGATAATTCTTCAATTGTAGGATCTAGTTGTGCCGCAAATGCAGACACTGCAATTCTTGAAAAAGCTTCATTACATGATTTACTTAATATTTCTAATTTCATTTCATTATCATATTGTTTTTTCATTATTCTTCTCCTCCCCTACTATTGGAATTATTTTTAATATGCCTGTCATTTCAAAAACTTTTCTAATATTTTTTTTTACATTTTTCATTTCTAACTTTGCCCCAATCATTGATGCAGTTTTATATCTGCCTATTACCATTCCGATGCCGGCACTATCCATAAAAAAAACATTATTAAAATCAAGTATAACTTTTCTAGGATTACGTCTTTGAATTTCATAATCTGCTATCCTCCTTAAATTTTCTGCTCTGTGATGGTCTATCTCTTCATCAATCTCTAAATTCAAGAGCTTGTCCTTCTCATCAAAATTTATTTTCATATACTCCTCCATTAGAAATTTATACATTTTATATTCTTTCTTTTTGCCTTTTTTTCCTTTGACGAATTTTGGCAGATTTAAGACCTTTTTCGACAGCTTATTGAATGTTTACATAATTAATGATATAATAATTATGTTCACATGAACAACTATTTTTTAGGGATAATTCCCAGAAAGAGAGGCTTATCATGGCTAAAAAACTCAATCTCGTCAACCGGTTAGGAGTAGTGATTTCAGCAATCATTGTGCTCGCTCTGATTGCTCTGTTCAACTATCTCCTGCTTCCGCCCTGGAACATTCATTCATTGGAATTCTGGTGGTTTGTTGTCTTTATGGCTTTTCTTGCCATTCTTGTCAACTTGCTCGTTGGATTCATTTGTTTTCGTGTTTCAGGGAGTAGCGAATTAGGTCTTTGGCGTATGGACACACTCAAGCAAAAAATCGGTAAAGTATTCAGTGTTTACCCCATTGCAGTAGTAGCATTAGTCTTTGGCGTTATTTGGATTATTAGTATCCTTATAACATCGATTCCATCTTGGAGAATGTTCAATTCAGAAACGTACAGTAATCTCCTGCAAATAGAAGATGGGAATTTCAATCAGGATGTCATCAGTGCAAATTCTTCGGATATTGTATCTGTTGATGTAAAAACCGCTCAGCGCCTTGGTGATCGTACTATAGGTAATATTGCAAATGCTTCTTGGTATGAAGTAGATGATGAATACAATCTTGTATCAATAAATGGAGAAGAATATCGTATTTCTCCTTTAGAGTACAGTGGATTCTTTCAAGCAAATAAAGCTGGTAGTATTCCTGGTTATGTGTTGGTTAATGCCAAAACGCAAAATGCTCAGTATGTTGAACTTCAAGTACCTATGATTTTTTCACCTGATGCGTATTTTAGTAAAGATTTATCAAGACATCTTCACAGTCAGTATCCATCATATATTTTTTCTAAATCCTTTTTTGAAGTTGATGACAATGGAAATCCTTTCTGGATTACTGCTGTAAAAACTTCTCACATTGGACTTCGTGGAGGAATGTTAGAAAATACTGCTGTGATAACAGATGCAGTTACTGGTGAATCTGTAGAATATGCAATTGGTGATCTTCCTCAGTGGGTTGATCATGTCCATAGCGTGAGCTACTTAATGAATCTTCTTAAAGACCATTATGGTCTGCAAAATGGTTACTTCAATTTCTCAAACACAAAAAAATATCGCACAGCATATGCTTATCGCGATAGTGTTAGAGAAGATGAAGACAATGGGCAAAATAATGAGTATACTCCTTTTGATGGTTATAACTCTATTCTTACCAGCACTGGAGAAATTGTCTTCTACACAGGTATTACTCCTACTAACAAGGCAGAAACTATTATTGGGTTTGTTCTTATCAGTCCCAAAACAGGTAAAGCCAAGTTTTATAATGTGAGTGGTTCTGAAGAAGCATCTGCACAGGCTGCGGCTGAAGGTTTAGTACAAAATTTGCGCTATTCAGCGTCCTTTCCAACTATTATTAATGTCGATGGGATTGAAACATATTTCATGACATTGAAAGATGGTGCTGGGCTTGTGCAAAAGTATGCTTTATGCAATGTCGCTCAGTATTCGATTGTTGTAGAAGCTAACACAATTGATGAGGCTATTTCTAAATACAGAAGTCGCCTTGGCATGGCTGATATTAACGATCCTTCTGATGATACAACTATTGCTGAAACTCATTCTGCCGATGGTCATGTTGTTGAAGTTCAAACAGCTCAACTTGAAGGATACACTTATTATTACTTCTTGCTGGATTCGACTGATGATTTGATTTTTATGTCATCCATTGAAAGAAATAATAAGCAACCCATAAAACTTGTCATCGGTGCTGAGGTTTCAATCGAGTATCATATGTCGACAGATCCTGAGGTTGCGACTGTTACTAAATTGGATTTCAAATGATAGCACATGATAAAAAAAACGGACGGGTTTTTACCCGTCCGTTCACTTTGTTTATTAATTTATTTCATGTTTTTTAATCTTTGATTTACGCTTTTTAGCATATTTTTATAATTTTCAAGTTTTTCTTTTTCTTCATTTATCTTCTTCTCTGGTGCCTTTGAAATAAATCCTTGATTAGACAACATTTTCTCACATCTTTCTACTTCTGATTCTAATCTTTTCTTTTCATTTTCTAGTCTTTCAACTTCTTCTTGTATATCTACTAATTCTTCAAAAGGTATAAATACTTTTATATCATCTACGGCTATAGAAATTGCATTTTCTGGTATGTCTTTTTCTTGTTTTTGAATTATAATTTCATTGCTAAATCCTAGTTTTTGTAAAAATTCTTCTGATTCTTTTATTTCTTTTTCATATTTGTCAGTTACTATTATTAACTTCGTTTTTTTGCTTGGATGTACATTTTTCTGTGTTCTAATATTTCTGATTTCTACTATTATTTTTTTGATTTTTTCAATAAAATCTTCCTCTTGATCAAATACAAATTTTTCTCTGATATCAGGCCATTTTGCAACTATTAAATCTTCTGTTCCAAATACTATAAGATTTTTGTATATTTCTGAAGTAATAAATGGCATAAATGGATGTAATAATTTTAATGAAGATGCTAGAATGTGGTTAAGTACATCTGTTACAGGTACTTTTATTTCGTCTTCTTCACTATATATTCTTGTTTTTACCATTTCAATATACCAATCACAAAATTCATTCCAAATAAAATTATAAATTTTGTCTAGTGCTATTCCTAAATCATAGTTTTCAATATTTTTTGTAACATCTACTACTAATTTATCAAATTTATTTAAAATCCATTTATCTTCTATTTTGAAATATGCTGGGTCATATGCTTTATTTTTTTCAAAAGCTTCATAGCAGAATTTTCTTACCTTTTCTTCGTCTGCTGAATTACTAATTACAAATTTAGCTGCATTCCAAATTTTATTTGCAAAATTTGAAGCTTGCTCTAATTTATCTGGCATGAATCTTATGTCATTTCCCATTGTTGTTCCTGATAATAAAGAGAATCTTAAGCTATCTGTTCCGTATTTCTCAATAATGTCTAATGGATCAATTCCATTTCCAAGAGTTTTAGACATTTTTCTACCTTTTTCATCTCTTACAATTCCGTGTACTAAAACATCTTTAAATGGTGGTTTATCAGTAAGTTCTAGTCCTTGTGTCATCATTCTAGAAATCCAAAATGTTATAATGTCAAACCCTGTTACTAATGTTTGTGTTGGATAAAATTCCTTATAATCTTCTGATTCTGTATTTGGCCAACCTAATGTTGAAAATGGCCATAAAGCAGAGCTAAACCATGTGTCTAATGTATCTTCATCTTGAACTAGTTTTGTGTTTCCACATTTATCACATTTTTCTGGTTGTGTTTTTGATACAATAATATTTCCGCATTCTTTACAATAATATGCTGGTATTCTGTGTCCCCACCATAATTGACGTGAAATACACCAGTCTTGTATATTATCTAACCAATTAAAATATTGTTTTTCATATCTTTGTGGAATAAACCTAACCTCACCATTTCTTACACTGTCGGCTGCTCTTTTTGCTAATTCTTTCATATTTACAAACCATTGTGTAGATACTTTTGGTTCTATTGTACTTTTACATCTTTCACATTTTGCTACATTATGAGTATAATCTTCTGTTTTTACTAATGCTCCTATTTCGTCAAGTTTTTCTACTATTTTTTTACGTGCCTCTGTTAGTTCCATTCCTTTATATTCAGGAACTAAATTTCCCATTTTAAAATTTTCATCAAAAACTTCTATTATTTCTAGATTATGTCTTAATCCAGCTTGATAATCATTCATGTCATGTGCAGGTGTAATTTTTACACAACCTGTTCCAAATTCTTTTTCAACAAATTCATCAGCAATTATTGGTATTTCTTTATTCATTATTGGTAAAATACATGTTTTTCCTACCAAATCTTTATATCTTTCATCATCTGGATGTACTGCTACTGCTGTATCTCCTAGCATTGTCTCTGGTCTAGTTGTTGCAACTTCAATATACTTATCTTCTGTTCCTGTTATTTTATATCTTATATGCCATAAATGAGATGCTTCTTCTTTATATTCAACTTCTGCATCTGAAATTGATGTATTACAGCTTGTGCACCAATTTACCATTCTTTTTCCTCTATAAATTAGTCCTTTATTGTATAATCTAATAAATTGCTCTAAAACTGCTTCAGACATTCCTTCATCTAATGTAAATCTATTTCTTTCCCAATCACATGAACATCCCAATTTTCTTTGTTGCTTTTGTATAATTCCTCCATACTCTTTTGTCCATGCCCATGCTTCTTCTAAAAATTTTTCTCTTCCTAATTCTTGTTTATTTTTTCCTTCTGATTTCAATTTTTGTACAACTTTCATTTCAGTTGATATTGCAGCATGGTCAGAGCCTGGAAGCCATAATGTTTTATATCCTTGCATTCTTTTAAATCTGATTAAAATATCTTGAAGTGTATCATCTAAGGCATGCCCCATATGTAGTTTTCCTGTTACATTTGGTGGTGGCATCATAATACAATAAGTTTCATTTTTTCTTCCTTGTACTGGCTTAAAATATCCTTTTTTCTCCCAATCTTCGTATATTTTTTCTTCAAATTCTTTTGGTTCAAGTTTATCATTTAGTTTTTTTATCATAGTTTACCTCCTAAAATTTCTTCCTTATATTCCTCTAAACTTTTTTCTGAAATTTCTTTTATCATATTTTCTAGTTTTTCTCTTTCAAGAATTTTCAATTTTCCTGACTTAAAATTCACATATTTTTCAACTTCTGTTGGTAATACAACTTTATATTTTTCAATTATCTCTTTGTTTAAAATATCATAGTCTTCATATAAATCTTTACTATAATTTGTAAAATATTTATTATAAAACAAATAATCTGTTATTAAGTGCAGAAAATATCCTTGATTAAAACTTGTATCTATCTCATTGCTTTCTAAGAAAGCTAATAAATTTGTGTGTGCACTTCCAGATTTACTGTAGTGTGTTTCATTTTTGTCATCTGTTAAGTCTGGTGCAATGACACCATTTATAAATTCTTTTATGTTATTGACTCGTGGATGATTCCATATGTACTTATTTGCTATTGCTATGTGTATTGCATATCCAGGCATATTTTTACTCCTTTTTTGATTTTTTCTTATATTATAAAAAAAACGCCCTTACATTTTGTAAGGACGAAATTTACTCGTGGTACCACCTTAATTTACCATTATGCACTTTTATGGCATAAATTATTTTGGCTTCTCTTAAAGATTTTAACGTATCTTATACGGATATGACTATTTTATATTTCTCATCATATCAACTCAAAAGCTACTTCCATTTATCTTGCTATTAGAAGCTCTCAGCTAATAACTTCTATTCTCTTTCTAGTAGTTATAAATGTACTCCTCTTTTTCTTTGTTTTTTACTATGTATACTATTATAACATATTTTTATAATTTGTAAAGTATTACCACTTTTTGCCATCATAGTATGAATCTACTCCTGTATTTTTCCATAAATTTTCATCTTCTTCAATTTCTTTTTGTCGTTCTTGTATTGCTTCTTTTTGTCTCTTTTTTAGTTCTTCTTTTTTCTTATCATTTTCATCTTTCTTTTCTTTTTTTTCTTCTTCTTGTTGTTGTTTGTTTTCTTCTTTTTCTTCTTCGTTTTTATCAGGATTTTGTAATTTTTCTAATAATTTATCTATATCTTGCTTAAGTTTTTCTGCTTCTTCGCTATGTCCATTATTATCATTTGAATTAGCACATCCTTTTTCACATAATACGTTTCTGGCTGATAATAGTGTATCTATATTCTTTTGCCTATCTTCCTCACTATTTATGTCTTCTATTGTTGCAATTTTAGCAAGTGCTAAATTTATTCTTATTGAACATTCTTTTCCCTTTGGTATATACTTTTCTAATGCCTTATAATACTCATTTATAGCTTCTTTGTATTTCCCATTTTTATAAAATAAATTTCCTTGATTGTAGTGATATATATAACTTTCACTAAAATTTGCAAAAGCCAATATTTTTATCGAATTTATATTATATTTTTCTTTTCTATAATTTATTAAAAATCTCTCATTAATAAAAAATACGCATGCAAACCTTAAGAATATTATTACTATTACTATTTCGATTATTATTAATATTAATAAAGTCTTTTTCATTTATGTTTCCTCTCTTTGTATTATAGATTTTTCCTGTAGTTTATTAATTCGAATAGTAGCATTCCTAAAAGTGGAATTACAAATATAAAATATATGTCATCATAAAGCATTTTTTGTGTATCACCTAAATTTTGAATCGCATCTCTTTTTATTTCTTTAACTTTTGATTCAATATTAGATTGTTTTGTAGCATGAATATAATCTATATCCATATCTTTGGCAATTTTCTTTAAATTTTCTTCATCAATTTTAGATACGGCTTTTGGATATGGATAATCGGCTGAAGTATCTTCCAAATATTCTTCTTTATCGGAATACATGTCTTTAACTTTCATTTTTCCGCCTTTGTCTGTTCCATATCCTAATACAGCTCCATTTGAAATATATTTTTTTGTACTTGAAAAAGATTTTAATTCTTCTTCATTTGTTATTTCTCCATCACTTATGAAAAATACAATATTTCTTCTACCTTCTTTTTCAGCTCCCCTTTTTAATGATGTTTCTAAATTTTCTAATACAACATTCATTGTAGTTCCTCTAGCATAAAATTCATCTATAGGTGAAATTGTGTCTAATGCTCCTAATGTCATATCATTGTCTTTGGTCATTGGAGTTAAAATTTTGGAAGTATTGTTAAAAGTTATTATTGAAAAACTAGATCCAGATAATTGTTCAATTATATACTCGCAATCTTTTTTTACTCCACTTAGTCTTGTTTTATTTCCATTATAATCTTCCGCTACCATGCTTATTGTATTGTCAATTACTAAAAAGACATTTAAATTGGTTTCTACTACTTTTGCATTTTTAGATGGTATCATTATTCTTAAATTTATTAAAAATAATAAAATAACTATAATTATTTGTCTTATAAAAGTTTTCCAGTTTTTACTTTTTAAAATTATTAAAATTACACAAATTATTCCCATTAACCATATTGGGATTATTGGAGATACTATCATATTTTCACCTTTTTACTTGTTATAAATAATACTATTATTGATATTAATAAAATTATAAAAGGAATTTCTGGTTTATCTAACCTTTTCGTTTCTTTAGATCCTTCTATTTCCGTTTTTTGTTTTGACTCTATTTGTTGTACTATATTTGAAACTGTTTCTTTTCCATCTTCTGTATAAAGTTCTCCGCCAGTCGTTCTTACCACATCTTGTAGTTCTTCTTTATCTATGTCTGTAGTTGCTTTAGGACATATTGCATAAACTACTATTTTATTTTCTTTACCAATTTCTCCTGCATCTTCTAAAGTTGCTACAGGTTTTGACATAGCATAATCATCATTGTCAGTTGCAAATAAAACAATTCTTGTTCTTTCTTCTTCTAAATTTGGAAAACTATACAAGCATGATGCTAAATTTTCCCCTATTATAGAACTTCCTCTTTCCATATTTCCAACTAATGTTCCTGCCTGCAAAAATGTTGGATATAGCCCAGTAGAACTATATGATTCGAATGCTTCCTCTAATTTATCTAAAGTTTCTAAAACATACTCATAATCATCTGTAAGTGGTACAATAACATCTGAAGATGTATTGAAAATTGATATACCAAATCTTTCACCTTTTAAACTTTTAACAGTATCTTTCATTTCAGAGACTAAATTTTGATCTAAATCTATAACAGATGTTGAAACATCTAGGCATAAAAAAATGTCCCTACTGTATCTTTTGGTCTCACTTGTTTCAACTTTTGAAGGTCTTGATAAAAGTACTAAAGATATTACTATTGTGATTACGCAAATTATTTTTATTATGATAGAAAGTATTCTATACTGCTGTAATATTTTTTGATAATATGGTACTTTTTTTGCATATTGCGTATTAGCTATTTTTTTACCATTTTTGTAGTTGGGTTTCTTTCTTTTTATACTAATTAATATGATTAACACTATTAAAATAGGTATTCCTATGTATAAAACAAGAGGATATGTTAGTTCCATTTTTCTATTACCTTTCTAGTTTTTTCTAATGATGCTTTTATATTTCCTAATGATCTTTCTGCAAATTCTGGTGCATAATATTCTTGAATAAGTTCAGACAAAACCGGCATATTTAATCTTTCTATATCTTTTAGGGTATAATTATGAACTTTTATGTTTGTTACTTCATATACAAAATATCTTATTATACTACTTAAGCCTTGATATGCGGTTCTTATATTAATTTTATTTGTAAGTAATTTTTCTTCAAGAATATTTATCTTTTTTATGTATTTACTTTTCAACGTATTTAAATTTTTAGGAACAAATTGTTTTATTTCTTCTGGTGTTTTTGGAGTCTCCTTTTCTTTTATTTTATAAAAATATAAAATTAATGATGATATAACAACTAATATTCCTATTATAATTATTGGATATATTGAATATGAATATGGTGATTGTAAACTAACGGATATTTGCATTTCTATGCCTTTCTAATAATTTTATAATTTGTGAGGTAATTTCTTTTTCACTATCTACTGTTATTGTTGATACTCTAGTTCTTTCAAACATCTTTTTCTTTTTTTTGTATAAATCATTTTTTGTTTTTTCTTCTAGTTCATGTAATTTTTTATCTTG
The DNA here is from genome assembly GCA_947594845.1 of uncultured Clostridia bacterium. Taxonomy (GTDB): domain Bacteria; phylum Bacillota; class Clostridia; order TANB77; family CAG-508; genus UMGS1994. The sequence goes on along the minus strand of CANQEI010000008.1, from coordinate 40,261 downwards.
TAGGAATAGACGTGGTATGTAGATATTATTTTCAACATCATATGCGCTTTCTCCTGTCATATCTGCATCACTGATATTTATTACCATAACATCATGCATTCCTGATATATCTTTTATTTGCTTTTCTTTTATTGCATCTATTCCTTGTAAATCTGTAATTATAAAGATTATCATTTTTCTTTTTATATTTTTCTTTATATAGTCAATCATTTTTTCTATGTTATTTGTGTCTTCGCAATCAGCATCACTATCATAGTTAGAAAGTATTCTTTCTATATTAAATAGACCTTCTTTGAATGGGAAAAATTTTATTTCTTCATTTTTATTATATATTGCACCTACATAATCCCCATTTTTATTAGCTAAATATGCAATAGTTCCAGCAGTTGCTATTGCTACATCCTTTTTTGCTTCTTCCTCTTTGGTATCTGCCATCATTTTTTTCCCTGTGTCCATTACTAGCATAATATTATGCTTTTTTTCAGCAATATACTGCTTTATTAGGACATTTCCGCTTCTAGCAGATGCTTTCCAATCAATATCTTTTATGTTATCTCCTATAACATATTCTCTCAGGTCTTCGAAGTTCATACTTCTTCCTTTGTATATTGATTTGTATGCTCCATCTAAAATATTTGATGTCTTTTTGCTGGCATATATTGAAATATTAGCTTTTATTTTGGTTATATAACTCATTTTCATGGTGTTTTAATCGCCTCCATTATGGCATCAATTATAGTTTCAACTTTTACGTCATCTGCTACAGCTGCATAATTTAATTCAATTCTGTGTCTTAACACATTGTAACTTAATGATTTTATATCTTCTGGTATTACGTATGCTCTTCCTCTTATTAATGCTAAGGCTTTTGCACACTCCATAAATGCTATTGCACCTCTTGAGCTTGAGCCCATTGTTACATACTTAGATAAGTCTTTTGAAATTATTTTATCTGTGTTTCGTGTTGCATTAATTATTTCTACGATATATCTTTTTACTGAATTATCTATATATACTTTCTTTGCCATTTCTTGTAAGAACTTTACATCTTCAAGTCCTAGAATAGCCTGATTGTTTGAAAAAGCATCTTTTTCTATTCTGTTTAATATTTCCATTTCTTCATCTACATTAGGGTAATCGATTTTTTCTTTTATTAAAAATCTATCTAATTGTGCTTCTGATAATAGATATGTTCCTTCTTGTTCTATAGGGTTTTGTGTTGCTATTACTATAAATACCTCTGGCATTTTGTATATAACTCCACCAATACTTGTTTGATGTTCTTGCATTGCTTCTAGCATAGCACTTTGTGTTTTTGCACTTGATCTGTTAATTTCATCTAATAAAACAAAGTTTGCATATACTGGTCCTAATTTTGTTTCAAAAGTATTTTGGGCATAATTAAAAGTTTGAGTTCCTATAATATCACTTGGTAGCAAATCTGGTGTACATTGTATTCTTGAAAATTTTCCAGAAACTGCATCTGTTATAACTTTAGCTGCTGTTGTTTTTGCTAGTCCTGGAACAGATTCTAATAGAATATGTCCATTCGCTATTAATGATATTATTAAGGATAGTCCCAAACTTTTTTGTCCTACTATCTTTTCTCCATAATAATTCCACAACTTTCGTATTGTTTCAATACTTCTGTTTAATTCTTCTTGCGTAATTTTTACACTATCTTCTGTATTCATATTAATACTCCTTTATCTTTCTTCTTTTTCTGTAGTTTCTTCACTTTCTTCTTTTGTTTTCATTAAATCTTCTATTTTTGCATATATTTCACTAAAAATAGGATTTGTCTTTTCACTAGGTTGCATTTTAGCTATATCTAACCACATGCTTCCACCTGTATCCTCGGGAACTGCAGTTATCTCTATTCCATGTACTTCGCATTCCATTCTAGTAATATATGCTAGAAATTTATTAGTAATATTATATTGTATACGCTGTTGATCGTTTTTTATTTGTTCTGCATCTTTTTCAATTTTTCGTTTTTCTTTAGTTGTTTCGCCATTATCAGGTAATTCACTTATTAATTTACTTGTTCTTTGTTCTAATGTTTTTTCTTTATTTTCATATCTTATTGGTAAAAATGATGGTAAAGCAACTTTTGTTATTCCTTTTTGTTTTAACATAGTTAAAAATGCAAATAAACTTATATACGCATATGGCTCTTGTTTTAAATAAACATTTTGATAATCTTCTGGCATTGTGTTTTTGTTGTTTACAGCATACCTACTTCTGTTTATTTTTTTAATTTCTGGTGATTCTCCCGACTCTCTTTTCAATCCTTGTACACCATAAATGTATGCTGTGTTATCACTAATTCCAAAAGCAATTCTTGGTAATACTTTCTCAAACTCTCCTTTTTTTACAGTAAAATTTATTGCTGTGGGAGTTTCTTGGAACTCTCCCTGTTCATCTTCTGTAATTTGTAGTTCGCAATCATGAAGAGTTTGGATACCAGATATTGATTTTCCATATGTAAATTCCTCAAACGTATTATCTTTTAAGAAATTTGTGTATCTTTTTATAAATTCTATTGGTCTATCAAAATCATCATAGGTAGCATTTAGCCATAATGCTGAAATTGCATGTACTAATTTGTCTTCTTGATTACAACAAGCTGTAATTGGATTTGCCCAGTTTCTTTCGCTTGCAAAAAAAGTTTTAACATATTCTGTTAATGCATCTTCAAATAGTGGTAAATTATTATTTTTTAAATTTAAAACTGGTGAATCTTCATCTATAATTACTCTTTTTTCATCTGTTTCATAATTTAGAGGTCTCACATATTTGATATTTCCTGTTGTTACTTCCAGTCTTCCTGCAACTTTCTGCCAAAAAGTCTTCATTATTTTTCTTTTGTCTAAGCTCACGTAATTACTCGAGTACCACATTTTTTCCTCCAACTATCTCTTTAAATTCATTTAAAATTTCATCTGTTAAATAAATTGCACCACAGGGTTTTATTTCATTTTTTTCGGCAACATTAATTTTAGTGTTTACTCTATCACCTGAAAAGAATTTTATTGCTCCTTTTAATTTTTCTTTTTGTTCTGTTGTTAACTCTGTGATATCTATAATCAATTCATTTTTCTTTTGCATGCTTGTTTTTTCTTCTGAAAATTCTTTTATGCTTTGTACTATAATTCTAGCTTCTTCATCTTCTTTTATGCTTAATCTTCCCTCTACAAGTACAACATTGTCTTCTACTAAAATATTATCACACTTAGAGTATACACTATCGAATATAACAATTTCAATATTTCCATATAAATCTTCTACTGTTACAAATGCCATAATTGTATTTTTCTTTGTATATTTTTTCTTTATACTAGTTATTGTTCCAGCATATTTTACAATTTGCCCATCTTTAAATCCAGAAATATTTTCTTCGTTTAAGTCTTTTATTTGTATCGAATTTATATTTGTTTGTCTTTTTATTTCTTCCTTTATTTTTTCAAGTGGGTGTCCTGAAATATATATACCTAGCATTTCTTTTTCTTGACTTAAAATTTCTTTTTGTTCTAATTCCTTTAAAATTGTGTATTGATATTTGGTAGTTTCTTCTGGTTCTACAAAATCAAACATTGTAACTTGATTTTCTAAAGAATTTCTTCCCTGATTGCTTATTGTATCTAATATTTTTTCATATGATGCTAGAAGTGTTGCTCTTGTTTGTTTCATCTCATCAAAGCATCCTGCTTTGATTAAGCATTCTATACATTTTTTATTGATTGTTCCGCTTTGAATTCTTTCGCAAAAATCTGTAAATGATTCAAAATTTCCATTTTTGTTTCTTTCTTCTATAACTGTTTCAATTGCTGCTACCCCAACATTTTTTATACTTCCCAATCCAAATCTTATTTTTCCATCTTGGACAGTAAATTTTGTAAAACTTTTATTTATGTCAGGTTTTAAAATTTCGATATTTAGCCTTTTACATTCATCAATATATATTGGCACTTTATCTAAATTTCCTAAAAAACTATTTAAAGTTGCAGCCATAAACTCTTCTGGATAATATGTTTTTAAATAAGCTGTTCTGTATGATACAACTGAATATGCTGCTGCATGTGATTTATTAAAAGCATATTTAGCAAACTCAGCCATTTCATCAAAAATCTTGTTGGCAGATTGCTCATCTATTCCATTTCTTACACAGCCAGGTACAACAATATTTCCATTTTCATCAACTTGCCCATGAATAAAATATTCTCTTTCCTTTGCCATTATGTCTAATTTTTTCTTTCCCATTGCTCTTCTAACTAAGTCTGCTCTTCCTAGAGAATATCCTGCTAAATCCCTAACTATTTGCATAACTTGTTCTTGATATACCATACAGCCATAAGTTACATTTAATATTGGTTCTAATGCTGGATGTGTGTAAACATTATGCCCTGGATTTTGTTTTCCTTGAACATATCGTGGTATTTGGTCCATTGGTCCAGGTCTATATAATGAGACTCCTGCAATTATGTCTTCTAAGCAATCTGGTTTTAAGTCTTTCATAAAATTAGTCATTCCTTGGCTTTCAAATTGGAATATTCCAATGCTTTGACCTTCTGACCATAACTTATAGACTTTTGGATCATTCATTTCTTTATCGTACTTAACATCTATATTTCTTGTTTGTTTTACAAGCTTCTCCGTATCTGAAATAACTGTTAACGTTCTTAGACCTAAAAAGTCCATTTTTAATAGTCCAAGTTCTTCAAGTAAATTCATTGTATATTGTGTTGATATATTTCCATCATTTACATATAAAGGCACATATGTGTCTACTGGATCTTTTGTTATTACTATTCCACATGCATGTGTTGAAGCTTGTCTTGGTAAGCCTTCTAATTTTATAGCTATATCTATTAGTTGTTTTACTTGTTCATCTTTTTCATATAACTCTTTTAATTCTCTGTTTTGTTCAAGTGCTTTTGGAATTGTTATATGTACTTCCATAGGTATCATTTTAGCTAATTTATCTGTTTCTGCATATGGATAATCTAAAACTCTTCCAACATCTCTTATTACCATTCTTGCAGCCATCGTTCCAAAAGTTATAATTTGTGAAACATGATCTTTTCCATATTTTCTCTCAACGTATTCTATAACTTCTTGTCTTCTCTCATAGCAAAAATCAACGTCAAAATCTGGCATACTAATTCTTTCAGGATTTAAAAATCTTTCAAAAATTAAGCCATATTTTATTGGATCTATATCAGTTATTCCAATTGCATATGCCGCAATAGATCCTGCACCAGATCCACGCCCTGGTCCTACTGGTATTCCAACTGATTTTGCATAATTTATATAATCCCAAACAATTAAAAAGTAGTCTACATATCCCATTTTTTCAATAACAGATATTTCATATTCTAATCTATCCATTATTTCTTTAGATGGGTTTTCTCCATACCTTTTCTTTATTCCTTCATAGCATAAGTGTTTGAAATAATCTGCATGTGTTTCATATTCTTTAGGTACATCGTAATTAGGTAATTTAGTTACGCCAAATTCGAAGTCATAGTTACACTTTTCTGCTATTTTTACTGTATTCTCCACAGCCTCCGGAATTTCTGAAAAATAGTCTGCCATTTCTTCTGGCGATTTTATATAGAATTCTTCTGTTTCAAATTTCATTCTATCTTCATCAGACATTCTTTTTCCTGTTTGAATGCATAATAAGACTTCATGAAAATAACTATCTTCTTTTTTTAAATAATGTGCATCATTTGTCGCAACTAGTGGTATATCTAATTTTCTTGCAAGCTCAATCAATTTCTGATTTATCATTATCTGCTGTCTTAATCCATTATGCTGAATTTCAATATAATAGTCATCTTTAAATACTCTTTTGTGCCATAATGCAATTTCTTCTGCTTTTTGTGTATCTCCTTTTATTAATGCTTGGCTTAAACTTCCCGCTAAGCATGCACTTAGGCATACTAGTCCCTCACTATATTTTTCTAGTATTTCTAAATCAATTCGTGGTTTATAATAAAATCCTTCGATAAAAGATAAAGAGACTAATTTTGTTAAATTTTGATATCCAGTTTTATTTTTTGCTAATAAAATTAAGTGATTATAGCTACTATCAATATTTGCTTCTTTATCAAATCTTGTTCGAGTAGCAACATATACTTCGCATCCTATAATAGGTTTAATATCATTTTTTTTGCATTCTTTATAAAAATCTACTGCACCATACATTACGCCATGGTCAGTAAGGGCAATTGCTTTCATTCCGAGTTCTTTTGCTCTTACTGGTAAATCTTTAATTCTGCTCATTCCGTCTAGTAAACTGTATTCACTATGTACATGTAAATGCACAAATTCCGCCATATTTATCTCCTTATAATAATTTTATTATTTCAGATACATCTTTTCCTTCAACTTTTGGTATTGTTAAAATTTGAATTTTAGATGTTTTATCACCAAATTGTATTTCTAGAATATCTCCTACTTTCACCTCATAACTTGCTTTTGCAATTTTCCCGTTTACGCTAACTCTTCCACTATCTACAAATTCGTTTGCAACACTGCGTCTTTTTATAATTCTGCTCATTTTTAAAAATTTGTCTAATCTCATATATTTCTCCTAAATAATTATACTAATTTTATAACATATTTTGTCATAATACTCAATAGTTTTAGCCTTTCATTAATAAACAATATTTTGTTTATTAATTATTTTTCATCTTCTTGATTAATAAAATTGTATGATAAAAGGACGTCTATAAAATGACGCCCTTTAAAATCTTCTTCTGCAGTTACATCCAACGCGATTTGTGTTACTTATATTATCATTTACTTGATTAGTTGTGTTTTGCGTATTTAGTAAGCTTTCCGCATTTGTTGCTTGTATTAATTGATTCAAACAATTATCTTCATTTTGATTATTAAGCCACTGTGAAGTTATCCAAGCAACAGCATATGAAAGAATAGTATATAAAATTGTATATATTAAAAATGTTTCATCTGCTATTGAAAAAGTAATTATTAGTAATATTGAAAATGTAATACCTGCTATTTTAATTGGACTATGTATTAAAGTTTGACCTATTATGGAAAGAATAGTTATTGCAACAGGTAGTGCAAAGAATAAAAGCAAAATATCATTCATATGTATCTCCTTCAAAAGTTTTTTATATATAATATTCTTATTATTTTAAAATGTGATTTTAGTATTCTACTTTAACTAAATATAAACCATGTGCTGGTAATGTTTTTCCTGCTTTGCTTCTATCTTTAGCTTCTATTATTTCTGTAATTTTTTCTGGTTCTATTTTTCCTAATCCAACTTCTAATAGAGTTCCAGCAATTATTCTTACCATATTATATAAAAATCCTGTTCCGGTTATTTCTATTATTATTCTTTCTCCTTCTTTTCTTACCTCACCATGCAATATTTTTCTTACACTGCTTTTGCTACTTGTTCCGCTAGCTTTAAAAGCTTTAAAATCATGTTCACCTTCAAAATATTTTATTGCTTTATTCATCTTTTCATAGTCCAATTGATTTGATACATGATACTCAAGTTCTCTATAAATTGCACTTCCATTTTCTGAATTATTTATTATGTATCTATATGTTTTGGATTTTACTGAATATCTACTATGAAATTTTTCATCAACTTCTTCTGCTGATTTTATTACTATGCTTTTTTTAAGTCTAGAGTTTATTGCTTTTGCAAATTTACCTATTTCTATTTTTGAATTTGTTTTAAAATTTGCTGTTTGTCCTAAACTATGAACTCCTGCATCAGTTCTTCCTGAAGCAATTAATTCCACTTTTTCCCCTGTTATTTCTTCTATAGCTCTTTCTATTTCACCCTGAATATTTAATTTATCTGGTTGCTTTTGCCATCCATTGAAATTTTTGCCGTCATATTCAATTATTAATTTTATATTTCTCATTTGCCTCTCCTAAAACTATAATCAAGTTCATTTTAGCAAATTTTAGCTTAAATTTCAATTAATTGCTTAATATCCAATCTATAATAACTTTTTTTATTTTAAAATATTCTTCTTTTTCAAATTGCATATTTGCAATGCAGTATCTTCTGTTAGATATATGCGAACAAAACATACATTCATACAAACTATTGCAATCTTGAATAAAAATAGAATTTGTAATTTTAGCTGAGCATATTACATTATAGCTATTTGAACAAGAACCAGAATCGTCTACTCTAATACAATTACTAGAACTTGCTGTTCTTTGTGATGCAATCATATTTTCACTTTCTGCCAGTCCATCTGAAAATATTATGTTTTTACTCGATCTGCAGTCTGTTGAGTGGTAAACGTTTGAACAATTATAAATTGTATCGCTTTTGTGAACATTATCTGAATCATATATTCTTTCTGTTGTTATATAATTAATTTTTTTCCAAAGATTTATTATATCTTCCAGGGTTGATACTTTTCTTTTATTTATTATCCATCCCCTTGTAGCATCATATCTATCCATATTATTTTGTTTTATGTATAATTCTGCATTTTCCATTTCAGTCCATGTTTCTTCTCCTGTTAAACTGTCTTTGACTTTTCTTGGAAGTTTTACATCAAATGCAAATTTTTCTCTTAATTCATCTAAAGTATATGGATTTTCTTTTTGAAATATATTAAAGAATATTTCTGAAGCGACTTTTAATGATTCTACATCATTCATACTTTATTTTCCTCCTACTTGTAGATTGAGAATTCATTAAAGCTTTCAAATCTATTGTATTTCCTAAGTTAAATTCTTCATCTTTTACTAATTCAATTTCTTCTCTTCCTATTTTTGCATTTGATGATTTTTCTAAAATCTTTCTATTACTTGGTATTGATTTAAAATCCAATGTCCTACATCTGAAAGATGGTATCAGCATTCCAGCTTTGCTTATTCTTACAATACAATCTCTGTTTGGTAATTCTGTTATTAATTTAATTCTATTATGATATGAATTTTTTACTGCCATTTCCATTTGTAAATGATTGCTTAAAATTACAGCATCTTCTCTTGAAACTCTAAAAGTGTAATAATTCATTACATTTGAAAAAATTGCTTCTTTTAATTCTTTACTTATCTGCCCAAAGTATTGTTGAGCTAATATTACTGATAAATTATACTTTCTAGCTTCAGATAATAAATTTCTTAATATTGGGTTTTCTACAATTGCTACTTCGTCAATTATAAGAATTAAATGTTCATTGAATTCTTTTTGTTGTACTAAATGAAAAATAATTCCTAGTATTAGTCCTGAAATTGTTTTAGTAACTTTTTCCCCTAATTCTGCTTGATTTAATGAAAATAATGTTAAAAAATTATTTTCAATTAATTCTTCTACAGTTCTTTTCCCTTCGTTTTGAAAAGCTGGAAGCATTTGCATTTCTTCTATTAAAGAAATAATTGGGGATATTGCTTCTTGATATGATTTAGATTTTATTTCATTGAAATCTGTCAAAAAAAATTCTTTTACATGTTCTTCTATATCATTTGATTCTCTTATTAATTTGGTTCTATATTCTGTATATGTTAATAATTTTCTTAATGTTTCAAAATTTAATTTACTTTGTTTTAGTAAAATATAAATGCTATGTCTTAGTACTCTTTCCAGTTTTGAATTATACTGCTCTCCAAAAATATTTTTTAAAATACTTAATAGAATTTCTGTGCTACTACTTGCATTTTCTTTAGAATTAATCCATAAATCAGTTGTATTATCTTTTTCTTTCATATTTATTATTTCAGAATTTTGTAATCCACCAATATCGTCTTCTAAAGAACTATGAGGATCAATTACTATAATTTTATTTCTTTTCCTTAAAAGTTCATTGTCATATATATTTTTAATTAATGTTGCTATTAGTTTAGACTTTCCTGTACCGCTTGCTCCCACAATTAAGGAATGTTTTTCAAAATCATAACTTGCTATGTTTAAATAATATTTGTCTTGTGTGTATGGAAATGTGTTTACCTCTAATAAATTTTCTTCGCTTTCTTTTTTTCCAAATAAATGCATAGATTTTTCTAATTTCAAGTATCTTATACCATCTTTTTTGTACAAAAATCTGGTATGTTTTGTAAAATCTATGCTTATTCCAGTATGTGGTATAAAAAAAAGAGTTTTGCCTTTTGATTTTTTACCAATATTATTTTCAAAAAAAAGATTTGTTTTTGTAAAATAATTATCTTTTTTAAATGGCCTTATTTTTATTTCTATTTGTTTTAATATTTGTCTATACTTAGCTTCATTCTTGTCAAAAATATCTATTATGTTTTTTTCTTTGTTTGTTACTAAATATAAAAAAAATAAATTTGATTTTACTTTTTCAAAATGTTGTATATTTTTTAATAAAAAATCTCCTGAACAATTTAAAATTGTCGGCATTTTTCTTCTTGTGATAATATAATACTTAATTATATTTTGTTCTATTTTTATATATATTTTCCAGCTTCTTAAGAAACCATTTAATCTTGATATTTCTAAAATGAATTTTAGCCATTCATTTTCATTTACAAATTCTGTGGTAAAAAATATTTCTGAAATATATTTTTTCATAAACATCCTCTCCTAATATATAGGATAATTCTTTTGCAAAAAAAATGACTGACTTTTTTATTAAAAAAAATGTCAGTCTTCTATTGGAATCATAAAATCAGTTATGTCATCATAGTAATGTTCTAATTCTGGTATTTCTCTGATTTTATATTTTGTACTTGGTAAAAATTCTTTATAAAATTTTTGAGTTGTCTCTTGTATATCTTTAGTTTCTTGTGAGTTTATTCTAAATACTATCCATTTTGATTTCGGTATTACTATTTTTTGAAAATCTTTATTCTCTATTTTTCTTTCGTATAAAACCCAATACTTGCAGTTTTGGCATTCAAATCTATTTCCATAATATGATGTCATTCCATAATCAAAATATCCATAATCTTTTCCATATTTGTCATATTCATTTTTCCAAATTAAAGGTGCTTCCTTTTGTATATTTTCTATTGTTGTTTTCTTTCCGATTCCGAATAAAATTAGTTCTTCTTTCTCTATAATTTTATATTCTATTGTTGTTTTTTCTTTTTGCTCTTCATCAAATTCAAGTTTAGAAAATATTTTTAATCCATGTGGCTTTTGTTTCACTAAACTTGGCTTTATTCCATGAAATTTTTCAAATGCTCTTGAAAAAGCTGTTGGACTAGTATATTGGTATTTAATTGCAATTTCTGTAATACTTTCATTTCCGTTATATAAGTCATACCCTGCATTTGATAATCTTCTCTTTCTTATATAATCCGCAATTGTTATATTACATAAAACATAAAATGCTGTCTGTGCAGTATATTCATTCATACCTAATATTTGTGCTATTTTTTTATACTCGATTTGTTCTTCAAGATTTTCTTCTATGTATTTTATTGCTTTATTTAAGTTTATATATATATTCATTTATTCTCTACTTTTTTACTCCATGCGTGTTTTTTATTTTTTTATATTATCATACTAGATAGCTTTTTTCAAACATTGATTTTATTTGGCTTTTATTATATAATATTAAAAATTTTTAGGAGATTTAGTTTATGGCTATTAAATTAGTTGCTAGTGATTTGGATGGAACAATTATTAGTGAAAATAATTTTATTCCTGATGCAAATTTTGATGCAATTAATATGATGAGCGAAAAAAATATAGATTTTGCGATTTGTACAGGAAAATCTTATTCTGTAAGTAAAAAATTATGTAGTCAGTGTAATGCAACTTATGGAATTTTTAATAATGGCTCTCAAATTTATGATCTTAAAACTGGGAATAAAATTTATAATAGTTTTTTATCATATGATGATATAAAAAAATGCTTTGATATTGCCAAAAGGCATCATCTTCATGTACATGCCTATAGTGATGAAGTTTTAGTTACAGAAAAATTAAAATATCTTGATTTACGTAATTTTAAATTGCAGAATGATTCTTCTTTTAGATTTGTTGTTGTTTCTGATATACTTGACTATATTCAAAAAAATAATTTATCTATTCATCAATTTATAATTTCAGGTACAGAATCATTAAAAAATATTAAAACTGAAATTTTAAAAGAAGTAAATGTTTCTGTTGTGCAAATATCTAAACTTGGTGAATATAGAGATTGCATTTTAAATAAAGAATATGAATATTTATCTATTATTCCTTTTAATACAAATAAAAGTAGTGCTCTAAAGTTTCTAAGTAATTATTTATCTATAACAGAAAATGATGTTATGGCAATTGGGGATAATTTGAATGATATTGATATGGTAAAAAATTCTGGAATTGGTGTTGCTGTTGCAAATGCTTACTCCGAATTAAAAAGTGTTGCAAAATATACAACCAAAAACAATGTTTCTGAAGGTGGTTTTGCTGAAGCTGTTTATAAATTTATAGAAAAATAAAATGGTCCATATGGACCATTTTTTTAATCTTTATCTGAATTTTTTGCATTATGCATTTTTTTAAGTCTTTTTACTTTTTCCTTTTTTTCTTGTTCAATATCTTTAATTGTTATTAAATATTTTATTAGTATCTTCTTTAAAGTTTCTTCTTGCACATCAGCTATTAAAGTGCCTTCTTTTGCTATTGATATTTTTCCTGTCTCCTCAGAAACTACTACAGCTACACAATCAGTTTCTTTTGAAATACCTATAGCAGCTCTATGTCTTGTTCCAAGCTCTCGTGCAATATCTTTATCATCTGCTAGTGGTAACATACAAGAAGCAGCTGCAATTTTATTATCACTTATAATTACTGCACCATCATGTAATGGAGTTCTTGGCACAAATATATTTACTAATAATTGTGGTGATATTTCTGAATCCATTATGATACCTGTCTCAATTATATCATTAAGCTTTATATCTCGTTCAATTACTATTAATGCTCCAGTTCTTGTTTTAGCAAGTTCTGTAGCAGCAATTACAATACGATATATATTTTCCTTTGTTTTTATATCTATGCTTTTATCTATTCCTAAAAATTTACTTACCTTATTTGTTCCTAATTGCTCTAGTGCTCTTCTTAGTTCAGGTTGAAAAATAATTATCAGTGCTAAAACTCCCCAATTCATAACTACAGTCATAATTGTATTTAAAATGTATAAATGCAATATTTGAGTTAACCAAGTTATTACAACTAGAATTAGTATACCTTTGGCTAATTGGCTTGTTCTTGTATGTCTAAATGATTTGAATGCTGCAACTATTAGAAATCCAACTATTAGTACATCTACTACCAGCATAATCATATTAAATGGATGTAATTTTAAACTTTCAATATAGCCAATTAAATTTTCTTCATAAAATTTAGTTAAATCTACTTTAAAACTTTCCATTATATTCCTTTCTACTTAGTTAATACAAAATATAGTAATGTACTTGCTGATGCTAACATCATAAGTCCTGCCATTATTCCTGCAATAATTTTTGTTATTAAAGTTCTTTTGTCCATTGTTATGTTCCTTCTTTCTTTTTATCATGATAGTATTTTATATTATTTGCTTTTTTTTTTCAATAGTATTTTTTTCTATAATTCAATATTCTAATTGTATATTCTCACTTTTTATGCTATACTTTTTTAACATAATAAAATATAGTTTTGTGAGCAAAATAAATATAGCATAAGATTTGGAGGTAATGTTTATGAAATTTGAAGAATGGAAAGGATTTAATACTGGTAGTTGGAGTGATGAAATTAACGTAAGAGATTTTATTCAAAAAAATTATACTCCATATACTGGTGATGATTCTTTTTTAGCTGATGCAACAAAAAATACAAAAAAGCTATGGAATGATGTTTTAGCTTTATATAAAAAAGAAACTGAAAATGGCGGTGTACTTGCTATTTCTAATGATATAGCATCTACAATAACTAGTCATGAAGCTGGATATATAGATAAAGATTTAGAGCAAATTGTTGGATTACAGACAGATGCTCCTTTAAAAAGAGCTTTAATGCCAAATGGTGGTATTCGTATTGTTGAAAAATCTTGTGAAGCTTATAATAGTAGTGTTTCCGATAAGTTAAAAGATATTTATCATAATTATCGTAGAACTCATAATGATGGAGTTTTCACATCTTATACGCCTGAGATACGTGCTGCTAGAAGTTCTCATATTATTACTGGTTTACCTGATGGTTATGGTCGTGGTAGAATAATTGGAGATTACAGAAGAGTTGCTCTTTATGGTATTGATGCTTTAATAGAAGACAAAGAGCAAGTTTTTGCTAATGCTGTATCTTCTGATTTTACAGAAGATATAATTCGTCAAAGAGAAGAAATTCATGACCAAATACAAGCCTTAAAAGACTTAAAAACTATGGCACAAAAATATGGATTTGATATTTCAAAACCTGCTAGTTCAGCAAAAGAAGCTGTTCAATGGACTTATTTTGGATATTTAGCTGCTATTAAAGAGCAAAATGGTGCAGCTATGAGTCTTGGTAGAACATCTACTTTCTTAGATATTTATTTTGAAAGAGACTTAAAAAATGGAACCATCACAGAGACTGAAGCTCAAGAAATAATGGATCATTTTGTTATGAAATTAAGACTTGTTCGTTTCTTAAGAACACCAGAATATAATGAATTATTTAGTGGTGATCCAGTTTGGGTTACAGAATCAATTGGTGGTATGGGAATCGATGGAAGAACTTTAGTTACTAAAAATTCTTTTAGAATGTTACACACTTTAACGACTTTAGGTCCAGCTCCTGAACCTAACTTAACTGTTTTATGGTCTACAAGATTACCTGAGAATTTCAAAAAATATTGCACATCAATGTCAATAAAAACAAGTTCTATACAATACGAAAATGATGATCTTATGAGAGACTATTGGGGAGATGATTATGGAATTGCTTGTTGTGTTTCTGCAATGAGAATTGGTAAACAAATGCAGTTTTTTGGTGCTCGTGCTAATCTTGCTAAAACCTTATTATATGCTATTAATGGTGGTAGAGATGAAATTTCAGGTAAGCAAGTTGCTCCTAAGTTTGAAGCAATAACATCTGAATATTTAAATTATGACGAAGTTATGGAAAAGTTTAATACTATGATGGATTGGGTAGCTAATGTTTATATTGAGGCTTTAAATATAATTCATTATATGCATGATAAGTATTCTTACGAAGCAATTGAAATGGCTTTACATGATAAAGATATTTTGAGAACAATGGCTTGCGGTATCGCAGGATTATCTGTTGTTGCAGATTCTTTATCAGCAATTAAATATGCAAAAGTAAAAGCTATTCGAAATGAATCTGGATTAGTAACAGATTATGAAGTTGAAGGTGATTTTCCTAAGTATGGAAATGATGATGATAGAGTTGACTTAATTGCAGTTGAAATTCAAAAACTTTTTATGAGTAAACTTCAAAAGCAAAAAACTTATAGAAACTCAAAGCCTACCTTATCTATTCTTACTATTACTTCTAATGTTGTTTATGGTAAAAATACTGGAAGTACTCCTGATGGTAGACGTGCTGGTGAACCTTTTGGACCTGGAGCAAATCCTTTGCATGGTAGAGATACACATGGAGCTTTAGCAGTTTTAAATACTATCGCAAAATTAAAATATAAATATTCAGAAGATGGTATTTCTTATA
This sequence comes from uncultured Clostridia bacterium, assembly GCA_947594845.1. Classification (GTDB taxonomy): domain Bacteria; phylum Bacillota; class Clostridia; order TANB77; family CAG-508; genus UMGS1994. The sequence goes on along the minus strand of CANQEI010000008.1, from coordinate 24,639 downwards.
CATTTGCTATAACTCCTACCGCTTTAGGAAAAACGGAAGATACTAGAATTCAAAATTTAGTTTCTTTACTAGATGGTTATTTTGCACAGTTAAGTCATCATATAAATGTAAATGTATTTAACAAAGAGTTATTATTAGATGCAATGGATCACCCTGAAAAATATCCTCAACTTACAATTAGAGTTTCAGGATATGCAGTTAATTTTGTAAAACTTACTAGAGAGCAACAGCTTGATGTTATCAACAGAACTATTCATGAGAAAATATAATTAATTGAAGATCCATATTTTTGTGGATCTTTATATTTTTTTATTGTTTGAAAGGAATTATATATATGGAAACTAATGAAGCTTATATTCACTCAATTGAAACTTTTGGTACAGTAGACGGTCCTGGAATTCGTTTTGTTGTATTTATGCAAGGCTGTCCATTAAAATGCTTGTACTGTCATAATAGAGATACTTGGGATACAAATAAAGGTAATCTAACAAAACTTGATGATTTGATTTCTGAAATTAAAAGGTATATTCCATATATGAATTCATCTGGTGGTGGAGTTACTGTTTCTGGTGGTGAACCGCTTCTTCAAACTAAATTTGTAACCAATTTATTTAAAAAATTAAAAGAATTAAATATTCATACTGCTCTTGATACAGCTGGAAGCCTTCCAATAAATCAAGATATTCAAGAACTTTTAAAATACACAGATTTAGTTTTACTAGATATTAAGCACATTAATGATGCAGAATCTAAAATTTTAACAGGTTATTCTAATAAAAATAATTTAAATTTTGCAAAATATTTAAGTGATAATAATATTCCTGTTTGGATTAGACAAGTTATAGTTCCTGGATATACTGATGATGAAAAAGACTTATTAGAATTAAAAAAATTTATTTCTACTTTGTCTAATGTTGAAAAAGTTGAATTATTGCCATATCATGATTTAGGGAAATTTAAATGGAATGAATTAGGATTGGATTATAAATTAGCTGATACTAGAACAGCTGATATCTCTGATATTGAAAGAGCAAAAAAAATTTTGGGAATTTAAATATAAAGAGAGTTTTTATACTCTCTTTATTATTTACAGTCTTAATTAATCGAGCTTTTAGTTGATATTAGGCGCTTTTTGTGTTATAATTATAATGCATTATAAAAATTTCATATTACAGGAGGTAGTCAAATGCTGTCTAGAAAAGTAACATCTATGAGTAACTCGTCAACCACTCAGGCTAATCAGCCTGTTTCTATGCAGAGTATTATTCCCTCCGCAGAATACAGAGCATTGAGAAAAGTCTCTATTTCTCGCTTGATCTCTGAGCAGCGGTGCACGATGCTGAAGGACAAAGATCACACGATTGTCGTGTATGGAGACTGTCTGAATATACTGGATCCAAACCGTCAGTGGTTATTTGATCGACTTTGGAATCAGAGAAAAGATTCATTCCGTACAACCGGTAATCCCGCGGCATATCCTGATGTTGAAAAGCTGGAGATCTTGGCAAATAAAGCTGTTTTGTACGTTTCTGAAAATGATCTTGAAGCTATGATCAAACTCTTATCAAGAGAAAAGGTTCATGCAAAATAGTCTAAAAAATTTCTGCTGAGTGCTACGACCGTGCACATTTTCTTTTTTGTATTCTGATTTTTTCCCCCGTAGTGGAGCTTTCCCCTTCGGGGGAAACTCGTTATTTGCCTGTTACTGGCAATTTTTTTATTTTTTCTTTTACAATTTCTGTTGGTTCTTTTTCATTTGTTACAACTAATTCTATTTCTTCATTTAAATCTATTTGAAATTCGATTTTATCTTCTAATTTTTTGTATCCATCAGTTCCTTCTATTTCTTCTAGATAATATTTTCCTGGTAAAATTCCTTCTATTATTATTTCACCATTTTTATCTGTTTCTAAATTATAATATATTTCTTTATTATTCTCATCTAAAATGTGAAATTTAACGCCTTCTAGTTCTTCTCCTGTTGTTTTATCTTTTTTATGTATTTTAAGTTTGCTTTTATTTCTTTGATAATCTACTTTTATGCTTCCACTGCCACCTTCATATATTTCTCCTGCTAGTGCATAGCTTTGCTTATTATCATCTCCTGCATTTCCAAATAAAATTGGTTTTGTTGCTAATTGTCCATTTATTTTTATTTTAAAATCTCCACTTTCTTTTAGTAATGTTAATGGCACTAATACTTTAAACTCTTTGGAAGTTGTTTTTCTTATCTCCTTTCCATTTAAGTCAGTAATTTTTATATCTTTTTCCCCATTGTCTTCTATTTCTATCTCATAATCTTTAATATCACATTCTGCATTTACTTTAAACTTTTTACTTATGTAATCCTTATTTATATTATCTATTTGCCATTCTCCATTTTCAGAAATTTTTATTATATTGCTAGGTCTTGTATGTTGGCTTCTTGCCTTTTTCACAATTTGTTTCATCGCATTTAAAGTCCTTTCCCCTGCTTCTCCTTTTGGTATATATTTTTCGAAATCATTTTCATCATATCCATATAATATACAGTAAACTGCTTGCTTAGTTGCCACATAAGCTTCGTCTTCATCTAATACTCCAAGTGTTTCTAAGCTTTGATATGGATATCCATTGACTATTACTGCCCAAACTAGTTCATTTTCGACAGCACTATTTATACTAACTTGATAATCTCCGTATTTTTCTACTCCACCTGCTTTTACATTTAAACAATATGCTGGATATTCGACGCCATTATGCTTGTAGAAAATTTTTGTTACTACAATATCTCCACCTGTTGGTTTATTAATTAATAATGTTTTACATTTTCCTTTACTATATAAATCTGCTTTATCTATATTAAATGTTGCATATGAAAAATTTGAACATATGCATATTATTATTGTTATCATAATAATCAATATTTTTTTAATTTTCATTTTATTCCTCCTTATTATATATTTAAAATTCCTCTAACACATCTTCGATATTCTGGTTGGTTTTCAACACAAGTGATTAATGTTATTAAATTTTCATCTGTATTATCTATTACATCTATGTCAGTATCTTTTATTATTTTATTTTGTGTTACTTTGTATTTCAGTTTCATCTGCTTATACTCATAAATAATCTCATCCCCATCTTCTAATTCTTTTATTCTGCCAAAATAATTAACATCATATCCTCTATTATGTGCTGCTAAACATATATTTCCTTTTATATATGCGCTTTCATCAAAATGGGCTACATATTTATTCAAATTTTCGTCATCTGTTCCATCATTTATTTGTGCATCTAGATTTATTTTGGGGATTTTTATTTTCCAATTAAATTCATACTTCTTATAGTCGTTTTGAACAATAAATGTTTTATAATTGTATTTGATTTTTTTCGAATAACATATTGATAATGGAAATATTATTTGTGTTATTACAAAAAGTATAATTATGATTACTATTAATCTATTACGTTTTTTATAAATTTTTCTCTCCTTTCTCTTGAATCTTTTCATGGGATTTTAATTTAGAACTAAAATTTTTTGAAATTAAAGGTTTTTATAACCATTTGAAATAAATTGCAATTTAATGATTACATAATAATATCTTTTAGGATGATTGTAAAGTATTTTTCGTCGCCTTTTTTCGACTAATTTTTATCTTGGTATATATTTTTTTAGTAATGTATGTTATAATTACGATAAATTTTATGAAGGGAAGATTTTTCATTATGAAATTAGCAGAAGATAGTTCAAGTTTGGCAGAACATAAACTATTAGTTTTATATATTTTAAATAAGATTGGAAAACCTATAAACCAAAAAGCATTAATTGAATTAATTTCGGCTATTACAGAATTAAATTACTTTTATTTTCAGCAATTTTTATTGGATTTAATAGAAAACAAGTATGTTATTTCTTATAAAAAAGATGATGAACTTTTATATGATATAACTCCTGAAGGAACTAGAGCTATAGAATTAACAGCAGATATGATTCCTGGTATATTAAAATTGCAAGTAGATAATAATTTAAAAGAAAACTTAGATACTATTGAAGATAAATTTTCAATTTCATCTGATTATACTCCAATTGATGAAAATGACTTTATTGTAAAATGTAAAATAGTAGAAAATAATAATATTATTTTTGAACTTCAAACTTTTGCTGGTTCGAAAGAGCAAGCAAAATCAATTGTAGATAATTGGAATACTCGCGCAGCTGAAATCTATCCTAAAATATTAGAATTGCTAACTTCAGAAACAGATAAAAAAGATTAATAAAAGAGCATACAAATATTATTTTGTATGCTTTTTCATTAATCTTTTATCTACTTCTTTGCCTTTGTCTTCCTCTACCTCTATCTCGTTCCATTTCTCTTTGTCTTTCTTTTTCCATAATTCTTTCTGTCTTGTACCTTTGCCTAATTGTTGTTACTCTTACTAAAATATTTTCATTTTTTTCATATTCTTTACTAACCATGCAATCAGGATATTGTGCTCTCATTGTTTTAGCAAAATTTTCTGCCGCTTCTTCAAGTTCCTTTACTTCATTATAATCTTTTTTATAGAATACTTTTCTTTCTACTTCTTCTTCCATATATTAAACCTCTTTATTTTAATTTGTTTCTCATTGCCTCATATAAAATTACAGATGTTGCTACTGAAGCATTAAGGCTTTCTGCTTTTCCTGGCATTGGTATTTTTATCTTTTCATCAGATAGTTCTAATATTTCTTTTGAAACTCCATTTGCTTCATTACCAATAATAATAGCTGTTTTTTCATATGATATATCATACATTGATTTATCTGCTTGTAAGCTAGTAGTAACAATTTTTATTTTATGTTTTTTTAATTCTTTTATTGTTTTTACCAAATTTTCACTTTCTATTACTTTTACTCTAAAAATTGCTCCCATTGTTGATCGCACTACTTTAGGATTATATACTTCACTGCTATCTTTTGAAACTATAATTTGTTTTAAATTTAAGCTATCTGCTGTTCTCAATATTGTTCCCATATTTCCGGGATCTTGAATATTGTCTAAAATTAAGAAAATATCGTTATTATAGTCTATTTGCTCATTCTTTTTTTCTTTCTCTATTACTGCTAAAATTCCTTGTGGATTTACTACTGTTGTTAAGCTTGAAAATATTTTTTCTGTTACGTAAATACATTCATATTTGGCAATTTCATATTTTATATCACTGTCTATATTTCCTTCTTGTTTGCAATCATCACAAATAATAATTAATTTTATTTTTGCATTTTCTTGAATTGCTTCTTTTATTAGTTTTATTCCTTCAATAATATATGAATTTTCTTGATCTCTGTATTTCTTATCTTTTAATTTTTTTAAGTATTTAATTGTATCATTGTCTTTGCTAGTAATTAACATATTTTTCCCTTTCAAAATTATAAATTTTTAAGAAAGTCTTTTATTTGTTTTAGTATATCACTATTTTGATCTAATTTGTATGTTATGTATGAATTTTTAGCTGGTGAAAATTTTATTTTATTTCCATATTTTTTTACTATGTCATCTACTATTTGAAAATCAAATGTTTTTTCATCAAAATAAAAAACAACTTTATCTGTTTTTTGTGCTACTTTAATTATATTTTTCTCTCTACATGTATTTCTTATTCTTGCAATATCAATTAATTTTTCAATTTCTTCTGGCATATCTCCATATCTATCTATTATTGAATCTACAATGTCTTTTATTTCATCTTCATTTTTGCATAGTGCTATATCTTGATAAATTTCTATTTTTTGATTTGAATCTTCTATGAAACTATCAGGTATATAACTTGATACATCTATATCTATTTGAACATCAATTTCTTCTTCAATTTGCTCGCCTTTCATTTCTTTTACTACTTGATCTAAAAGTTTGCAATACATATCATATCCAACTTGTTCCATATGTCCATGTTGCATTTCCCCTAGTATACTTCCAGCTCCTCTTATTTCTAAGTCTCTCATTGCAATTTTAAATCCAGATCCAAATTCTGTGAATTCTTTTATTGCCTTTAGCCTTTTGTCTGCAACTTCTGATAATAGTTTATCTTTTTTGTACATTATATACGCATATCCTTGTTTATCACTTCTTCCTACTCTTCCTCTTATTTGATATAACTGTGCTAAACCTAATCTATCTGCATTTTCAACTATTATTGAATTTGCATTTGGTATATCTATTCCTGACTCTAATATTGTGGTACATATTAAAACATTTATCTTTTTATCAATAAAGTCCTTCATTACTTCTTCAAGTTCTTTTCCAGACATTTTTCCATGTGCTATTCCTATTTTTGCTTCTGGAACTAAATCTTGTATATAGTTTGCTTTCTTTTCTATACTTTCAACTTTATTATATAAATAAAAAACTTGACCATCATGTTCTAATTCTTTTGTTATTGCTTCTCTTATAACTTCATCATCATATTCTAATACATACGTTTGAACGGGCTTCCTATTTTGTGGTGGTTCATATATAACAGACATATCTCTTATTCCTAAAATAGACATATGCAATGTTCTTGGAATCGGTGTTGCAGTCATAGTTAAAACATCTATATTATTTTTTAATTGTTTTATTTTTTCTTTATCTTTTACTCCAAATCGATGTTCTTCATCTATTATAAGAAAACCTAAATTCTTAAATTTAACGTCTTGACTTAAAATTCTATGTGTTCCTATTAAAACATCTATCTCTCCTTTTTCAAGCTTCTTTATAACTTCTTGTTGCTCTTTTTTACTTTTAAATCTGTTTAATAAAGCAACTCTAATCGGAAATTTTTCCATTCTTTCTTTAAAAGCTTGATATTGTTGATCTGCTAAAATTGTTGTTGGGACTAGATATGCTACCTGTTTTTGATCCATACATGCCTTGAAGGCCCCACGTATTGCTACTTCTGTCTTTCCATATCCTACATCTCCACATAGCAATCTGTCCATTGGCTTTGGCATTTCCATATCTTTTTTCATTTCATCAATACATCTTAATTGATCATCAGTTTCTACATATGGGAAACTATCTTCAAATTCTTTTTGCCAAATAGTATCTTTTGAAAAACTGTATCCTTTTGCATGTTGCCTTTTGGCATAAAGTTCTATAAGTTCTTGTGCAACTTCTCTTAAATTTTTCTTTACTTTCGCCTTAGTATTTTCCCATTCTTTGCTGCCTAACCTATTTATTTTAGGTATTCCGTCTCCTGAACCAATATATTTTCTTATATTGTCTAAAGAACTCGTTGGTACATATAAAATATCATCATCTTTATACTTTACTTTGATATAGTCTTTTGTTACTCCATCAGCTTTTATTGTGTTAACTCCAACGTATTCCCCTATTCCATGTGTTTTATGAACTACATAATCACCAATTTTTAAATCAGAAAAAATTATTGTTTCTCCTTCTCTAAAACTTTGGGTCATTCTAGTTTTTTTCTTTTCTTTTGCTGAAAATAATTCTTCTATTGTTATAACTAAAAGATTTAAGTCAAAACTTTCAAATCCATTGGAAATAGTCCCAGTTGAAAGTACTAGCACCCCTGGAACTATTTCTTTTTCTAAATTTTCATCTATAACATGTTTTATATTTTTTTCATCTAGCAATGCAGCAATTTTTTTTATATTTTCAATGCTTCCGCATAGGACTACTGTTTGTTTTAGTTTTTCATTTGCTTTCTGTAATTCCTCAAACAATAAATCCATTGAACTACGAAAAAAGTTGACCTCCCTATAGCTAAAGCTATATCCGTTTCTTTTTGCATGCATACTTTGGATATCTGTAAATCCAATCTCTTTATTTTCTAAGTATATTACTTGTTTCTTTTTGAGTTTATCAATTATTTTTACATAATCTAATTCTTGTTGTAAAATTTGTATAGGTATTTTTTTCTTTTCTATTAAGTTCTTTATAATGTTTTCATTATCTTTTAAAATATTTTCTGTTCTAGCTTTTATTTTCGAAACTTCATCTAAAAATATTATATAGTTATTTCCAAGATAATCTAGAAAGTTTTCAGTTTCATTGTAGAAACAATTAAAATATTTATCTATTTTGCTTATATAATTTCCATCTTTTATTTGTGCAATATCTTCATCTCTATTTTCTTCTGATATACTTGCATATTGACTATTTGCTATGTTTTCGCATACCTTATCAATATCGTTTTCTAAAATATATTCAATTGCAGGATATATTTCTACTTCTTTTTGCATGTCTGTTGAACGTTGTGTCAGAATGTTAAATTTTCTAATTGAATCTATTTCATCTCCCCAAAATTCAATACGTATACCATATTTTTCTTCTAGTGCAATATCAACAATTCCGCCCCTTATGCTAAACTGCCCTTTTCCTTCTATAAGGTCATATCTCTCATATCCTAATTTTACAAGTGTCTCTTTTAATTTTTCTAAGTCATATTCTTGTCCAATTTTTAATTTTAATGTATTTTTATATAGAATCTTTTTACTAATCATTGGTTGCATTATAGCTTCAGCAGTAGTTACAATTATTTTGCTTTTTTTATTTATTATATTATTTAGTACATGGATTCTATCAAATAAATTATCTTTGCTCTCAGCTAAATAATCATATGCAAATATTTCTTTTTTAGGAAAGAAATCTATTTCTTCCTCAAAGTATTTTAAATCTTTTATAAGTTTTTTAGCTTGAATTTCATTGTAAGTAATTATACATATTGGTTTTTCTGAATAAAAGTGCGTTGAATATGCTAAATGAATTTTACCACTATCAGTTAATCCTGATACAAGCATCGGATTAACTTCGTTTTTTACATCTTCTATATATGATTTATATTTTTTTACATTAGGAATAATTTTTACAATTGAATTCATTTTCTTCTCCTTTATATTGCTTTCCTAAAACTATTATATTCTTTTTTTCCTGAGTTATTATTATATCACATTTGATTCATTGTTTCAACGCTTGATTCTCCTTTATTGTCAATCACTTTATAATATGTTATAATAATTATGTTAAGTTTTATTTGAAAGGAACAATATATGGCAGATAAATCTTTTTTTGAACTTAATTTAGAAAATGCTCAAAATAGAATAAATTCTAGAACTTCTGAAACATTTTTTGTTAGTAGAGATATACCTGATGTAGTTGAGCATTTACGTAAAATTAAATCAGAAAACCCTGATATGACAGAAGAAGATATGAAGAAATATCTTTTTGAAGAAATAGATTCATATGCAAAAACAGTTTTTGAAATTACATACGTTTTTTCAGAATATATGGAATATATTTCAAACAACTATTTAAAGTCACATTCAGATAAATATAAAGAATTATCAGAAGAAATTAAAAAGGATCCAAATAAGTGGTATGAATTAACTTATGAAGAATGCAATACGTTTGATGAATACCTATCTTTATATATTTTTAGCTTAAAAAAATATCTTTTTGATTGGATTCTTAAAGATTATTATGAAGAAACTCCAGAAAATATTGCTAATTTTGATGAAATTTTTTCACAGAATATGGGGTTAATCAGTAAACAATTTTTTCAAGAGTTCTACGGATTACCTGAATTTTCTGAAGTCTTAACTTCACAGAATCTAGACAGACAAAAAAAGATTGCAAAAGCTAAAGAATTTTCTAATTGGTTTAAAATACCTCATGATAAAAAAGCTTTCTTTGAATCTGCTCAACTATTTATTGATGGATCTTTTTCTTTTTTAAAGAATGATACTCCAAATTTAGAAAATGTTTTAAAGCAAGACTTAGCAAAATCCACTGAAGCTATTATAAACAATTTAGAAAGTCTAGGTAAGTTGAAACCTTTTATAATTTCCCATGTTTCACAATTAGTTTCAGTTGGCTTTCCTGAATTTGCTTTACCATTGTGTGAAGGTCCACATGCGAACTTAGAATATTTAAGTAATTTACAAAATTTATCTAATAAGCGAATTTATTCATCTTTAGAAGATGTAGTAAGTGTTGAAAATTTGAAAAAGCTTCTTTCTATTAATGTTTTAAAATCTATGCCTATTGAAAATCTTTTAGCACTTAATTCATTTTGGTCTAATAGATATATAAAAGTACTTGAATCATATTCTGAAAGTATGTTTGCTGTACGTAATTTTGATTTAATTCATAAAGTATTAAATGATGAACCTATTGATATTAATACTGATGATATAACAAATATGTTAATTAAGATGGACACTTTTTATACTCCTGCTAGTTTGTTTTTGGAAAGGCAACAGAGAAAAATCGATATTGATTCTAAAAAAGGCCCAGAATTAGAATTGCCATCTGATGATGTTGAATCAAAAATTGTTAGATTTTCATATGAGCCTTTTATAAATCTTATGCGTTCCAGAGATGGTTTAGAATACAAAAGAGCTTTTTCGCAGATACTTCCAAACTGTCAAAATGATATAGGTGAAGATGCAGATTGGTATATACGATTATTTAATCCTATTTATTCATCTTACTCATTAAAAGATTTTAGTATAAATTCTTTAATTGCAAGTATAGAAAATTCTTCTAATACATTTGTAAATGCTGGTATTATACTTGATAGAACTCCTAATGGTTCATTGCCTTCAATTATAGGTATTGGCATTGATGCAGGTCTATCATCACCTATTAGAATTCATACTAAGAAAGAAGTTTTAATAGAATTTTTAAAATCTTTACAAGGAAATGCTATTATTCCAATCTATGCTGGTGCTGATGATTTTATAAATCCTGAAAAAGGTAATTTACTTCCTATTCATATAGTAACACCTTTATCTGATAAACTTCAAAAAACATTAAAAAAGGCTGGCAAGTCTCTTGAGCAATACCGTAATCCTAACTTAGTTGCTCACTTAGGTTTTTTGAATCCAAAATGTCCACCACTTCATCTTTGCGATCCTAGTTCTATCAAAGCAAATAAGAAAAAAGGAACTTTAGCTGTTAAATATATAGATTTAGAAACAGGAGATATTTATATAAAATCAAATGACGAATATGCGAAAGTCTCTGATGATACTTATTTAGGAGGAGATGCTAAAAATGAAATTTGATAAAAGAATCTTTTCTCTTAATTTACAAAGTAAAAATTACTATTTTTGTATTGATATGCTTCGTTCAGAAATTATTTCTATATTATCTGAAAAAATAAAAGAAAAAAATCCACAATTTGTATACACAACTGTGAGATCTTTAAAAAATAATTGTATGAAATATTTATCAGAATCTGAGCAAAGCATAGCTATTGAAATTTATAATTTTAGCTTTAGCGATAATGCTTCTGAATATGAACTTTCACGTATGATGGATTTATATAAACAAGTCGAAACTTTAATATAATTTAATGAAGCCCTATTTTAAATAGGGCTTTTAAAATCATATTTTTATTACATGCGAATAAAATTTGTATTATGAAAAAAATCAGTAATTCTATTTTAACTATTATTATAATTTTATTTGCATTTTGTTTATTATTTTTTTCTGAATCTAATATACTTGCCGTGCAATCATCTATTAACCTATGTTTAAATTCAATATTTCCTAGTTTATTTCCATTTTTAATAGTAAGTAATCTATTATCTTATACTACTGTTATTTCTTTTTTATCTTCGAAATTAGAGCGATTAATGAAACTTGTATTTAAAATGCCAGGTATTTCTGCATATCCTTTTGTTCTTGGAATTATTAGTGGGTATCCTGTTGGTGCAAAAATTGTTTCAAATTTAAGAGAAGAAAAAAAGATTTCTAAATCAGAAGGAAATACGCTATTAATTTTTACAAACAATGCTGGACCACTTTTCATTATAGGCACTGTTGGTTATAGTATATATTCTAACGTAAAAATTGGTTTTTTGCTTTTGGTAATCAATATTGTCTCTGCTATTTTTACAGGATTTATTTTCAGTCATATTGGTAAGAATCAATTACGCTCAGCTTCTGATGAGTGTCAAAGCGAATTATCTTTTTCATCTTTAGGTGAAATAATTGGATCAAGTATAAAGAATTCATTTTATACTTTGAGTACTGTATGTGGATTTGTAATTTTATTTGCATTAATTATATCTATTATAAAGTCATCTGGTATTTTATCTATCTTCAACAATAAATGGATTGAATGCGTAATTTTAGGTATATTAGAAATTACCACTGGTATAAATTTGGCATCTCAAATAGTATCTAATAATATTGTTTGGAATCTAGCACTTTCCGCTTTTTTTATAGGTACTGGACGGTCTTTCAGTTTTGCTTCAAGTTTGGAGTATAATTTCTAAAACAGATTTATCAATAAAGCCTTATTTATTCGGTAAAATTTTTTCTGGCTTATGCTCTGGAATTATTGCATTTTTGGTTTTTAATTTTTTTATATTTAATTAATAATTTATTTTCTATACTTTATTAACTATTCTTACATAAAGAAATAAGTCAAGATTACATATCTTGACTTATTTCTTTTAACATTTTTATTTCTTCTATCTGATCTTTTCTAGAAAAATAATCTTCCTCACTAATTTCTGTAATATAATTTTTATCTCCCATTCCATATTCTCTCAGCCACAATAATTCTTCCTCAGTTTCCTTAAGACTTGGATGTTTTCTGCCATGAGTTTTCTTATCTATATAACCATCATTATTTAGTGCAGCAGCAAAATGTATTTGTCTAACATATTTTTCGCAATCTTCTTTGTTAAAATATTGTTTAAGCATTTCTTTGAAATTATATTTCATCATATTTGATCTGCAGTGTACATGTGTTGTATCTATGCAAGTTCTAACGTTTGGATGATCTATTTCTTTTGTAATTTCAAGTGCAGCACAATGTCTTTTTTCTTCTAAAATCATATACAAATTTTCTATTAAAATATATACATTTTTTCCTTCAACTATTTTTAGTAGTTTTCTCATTTTGTCTATTAAGTGAGAAGTTACAGCCTGATCTTTCGTCCAGTATGTGTGATATACGAAAGATGTTGTTATATTTAGTTCTTCTGACAATTGAGCTAATTTTTCAAGTTGATTTTTAAATATTTCTTCATTTTTAAACATAATCAATTCAATTCCATAATTATCTAATGGTGGATGAATGACTATTTCTTTTAAATTAGGAAATTGATTTTTTCTTTTTCTAACCTCTGTTTCAAAATCAAACTCCTCTGCTATTCCATTTTCATTAAAAAATTGTAGCTCTATTCCTTCACTTTGTGCTACTATATTTTCCATTTCATTGCAAATTTCTTGTGGGCTTATTTTAGGGTATATTTTTCTCATATTATTTCCTCTATTCTTCTTTTGCTTCTATTTTTTCAATAAAATTTGATATAAATTCTATAATAGAATAATATTTAAATAAATATTCTTTTGTTTGTTTTTCATTTGTAATTGGTTCTGTAATTATTTCATTATCAAAAAATCTAAAAAATATATATTTTTTATTCATCATTAGTTCCAAATTTAGCTTAATTTTCTTTTCAAAATTTATAATGTCATTTATTAATTCATCTGTTAATATTTTTCTAGCTACTTCAATTTTTTCTGCATACATATATAAATCTTCGCCATCTATTGCATATTTTTCTTTTTTATTATTTTTACTATTTACTCTCATTAAATCAATTTCTTTAATATCTTTATTTAAAGTTCCATATACAAATATTCCTTTAAATAATTCTTTTGTTTCACTTCTAACAATTATATTTGATAAAGATATTGAATGATTTCCTCTTGTGCCAGAAATAATTCCTTTTGATTTTAATTCTTTATATTGTCTATTAAATCCAGATTTTATATAATACGTTCCTGATATTTCTTCATTTTCTTCATAGGTAAAGCCATCTTTTACATGTGTTGCAAATTCAGATAAAGCTATTTCACTAAATTTATTTTGTTTATCAATTATTTGTCTTTCATATTTAAAAGCGTAAAAAGAGCAAAATACGAACATCATTGTTGCAACCGTTATAAAAATATACTTTGCCATTGTGGCTTCAGCTATAAAAGATATTATTATACAAATTATTATTATTCCTATCAATAATGCTTCTGATTGTCTTACATCTTTTTTAAACTCGTTAAGTGATTCTTTTTCACGCGTTATTCTTTCTTTTGTCCATTCATAAATCTTTTCAAATTCTTTTTCCATTTTTTTCTCCATCATTTGTATTTTCTGTCATTATATCATAAAGAAATTTTTTAGATTTTCTTTTATGAAATGTGTGTTTTACTTTACATTAAATTCTCTGGATTTAGGCATTCTAACTCTGGTAATACAAATCTTCCGTCTTTTCTTATTAAAACATCATCAAAATAAATTTCTCCTCCGCCATATTCAGGTGTTTGTATGCATACTAAATCCCAATGTATTGCAGAAACGTTTCCGTTGTTCATATCTTCATACGCTCTTCCTGGTGTAAAATGAAAGCTTCCTGCTATTTTTTCATCAAAAAGAATATCATTCATTGGTTTTGTTACATATGGATTTATTCCTAGTGAAAATTCACCAATATATCTAGCTCCTTCATCAGTATCCAAAATTTCATTTATTTTTTGTGTATTATTTGCAGTGGCATTTACAATTTTTCCGTTTTCAAATTCTAGTACAATATTTGTAAATGTAAAATTTCTATATGTTGATAATGCATTATATGAAACCTTTCCATTTACAGAATCACGTATTGGTGCAGAATATACTTCTCCATCTGGAATGTTCATATTTCCTGCACATTTTATTCCTCCCATTCCTTTTATAGAAAAAGATAAATCTGTTCCAGGTCCAATAATATGAACTTTGTCTGTACGTTCCATTAATGCCTTTAAATTGTCCATTGCTTTATCCATTTTGCCATAGTCTAAATTACATACTTGAAAATAAAAATTTTCAAATTCTTCAGTATTCATTCCTGCTAACTGTGCCATTGAATCGTTTGGATATCTTAATATTACCCATTTTGTATTATTAACTCTTTCATTTAAAACATCTTCTCTATATTCAGTTTCATATTTTGACATTTGTTCTGATGATATATCAACTAAACTTGAAATATTTCCAGATGCTCTAACTGCAATATATGCATCCATTTGTTTCATTTGTGCTAATTCTTGTTCCCTCATTAAGCTTAATACTTTTTCATTAGCCCCTTTTATTATATCATGTGTTAAATTCTCATCTTCAATTTTTACAAAAGGATTACCTTTTGCTTCATATACTGCTTTTACTAATTCTTGACCTAAAATATAGCTATCCTTTCCTACTAAATCAATTAACACATTATCATTTTCTTGCACATGTGTACTATAATTTACTAAACCATGTGCTAATTTTTTTATTCTTTCGTCAACCATGTTATTCCTCCTATTCTGTTTTTTATTATATGTTTATTTTGCAACAAGGTCAAGAATTTATTCGTACAAAAAAAGAAAGCATTTTATGAAGTAATTAGCTTCATAAGTAATGCTTTCTTTCTATTAATTTATTACATTTCATCAACAAAGTCTTCTGCTTTTTCAATCATTTCTTTTACTATATCTATATCGCTAAATTTTTCTAATAATTTTTCAGCATTAGCTTCCATTTCTTGTTTATATGCTTCTACAGCAGCTTCATCTGTCATTTTTGTTGTTTCTGATTCTTTTATAGTTGGTATTGTTACATCATCTAATTTTATATTTGTTCTTAAATTTAATGCTGCATTTATTTCTGTTCCGTCCATGCTTCCTTCTATTCTTGCAGTAGTTGTTGCATCATATTCTTTATCTTCATTTTTGCTTACGTTATTTTCCAAAGTAAATTTAGCATTTCCGTCTGGAGTTGTCATTCCAAAAGAAGCCTCAACTTTATTTGATTCTGTTTTATAGCTTATTTCCATTATGTATGTTCCGCTGTCTCCTGCTTGTTTCATTAATTCTGAATAATCAATTTTGTAGCTTAAGTAATTTTTATCATGTTGCATTGTAATAGTCATTAAATCAGAATCTATTTTTTGTCCATATGATGCCACATTAAGATGAACAACTGTTACAGTTTCATTATCATTAAATGTTGTTTGTAAACTTATTGTTCCTCCATCTGCTTCTACTTCAATATCTGTTCTATAAGTTTCTGTTGCACTTCCATATACAGAAAGAATAAGTTTTCCATCAAATGATAATTCATCAATTTCTTCTTTTAGGCTATCTACTTGAGATAATACATTATCTACTTGATCAGCTACAGATGCAGAAGATGTTTGTCCTGCTGTTTCTAACATAGTTTCAAGTTCAGAAACATAAGATTTTATAATTCCTTGTACCTGATCATCTTTTGAAAATGTATCAACATAATTTTTTAATAAATCTTTTAAATCATCATCAGATAACTCTAATGTACTTTTTTCACATTTTTTATCTTTTCCATTAACAGTAATTTCAACTTTTTCTTTTTCTATGTCTTTTGATTTTTCTTTAATGTAATCTTTTAAAACATTTTTATATCTATCTTCTATTTCTTGTTGTGTTTTATCATCAATTTTTACTGCATTTAACAATTGATCTGTTTGCTTTGAAAGAGCTTCAATGCTATCTTTAACTTCATCAATGTCAACGCTTTGTCCTTCTACTAATTCTTCCATTTCATCATTAGATAAAACTAACCATTTTGGATTTAATTCTTCTGAACGAACTCCTAATTGTTTTCCATCATAAAGAATTTCTCCTGATAATTCAACATCCTCTACTTTTGCTGTAGCATTAGCATAAGCTTGATTATCTCCATTGTATCTAGCATTTACAGATACACTTGATTTGTTTAATAATTCAGCAACTTGTTCTACTTCTTTCTTTTCTGAAGTTGTCAATCCAGAACTTTCTAGTTTGTCAATATCTGCTGTTACCTCTGTTGTTACGTCTATTGCACTATCAAGACTTATGTTATTTAACACTTTTGGTGTTAAACCATTCTCTTCTGTTGTTGTTGATACTTCTTCAATTGGATTAGAATAAGATTCAAGTAGTTTGTCTACGCCGGCTTCCATCTTACTTTCCTTATTTAGATTTATATCTAATACTCCAGTTAGCACTAGTATACCAACTACAACAGCTGCTATTACAGCAATTACTAAAATTGCTATAAGAACTTTTAACCACGTTTTCTTTCCTTTTTGCTTAGGTGGTTTTGTGTCTGTTGTTGATTTTTTTACGTTTTCTTCGTCCATAATTACCCTCCGTTTTTTTTATTTTATACTTACAATATAGTATAAGTATTAAAACTATAACAATTATATATATAAAGAAATAGAATATCAATATCTTTTTCTCATTTCCCTATATTTTTTTATTTATAGTAATATTATTGTAAAAATTCATGTAGTCCCTATATCCGTAATCATTACCGTCATTATACTACTTTTTAAATTTTATTTTTCATATAAGATTTTATTACCAATTCTGTTTTGAAAATTTTAATTTTAGTTTTATAATACTTTTGAAAGACTTTTGAAAAGCTTTTGAAAAAATAAAAAACACATATTTAAAATATGTGTTTTTCTTAATTTTTATAAATAGAATTATTATTGTAATTCAACAACAGCTCCAGCTTCAACAAATTTAGCTTTCATTTCTTCAGCTTCTTCTTTGCTAGCTCCTTCTTTAACTGTTTTAGGTGCTCCTTCAACTAAATCTTTAGCTTCTTTTAGTCCTAATCCTGTAATGTCTCTAACAACTTTGATTACAGCAATTTTATTTGCTCCTGCTTCTTTTAATACAACATCAAAGTTTGATTTTTCTTCAGCTGCAGCTCCATCTGCTGCTCCACCAGCTGCTGGTGCTGCAACTGCTGCTGCAGATACTCCATATTTTTCTTCAATTCCTTTTACTAATTCTGATAATTCGATAACTGTTAAGCTATCAATTTCTTCTAATAATTTTTCTATTTTTTCCATTATTAAATCCTCCCAATTTTTTTATTTTAGTGATTTAAGTTCACTACTCTATTATTCTGCTGTTTCTTTTTGTTTTGCTACTTGATCAAGTGCAACTGCAAGTTTTGAAATATTTCCAAGTAAGCATCCAGCAAGTTGTGCAATAAGCACTTCTCTTGATGGAAGCTTTGCTAGTGTAATTAATTCTTCTGCTGATACTACTTTTCCATCTAATACACCAGCTTTAATTTTGTAAAAATCATTTTCTTTAGCATAATTATAAACTGCTTTTAAAGCATCTAAGTAAGATCCTTCAACTGTTATAACAGCTGTAGGTCCTGTTAAAACTTCATCTAGTCCTTCTATTTTGCGTTCTTCTAATGCTCTTCTTGATATGTTATTTTTAATAACACTATAGCATCCATTAGCGTTTCTTAAGTTTTTTCTTAATTCTGTAACATCTGTTACATTTATTCCTCTGTAGTCTGTAAAAAGAATTAATGATGCTTTTTCCATTCTTTCAGCTAATTTTTTAACTTCTTCTTCTTTTTGTTTTAAAATAACTTCGCTAGCCAAAATTACACCTCCTATTTATTAAAAATTAATTATTTTTCATAAAAAAACTTCAATCTGCCAAATCTCCGAGGCAAATTGAAGTTCTATTTATTATACTACTTCACAAATTTTACCTCGGTAAGTCTTATTTTTTTGCTTACTGTCTTTGGCTAATTTTATTCTATTTTTCACTTACATATAATCCAGGTCCCATTGTAGTAGAAATTGATATACTTTTAATATATTGTCCCTTTGCAGCTGCTGGTTTAGCTTTTATTATTGCTTCAATAATTGTTGTATAGTTCTCTAATAATTTTTCAGTTCCAAATGAAAGTTTTCCAAATCCTAAGTGAATAATATTAGTTTTATCTAATCTATATTCAACTTTACCTGATTTAATTTCAGAAATTGCTTTTTTAACATCCATTGTTACAGTTCCTGATTTTGGATTTGGCATTAATCCTTTAGGTCCTAAAACTTTTCCTAATCTTCCTATTACACCCATCATATCTGGTGTAGCAACTATAACATCATAATCAAACCAATTTTCTTTTTCTATTTTTGGTACTAATTCTTCTGCTCCTACGAAATCAGCTCCAGCTTCTTGAGCTTCTTTAGCTTTATCACCTTTAGCGAAAACTAAAACTCTTTGAGTTTTACCTGTTCCATGTGGTAATACAACTGTTCCCCTAACTTGTTGATCAGCATGTTTAGAATCAACACCTAATTTTACATGTAATTCAACTGTTTGATCAAATTTTGGTTTTGGCATTTTTTCAATTATTTCTAATGCCTCTTTTGCATCATAAACCTTTGTGCTATCTACTAATTTAGCAGATTCTTGATATCTTTTTCCTTTTTTCATAAAATCCTCCTTTGGTACTAACGAATTTTTCAATTCTCCCACTTATTTGCGAAAATTAGTCTACTACAACAACGCCCATAGATCTTGCTGTTCCTTCAACCATTTTCATAGCAGCTTCTACTGAAGCCGCATTTAAATCTTCCATTTTTTGTTCTGCAATTGCTTTAACTTGTTCTTTTGTTATGTTTGCAACTTTTTCTGTATTTGGTTTTCCAGATCCTTTTTGAATCTTTAAAGCCTTTTTAATTAAAACTGCAACTGGTGGAACTTTTGTAATAAAATCAAAAGATTTATCCTTGTAAACAGAAATAACAACTGGTATTATCATTCCTGGTTGATTTGCTGTTCTATCATTAAATTCTTTTACAAATTGCATAATATTAACACCGCTAGAACCTAATGCTGGTCCAACTGGTGGAGCTGGTGTTGCTTTACCTGCTTCAATTTGTAATTTGATTACATTAACTACTTCTTTTTCTGCCATTTTTAAGCACCTCCTTTAAAATGAACTTATTAATCAATTTTTTGCACTTGTGAAAATTCTAATTCTACTGGAGTTTCTCTTCCAAACATAGATACTAGAACTTTTACTTTATGCTTTTCTGTATTTATTTCTTGTACTACACCAATAAAGTTTTCTAATGGTCCATTCATGACTCTTACATTATCATTAACGTCATAGTCTATATTTACTGGAACATCATCAAATCCCATATTTCGAATTTCTTCCTCTGTAAGTGGAATAGGATCAGTCCCTGAGCCTACAAATCCTGTTACTCCTCTTGTATTTCTAACTATATACCAAGATTCTTCTGTTACAATCATTTTTACTAAAACATATCCAGGGAAAACTTTTTTTAAATTAGTTTTTCTTTTTCCTTCTTTAATTTCTACTTGTTCTTCCATTGGAACAACTATATTAAAGAAAAAATCTTCTAATTCTCTATTTTTTATTGTTTTTTCTAGATCTGTCTTAACTTTATTTTCATATCCAGAATATGTATGAACAACATACCATTTTGGTTCTAGGCTTGTATCAGCTTCTGACATTTTATAGCCTCCTTTATATTTTATTCAGCATTGCCATCTTCTGTTGTTTGAGTACCATCTACAGCAGGAAGTTCGATACTTTCATCAATAACTTCTTCTGTACCTTCATTTAAGTCTGTATCTCCATTTGACTCTGTATTTTCATTTGAATTTATATCTTGAGTCTTTGATGATTGTGTTATTATAAATTCATATCCTTTATCAAATGCATAATCTAATACAAACACTATTGCTGCTATTAATATTACTAAGACAACAACAACAGCTGTTTTGGTAGCAAGTTGTTTAGCAGTTGGCCAAGTAACTTTTTTTAGTTCTGCCTTAAAATCTTTAAAGAAAGTTTTATTTTCTTTCTTTTCTTTTTTTGCTTTATTTTTTGCTTCTTTAGCCATTCTTGTTCCTCCTTAAAGGATTATTTTGTTTCTTTGTGTGTTGTACGTTTTTTGCAAAATTTGCAATATTTAACTATTTCTAATCTATCAGTGTTGTTTCTTTTATTTTTTTCTGTCATATAGTTTCTTCTTTTACATTCTGTACATTCTAATGTTATAGATTCTCTAGGTCCTTTTGCAGCCATCTACTACACCTCCGTTTAATTTTTGTGAAGTTTTTATTTTATATTTAACGATGTGAGCATGAAATAAATCATGCTTAAATACTTTATCATAAAACGCATATATTGTCAATATTTTCCCTGTTTTTTTACTTCTTTTTTTTAACCGAATAACCAAATTTTCCGATTTTTTTATTAAGACTGTAATATCCTCCATTTGCATATGCTATTAAGCCACATTTGCTAATATCAAATGCACCTTTTTGATCTATATATTTTTCGTCTACATCTATTGACAATACATCTGCTATAAACATGTGATGTGAACCCATTTCAATTATTTTTTCTACTTTGCATTCTATTGATATTGGTGATTCTTTTATAGATGGAGCATTAACAAATTTGCATTTTTCCTTTGTTAAATGCATAGCTCTAAATTTGTCAATCTTTGCTCCAGTTTTTACTCCACACCAATCAGTTGCATATGCCAATTCTTTTGTTGTTAAATTGATAACAAATTCTTTATTTTCTTTTATTATATTGTATGAATATCTTGTTGGTTTTATTGATATATAGACTTTTGCTGGATTAGTATTCAAGATACCTGTCCAAGCTACTGTAATTATGTTTGACTTTTTCATATCTCCACATGAAACCATTACAGCAGGAATTGGATATATGAAAGTACCTGGTTTCCAAGCAATTTTAGGCATCTATCTTTCACCTCCAAGTGAATCTTTTCTTGATCTATCTAGTGCTATAAGCTTTGCATCTCCTCCAAAAGTCATTCCATATTTTTCTTTGGCTGATGTAATTTCTTTTGCTAAACATAAATTATCTTTTTCATGTACAACGGCATATTTCAATTGACCTTGATCATTTATTAAATTTACTTCTCCTATGTATCCACCATTGTGTCTCATTGCCTCTTCCATGTTGTAAGTCGAAAATAATTGATTAGTAAAAATTTTCACATATTCTGGATCTACATCTGGATCTGTAAATAAATCTCTACCTAGGCGTGTATATACAACAAATACTTCTTCTCCACCTTTTTCGAACCATAAACTTGGTGTATCTGGTCGTTCAGCAATTTCTTTTCGTCTATCTTGTAATTTTTGGTCTGCATATCTTTTTAAAACTATATATTCCTCTAGAGCCTCTGAATCTCTATAAGTTATTTTTCCAGATCTTTGTCTAAATCTTCCAAATCCGACATCTGCTGTTTTTATTAGCTGTATTTGATCTCCTTGAAAATTGTAAAAAGATATTGCACTAACATTCTCTTTTCCATTATTCTCCTGCTTTGTTTCAATTCTAGGTATATAACTTATATCTGCAAAACTTCCTGGAGAATAAAGTTTTTCTTTATTTGGATTAAATTTTACTAAAAATTTTTCATCTTTTCTAGCTTTATATGCAGGATCTGACATTCTTCTATGTGCTTCTTGCATTTCTAAATATAATGATTGAATCCTTGATATTTTTTCTAAGCTTGCATTTTCATCTTCTTTTAATTGTGTTAATTCAGATTCTAACATTTTTAATTGAGATAAATATGTTTTGTCTATTCTGCTAATTGGAGATTGATTTGGGCATTTCAATACGTGATATTCATTATAATTCTCGTCTCTTGCAGACGTTCCACTCTTTTCTTGTGCTTTATATTCATAATTTTTTGCAATAGCTTGTATTTCTTCTCCGTCAAGTATTTCATCATTAGATTTTGGATTTGTTTGGTTTTGAATAGCTGCAATAATATTAAAATATGCTAACATTAGTTCAATTTTATGTTCTGTGCGGTTCTGTTCAGAATCCCATTTAAGTTTGTTTTCAAGCGCATCCTCAATTGCTCTATAATTTTCGTCAATTTGTTCTTTGGTAATAAGTTGCTTACCACTCTTTAATGTCCTTCCTCTTTTTATTAAGTTTTCTAAATAATTAATTCTAAAATTCATATTATTCCCCCTATATGGATTTTTATATTAAATGCTTTTTATATTCTTTGCATGCACAAAGTTTATCTTGATAATGATAAACATCAAATTTACCATTATTGTTTTGTATAATTTCACCAATGTAACCAGCATTATGTTCTTCTGCTTCTTTTAAATTTAAGTCAGAAAATAAAATATCTGCATGCAACGCTGTAAATTCTGGATCACTTGTTAATTGTGATATATTTAAACAAGTAAATATGTTAAATTCTTTTTCATCTGGTTCTTCATTTTCATTTGCTAAACTTACATAAGTTTTTTTAATTCTGTAATTTTGCAAAGTATATTTATCTTTAAATGAAAATCCATATTCTAAAGTTCCTATCTTTTGAAATAGAATAATATCTTTGAATCTATTTACCATTTTGTATACATTTCCTTCTTCTTCAGGAATATATGATAAATCATTTATTCCTTCCATTGTATACAAGTTTTCTTGATTTGGCTCAAAACTTATTAATATTTCTTCATCAATTTTTCTTTTTTCAATAGGATTAGATAATAATTGAAATGACTGTTTTTGTAATAAATAAGTAGCATATGATTCAATAATTTGTCGTGGATCTATATCTTTTTTAGGAATCTCCAAATCTAATAATTTTCCTAAAACACTTAATTGTCTTTCATATCCTCTTATTATTTCTGTTTTAGTTGATGAATTTCCAAGTAATAAATTCTGATAAGGATTTATATATTTACACTTACTTTTATTTTTTTCTCTTAGCACTTCTTTATAGGATTGTGCACTTTCAAAAACTTGTCTGGCCTTATCCCTTAAATCAGTTTTATCAGCATCATAATCATCACTACAATCTTCTAAAATTTTAATAAGGCACAAATATGAAAAAGTTAATCTTATTTTATCTTCTAATTTTTCGTATTCAGGTCTACTTTTATTGAATAAGAATTGAGAATTTATTAATGATTTATATGTTTCTTTTATAGTTTTTTTATTAATTTGATTGGCTTCTTCTTTGACAGCCTTGGTTGTAGTTAATTGTTTTACAAAATCGAGTTCTATAGACATATTAATCTCCTCTAAGATTTCATAATTGTATCATATATTATAGATATTTTTTTATCAATATTTTTTTTACTTTTTATTATTAAATATTAGTTACGTTTATATTTTTATAATTAAAAAAGAAATCACAAAACAAATTAACTCTGTTTTCTGATTTCTTCTTTAACAAAAATAATTAATCTGTTAAAAAAATAAAAAAAACTGGCAACAACCTATTTTCCCAGCAAGGTAACTCGCAAGTATCTTCGGCACCTGAGGGCTTGACTTCTGTGTTCGGCATGGGTACAGGTATTTCCCCTTAGGTTATAGTCACCAGAAATTCTTTGTGTACTTTATTTAGTACACTCAAAAATACATAGACAAATTATCAATTCTCGGGTAAACCTTTCGTGGTTAAGCCCTCGATCTATTAGTACTGGTCAGCTACATACATTACTGCACTTCCACCTCCAGCCTATCAACCAGGTCGTCTTCCTGGAATCTTACTATCTTTCGATATGGGATATCTTATCTTAAGGGGGGCTTCACACTTAGATGCTTTCAGCGTTTATCCCCTCCATACTTAGCTACTCAGCTATGCCACTGGTGTGACAACTGATACACCATCGGTATGTCCATCCTGGTCCTCTCGTACTAAGGACAGCTCCTTTCAAATATCCTACGCCTGCGACAGATAAGGACCGAACTGTCTCACGACGTTCTGAACCCAGCTCGCGTACCGCTTTA
>CANQEI010000007.1 GCA_947594845.1 uncultured Clostridia bacterium | reverse complement strand
CTTGTTGTCCCTGTGGTTGCATTGCTTGTGTTGATTGCAATGGTTGTTCAAAATTATTCATTCCCGGCATGTTATTTTCTGCTTGTTGTCCCTGTGGTTGCATTGCTTGTGTTGATTGCAATGGTTGTTCAAAATTATTCATTCCCGGCATGTTATTTCCTGCTTGTTGTCCCTGTGGCTGCATTGCTTGTGTTGATTGCAATGGTTGCTCAAAATTATTCATTCCTGGCACGTTATTTCCTGCTGTCTGTGCAGATTGTTGCGTTGTTTGAGTTGATTGTAATGGCTGTTCAAAGTTGTCTAATCCTGGCAAAGTACTTTCAGCTACTTGAGTTGGTATATCATTAGATTCCTTTTTCTGTAAAGGTTCTGTAACTAATGAAAAATCGTCAACTCCAGACCATGTTCCAGCAGCAATATCGTGTTGAAGTGGCTCTTCATAAGTTTCTGAATCTTTAGTTTGATTAATTGGTTCTCTTTTCTCTTCTATAGATGAATTTTCTGTATAAGTATCTTCATCATCTGAATATAATTTTCTCTCATTTCTTATATCCATATTTGTTGGAATGACTACATTTCCTGTCATTCTTGCTTCTTTTTTCTTATTATCTATTAAATCAATTCCGCTATTAGTTTGGGGTTGTTGGCTCTGTCTTTGTGCTTCTCTTTTTTCTCTTTCTATTCTATTTTTTAATCTTTTTTCGCTTTCTAGTTTTTCTAGTTTTCTTTGTTCTTGTATTTTTTCTTTTTTGATTTTTTCTTGTTCTGATTCTTCTTGTGATGTTACTAATTCTTGGTATTTAGGGCACTCAGCTTCAAGAACAGCTCTTACATTTATTGGTAAACATTTTATTATTATTCTCAATTGTTTATCAGTGTATTGTGCTGCTATGTTATTAAAGCTATCAGCGTATCTATCTTCATTTTTTCCTAATTTTTTATAATGTATTAGAATGTTTTGAACTTCTTGTTCTGTAACATCATCTATAGCAGCATTTTGACTACTTGTATCTTCTATTTTATAATATTCCATTGCTTCTTCAGATGTACGTGGTTCTTGCAATAAATTGCATACATTATCAATTCTTCTATCAGATCCAACTAAAGCATTATATATACCTAGTTCGTACATTTTTGCTAATGCATAACTTGATTTTGTTCTTCTGTCTGTGCAAATTACGATTATATCTATATTTCTTCCTTCTTGATTAATAGCCTGTATTGAAACTTCTTGTAATCTTTCTAATATGAATTTATCCATTACATCATAATTGTTATTAGCAAAAGGCTCTAAATCTTCACTTATTACTATTCTATCGTAAGTTTTATCTCTCTGTATTTCTTTTATAATTGCATTAAAGTAAAATACATTTTTAAAGGAAAGTGTATTTCCATATTTCTTTCTATAGCTATCAACTATCTTATTTGAAACATTTTCATTACTTACTGCAAATAAAGTTTTCATTTGTTAACCCCCAAACTTTTGTATTTTTATAAAACCCAACCACGTGTTACTATTGCAAATACCAAAGGTAATACTTGTGAAATTACCAATATCGTAACAAAGGCTATAATTAAGTTAAATCCTCTATCACGTATATCCAATCTTCTTATTCCTATGATATATTGATATATTGCACCAATGGCAATACCTATAAAGCAAAATGGTATACTATATATTCTTACTGTATCTAGGATCATAGCTGTTAATCCATAAGCTTTTGATCCTCCATATTTTTCAGTATATTGCTCTAATTTTCCTCCAGATTGCTCTTTCATTTCTGCTAGTTTGGTTGCATTATCTGATTCTAGAACTTCTTTTTCATTTAGTAGTGGTTCGCTTTCTGCATAAACTGGAGTAACTATTAATAATATGAATGTTAGAAAAATAACTGCAATTGTTAGTGTTTTCTTCATTTTTTCTCTCCCTACACTTTCTTTTCTGCCTAATTTTATACATATATAATCATACAATAAAAGCAAAAAAATATCAACTAATTTTTTATATTTATTTTACTAATATAATAAAAGGAAAGGACACTCTTTAGAATGCGTATTAATTTAGATTATGTACAATAATCACTCATTTGCATTATATGTGTCCTTTTAATTTTATAACCTATTGTATAAATATGTCATCCACTTGAAAACAGCATTGGCCCAATTTTTATCACTAGCATATCTTGTATTTACTCCCGTTAAGGTTGGACCATTATAATATCTTCCTGTTGCAACTTGTCCATCATATATTTCTGTGCCTTTAGGATTTAAGTAATTTTTTACAAGAACTCTTGCCACTAAATCTATTCCTTCTGCATATGTATCAAAAGAAAATGATCCTCCATATGGATTGCTGTCATACGCTCCATATCCAAATAGATTTTTCTTATCATTTGCAATTTTGGAAGTTCCCCATCCTCCTTCATGTATAGCCATTGATGCTAAATAAATTCCATTAATTCCATATTGCTTTTCTGCATAATAAAAATATTCTGCATTGCTTGCAATTACATTTTGTTTATCTTCTGGATTTCCTGATAATACTTTTTGAAATTGGCTTAATGTTAATCCACTTGGTTTTGTCAAATCCATATCAAAGCTTAAACTTGCTAGTAGTTCTTCTTTTGAATACTCTACTCCTTCTTCAAATATGGTTTCAGTTGTTCCAAAAGGATTTATATTTGTGAAACATGCTGCATCAGCAAAACCGATATTAGTTGAATATTGAATTTTTAACCAATTATTATTTATTACTTCTACTATTGTTGCTTTCTCATCTTTTTTCATTTCGCATATTTCTTCTGCTTTTCTACTAGCTGCTTTTCTAACTTTTACACTATCTGGTGTAGCATATATAGAATCTCCCTTTTTAGGGCTATAATTATTTATTCCCTCTCCAGTTCCTATCTCAACAATTTTATTTGTAGCTTGTGCAATTATTTCTCCTTGAATTCTCTCTTCTCCGACGTATTCATCTCCATTATAGCTTTTAATTACTATCATTTTTTGGGTTCCGTCAGTTCCTTCTTGCTTAACTTGTAATGTGCCTGTTGGTAATTCATTATTTTCGATATATTCTGTTGTATAGTCCAAATCCACTTCATCAACATTTAAGGTCTTTTTGCTTGATGTTATTGTATTTTCTTTTATTATTTCCGATACATCAAAATTATTTTTATTTTTTTCTATTGTCATTTTTTCATTTGTTACAATTACTGGCTCTTCTTCTTCTATATTTGATAAAGCTTCTACTTGTTTAAATGTTTTGAAGCATAATAATATCATTAGTGCTAATATTATTAATATTAACGTATATAATAGCAATCTTTGTTTAATTATTTGTCCTCTTGTTTTTATTACGTATTTTATCTTTTTTTTCATCTTTTTCTCCTACAATTATTGTAATATTAGTGTTTTTTTTTGTCAATTGAAGTTTTTGGATTTATTTATTTTGATATATTGATAAATATCTAAAAGTATTATATATTTATATTAATTTAAGCTAATGTACAAAGGAATGAATTTATATGTTTCAAGATAAACAAATGAGAGCTGTAATAAGAATTTCTTTAGTTGTTTTTATTATTTTAATAGCATTTTTTATTTATAATATAATTCAAAAGAAAAATTTAGAATCTCAAGTAGAAAAAAAGCCTGTACTTTCCTTGACAACAGACAGCAATATCTTTAAAGTTGATTCAGTTGAAATGTATTCTTCTGCAAATGCTTTGAATAATTCGGACGTTCAAGGTGATTATTGGGATTTGAATTTATATCAATTTACAGACTTAGCTGTTTATATTGACAATCATGTTTCTATTTCAGATTCTACTCAAAAAAATACAGTTAAAGAGTTATATATTGATAATATTACTTATCCTTCTCTACCTAAAAAAGGAAATCCAAAATTGTATTATAAAGATTCAAAAGATTTAGGAATAGGAATTATCAATGAGGACAAGCTTATTTCTGATCGATTAGATTTTAAGGTGGTTTCTTCCAACAATTCTAATTCCGAAGAACCACAATTTTATGCAGATTGTTCAAATCCTATGCTTTTTTCAGCTATTAATCATGAAGTTGTAAAAAGTTTTCCTATAAGAAATACAAATTCTGCTGTAATTTTTGATGGTAATTTATTACTTGATGCTACCATTTTGTTAAGTACTATAGAATATGAAGTTTCATTTACTATTCATATTATCAATTACTTAGATGAAGAATACACTTGTACTGTGACAATACCAATTGTTTTAGGTGACGAGAATGATGTAAACACAATCTATGACGGTTCTTATCAACTTACTATAAATGATCTTTCTACAAATAAGTTCTATAAAAAAATGGAGGAATAACTTATATATGAGTAAAAAAATTTCTTTAGTTGATTATATGAAAAAACATTATTTTAAAAGAAATGATTTTGCTACACTCCAAGAAATGTTATATTTTGTTGAAAAAAATTTTGGTGATAGAACAGCTTTTGTTTTAAAAGACAATTCTGGTTATTTATATAATGTTTCTTATTTCAATTTTGTAAAGGATGTTGAAGCTATTGGAATTTCTCTTATAAATAATGGCTTTCAGAATAAAAAAATCGCTATAGTTGGAAAAAACAGTTATAAATGGGCTATTACCTATTTGGCTGCTTGTATTGTTGGTGTTGTGGTACCAATAGATAAAGAATTGCATTCTCAAGAAATTATTAATTTTTTAAATTTATCTGAAGCTAGTGTAATTTTGGGAGATGATAAAAACTTATCTGAACTATATGAAAATAAGTCTAAAATAAATAATAACTTAACATTTATTAATTTTGATTTGAAAACTAATAATGATATTTTTTTAGGTTTCGATTCTTTTAGAAATTCTGGCTTATATAATTTAGAAAATGATTTAAATCCATTTTCTAAAATTAAAATAAATCCAGATGATATGCACTTTTTGTTATTTACGTCTGGTACTACTGGAAATTCTAAGGGTGTTTGCCTATCTCATAGAAATATTTGCTCAAATATTTTTTCTGTTGGTAGCATTGTGAAGGTAGATACTTCTACTTCTATTTTGTCTATTTTACCAATTCACCATACTTATGAATGTACTTTAGGTTTTTTGCTTGTAATTTCTAGTGGTGGACGTATAGCTTTTTGTGAAGGATTACGACATATTTCTAAAAATCTTCAAGAATATAAACCTAATATAATTTTGAGTGTTCCATTATTGTTGGAAAATGTCCATAAAAAAATAATGGATAGCTTAAAAGCTTCTCTACCTCAAAAATATTTTAATAAAAATAAACATATTATGGATGCAGTACCCTTTTTTATGAAACCTATAATTAAAGGAAAAATAAAAAAATCATTGGGTGGAAATTTAAAAAAAATTATTGTTGGAGCTGCTGCTACAGATGCAGAAATTCTTAAATCTCTATCTAAATTTGGAATTTTAGTATTATCTGGTTATGGATTAACAGAGTGTTCGCCATTAGTTGCTGGGAATAATGACTTTTTCCATAATTTTTATTCTGTAGGTCTTCCTATTCCAAATGTTGAATTTAAAATTAATAATCCTGATACAGAAGGTGTTGGAGAAATTTTAGTAAAAGGTCCTAATGTTATGTTAGGATATTATAAGAATGAAAAAGCTACAAATGATTGCTTTGTTAATGGTTATTTTAAAACTGGTGATTTAGGAAAAGTTGATGATGATGGTTATCTTTATATTACAGGTAGATGTAAGAGTGTTATAATAACTAAAAACGGAAAAAATGTTTATCCTGAAGAATTAGAAGAATTGCTTAATAAAAATGATGCTATTACAGAATCTTTAGTTGTTGGAGATTATGATAAAAAAAATAACGATACTATTGTTAAGGCTCATATACTTCCAAATCTTGATTTTATTAAGCAAAAGATTAAGGCCCCTACAAAAGAAGATATTTCAAATTTTGTTAGTAATGCTATAAAAGCTGTTAATTCAAAGCTTCCTAACTTTAAACACATAAAAAATTTTACTATTAGAAATAAAGAATTTGAAAAAACTACTACTCAGAAAGTTAAAAGATTTGGAAATAATATTAAAACAGATAAAAATTCAAACGATTCCCAAAAGTAAATTTTGAATAAAAAATAAAGATAATTTTTAGATACTAATATGTTATAATTCGCAACAAAATAAAATATAGTTGGAATAGTCTTCAGTTTTATATTAACTGAAAAATTATAACCTATATCATATCTAAAAATTATCTTTATTTTACTTTTTATTTCAAATTTTATTTAGTGCTTCTTTTAGTTTTTCAACTTCTTCTTTTGTTAATGTTATACCTTTTCCCATTTTATCATGTTCTTCGCTCCAATCACGCAAATCATATTTGGGCTCTCTTTCGTTCCAACTTACTAAATTTAGTTCTTTGCTCCATCCTTTTTCAGTTGTAGATAAAACAGCTATTTTCTCTACTATTTCAAATTTTATTTCAGGCATAGCATTTCTCCTTATTTTAATTTATATCTATGTTATATACTTTTTTTATTTATTTGTAAATAGTTTTTTAAATTTGAATTGTTGCACCTATTATACCTGCATTATTTTTTAATTTTGCCATTTTTATTTCAGGTGCAGCATGTTTGTTGAATCTATTTTGTGGATTATTTATTTTATCTAATAACATTTGATATATTGGTGTATCTTGATAATGTGAAAAACTTCCTCCAATAACAATTACTTCTGGCTCGAATATATCTATCAAATTACAAATTCCAACTGATAAATCTTCAACAAATTGTTCGACAACTTCTCTTACTTTTTTATTATTTAGATCTAGTAACTTGCTTCTCATGTATTCACCAGAAAAATCGCTATCAATATCCAATACTTCTGCAATTTTATTTTTTAAAGCTCTCATAGATGCATATGTTTCAAAGCATCCCCTTTTTCCACAATTGCATTGTCTTCCACCTTTATTGATCACCATATGGCCAATTTCAAATCCAGAAACTTTCTTAGGTACTAACATTTCTCCATTTAAAAATACTGCTCCTCCAATTCCTGTTCCAAGACATAAGAATATACAATCATCATTTTTTTGCATATTCCCATAATATTTTTCAGCAAGTGCTGCACATTTAGAATCGTTTTTTATTTGCATAGGTAAATTAATATATTTTTGTAATTCAGATATAATATCAAAATTTTCTAATCCTAAATTAGTTGCTTGTACTATTATATTATTGCTTATAGTTCCAGGTGATGCTATTCCTATAAATTCTATATCATTTAAGTTTATTTTACTTTCTTCCACAACTTTATTTAGTAATTCAATAATTAAAGAAACTATATTATCTTTTATGTTACTTCTATATTCTCTTGTTAAATCTTGTTCCTCCATTTTTATAATTTTTCCGATTGTTAGTTAGTCCTACCGCTACATGGCTTCCTCCAATATCAATTCCAATTCTCATATATTTTCCTTTCTAAAAAAGGACGTACATACATATTATGCCGCCCTTACATTACATTTATTTCAATTCCTTGAATTATCATTGCAATTATATTTGATATACACAAATACATTCCTATAGGAATTTCTACATTAATATTCTTTTCTGCTAATATATCACTTTTATCTAGCTTCCTTTTTTGCTTTTGTTTTTGCATGATTATACTTGCTACTATAGATATCATTGTTAGTGCGATTGTAATCAAAAATACTTCTGATATTACAAACATATTCATATACATACAAATTATCATTATTTCTAATAGATATGAATACTTAAAATATTGTTTTTTAATTATTATAGCTGATAGTATACATATTACTGCAAAATACATTAAATATTTATAAATACTATATACACCTAAGTTATTTATTAAATATAAATATATAATATGTACAAAACCAACTAGGCAGCCTATGAAAATTATTGGTTTATATATTCTTTTGCTCTTTTTATCAATTCCTGCAATTAATACTAATGTAACTATAAATATCATTAAGTATAAATATTCAATTAAAGTTAGTATTGTCATTGTTTTCCAAGTTACTTTTAA
Source organism: uncultured Clostridia bacterium (assembly GCA_947594845.1). Classification (GTDB taxonomy): domain Bacteria; phylum Bacillota; class Clostridia; order TANB77; family CAG-508; genus UMGS1994. The sequence continues at coordinate 52,940 of CANQEI010000007.1, read as the reverse complement.
TGATATAAAAGCTCCTATTGATACAAATCCCATTAATAGTGATATTATTACTTTATTTCTTTTCTGTTTAGGACTAAAAGATTTTTTATCTTTATTCTTTTTGGTAGACGGTATCTTATAAATGGCAATCATGCAAAAATTCCCTAGAATAATACCTATTATAAAGATAACTGCATATAGTAAAAGTTCCATCTTTTCTCCTTTTTTATGTTAGACAAAAAGAACGTTCTAAGTTCATGGAGAACGTTCTTTATTTTATTATTCTTCTGTTGTTACGTTTTCTGAATCTACATCTGTTGTTTCAGGATTTTCAACTTCATTTTGTGTTGGTGTTTCATTAGTAGAGTTTTCTGTCTCTGTTGAGTTAGTTTTGTTTTCTGTTGTATTATTTGTCTGCACTGTATTATTTTCTGTTGGAGTTGCATCTGGTAATCCTGTTACCATGTAAAATGTAACAGCAGCTAATATAAATAAAACAACAAATGTAAGAACTAGTGTAACTAAAGCAATTCCTTTTTGATTTCTCATAATTTTCCTCCTTAATAAAAATGTGTACGACTTTGATAATTTGGGAGATTTGAATTACTTTGTACATAACTCTCCCTTTACTTTTCTATATAATATTTTCACTTATATTGCTTGCAAAAGTCAATAAGTTTAATATAAGTGTTATTTAAAAGTAATCTTTGTGTAATATTGCTTTTTTATTTGTATATTTATGATTTTTTAGGAAAAAATAACAATGATTAGGAGGTTGTTTATGGAAAATTTAAATACAAATAAAGATTATCAGAAGTATGTTAACAAAAAATCTCCCAACTCACCAATCTTAAAAAATTGTTTTAATGCTTTCTGGGTTGGCGGATTGATTTGCGTAATTGGGCAAATTATATATGATTATTTTATTTTTAGAGGATTCCCTCAAGATCTTACTAATACAATAGTTTCAATATCATTAATTTTCTTGAGTGCTTTTCTTACTGCAATTAACGTTTTTAATAAAATAGGAAAATTTGCAGGAGCTGGATCTCTTATTCCTATAACTGGTTTTGCTAATTCTATTATATCCCCTGCAATGGAATATAAATCTGAAGGATATGTTATGGGAGTAGGTGCTAAAATGTTCACTGTTGCTGGTCCAGTTTTAGTATATGGAATATCTGCTTCAGTAATTGTTGGGCTTGTTTATTTATTATTTAACACTCAAGTAATAATGTTAGTTTAATTATTTATGAATAAGGAGTTTATTATGAAAAAAATTGGAAATCAAACTTTTAAATTAGATAACCCTGTTACTATTTTAGAAACGGCTAGTATAGTTGGAAAAAAAGAATCTGATGGTCCACTAGCCAAATATTTTGATGTTTGTTTAGAAGATGAATTTTATGGAGAAAAAACTTGGGAAAAAGCAGAATCAAAAATGATAAAAACTTCTATAGAGACTGTTTTAAAAAAATCAAAAATTCCAATTTCATCAATTGATTTTTTATTTGCTGGTGATTTGTTAAACCAATGTATTTCTTCTAGTTTTGGAATTAGAGATTTTGAAATTCCATTTTTAGGAATTTTCGGTGCTTGTTCTACTTTCGTTGAAGGATTAATGCTAGGTTCTATGCTTTTAGATGGTGGTGCAGGTAAATTTGGAATAGCTGCTACTTCTAGTCATTTTTGTAGTGCTGAAAAGCAATTTAGATTTCCTCTAGAACTTGGTAACCAGCGTCCTCCTACAGCTCAATGGACTGTTACAGGTAGTGCAGCTGCTGTATTAGCTAAAGATGGAATTGGTCCATATATAACACATGTTACGCCTGGTAAGATTGTTGATAAAGGTATTAAAGATGCGAATAATATGGGAAGTGCCATGGCACCTGCTGCAATTTCAACAATTTTAACTCATCTTAAGGACACTGGCAGAAAACCTACTTATTATGATGCAATTATAACTGGCGATTTGGGTCATATAGGAAAAAGTATTGTATTGGATCTTTCTAAAACTGAAGGATATCAATTATCTTCTGTTTATAATGATTGTGGCGTTTTAATGTTCGACAAAGAAAAACAAGATACACATTCTGGTGGCTCTGGTTGTGCATGCTGTGGTACTGTTTTTTCTGGTTACTTTTTTAATCAGTTAAAAGAAAAGAAAATTAAAAAAATGTTGCTAGTTGCCACTGGTGCTTTAATGAATTCTACTTCTAGTCAGCAAGGCGAATCTATTCCAGGTATAGCTCACGCAGTTTCTATAGAAATCTAAAAATTTTTAAGATTACTTTTTGAGGCGTCGCACAGTATTGAGTCTAAAAGTTAAGCATGTACTCATTACTTTATCAAAGAAATAACCAAAGGTCGTCTCAAAATTTTGAAATAATAATATTTATTTAATACAAATACTATAAATAAGGAGGATTTATGGGAGAATTTTTGAGTAGTATAGATTATTGGATGTTTTTAAAAGCTTTTATTATTGGTGGAATTTTATGTGTTATTGCTCAAATTTTAATTGATAAAACCAAGCTTACTCCTGCTAGAATATTAGTTCTATACGTTACTACTGGAGCTATTTTAGGAGGTCTTGGAATTTATAAATACCTTGTTGATTTTGCAGGTTGTGGAGCTACAGTTCCTCTTACCGGATTTGGAAATAATTTAGCAAAAGGTGTTATCGAAGAAGTTTCTAAAACTGGATTTTTAGGTGCATTTATAGGTGGAATTAAGGCTTCTGCTGGTGGAATTACTGCTGCTATTTTCTTTGGATATATAGCATCTTTAGTTTCAAAACCAAAAATGAAAAAGCAATAAATTTTACTTTTTCCTGTAATCATGCTATAATAGAAGTCTACAAACTTAAGGAGGTGGTATCTATGCAGTTGCATTTTGGTACCCCTAGACTGGTATGCCGGTCTATGGTGAAACGGGATTTTCCAACTTTTGTAGAGCTTGTTACGGCGGACAGAGAAGTCCAAAAATACTTCCAATTTGGCGATGTATTCAATTTTCTCGAGAATTTGCCAAATCAGGAATGCTATCCATTTGGAATCTTTGCTAAGCCTACAAATGCACTAATTGGTTATATCAACGGATATGTTTACACTTCTCAAGAACTTCTTGTGGAATATTTCATTTCCGATTTTGCTAGATGTAATCATTATGCCTTTGAAGTGCTTCCTGCATTTTTCAATTTCTGTCGTGATAAAGGCTTTACGTCATTTCGCTTTGAGGTTGAGGAAGATAACATTCCTTCAATATCATTACTTACCAAAATTGGTGCTGAGCATTGCGAATCTGAAGACTATGTATATGATGTAGAAGCACCTGTCCGGAACTTCAAAGTTTATAAATTCTTGTTTCACTAAAAAAGTCCCTCACTATCTCGCGGTAGTGAGGGTGCTTTTTTTATTTTATAACAATATTATATATTTTTCCTTTTACATATATTCTTTTTACAACTGTTTTTCCTTCTATAGCTTTTGCTATTACTTCATTTTCATCCACTATTTTATCTATTTCTTCTTGTTCAACATCTTTAGCAACTTTAACTGTTGCTTTTAGTTTTCCATTAACTTGAACTGGAATTTCAATTTCATCATCAATTGTTTTTGTTTCATCATAAGATGGCCAAAGAGTTTTTGCAATTTCTGTTTTTTCGCCAATTCTTGACCATATTTCTTCTGTCATGTGTGGTGCAAAAGGATTTAATAATTGTAAAAATGTTTTATATTCTGCTCTATTTATTTTTTTAGCTTTAGTAAATTCATTTACCATTGTCATGAATGTAGATACACATGTGTTGAATTTCATTTCTTCAACGTCATTTGTAACTTTTTTAATTGCTTTATGCATCATAGATTCAAATTCTTTTGAATATGTGTCTCCATCAACTAATATTTCTTGCATTGACCAAACTCTATCTAAGAATTTACTACATCCTCTAATACTTTCCATTGACCATGGTGCTGTTTGATCAAAAGGTCCCATAAACATTTCATACACTCTAAAGCTATCTGCTCCAAATTCTTTAACTATATCATCTGGATTAATAACATTTCCTTTTGATTTAGACATCTTTTCTCCATTTCCACCTAGAATCATACCATGTGATGTACGTTTTTGATATGGTTCTTTTGTTGGAACTTTTCCAATGTCATATAAGAATTTGTGCCAAAATCTTGAGTATAATAAGTGAAGTGTTGTATGTTCCATTCCTCCATTATACCAATCAACTGGTGACCAGTATTCTAAGGCTTCTTTTGATGCAAATTCTTTATCATTGTGTGGATCCATATATCTTAAATAGTACCAAGATGATCCTGCCCATTGTGGCATAGTATCAGTCTCACGTCTAGCTTCTTTTCCGCAATGTGGACATTTTGTTTTTATCCATTCTGTTTGTTTTGCTAGTGGAGATTCACCATTTTCTCCTGGTTCATAATCTTCTATATCTGGTAATTTTAATGGTAATTCTTCTTCTGGAACTGGTACCCATCCGCAATCTTCACAATATATCATTGGTATTGGTTCACCCCAATATCTTTGACGAGAGAATACCCAGTCACGTAATTTGTAATTTACTTTTCTTTCACCTAATTTATTTTCTTCAATGTAATCTATTATTTTCTTTATTGCGTCTTTTGTTTTTAGTCCATCTAAAAATCCTGAATTTATAGATATTCCATTTTCAATATCAGTATATGGTTTTTCTATTCCATCTGGATTATCAAACAAAGCGTTAAATTCAATTTCTAATTTTTCTTGAGATGTTCTTTCTTTATTGTCATTTATGTCTTCTTTAATAACTTGTTTTATTGGTAAATTAAACTTTTTAGCAAATTCAAAATCTCTTTCATCATGTGCAGGAACTGCCATGATTGCACCTGTTCCATATGTTATTAAAACATAATCAGAAATCCAAATTGGAATTTCTTCATTTGATACAGGGTTTATTGCTTTTAATCCTTTTATTTCAACACCTGTTTTTTCTTTATTCAATTCAGATCTTTCAAAATCAGATTTTGTAGCAGCTTTTTGTTTATATTTATTTACTTCTTCAAGATTTTCTATTTTGTCTTTATATTTTTCAATTAAAGGATGTTCTGGGGCTACAACCATATATGTTGCTCCAAAAATAGTATCTGGTCTTGTTGTATATATTAATAGATTATCTTCTGTTCCCTTTATTTTAAAGTTAACTTCTGCTCCTTCACTTCTTCCTATCCAATTCTTCTGTTGAGCTTTTATCTTATCTAAAAAGTCTATATCATCTAAATCATCTATTAATCTTTGTGCATATTCTGTGATTTTTAACATCCATTGTGATTTTTCTTTTTGTACTACTGGGCTTCCGCATCTTTCGCATACACCATTAACTACTTCTTCATTTGCTAAACCTACTTTACATCCTGTACAGAAGTTTATAGGCATTGTTGCTTTATATGCTAAACCTTTTTTGTATAATTGTATAAATATCCATTGTGTCCATTTATAATAATTTGGATCTGTTGTATTTATTTCTCTCGACCAATCAAAAGAGAATCCTAAAGATTTTAATTGTTGTCTAAAATGATTTACATTTTGTTCTGTTGTAATCTTTGGATGTATATGATTCTTTATAGCATAGTTTTCTGCTGGAAGTCCGAATGCGTCAAATCCAATTGGATATAAAACATTATATCCTTGCATTCTTTTCTTTCTAGCAATAATATCTAATGCTGTATAGCTACGAGGATGACCAACATGGAGTCCTTGGCCAGAAGGATATGGAAATTCGATTAAACCAAACCACTTTGGTAATGTGTAATCATCTTTGGCATTGAAAGTTCCTTCATCTTCCCATTTTTTTTGCCATTTTTCTTCTACTTCTTTAAAATTATAAGCCATGTTTTTTTCCTCCATTTTCATAATTTATCAATGACCTTCTCTCGTAGGCTTTTGATATGCTGTATATTATATAACAGCTTTTTTCCTTTTTCAACAATTTAAAATTAAAAGATAAAATTTAATAAAACTATTCTTGATTTATCTTATATTTAATTTAAAGTTCTTCTTATATTTGCCATAAGTTTAAATATTTCAGCATAAAAAAGTTCTTAATGTTCATAAACACTAAGAACTCTTTTTTATTTTTGATAAATCTAATTTTATTTTATCTTTTTAGCTTATATTATTCTATTATAACTTTTTCTAGATTTCCATCATCAAATTCAAATGAAACTTTATATTTTTTTGCTGCTGCAACTTTAGTTTTGCATTTTGCAATCTCTGTAGAACCTTTATAAGTTTCGCCACCAAATTCAACCTCTATCTCATCATTATCACTAGATTTTGATTCTGTAACTACAAGAGCAATTAAACTTTGTACTTTTGCTCCAGTTTGTTCTCCTTCGTAATCATTCCATTTGCTTTCTGCAGCTGAATCTAAATCATTGTTTGTTTCATTGGCTGTATTTACTGCATTACTATAGATATTTTCTGCAACATTTTGTACTTCGTTTTCTGAACTATCTTTCTCTTCCTCCTGATCTCCACATCCAGTTAGAACAAATAGTGAAGCTATTAGCATTGCAATTATTGCTAAACTTAAAATTTTCTTTTTCATTCTCAAAATCCTCCTTTTTAATCTTTAAAAATTATACCATATTTTTAATAATGTTGAATATTTTTATTAATTAATTTTTATTTTTTTAGTCTTTAAGAATTTTTTAAAATAAAAAAAGACAATTTAGAAATTGTCCTCTTTTTTATTTTTAAATTAAGCCTTTTTAGCTATTTCTGCAAGTTCTTTAAATGCTTTGCTATCAGAAACTGCTAATTCTGCTAACATTTTTCTATTTATAGTAACATTAGCTTTTTTTAATCCAGCAATTAATGTGCTGTATGTTAATCCATTCATTCTTGCAGCAGCATTAATTCTAATAATCCATAATTTTCTAAAATTACTCTTTTTATCTTTTCTTCCAACATAAGCATACATTCCAGATTTCATTACAGCTTGGTTTGCCATTCTAAATCTATAATGTTTTGCTCCATAATATCCTTTTGCTCTTTTTAAAATCTTTTTATGTCTTGCTCTTGTTGTTCTTGCTGTTTTAACTCTTGCCATCTATTTTTCACTCCTTTTTAACTTAAAAATCTTAGTCCCCATAAGGTAATAATTTTTTAACATGTGATAAACATGTTTTGTCCATCATTCCATCTTGTACTCTTGCAGAACGTTTTGCTCTTTTTGTTTTGTTTGCTAATAAGTGTCTTCTATTAGCTTTTGTTCTTTTTACTTTTCCTGTAGCAGTAAATCTATATCTTTTTCCTGCTGCTCTATTAGATTTTAATTTTGGCATTTGTCTTTCTCTCCTTTCTATTTTTTAGCTAGTATTAAAAACATACTCTTGCCTTCTAAGTGAGGTTTTTTCTCAATATTTGATATATCAGATAATTCTTCTGCAAACTTCTCTAAAACCTCTTCACCACTTTTTACATTATTTAATTCTCTACCTCTAAAACGAACTGTGAATTTAACTTTGTTGCCTGATTCTAAAAAACCTCTAGCATTTTTGCATTTAAAACCAAAATCATGCTCTCCAATATTAGGTGTAACTCTAATTTCTTTTGTTTCTACTGCTTTTTGATTCTTTCTAGATTCTTTTTCTCTTTTTGCTTGTTCAAATTTGTATTTTCCATAGTTCATTATTTTTGCAACTGGCATTTCAGGATTTGGTGAGACTAATACTAAATCTAAGCCTTTACTTTCAGCTAGTTCTATAGCTTCTTCTGTATTTATCTTTCCTAATTTTTCTCCATCTTCGCTAATTACATTGACAGAGCTGAATCTTATCTGTCTATTGATAGGTAATTCTTGTTTTATTGCAAAACACCTCCGACTTTTTTATTTCATTTTATAAAAAAATGACTTGTTATAAAACAAGTCAATTCACGCAAAAATAACATTTTATTAATATATTATTTTTTAACCTTTTGCCTTGATTAGCTAAGGTGAGAATTGACTTCTTCTTTAAAACATTAATATATTAACATGTTTTATTATATTTGTCAATACTATGTGCTTTATTATTTTCGCATAACAGGGAACTTTTTTATTTGTATATTGCACTATTTAAAAATTCCTTTTATTTTGTTAAGTATTCTTTTTAGTAAACTTTCCTTTTCTTTTGGTACTAAACTTACAACTGTACTTTCAGTTTTTATTTCATTTATTTGATTATTTTCATTTCTTTTAAGAATATCATCAGGATTATATTTTAATCGTTTTTCCTGTTCTATTTTTTTATAATAATCATTTTTAAAATTTTGTATTTTTTCTTTTTGTATATCTGTAGCTCCGAATTTTTCAAATAAATAAAATAGTATTGATTTCGTTTCTTTTAATATATTTTGTTCATTAAACGTTTTTGAAGTATCATATTTAAAACTATAATTTGCATTTTTATTTTTTTCTAGGTATTCAATGTATGAAATTGGGATTTTAGCATAATCTTCTTGACTTAATTGGTTTATTATTTCAATTGTTTCAGTATATGCATTAGCAAAAATAGTTTCAGCCATTTATATTCCTCCTTTTAAAGTTGTGTCTGCGTTTCTACTTGTTTTGAATGTACACCTTTCTCTATTATTTCTCCAGCTCTCATTTCTTCTTCAGGATGCTCTCTAAAGCTTTCAAGAGTACTACGCCCTATTTCCTCTAAAGTTATATTTGGTGTTTTATTTTGTGTTACTAATTGTTCTTGCATTTCTTTAAATTTTTTTTGCATTTCTTTAAAACCTGCGATTGTTACACCTCTAACAAAGCTATCATGACTATATTGTTGAGACTTATGGTTTTGTCCAAAATCAAATATTGGATAAGCCTCCATAAATTTATCAAATTCTGGATACTCTTCAGATGCTTCCAAAAAAGTTTGCATAGCTCTCGGAAATGATCCTCCATTTTGAAGAATCCAATTCTCAACTCCTACTCCTCCAAAGCCTCCATATTGAGTGGCACCTTGACTATTGGATTTTTTATATAGCCCAGCTTCTTTTAGCATCTTTTTAGCTAGAACAATGTTAGCAATTGTCATTTTGTAACCTTCTGGATCTGATTTTTTTAGTGTTTCCAATCTATCTCTTACCGCCATATCTGTTGAATATTCAATGTCTGGATCTTTTTGCATAAAAGTTATGTCTAGATCTATAGGTTCTTCTATTCCTTCTATTTTTATTTTTTTATACCTAAAATGACCTTCTCCAGTTTCATCTATTGAAGATTTTGGATCATCACTTCTTACAGCTAGTTTTTTTCTCAAAGCTTCTCTAAATTCAGCATATGTTTCAGCATTTTTATATATTATATTGTCAATTTTCATTGTGAAATCGAAGTCTCCATCACCTGGAAGGTTTGTTCCTCTTCCTGTTGAACCTGTGTCTATAAATTCAGCAAATCCACTAGTTAAATCTCCTGTTAATTTTGAAGCCATACCCATATTGAAATTTTCTTCTAAAACTTCTCTTACAGCTCTTTCAATAGCAGTTCTTTTTATTTGAGCTTCTCTTTGAGTTGTAGATGTTTGGACATCTCCATCTGTAAATAATTGTTTTGCTATTTCTTGTGCTTGTGAAGAGTATGCAGTTTCATCAACTTTCATTTCTCCTGCTTCGAAATATGATAATCCTTCCATTTGTTTTCTTATTGATTCATACATTTCTGGAGAAAATACTAGTTCTTGTGTATTATAATCATATACTGGAATATATGTTCCATTCATTGCTAGTTCATAGCCAATTCTTTTGTCCCAATGTTTTACAACCATGTAATCAACATCTGTAATTCCTAATCCTGTTCTTACCCCATATTGTTCGTCACTTAAAGTTTTAAATGCTTCTATTCTTTTTGGTTCATATGTTCCATTACTTCTAGTATGAATTCTTCTTCTTAATTCCTCTTTTGATCTAATATTTTGCATTTGGTTTGCTGTTGAATTTTGAGAAGTTGTAATTAATTCTGGCTCTGCTCTTGTAAATTCTACTTTTCTTGGATCTTTTTTTAATACTATGTACATACTTCCATAGCTACTTGCCATTGTACGTCCTATTTTTTCTCCTATAGTTTGTCCTGCATCATTCCTTATAATTCCAAAATCTGTGTCAAGTGGAGTTAAATCTGTATGAGAATCAGTACCTAAAAATTCTCCAGCTCTTATTCCATTGCTAAATAATTGTTGTAATAATTCTTCATGTTTTCCTATTCCTTTTACCATATCTCCAGGTTCAAGTGTAGGCATTTGTTTAGCAGATTCCATATGTCTTAAGTTTGATTCGTTAATTCTCCTCTGCATATATTGTTGCATTTGATCAATTGTTGTAATTCCTCCATATAGTTCTTGGTATGGTCCGATATATGTTTTTAATACTAAGTCTGGTAAGTTTGTAACATCTGGTCTATTAGCATACTTACTTGAAATTAATTTTAAATCTGTTTGAAGATCACCTGTTAAAAATATTTTTTTATTATTTTTTTTATCAACAGAAGCAACACTTGAATTTTCGTAAAGGGCATATAAAGTTTTTGAATATGCATCTAATTTATCTCTATCTTCTGCAGATAGACTAGAAATATCACTATTATTTCTTATATATTCTAAATATATTCTATTTCCTTCTGTAAGGACATTTAGAAAATCTCGTAAAGATTTATTATTGCTATCCATTCCAATTTTCATCAGATCAGAAAAGATAACTCTTTTTACCATTTTTTCACTTGGTGCATTTTCTAAAACAGGTGACATTTTTCCTTTAGAATTTAGTACACTTTTACTAAGTCCATTATCGCTAATTAATTCATAATATTTGTATATCTTAATAAAGTCTGGTAAATATCTTTGTGAAAATACATGTTCAGTTTCTGTAATTACTTTTTCAGCTTCTTCTCTTGGTAATTTTGCAAGTTGTGGTATTAGTTTGTTTGCATATGCAGAAAGCATTTTTGAATTGCTGAAAATCACTCTATTTATGACATCCATTCCAAGTTTAGGTAAATTTTCTATAATAACATTTAGATTTTCTGATGAAAGTTCTCCTCTTTTATCCCAATCCATTAGTAATTTTGCAAATTCAATGTTATATTTTGAATCTTGAGATAAATCAACATCTTCACCATTACAATTATATTTTTCTCTTAAAGAATATAAAAATTGAGGCATATTAGCTTGTATTATTTTTTCACTATCTTCCCTAAATTCATATACTAAACTTATATATCCTTCACCTTGAATATAATGCTCTAGCTCTTTTAAATTATTTTCTCTGCAGAATTGTGCTATTCTGCTAAATTCTTTTAGTCTTAAATCTCGATCTGTATTTTTCCAAATTTCTTTTTTACTACCAACATATCCTGGTGCTGCCATAATGCCATTCAAGTATTTTTCCTGAATTTCCGGTGAAAATACTTTCCATATTTTGCCGAAAGTATATGCATTGAAATCACTATTTTGTTGATTTAAATATGCATTGAATAATGTATTTAACGTATTTTCAGGTACATCAAATTTTCTTGTTATTCTTTCAAAGAAATTTCTTAATGCCATTGAATTTTCAGAACTTACGCTGTAATCGTTTTTATCTATGTATTGATCAATTATTAATCCTAATTTTTCTCCACCAAATGATTTATCTAATCCGTTGAATAAACTTGCATAATATTTCTCTTTTTCTTCGCTATCTTTGTATCTATTCCAAAAATAATCAAAATATTTTTCTTGGACTCCTTTTGGCACTTTATGCCATATTGCTTCGAAATATTCTAGCTCACCTAATTCTTTATTTTTTTTATGTTCTTGGTATATTTCTTCAATTTTGCTAAAATACTCATCCCATATTTCAACAGGTGACTCTCCTAACATGAATGCAGTTTTCTTAAATTCATCTTTTCCTGGCTGTTTTGCCTTTTCTATTGCCTGCTCAAATATTGATTTATACTGAATTTTATATTTATCAGGCACTATACTCCAAATGTCATCTAGTGAATAACTTCTGTTTTCAGAATTATTAATTATAGAGTCTATTATCCATGTATTATTTTTAAAAAGATTTTCATCTTTTTTTAACCAATTAAGTATTAACCTTGGATAGAATGTACTTCCTCTATATGCATCTATAAATACTTGGCGTTGACTAGGTTCTATTTCTTCGTCGGTAGGATGAGATTTCATAGTAAAATCAAAAATATCTGAATATTTAGTAATATTATAAGAAATTAAATTGCATCCGATAAAACTACCACCATAACCAGTAAAACTAACCCAATTATTCATATCTATGTTTGCACCAGTGTTTTCAAAATGCATTTTTTTTGTCCATGTAACATCGTTCCACATCTCAGCTGGAATTTGACTTAAGTTACTTTTACTTAATATTTCAGCAATTTTGTCTATTTGCTCATTTTGTATTTCACCAATTTCGTATGTTTGAATTGATTCATCTATTGCATCTTCCCATTCTTCACTGTCTAATGGAAGTGTTAAAGCTTTTTCTCTAAAAGATTTAACAGTATCCCTATATACTTCTGGTATGGCATTTAACACATCTTCTTCTGTATCAGTATATAAGTTTATATATGGGAAACTAGCTGACATTTGTCTTACTATTTCGTCGGCTGTATATCCCAATTCTGTAGCTATTTCTTCAATTGATTGTCCTGCTTCTCTTTTTAATACCAATGAATATAAGTATAAAATTTCTTCATTGCATTTGGTAATTTTTTTATATTCTTCGAATTGTTCCGGTGTAATAATTACTCTATCTTCTTCCATACATTTTTCCTTTATTTTTCATACTATTATTCAATAATATTATATATTTTTTCGTATTCTTTTTATATATTTTTTTGTTATCATTTATGTTATAAAAATGTTACGTTATTTGGGATTTTAAGTATTTTAACCTAATAGTGAAAATTTGAAGAGATTATAAGATTGTTGTATGAATAAAATTTTTCTGTAAATTATGATTAATTTTTGCATATTAGAAATTTATAATACTTTTATTCATAAAAAAAATCGGAATTTTAATAATTCCGATTTTAGTTTTAAATAATATTTTTTTATTATCTCTTTGAGAATTGTGGTGCTTTTCTAGCTTTCTTTAGACCATATTTTCTTCTTTCTTTCATACGTGGATCTCTTGTTAAGAATCCATTTGATTTTAATGCAGCTCTGTATTCTCCGTTAGCTTCTACTAAAGCTCTGGCTATTCCATGTCTAATTGCACCAGCTTGACCAGTATATCCTCCACCTTGTACTTTACAAATAATATCATATTTTCCAACTGTATTTGTAACTGTTAGTGGTTGATTTACAATAACTTTTAATATTTCTGATCCAAAGTATTGATCTAAATTTTCGCCATTAACTGTGATTGTTCCTTTACCTTCAACTAATCTTACTCTAGCAATTGATTTTTTTCTTCTACCTGTTCCGCAAAATTCTATTTTTTCAGATTTCTTAGCCATCTATTTTACCTCCCATACTTCTGGTTTTTGTGCTGTATTTTCATGTTGATCATCACTATATACTCTTAATTTTTTGATCATTTGTCTTCCTAGTTTTGTATGTGGAAGCATTCCTTTTACTGCAATCATCATTGCTTTTTCTGGAGAATTTTCCATCATAACTCTTGCAGATGTTTCTTTTAATCCTCCAATATATCCTGAATGACTTCTATAAACTTTTTGATCTAATTTTTTTCCTGTTAAAACTGCATCTTTACAGTTTATTATAATTACATGGTCTCCTGTGTCTATTGTAGGTGTGTATGTTGGTTTATGCTTTCCACTTAGTATTTTTGCAGCTTCTGTTGCAACTCTACCTAATGATTTTCCTGAAGCATCAATAACATACCATTTGCTTTCAATTTCACTTTTTTTGGCGCTATATGTTGTATTATTCATGGTAATAATTACCCTCCATTCAATATTTTATTAAAATAATTTATATATAATTTATTTTTTACCACCGGGGAGAAGTAAATAATAAATTTATATTCACATACAATGCTTTAATATTTTAATATAAACTTTTGAAAATGTCAACACATTGCGCATAAATTCTTTATTTATTATGTTTTACATTGCTCTTGGAATATAAAGTTTATCTCCAATTTGTATTTTTTCTTCATTTTCAATATCATTTAATTTCACGATTTCCTCTACAGTACTTTTAAATCTTTTGGCAATTTTCCATAAAGAATCATTTGGTTTTACAAAATAAATAACCATGCTGTATCCATCGTCATCATCATTTTCATCTTCTACTGAAATTTCATTTATTAACTCTATCTCTTGTTTTTTCTGTGCATTATTAGTAATTTTTATCTCTATTTCTGTATCAACACTGGAATCTGGCAATATTGTTGAATTTATATTTAATATTTCAAGTGAAATATCATTTAATTCATCTTCTAATTGTATCTGAAATTTTATTATTTCTTCTTTTTTATTTAATCCTGGATTTTCAAAAGAATTATATAAATATGTTAGTTTCATGTCTCCTTCCACATATTTTCCACTCTGCTTATAATTTATAATTTTACATTCAGTATCATAAATTTGATTTATATCCTCTACTAATACTTTTTCTTTTAACTTATCTGTCTTTTCTTTACATTGTTTCTCATTTTCTAAGCAAACTTTTCTTTTTGAATATTGTATTTTATTATTTAAGCAATATAAATCTTCTACTAATTTTATTTCTCTTTCCTGATACACATAACCTGATACATTGAATTCTGCATCTATATTTATTATACATTTCGTTTCATTTGCATTTTCTGTTACAGACAAATTCTTTAATGATATTTCAACATTACATTCATTGGTATCCTCTACATTATTGATGTCTAAGAATCCCATTATAGGTACTTCTTTTTTTGCCATATAAATGATACCTGCTTCTGTTATATATAAGCATTTCAATAGACAATCTGCTTTTACTAATACTTTGTTGTAGCTCATCTTTTTTTCTATGTTGTTAATTATTGGTTGCATTTTAATTACTTCTATGCTTTCTTGCAAATTTTCTATTTCCATTTTTTCTTGAAGATTTATTTTTGTTTCTCCACGTCCAACAAAATTATTAATTTTTATGTTTTTATTAAGAATTTGTAACTGATGTATTTGATTTATTTCGTGTATAAACTCGATATTCTCTTTTTGAGATGCCTTTATTTTTATTTCAAAGTCAATTTTAAAATGTATTTTTCTTTCATTTAATATTCGCGTCTCTATTGATTTAACTTCTATTTTTTCATCTATAAAACTATTTTCATTTATTCCTTCTATTTCGATAAGTTCACCAAAAGTTTCTTCAATTTTTAGTACTTTGCTTTTACCTTCTTCTGTCAGATATGTAGTTCTTAAGCATATTCCTCCTTCTAGTTTTACTTTATTCTCCATAATCTCTTTTTTTAATATATATATATTCGCATTTTCATTTTGAACTTTAATAATATCTGGTTTGTTATCAGGTAGTATAAAATCCTTTTCTATGCTTGATGTTTTCTTTTTATTTCCAATACTTCTTTTTATATCAATTTTTTCATTTTGAATTTGTAATTCCATATATGACCTCCTTATATTTATTACTTAATATATATTTAAAGGTCAAAAAAAAATTCCTCTTTTACAAGGAATTTTTATATTTTAATTCTTATGCATATTCTTGTCTATTTTTCTTTGAAATTATTGCTGGTGGTTCTAAAGCAGTGAATTGTTGTCCGTCAAAAACCTGAACTTCAACAGATTTTGTAAATATATCTGTATAATTATAAGAACTTCTTCTTTCGTTTTCTTCAAATTTTACTCTAAAATAAGTTGGATATACTTGTTCAATAATAGCAGATTTTTCAAGTGGCTTACTTCTTTTTCCTGGTGATTCTTTTACTATTATTTTTTGTCCTATTTTATCCTCCATATCTTTTTTTAGACTACTAATATCTGACTTATAAATCATACAATCACCTACTTCATTTTTGATACCGTCAGTATATCATCGAGGTCGCTTTTTGTCAAAAATGTATGCTTTTTGTTTTTCTTTGCAAATCAGCTTATATCAGTAGTTTTACGTTTTGAATTTCATTTTTTTCTTTTGCTTTACAATTATATTACAATCATGTTACAAAGTCCGTTTTTGTCTTTTTGCTCTAGTTTTTCTTGCCCTTTGCACCATTTCCTCCTACCCCATTATAATTACTTTTTAAATATGGTAATAAATCATCTAATCTTATTGTTCTATTTGAATCTGCATTTGCAATTTCAGTTGCTATTATAACCGGATCTCTATATTCTACCATTATTCTTGCAGGTGACATTGCAAAATTTGCTCCTTCTAGCATTATTGCTTCATAGAAACTTTCACAAGCTCCAGCAATTATTACTAATTTTTCACTGGATTTCTGCCATTTTCGTGCATTTTTTACTGTTTCAGCAAAATATTTAGAATTTTTGTAATTTTCGATTTTATATAAATCTTGTCCTTTTTTTAACATCATATCATGACCTGTTGTTACTAGTATATTAGGTTTATATTTTTCTAGTAATTTTACTACTTCTGATGGTTGTCTGTTTTCTGGTATAGTTTCTACTATTGCTTTTAAATTCATATTATTGTAATAGTTAAATGCCCTTTTAGAATACTTTTTGTCTCCATCTAAGTGTAATATTATGGCATTACTTCTACTTCTTTTTCCATTTTTAAAAGCTTCTGTTATCATATTTTATCACCTAGTAATAAAATATGAATTCTATTTTATCTAGGTGATTTTATTAAATATAAAAATACACCTTATTTAGTAAACACAATATATTTTGACTTTGTTTACTAAATAAGGTGTGATTTATTACTAATATTATTTTTATTCCACTGGATCAACTTTTATAGTTCCTGGTCCAACAATTATTGTAACTTTTAATCCTTTATCATTTTTTTCTGTTTCTACAGTTACTACACCAGTTGTATTATCTGCACTTTTCGCTACTCTTAATCTATTTTCTTCATTTAATCTTTCTCTTAAAAAGTTTTCATTTTCAAATAAATAATTAATATATTTTTCTGCATCCTCTTGTGCATTTTGTGTTTCAAAAGTTAATTCCAATACTTCTGTGTCTTCTTTTGTATATGAATAATTTTTTACTTTTCTTTCTCCAAGTACAGAATTTATAGATGGTATCTCTTCTCCCTTTACTGTATATTTATCTGCTGTTTGATATTTATTCTTATTATTGGCTTTTACTCCAAAATAAACACCAACTCCAATAAGAGCAACTAATAGTATAACAACAATTATAATTACTTTATTTTTCATATTAATTTCTCCTTTGTGTTTTTATATTTTAATTTTATCTAAAAATAATATTAAAAGTCAATATGTTATTTATGTTTTCATTTTTTCATATTTCTTTTTAGTAGCTAATCCACCTCTTATATGTCGTTCAGCTTTATTTTCATCTAGCACTTCTCTTACTTCTAAAAAAAGTGCTGGATTTATTTTTTCTAATCTTTGGCTTAGATCTTTATGAACCGTACTTTTACTTATTCCGAACTTTTTCGCTGTCCCTCTTACTGTATCTTTTGAATCTATAATATAATGTGCCAATGTTACTGCACGCTCTTCAATTGATATTCTTTTCATAAAGAAAACCTCCACTTGTGAATACTTTGTTTAATAGTATTCTGTGGAGGGTTGTATTAGAACGTTTATTTTTCCTAATGTATTATTCTTTTCTTCCTATACCTCTTTCATATTTGCTTTGCTTAATAAGTCTTATTTTTCCTTTAAATTCTTTTTGCATAAATTCATGTATATCATTTAATATTATTCTGTCTGCTACTTTTCCTATAACTTCAATTTCAAGCATTTTCTCACTTGACTTAATATTTTTTAAATGATTTTCGTATTTTGTATAATCTATAGAAAGGCAAACTTTACTTTCTTTTCGTTCAAATATCATATTTTTTCTTTTTGTTTTAGCTGATAACACTTTATTTAAGTCTTCTGTTTTTATTTCTATTTTTATGTTTTTATCATTTAATAATTTTATAAATTCTTTTATATTTTCGGTTTGAAGATTTTCTTCAATTTCTGTTCTAGATGAGTATATATTACTTTCTTTTAGAGTTCTCTTATATGTACCTTTTCTTTTTATTTTTCCATTTTCTTTTATTTCTCTAATTCTTAAAGAACCTGCTTGCCTTAACATATTAAATTTCTTATCATCATAATATTGATCATTATTTTCTATTTCTTCTTGATTAATTAAATCAAAACCATTTTTTATAAATGTTTTTATAATGTCTATTTCTTTTAAATCTTCTTTATTAATTATGTATTTTAGTTCAAATTCTTCTGTTTCTCTATTTAACTCGGATAATATTTTTTGTATATCCTTTTTATAAATTTCAAATTCTTCTTTTGAAATTCCAAGTTCTAATCTTAAAATTTCTAGATTCATTATTATAGAAGTATTATCCAATATTTCTTGTGGCCTTATTAAATTTGTAGATTCAGACACATCTTTTATGGTATAGCCATAATCAATTTTTAATCCTTCATCTTTTTTGTATAACCTTATTTTTGAATTTAATTCAAAAATTGCTAAAGTATTTTTTGTATCTAAATTTGGAAATAATTTTTTTAATTTCTTTTTTAATTTTTTTATTGACGTTTCTGTTTGAATTACTTCATATTCTGAAATATGCTTAGGTTCGCAAATATATGATAATACTGGATCTACTTTACTATCAGCTATTATTTTAAAAGCTTCTTCAAATGGTTTATCTGTCATTTCTAAGAATTTATTTAGTTCAATATTTTTAGGGTTAAATGCCAGTTGCTTGAATGTATCTGGTATATTTTGATTCTCAAATTTCTGTGCATTTTCTTTATATTTTTCTAAAATTTTTGGAAATAAATAGTCCATTAGTTTTGAAGATTTGCAATAATATAAATCTCTATATCTTTGATATCTTTCAAGAAGAATTGTTTCTATACTAGTTAATGCTGATTTATCAATAGTTATTTCATATTCTTGATTGCTATTTATGATAACTCCTAAAGAACTTATAATTCGATTTACATCTATTGCTGTTGGCAATTTTGCATAATATGAGTCTCTTACTAGATAATCTAATCTATCTGCATCAATTTGGTGTGAAACTAGTGATTTAAATAAATTTGTAAAACTATTTTTAGGTATTTCTTCATCATTTATTTCTGCAATAAAACTAGCAATTTTTTTCACTGTTTTCTTGCCAAATAATTCTTCAAGAATTTTATTTATTTCTGTGTCTCCAAGTAAAATATCTCTTGTTCTTTTTTCATGTGAATATCCAGTTACTCCTTCGCAAGAATGTGAGAATGGTCCATGCCCTATGTCATGCAATAAAATCGCACTTAAAGCAATTTTTTTGTCTTCATCTTCAATTTTTATTCCATACTGATTCACTTTTTTTTCTAAATGTTCGATGATTTTTTTCATTATATGATATGCACCAGCACTATGGCTTAGTCTTTCATTCTTTTCCATTCCTGGATAATCAAATTTTGAAAATCCTGTTTGTGTAATATCTTTTAATCTCATCATTTCTTTACTTAGGATAATTTTAGAAAAAGGATATTCTATTACTATCTCTCCATATATTGGATCTTGCACTAAAATGTTTTTATCTTTTGTCTGCTTGAAAACAAATGACATTTTTTCCTCCAAATTATTTTATAATTATTCCTAATAGTTTTGATAATTCTATTGCTTGAAAATTATTTACTATTGCTCCTTTTATGTCTTCTATACTTGTTATTATTCCAGATAATTCATTACTTGAAAAATCTATATTTTCTAACTTTGTTCTAAAAAATTGTGTTTGTATTAATTTTGATTCTTCAAAATATATATTTTTAAATTTGCATTCTTCAAAACTTGTAGATGTTAAATCGCACTTTTCAAAAATCATTTCTTCTAAATTTGTATTAGAAAAGTTTGCATAACTAAATAATGTTTCTTTTCCAATAAAATGATAAACTCTAGAATCTGTAAAATCACATCCTGTAAATTTACTATTTATTATTTCTACTCTTATGAAACTTCCTTCTGAAAATATACAATTTGAAAAATCACAATTTTCAAATATTATGTCATGGAAAACTGCATTCTTAAAAGAGCCTGATATTTTGCAATTTTTAAATATACATTTTTCAAACTCCACTTCTTCAGAATTAATTTCACTTTCTACAATTTTATTAAATTCTTTATTTTCAATGGTTATTCCTTCTTTTTTGCATATTTCTATAGCATTTTCTATGTCTTCCTCTTTTTTTACTTCTCCAATTATTGGTTTATAGATATTCAAATTTTCACCAACTTTCTTGGCTGTATTATATTACATTTTTTTATATTAGTCTTCCTTTTTGTTGAATTTTTTTATTTTTATTTGTATCATGAATAAGGAGGTATTTTTATGAAAGTCAAAAAAATTATTAGTCTAATTTTATTATTTTTGTTTGCTTCGATGCTTATTTTTAGAGTATATGCGACAGATAATAATGCCGTTTCTTCAAACGAAATTTATGGTACAGAGTTAATATATGACAATAATACTTCTGCTGTAGAAATAGACTTAACAGCTATTCCTTCTAATTTTAATAATAGTAGATATGTGTCTGAAATTAGAAACTTAGGAATATCTATTAATGCAGTGGCTGGTAAAAATAATTCTATTATTTTAACTTATAATGACACATCTTTAGAATATACTTATAATTCAGAAACTAAAATATATACTACTCATTTCCCAAAGGGTAATTCTGAAACATATAATATTCTTAATGCTATTTTCGTTGATTGTATTTCTACTATGCAAGGAAATCCAGAAGGTTCTCAAATAGCTTTTGCTTTGGATGATTCTTTTTGCTATTCTTCATTAAAAGCTAATGGTATAGCTAAAAATTACTATATGATTGATGATGTTACATGCGCAAATTTTGACATTAATCCATTTTTTAAAATGTCTATTCCAGTTCAAAATGAAGCTTTAGAAGAAAGTAATTTTTTGATTGTATCTCCTGATTTCTATTCTGATACAGCTGATTGCTTAACTCGAAATCAAGATATTATTTTTTATAAAGATGTTGCTGAAAGTGGTAATATTGAATTTTATATTGGTTCTCCAAATGAACTTACAAACTATTCTTATCAAACTTTATTAAATTCAATAGCTACTTTCTTTAAAGATAATAGGGCTTCTTATTATATAAAACAAAATTATTCTGATTTTTCTAAAGGAAATGCAGAATTTGATGGAGTCTCTATTGATACTTCTATTACTAGCCTACCAATATCAACTGTTGATACAGTATTACTTCCTCAAAATATGAAATATGTAAAAATATCTTTTGACAGAAAAGTAGTTACTTCTAAGTTAGCTTCTGTTAATACTAATTCTTCTGCTCAATTAGGTAATTCTACGAAAAGCAATGCTTTTTCAGCTATACTTATTATCACTTTAATAATTGCTATATTACTAGTTATAATTGTAATAATAAAAAAGCATAATTCTTAATTTGGTTTGATATTTAATTTTATTATTATATAAAAAGAGCGAATATTTTTGTATTCGCTCTTTTTTTGTTTATTAACTAATTTGATTAAATATTTGTCATTTTCTTGAATTCATCTAAATCAGCTTTAAAATTCTCAAAAGCTTCTTTGTATAATTTTTCTTCTAATGGATTTACTCCAGCTTCTGTTAATAGTTCAACTGGACTCTTTGATGAACCAGATTTTAAGAATATCAAATATTTTTCTATTTGCTCTGTGTCATTATTAAATACTCGTTTAGCAATTACAGAAGATACACACATTCCAACAGTATATTTATATACATAGTAATTATAGTAAAAATGTGGCACACCATAACAAGTATATTTTGAAAGTTCATTTTTCTTAACTTTACCACCATAATATTCGTCTGTTAATTGTTCATATAAATCTGTTATTGTTTGATTTGATAGTCCTTCATTATTAGCAGCTTTTTGATGTAATATGTTTTCAAAATTTGCAAAAAATGGTTGTCTATAGCAGCATCCAATGAACTCATCTAATTTTCTAAATAGCAAGAATTTCTTTTCCTCTACATTTGAAGTATTTTTTATAAGCAATTCCATTAAAAGATTTTCATTTACTGTTGAAGCAACTTCTGCAACAAAAATTCTATAATCACATGTTGGATATTCTTGGTTGTGATTTGACAAATATGAATGTGCTGAATGTCCTAATTCATGAATTAATGTAAATACTGATTCAATGTCTTCGTTAAAGCTTGTTAATATATAAGGATTCGAATCATAGCAGCCAGAAGAATATGCTCCATGCCTTTTTCCTTCATGTGGCATGTAGTCTATCCATCTTTCCTCTCTTGCTTTTTTCATAATTTCTTTATAGTTTTCTCCGAAATTTTTTGTTGCCTCATAAATTAATTCAAATGCATCATCTAAAGAATATTTTTTATCTGGCTCTTTTACTGGTGGATATCTTAAGTCCCACATTTCTAGTTGCTCTTTATTCATTAATTTTTTTATTGCATCTAAATATTCTAAATAAAATCCATGATACGTTTTATTAGCTGTTTCTAGCACTTTATAGAATAAATCTTCTGATACTTCATCTCCAAAAGTACTTGCTTCTAGTGGTGTTTTAAATTTTCTAATTTGACTATAAAATGCATCTTTTTTCATTGTTGCTTCTAAAGTACTTGCATATATATTGGCAAATTTTTTGTATACAATGTTTAATTTTTCGTATGCTTGCTTTCTTATTGATTCGTCTGGATTTTTCAAAAATTCTTTTGCAGTTTCTTCATTTAAAAAATATTCTTTGCCATCGATTATAACTGGTTCAAATTCTGGTCTAATATTAGAATACGTTTTATATGCTGATCCTAATACTCCACTTGCTCTTGCTAGAACTTCTTCTGTTTCATCACTTAAAATATGTGGTTTTGTTCTTAGAACATTATTAATCATATTAGTGTATATTTTGCATCTCTCATCTTCTAAAATTTTTCTAGCCTTTTCTTCATTTTTTAAAATTTCTAAATCAATGAATACAGACTTATTTGTAGCATCTTCTGATAAGCCTAAAATATTTGCACTTAGTTCCTGCATTTCTGCATTTTCTGGCTCTACATCCACAGCTAAATGTGAATATGTGTACATTTTTTCTAGCTTTCTATTAATTTCTTCTAGTAGTTTCATAAATTCTAAAAATATTTCTGCATTTTCTAAAAATTTTCCTTTATATTTTTCTATATTGGGTAGTTCATTTTTTACTTCTTCAAAATCTTTCATAAAAGCTTCTTTGTTTTCATACATTGCTGCTAAATTCCATTTGAATTTTTCATCAATTTCATTTCTCTTCATAATTTCCTCCTTTATATATTGGCATTCTATCATAAATTTTACTTTTAATGAATATATTTTATAAAAACAATTTTAGGAGGTAGTATGGAAGATTTTCAAGATGCTTTTAATCCTGCAAGTCAATACGAACAAGGCTATTTGTATTATAAATTTTTAACCCAACAAGTTGAGTATAAAATCAAATGTAAAGAACTAGAAAAGCTTACTAGAGGGCAATAAAATTGGGCTGTCTTCTTTAATGAGTCAGCCCATTATATTTTAAAGTCATGTTAGCTCAATTCACTATTCTTTTATTAAATATGTTACTATTGCATGACTATCTAAATTGTCGTGTATTACTTTGTTATTAATACATAAATTATATTCTTTATTTGTATCTTTTCTATTTAATAAAATAATTGAAATACTATTATCTTCGTTTTTAAAAGCTGTTATTTCTATATCTTCTGTATATCTACTAAAAGCTATTCTTTTTGCATTTGGTTTTATATATTTGCTAAAATGTTTTATATAATAAAAGCTTAAATTCTTTATATAATTATCTTTAGATTTATTAATCATTATCGGACTATTACAATAATTCATTTTATGATTTGGTCCGCCTTTAAAATCTAATATCATGTTCCAATCTAAATATCCATTTACTCCGTTGTTTAAATCGCCTAACATATCATGTGCATATATTTCTGCATTAGCAACCTCATCATTTGGATTAAATTTTGAATATCCTGTACATCCTTCTGTATGAATTAAAAGTTTCCCTGGAAATGCTTCTCTGACTAATTTTATATTTTCAAAATGATCTCCCGTATACCAATGGAAGGCTACTCCAGCTATTGCACTTAGAGCTTCATTGCTATTTAATTCTTGCATAGCTCTTGTAAATAACTTTTCTTTATTATGATCCCATATTAATATTTTAGTATCAATTTCATTTTCTTTAAACTTTGGAAATAAATAGTTTATAGCAAAATCCGCTTCTTCTTCTGGTGTATATACACATGATTCCCAAAGTTGCACTGCATTAGGTTCATTTTGTACTGTCATATATTCTATTCTTATATCTTCTTTTTGATATGCTTTTATGTATTTTACAATATATTCAGCCCATGCAGCTTTATATTTTTCCAAAAGTTTTCCGCCTAGAATTAATGTATTATTGCTTTTCATAAATTTAGGTGGACTCCATGGTGATGATAAAAATTTTATGTTGTTATTAATTTTTTGTGTCCTTTTTACAGTTTCTATTATATATTTTCTATCATTTTCAATAGTAAAATCTTCTAAATCTTGTCTTAAGCTATAGGAATATGTATGTTTTGAGAAGTCTGTACTTCCTATTGGCAATCTGCAAAAATTATAATTTAATCCTTCTTCTGAAAAATATTCTTTTAATACCTCTTCTTGTTTTTCATATGGCAATAAATTTAATGAATATCCCGTTGCTTCAGTAAAGGCTCCACCAAATCCAATTATTGATTGATATTTAATTTCTGGATATATATTTATTACTTGTTTTTCTAACTTTATTGAATAATCTTTTGATTTTATATTTTCTGTTTTGCTAAAGAATAAATTTCGTTTGTAATTTGTTTCAAATTTTGTAATTTCCATTTTCTCTCCTTTTTCTTTTTTATTATATTATACTTTTGTTTAATTTGACAATGATTAGTTATTAATAAAAATAAACCCAAGTTGTTAAGCTTTTCTAACAACTTAGGTTTATTTTATTTTTAGTTATTTTTTATTCAAATTTTAATTCTCTTATCTTCTCTGTTGTGTTTATGTCATAAGATATAATTTCTGTATCTGATAATGTATATAATATGTCTCCTATGTATATCATTCTGTTTACATTTGTTTTATAATTGCTTTCTCTTACAATGTCTGCATATTTTTCAAATCCTTTTTCTAAGTCTATTTTATATATTGCAACAATATTTTTTCTATCCTTCCAGTCTTCTCCATTTGATGATACAGGAAATCCTATTAGGTTTTTCTCTTTATTATAGAATAATGCTTTATGATTATTTATAATTTCTGAATATGAATATCCATCTCCTATGCTTACATTAAACATTTCTTTTGGATCTGATAAATCAGATACGTCAAACATTGACATTTTTATTGTACTTGTAGTTGTTCCTCCATATTTATTAGTTTCTGTATTATATCCTATTCCAATTATATGTGTTTCATCATAAGGATGTAAGTATGAGCTATATCCTGGAATTTTTAATTTGCCTTCAAGTACTGGATTTCTTGGGTCAGATAAATCTACTACTAGTAATGGATCAATTTCTTTAAATGTTACTATATATGCTACTCTTTCTACAAATCTTACTGAATATATTCTTTCTCCTTTAGCCAATCCTTCAAGTTTACCTATTTCGTTTAAATTTTCATCTAATACATATAGTTGATTTTTGCTTCCTGTGTATCCATATGATGTTGTAGCAATTCTTAAGTTTCCTCTATATTCATCCATTGAAAATTGATTATTTAAGTCTCCTTTTACAGAACCCTTGCATTGTAAAATTATATCTGAATCTTTTAGATTGAATTTGTATATTAAGCTTTCTTCTGATGTATAATTGTCATTATATTCTGTTTGTGTTATGTATAAATTTTCTGAGCTAGCATACACATCTCCATTTGCTCCAAAGAAAGTTTCTACATTTGCTTTAATTCTTTCGTTTACATTAAATCCAGCAACTAGTGTATATGTATAATTTCTTGTATTTCTAAAATATACTATGTCTGTACAATTTATTGTTGTTTCTTTTTCATCTGATGCAGAATCTTTTACTAATGGTAATAATTCATTATCGTCTATGTTTTTTATTTCATCATAGTAGTATATTGATTTTTCACTTATAAAATATATGTTATCTCCAATCATTCTTGAAGTGTTATAGTAACCATCTATTGCAACTTCTCTCGTTTTTTTAGGTTTTTCTTTATTATTTAAGTCGTACACTATTGCTTTTGCAAATTCGCGATTTCCTTCTGGAGCTCTTGCTGTATCATATATTGCATTAGGATAATTTCTACTGCTATAATTATATTTATATTCATTTCCAATTACTATAAGTTTATCATCGTTGATATAAATTTCTCTTGGGCTAAAATTTTCATCATCTTTTTCATAATCTATTGTAGATACGTTTGATAAGTTTTCAGTATCTATTACGTATACTTTTAAGTTTTGGACATAATAAATATATTTTCCGTCTGTTTTTACAATATCAGCTTCATCTACACCTTCAACTTGTACATTGGTTTTTGAATAGTCTGTTTCCTTTTGTTGAGTAGCTGATTCTGTAGTTCCATTTATAGAACGTGGTGCCATTGTATCCTCTAAAATGTCTCCTTTTACACTATTATTTGTATTATATCCTTTTTGGATTGCTTCTCTTAATTGCTCCATATTTTCGAATTTTGGTAAATCATTATTTGCATTTGCGATTTGATTTTGATTTATATCTTTTGGTTTTCTTTGATTGTTCATATATATAAAGCCTACAGAAAAAATTATTAATGCTACCGCACAAAGTGCTATACATCTTCTTATTTTTATGTATTTTGCTATATTATTTTTTTCTTGTATTTTTCTTATTGTTTTTTCTTTTAGTTCTTTACTAGCATGAATTTGATCTACTGCTTTTTTATAATCTTTTTTATTCATCTTCAAATCCTCCTTTCAATTTTTCTTTTAAGCTTTCTCTTGCTCTAAATAACCATGTTTTTATTGTTCCTTCATTTTTTTGCATAAGTTTTGCAATCTCATTTACTTTGTAGCCTTCGTAATAGAATAAGTATATTACTGTTCTATAATTTTGAGGTAACTCACATACAGTTGAAAATACTTCACTTTGTTTCTTAGTCTCAAAAGGTATATTTTCGTCTAAATTTACAACTTTCTTGTTCCAACTTGAGTTATTTAAATTTTTTGTCATATTTATTGTTACTCTTATTAACCAAGCCTTTTCATGCTCATCACTTTCAAATTTTGGATTTTTTTTGCTTAATTTCATAAATACTTCCTGAAATATATCTTCTGCACTTTCTATACTTCTGCATCTGGTTAGTGCTATTCTATATACCATATCAGAGTATTTTTTTATTGTTTCGGCTATTTTTGTGTTTTGCATATTTACCTCCTATTAATTACAATACAATTTATCTTTTGTTTTGGTTTCATTTTTTATAATTAAATTTTATCAAATAATAAATTAAAAAAAAATAATATTTTAAAAAGTATTATTTTTTCTTAATTTTTCTCTATGTACGAAATTTTATTTTATCGTTTTATGAATAAAACTTTACATCATAGAATATATTACTTTCTCAATAAAAAAAGTTTGCATAATCTTATGCAAACTTTTTAAAATCTCATTTTTATATTTTCAATTCTTCCATCAAGTCATGTACAGATATTATTTCATTTACTTTATCTACGTTGCTTCCACAGAATATTAATGCATTATCCATATTCCCGTTTGTTGCGTTTACTAGTGCTTTAGTTATGCAATATGGTGTTTTTGCTATGTCACATGTTTTTATACAATTATAGCATTTATTAATTTCACATTTTTCTGTTTCAGTTTTTTGAATAAACTGATTATATATTGCTCTACCTGGCATACCTACTGGACTATTTATTATTTTTATATCTTCTTTTTTAGCATTTATATATGCTTTTTTAAAATTATCAGATGCATCACATTCATATGTTGCTACAAATCTTGTTGCCATTTGTACACCACTTGCTCCTAAATTTAAAAATTTTTTTATATCGTTTTTATCCCAAATTCCTCCTGCTGCAATAACTGGAATTTTTTTATTATACTCTTTTTCAATTGTTTTTATATATTCTACTACTTCTTTTGTTATTTCTTCCAAACTAGGTTTATTATTAGATAATAATTCTTCTTTTTTAAATCCTAAGTGTCCACCAGCTTCTGGTCCTTCTATAACAATCATATCTGGTACATAATTGTATTTTTTTATCCAATGTTTCACAATTAATTGGCAACATCTTAAAGATGATACTATTGGTGCTATTTTTGTGTTTGAATTTTGTACATATTCTGGTAATTCTTTTGGAATTCCTGCTCCAGAAATAATTAGATCAATATTATTTTTTACACATTCTTTTACTATATCGCTATAGTTGCTTAGTGCAACCATAATATTTACTCCTAAAATTTTATCTTCTCCAGCTATTTCTCTTGCTAATTTTATTTCTTTTCCAATTGCTCTTAAATTTGCCTGCATTGGATTTGTATTAAAATCTTCTTCCTTATATCCTATATCAGCTGTAGAAATAATGCCAATTCCTCCTTCTTTACTGACATTTCCAGCTAAATTATGCATAGAAACTCCTACTCCCATTCCACCTTGTATTATAGGATATTTTGATTCTTTCTCACCAACTTTTATTCCCATATTCCCTCCTATCTGTTATTGAATACTAGGCTAGCATTTATTTTTAACCGTGTCAATTAGTTGACCGTACGTTCAAATTATGTTTTTTGGGGGAATTGATTATTAAATTATTTAATGATACTATATTATAATAAAACGTACTGGAGGTCTTATGAGTAGTAAACATTCCGCTTCTGTAACTTCTAAAAAAAAGAAAAAAGAAAATAATAAAAATAATGTTGTATTACTTTTATTATTTCTATTTGGTTTAATTTTATTTATTTATTCTATTATTAATATTGTTGGCTGGTATAAAGATTCTAAATCAGCTTCTAAAATTATTTCTGAAATCAATAACATAGCTTCTGTAACAGAAATTGATGACTCTTCTGAAAATACTCAAATTGTTGAATCAGAAAATATTGAAAGTTCTAATCCATATTGGGATTATATAAAAATGAAATTAATTGATGTTGATTTTTCTGAATTAAAAAAAATAAACCCTGAAACTGTTGGATGGGTTCAAGTTAGTGGTACTAATGTAAATTATCCTTTTGTAAAACATTCTGATAATCAATTCTATTTAAAGCATTCTTTTGACAAGTCTCCTAATAGTGCTGGATGGGTTTTTATGGATTATCGAAATGATATTAATTTTTCAGATAAGAATACTATTTTATATGCTCATAGTAGAGCTGATAAAACTATGTTCACTTCTTTAAAAAATATCATAAAAGATAAAAATTGGTATAATGATAAAAACAATCATGTTATAAAATTATCTACCGAAAGTACTAATAGCTTATGGCAAATTTTTAGTGTATATCATATTCCAACAACAGATGATTATTTAGTAACTAATTTTTCTTCTGAACAAAATTTTAAAAACTTTACTGATATGATAAAAAATAGAAGTTTTTATAATTTTAATACAAATGTTTCTCCTGATGATAAAATTCTAACTCTTTCTACTTGCTATAATAGTAAAGACAAAATGGTTATTCATGCTAAATTAATTAAATATTCTTCAAAAAATTAAAAAAGTAATACAAAAATAATTTTGTATTACTTTTTTAATAAGTTATTTTACTATTCCTAGAACTGCTTTTGGTTTTGCAACTCTTTTTGGATCTAATATAAAAGCACTTTTTAAATTTTTTATTGAACCATCTATTTTAGTTTCATCATTAGTATAGATATATGCTAGTGCTTGTCCAAATTCTACAACATCTCCTATTTTTTGATTCATAATTATTCCAGCACTATAATCTATATCATCTTCTTTTTTCATTCTTCCAGCGCCTAGATAAACAGAAACATTTCCTATTAATTCTGTATCTATTGTTTTTAAAGCTCCTCTATTTTCAGACAGAACAGGTATTATATGTTTAGCTTTTGGAAATTTATCTAAATTTTCAATAAAGCTTACATCTCCTCCTTGTTTTTTTACAAGTTCTTTAAACTTTTCATATGCTTTGCCTGAATATATTGAATTAAGTATCATTTTTTCTGCTTCTTGAACATTTAATGTTGTTCCAGACATTAGAACCATTTGTGTTCCAAGAGCTAGTACAATTTCTTTAATATCTTCTGGTATTTCTCCCCTTAGTGCTTTAACAGCTTCAATAATTTCTAATGAATTTCCTATTGCTTTTCCAACAGGTTCGTCCATATTTGTTATTACACATCTAACTTCTCTTCCAGCTAAATTTCCTATTTTTATCATTGTATTAGCTAATTCTTTTGCCTGCTTTATATCTTTCATAAAAGCACCGTTTCCACAAGTTATATCAATTAATATTTTATTTGCACCTGATGCTATTTTCTTACTCATTATACTTGATGCGATTAATGGAATATTAGCAGTGCAAGCAATAGAATCTCTTAATGCATATATTTTTTTGTCTGCTGGTGCTAAATTTAAATTTGATGTTATTAGACTAATTCCTATTTCTTTTACATTTTCTTTAAACTTCTCTATTGGAATATCCACATTATATCCAGGTATAGATTCTAATTTATCTGCTGTTCCTCCAGTAAATCCTAATCCCCTTCCAGACATTTTTGCTACTGGTATATCTAGAGATGCTATTATTGGCATTAATATTATTGTAATTTTATCGCCTACACCTCCACTAGAATGTTTATCAACTATGCAATCTGATATATCACTTAAATCTAATTTATCTCCTGAATCAGCCATAGCTAGTGTTAAATCTGTTATTTCTTGACTTGTCATTCCATTTATATATATTGCCATTACTAAAGCTGCAGCTTGATAATCAGGAATATTTCCTTTTGTATATTCACTAACAAAATATTCAATTTCTTCCTTTGTCAAAGCTTTTTTATCTCTTTTTTTACTAATTATACTTATAATATTCATTCATTTACCTCTTTAATTTTTTATAAAGTTTTTTATAAAAGATTTTCTATGTAAGATGCATGGCCCATATTCTTTAATTGCTGCAATATGCTTTGCTGTTCCATATCCTTTGTGTGCTATAAATCCGTATTGTGGATATATTTCATCATATTCTCTCATCATTCTGTCCCTTGTTACTTTAGCTAAAATTGAAGCAGCTGCAATTGAGTATTCTTTTGCATCTCCTTTTATTATTGATTTATATGGTATTCCTTTTGTGTCAATATTAGTTAATGCATCAACTAATATTAAATCTGGTTTAACTTTTAAGTCCTCTATAGCTCTTTTTAATGCCAATTTAGTTGCATTTAATATATTTATTTCGTCTATCTCGTTTTGATCAGCCATTCCTACGCTCCATGCAATTGCTTCACTTGTAATTAGGTCATATAGTTTTTCTCTTTTTTTCTCAGATACTTTTTTAGAATCATTAATTCCTTCTATCATTGAATCTTTTGGCATAATTGCAATTCCTACAACAACCGGACCAGCTAATGGGCCTCTTCCAGCTTCATCAATTCCTGCTATTAGTTTTATCTTTTCAGAATATAGTTTTAATTCATCTTCCTTTAATTTTCTTAATCTTTCTTCTTCTTTTTCTTTCATTTCTATCCCATTTTTAAGTTTTTTTTAATTTTATATTTTTATTATATTATATATATATTATATTTTTCAATATTAATCAATTTTATTTATTCTCTTGAATTTTCTATTCAGAAAGTATAAATTATTTAGTGATTGATGTTATATATTTAGGAGGTTATTATGAATAATGAAAAAGATAATAGTTTTGTAAAATCTACATCTAACAGCTATCGAAAAGTGAATTCTTCCCCTCATAAGGAACATTTCTTTTTCAAAAGTATATTAATTCCTTTTTTAGTTGGGATACTTGGTGCATCATCTGTTTTAGCTATTTGTTTTTATGTTCCAGCAATAAGAAATAATTTTTCTACTTCTTCAAATGTTGTAGAAAGTCCTATTGGAAAAATATTTACTTCATCTGGTCCTGTTGGTACTGGTGTTGATATTTCAGAATATTCAGAAACAGCAATATCTGTTGCAGAAAAAGTTCTTCCATCAGTTGTAGGTATTGAAGTTAATTTTTCAGTGTCTGCTAATTATCCAACTTTCTCAGCAGCAACACAATCAGAAGATTCTAAAGCAACTGGGTCAGGTGTAATAATTTCTAGTGATGGTTATATTATTACTAATAATCATGTTATAGATACATCTTCATCTTCTACAAATTATTATTCAGTTTCTGAAGCTAATAGCGTAAAAGTTTATTTATATAATGAAACTGAACCTGTTGATGCTGAAATTATAGGATTAGATAGTGTAACTGATTTAGCTGTTTTAAAAGTTGATCGCTCTGATTTAACTCCAATAGAATTTGGAGATTCAGATTCTATTCAAGTTGGTGAATTTGCAATGGCTATTGGTAGTCCTTTAGATATGCGTAATACTGTTACTTCTGGTATTATTAGTGGTACTAATAGAGAAATCGAAGATGACTCTGGTACAATGTATACTCTAATTCAAACAGATGCAGCTATTAATGCTGGAAATAGCGGTGGTGCTCTAGTTAATGCTGATGGAAAATTAATAGGTATTAATACATTAAAAATGTATGGTACAGGTATTGAAGGTATGGGATTTGCTATTCCTGTAAATTCAACTTTTGAGATAACAGAACAATTAATTGCAGATGGAAAAGTAAAAAGACCTTATATTGGTTTTTACGGAGAGAATGTAACTGAAGATCTTGCAGCTTACTATAGATTACCAGTTGGTATATATGTTGATAAAATAGAAAATGGTAGTCCTGCAAAAGATTCTGATTTAGAGGTTGGGGATGTTATAATTAAATTTAATGGAACTGATGTTAAAACAATGTCTCAACTTAATAAATTGAAAAATGAATGCAAAATTGGTGATACTATTACATTAACAGTGTCTCGTGATAATGAAGAACGTGAAGTTCAAATTGTCCTTGCAGAACAAAAAGATTAGTTTTATATAAAAAAGAACTCATTTTTATAGTGAGTTCTTTTTTTAATACAAAATTTTAATATTACTTTTTTGCAATGACGCGCAGTTTGGGAGGAGAGTATAAAACTGTTAAAAATTTATTTCTTGCAGTTTTAATGATACCAACCAGTAAGGGAAAAAATACATATTAAAATTTTAATGAAAGAAAAAAACATTCCATTAAAATGAGTTCTTTTTTTAATACAAAATTTTAATATTACTTTTTTGTAATGACGCGCAGTTTGGGAGGAGAGTATAAAACTGTTAAAAATTTATTTTTTACAGTTTTAACGATACCGACCAGTAAGGAATAAAAAAAAGTCATATTAAAATTTTGAATGTAATCAAAAAACTCACTATTAAAGTGAGTCTTTTTCTTTTATTTTACAATTTTAAACTTCTTTTGCCATCAATTATATTTTCTGATTGAGTTTTATATTTCTCTTTATCTCTATTTATTAAAGCAAATACCGCTGCAGTTATTGGAACCGTATACACTATTCCCACACTACCAGATATTGCACATACTGATTCTGTAGCTATTGCCTCTATATTTATTACATCTAAAAAAGTTATACTTGAAGACATATATAGCAATATTAGTAATAGTGATGAACCTATGAAAGATAAAATAAGAGTATTAGTCATTGTTCCTATCATATCCCCACCAATATTCATTCCACTTTTAAATAATTCTCTAGCAGTCATGGTTGGTTTCTTTTCTTTTAGTTCAGTTAAACTTGATGCTATTGACATTCCTACGTCCATACAAGCACCAAGAGCTGAAACTATTATTTCTGCAAACAATAAATGTCTAAAATTAAATGTTACATTTTTTTCAGCTACACTTAACATTATAGCCTCTTCTTTTCCTGCACCAGATAATTGAGCAAAATATCCAATAATAGTTGCTAAAATTCCTGCCAATACAACTCCACCTATTGTTCCTAATGCTGCAGAAACTGTTTTTTTATTCCATCCACCTATAACTGTAAATGTCGCAATAGTTACAAAGAAACATGTACCTATTGAAACAAGTATTGCATTATAACCTTTAAATATTGTTGCTAACATTACAAAAAATACTGCTAATACTGTTATTACTAAACCAATTATTGCTTTTATACCTTTTTTTCTTCCTACAAGAATAATACTTGCAAAGAAAAATAATACTAAAAAAGCTAAATAATATTGTCTTACAACATCTTGAACTTCAACTTTTGTCTCTCCATTTTGTTCAGATACTTTTACATATACAATGTTTCCTTCTCTTAGCTTATTACCTACTACTTTATTATCAATATCATATGTTAAAACATATATAGCATCGAATTTCTCATCCTTTTTTTCACCATTTAATATTTTAACCTTTATTTCTTGTACTGTTTCTTGTCCACCATTTCCGTTATCTCGTAGATAACTATTTCCAGCTTCTACTACTTTTGCTTTTATATTTTCTGTTTGTGGTGATTCTGATTGTTCTGCCTCTACATCAGGTTCACTTACTTGGTTTTCTTCTGTTTGTGCTGTCTCAGTACTTTCTGTCTGTTCTGCTGGCGGTTGCTCTTCTCCATCTGCACGTACCATACTAGTTGCCAGCATAGAAAATAACATTGTTACTATAATAATTCTTGTAATTATTTTTCTCAATTTCTGCCTCCTATTTGAATATCACTAAATCTATTTTATTTGTATTTTCAGTATTTCCATAAGCATAAATTAAATAAATATATCCATCTTGGTTTACTATAAAGTTTTCTGTATTTTCAAATTTGTACATACTATTTGATAAATCTCTTAGCTTTATATCTCCATATTGACTTTTTAATTCTTCATCTTTTTTATTTAAATCTTTCATTTCTGCATCAATTTCTTTTTGTATTTCTTTTGTATCTAATTCTTTTGCTTTAGCAATATCTTGTATTGTAGCTCTTTTATTTCCTCTTAAATTGTAATTGTATGTTGTTATCTTTGAACTTTGTTTATTTTGTTTTCCTTTTGTATTTACCATTATATTTTCTTTAATAATCAATGATAATAACTCTCCATTTATGTATGCTTTGTAGTTTACGCTATAATCAGTATATTCTTCTGAATCATATATAATTTCATCAATTTTGCCTGAATACTTATCTTCTATTTCTTTATTTATTTTTGAAGCCTCAGGAGCATTAATATTTAGTTGTGGAATATGTGCTTCTATATTGTATAAGTCTTCATCTTTTTCTCTAATTGTTTCTAGAGACATTACAAGATCTTTATCTTTATTTTTTTTGATTACATTGTCTAAGGAAGTTTGACCTGTAATATCGTTTGTGAAAATTCCACTAAATTCATTTTTTAATTTTGTAATTTCTGCCGCATCTTGCGTTCTTCCTACCCCTATTCCTAACATAAATGGGTCTGTTTCTGAATATCTATAAAATACTTGAGCATAAATTCCTATGCTTAGTGATAAAATACATAGTAATATTACTATAACAAAAAACATAGTCCTATTCATACCAAGTATTTTATCAGTATCTTTTTCATTAATTTCCATAACTTTTTCCTTTCTATATTATTACATTTTTAGAAAGATTTTTAACTTATTATAGTATAGCATTAAAATATATTAAATTCAATTAGAAATTGTCTTTTTCATTGACTATTATGATATTTTGTTGTATTATAATTATTATTAAAAATACGTTTTTAAGGAGAGTAAACTTATATTATGTTATGTTCAATTTGTAATAAAAACACAGCAGTTATATTTATAAATAAAGTTGAAAATGGAAAAACTTCTGTAGAAGGCTTGTGTTATAATTGTGCTAAAGAAAAAGGAATTAATCCTCTTGAAGTTTTAGCTAAGCAAACCAATCTTTCTGAAGAAGAATTAAACGACATGTCTTCACAACTTGAAAATATATTTAATGATATTACAGAAAATATGTCTGAAATGAATGAAGATGAAATGCAGTCTATAGGTCCTATGTTAGGTAATATTTTTGGTATTGGAAAAGTTTCTGATTCTGAAAATTCTTCACGTGGTTCTGAGACTTCAGGTAATTCAGAAAGGAAAAAAGTAAAAACAGAAAAAAGACCTAAAGAAAAGAAAAAAAGATTTCTTGATGCATTTGGCACTAATTTAACAGAAAAAGCTAAGCAAGGTAAACTTGATAAGGTAATTGGTAGAAACAAAGAAATTCAAAGAATTACACAAATTTTAAATAGACGTTCTAAAAATAATCCATGTCTTATTGGTGAACCTGGTGTTGGTAAAACAGCTATTGCTCAAGGTTTAGCTATTAGAATAGCTGAAGGAAATGTACCTGCAAAGCTTTTAAATAAAGAAGTATATTTAATTGATATGACAGCTATGATTGCTGGAACTCAATTTAGAGGTCAATTTGAGGCAAGAATGAAGTCTCTTGTTGATGAATGTAAAATGTATGGAAATATTATTTTAGTAATAGATGAAATTCATAATATTATTGGTGCAGGCGATGCTGAACATTCTATGAATGCTGCTAATATATTAAAACCTTCTCTTTCAAATGGAGATATTCAGCTTATAGGAACTACTACTTTAACAGAATATAGAAAATATATTGAAAAAGATTCTGCTTTAGAAAGAAGATTTCAACCTGTTATTATTGAAGAACCATCTATTGATGATACTATTCAAATCATTCAAGGAATTAAAAAATATTATGAAGATTTCCATAAAGTTTTAATTTCTAATGATGTTATAGAAAAAACTGTTAAAATGTCTGAAAAATATATTCATGACAGATTTTTACCAGATAAAGCTATTGATTTAATTGATGAAGCTTGTTCTAGAATTAATTTAAATAATAAAGAATTATATGAAATTGAAATAATAAAAAATCAGCTAAATAAAATTGCTGAAGAAAAAGAAGAAGCTGTTTCTTCTGACTCTACAGAAGATTATCAAAAAGCAGCTGATTTAAAAACTAAAGAATGTATCTTAAATGAGCGTTTAGAAGAGCTTAATAAAAATTTAAAATTAACTGTTCTATCTGTTCAAGATATTGCAGAAGTTATTGAAAGTTGGACTAAAATTCCTGTTACAAAAATAACTGAAGCTGAAACTCAAAAATTATTAAATTTGGAAACTAATTTGCATAGAAGAATTATTGGTCAAAATGAGGCTGTTTCTGCTGTATCTAAAGCAATAAGGAGAAATCGTGCTGGACTTCAAACAACTAAAAGACCACCTTCATTTATTTTTGTTGGTCCTACTGGTGTTGGAAAAACTGAACTTGCTAAGGCTTTGGCTTCTGAAATGTTTGGAAGTGAAGATTCTATAATCAGAATTGATATGTCTGAATATATGGAAAGTCATTCAACATCTAAACTTATTGGTTCTCCTCCAGGTTATGTTGGATATGATGATGCTGGTCAATTAACAGAAAAAGTAAAAAGAAAACCATATTCAATTATTCTTTTAGACGAAATTGAAAAAGCACATCCTGATGTTTTTAACATCTTGCTTCAAGTATTGGATGATGGTAAATTGACTGATTCTCAAGGTAATACAGTTAATTTTGAAAATACTATTATAATTATGACATCTAATGCTGGTTCAAATTTAAATACAAATTCAATTGGCTTTGGTAAGCAAACAACTGATAATGGAAAAATTAATTCAGCTTTAAAAGAATTATTTAGACCAGAATTTTTAAACCGTGTTGATGAAATAGTTACTTTCAGTAGTTTAACTGAAGATGAATTGCTTCAAATTATAGACTTACTACTTGAAAATACTAAAGCTGCTTTAGACAACAAAGAAATTAAACTTTCTGTTTCTGCAGCAGCAAAAAAATATGTTCTACAAAAAGGAACTGATTTAAAATACGGTGCTAGACCATTAAGAAGAGCTATTCAAAGATATATTGAAGATGAAATTGCAGAAATGCTTCTAAGATCTGAAATATTACCTGGTCAAACTGTTAAAGTTGATTGTAAAAAAGATGAATTAAAATTTTCTTCTAAATAATAATTCAATTAAAAAAGATGTAATTTTAAAAATTACATCTTTTCTTTTTTTAATCAAAATTTTCTAATACAGCATTCAAATTTTTCATTCCTACAACTTGTATTTTATTTCTTATTTTTTCTTGATCTGCCTCTGGCAAATAGCTTAAAAATATATTGGTAGTTTCATATAGTTCTTCTTCCCCATCTTTATTTAATCTATAAATGTTAACTAGACCTTCACTCTCACCTATAATATAATGTTCTGGGCACATTTCATCATATTCTTTGAAAATAGATATTTTTTTAGAAGAAAAATAATTTATTTCCCAATCTTTATATTTTTCCTTAAATTCTTTTTCTTTCAAATTAATTAATTCATCTGTAGTATCTATTTTATTAGTATATGAGTGTCCACATTTTTCATAATATATTGTTTGTTCTATTTCTGCATTAGGTGAAATCATTTCTTCTCTTTCTTCTGTTGAAACATATTCTATATCATTTTTTACTGTATTTTCTGTTGTGTGGCTTGACTTCATCTGGTCTGTTCTTGTATTTAAGTAAAAAAATCCAAGTCCAATGCTTGCTAAAAATATAACAATGAAAGTTAAAAGAATTAAAACTTTTTTCATAAATAATACCACCTTCTTTTGGTATTATTTGCTTTTTAAATTTTTTTATGCAAAAATTAAACAAAGGGCGGAAAGCCGCCCTTCATTGCTTAAATTATCTGCATTAATAATTCTTTCACTCCGATAGCACTTATAGATTGTCCATAATAATATTTAGGTAACTTTCCATCTTTTGATGCTTTGATTGGGATTATTGAATATACAATTGTTATTGGAATCTGTAATTTTAATATTTCATAATCTTTTTCCATTTTCTTTAAGAATTCTCTTCCTGTGCATATTTCTGTGAATGAATCTTTTCTTTTTGGGAAATTCATATCTAGTATCATTACATCAAAATTTTTATTATCTCTGTAGGCCTTTTGGGCATCTTCTTGATTTCTTGCAACTATATAATTAGAAATTCCCAGTTCTTTCATTATTTTCCGTAATGCAGTAATCTTTGCCTCTGTGTCCTCTACAATTAAAATCTTCATGCTCTTTCCCCCTTAGTCTCTGTACTGCAGGACTTTTTAAGTTTTATGGTTAGCATTATAGCATGATTTTGCTTTTATTTCAAATTAAAATAAGTTTTACTCATCACAAAATGTTTTTATTTTAATTTCTCCTTTTTTATTTACTGTTATTTCTATTTCTCCCATTTTATCAGTTCTGTACAGTTGAATATTATTTTCATTTATTCTATCTACTATTTCTTGATTCGGGTGCCCGAAATTATTGTTTTCTCCTACACCAACTAATGCCACTTGTGGTTTAACTCGTTGTAAAAATTCTTCGGTTGATGAAGTTTTTGAGCCATGATGGGCTAGTTTTAGTATTGTTGATTCTATTGAGTGTTTTGAATTAATTATTTGGCTTTCTGCCTCTTTTTCTATATCTCCTGTAAATAAAATTGAAAATTTATCATACTGCAATTTGCACACTATAGAATTATTATTTAATTTATTTTCTTTTATTATATTGTTGTTGTCTGGCCAAATAAAATCAATAAGTATTTTTTTCCCTATATATATTCTATTACCTTTTTCTACTGTTATTAAATTTATTTTATTTTTTTGTACTAATGTTATTATTTTTTCAAAGTTTTCTGTATTTTCAAACTGTTTACTTATAATAATATTTTTTACATTTAATTCTTCTGCTACTGTTATAGCTCCGTCCTACGTGATCTGTATCAAAATGAGATATAATTAAATAATCGATTGTTGATATCTTCTTTGATAGTAAATATGGTATTAATACATTCTTACCAATATCATAATTATCATTTCCTCCACCATCAATCAAAATATTTTTATTTTCTATCGTCCTTATTAGTGTACTATCTCCTTGTCCAACATCAATAAAATAAATTCTTAGTTCTTTCGAGAAATTTAAATAACTTATGGTATTAACTAAAATAAGTATGACTATTACCTTTTTTATTATTCTTCTACTATTCTTTTTTAAAACAAAATATATAATTAGATAATATATTATTATCTCAAGTAAGTTTGGAACTTTCATATAAAAATTAATTAAATTAATTTTAGATATTTGTAAGAAAATTTTTATTAATGTTTCAATAATTGGTGCAAAATTATTTAAAATTTGTATTGGTATAAATATAGAAATAAGTCCACAAATTTCGATTGCAAAAATTATAGGTACAGCAATTATTCCTGTTATAATTCCTGTTATTGAAAACTTTTTGAAGAAAAAAGCATTTATTGGAAATATAAAAATATTGACGGAAATGCTTAACAACAGACATTGTAAAAAGTAATTTGCTATTTTATTATTAAATTTGATCTTTTTGAATAATGGGTATACATATATAATTCCAATTGTAGCTCCAAAAGATAATAAAAAGCCTTCATCAATTATGTAATATGGATTATAAATTAATATGATTAGACTGGCAATCGAAATATCAATTTTAAAATTGTTTTTCCTATATACTAACTTTGCTAAGATTGCTTGTATCGACATAATAACAGCTCTTATTGCAGAAGATATGAATCCAATTGTCATTATAAAAATAATTAATATTATTATTGTTATTATTTTCTTTTTTCTTTCACCATATGTAATAATATCTAATATTTTTTTAGTAATTATCATTATACATCCTATATGCATTCCTGATATTGCTATCAAATGGGATAAGCCATTTTCTTGTATCTCTACCATCGTTTCCTTTTCTATATCCTGTTTATCTCCCAATACTAATGCTTTTAAAATATTACTACTTTCTTTAGAAAAAACTTTTTCAAATTTTTCTTTTATTGTTCTATTTAAATAAATAAAAATCCCATTTAAATCTTCTTTTTTATCTATCTTTTCTATATGGCTAGTTATTATCTTTCCATATATATTTTTCTTTTTTAATGATTCAGTATAATTAAAAACTCCTCTATTTTTATAGCTACTATATTGCTCATATTTACCATTTATTTTAATTATATCTCCATATTCTAAGTTATTCTTATTATAATCGTTTACAACTAAATTAGTACCTTTTTTATTTGTTTTATCTACTATCTTAACTGTAAATTCATTATATTTTTCTTTTTCCTTTATCGAACTTTTTATAATTGCAATATTTTCTATATTCATCGATTCTTCATAAAGATTACTAAAATTTTTCTCTTTTATTGTAATTATAGTAAATGATATTGTTATGCCTATCAACATCACTGTCATCGTACTTACAGGAATTAATAATTTTATTATTTTTTTAGTTTTATGTAATTTTCTTAATATTAGATATACTACTATTATTAATACTAAAAAAAGAGCTATACTTTTTTTAAAGTATAGCCCTAATAATATTCCAATAATATATCCTATGTTGAATATTATTATTTTATTAATTTATTTCACCTCTATTTGTATTAATATCTAGCTGCTCCTACAAATTTTTTATCATATCCATAATTATCTCCACCGTTAAGAGAATTTATTACAACACCTCTTTTTGGATTAGCAGCATGAATAAATTTTCCATTTCCAATATATATTCCCACATGATTTATTCCACTAGTACTTCCATTGTCTGAAAAGAATACTAAATCTCCTGGTTGTATAGCTGATTTATCAATTTTATTTCCACTACTATATTGTGTTTTTGAAGATGCCGGAATTGATTTTCCATGTAATTTATAAACATAGTATGTAAATCCAGAGCAATCAAAACCTGTTGATGGTGATTTTCCTCCAGATACATATTTTGAATTCAAGTATAATTGTGCTGTTTCTACAATTGATGAATTTGCTGTTTCTTCAACTGGTTGTACATTATCTTGTCTTGGTTCATCCGTACTTCTTGATGAAGCATCTTCTGGTACTGCTCCAATAACAACATATTGTTTTGATATATATCCTTCTTGTCCATTATATGAAACTTTGTACCAATCGTTTTCTTCTGCTATAATTGTTACAACTGTGTATTTTTTTAATTTTCCTAAAGATTTAGAATTTTGGTTTGCTTCTGAACGTAAATTAACACTACCATTTGCTGAAACATAGCCTTCTTTAGTTTCTGTTGCATTTCCATCTGTTTGCTCTGGCTCAGTTTCTGGAGTTTCTTCTGGAACTTCCTCTGGAGTTTCCTCTGGTGCTTGTGTTTCTGTCATTAAAAATTCATTAGCTACCCATACTTTTTGTCCATTATTCTCTACTTTAGACCAATTTGAAATAGTTTTAATTATTGTAACTGTTGTTCCTTTTTCTATTTCAGATATTTTTATTGAAGTTATATTAGGTAATAAATATCCATTTGTATTATTATTTGTTACATTTCCTAATGTTCTTTCAGTTGTTGGTACTTCAACTTCTGGTTCTGGCTCTTCTGTTACTTCTGGAGTTGGCACTGTTTCAGGAGTTGTAGTTGCTTCTGGAGTTGTTGTAGTTTGTGTACCTACATTCTCAGGCTCTTCCATTGGTTGATCTTGTGAAGCTGGTGTTGATGTTGTACTTTCATCAACAACTTTTAAATATTCCTTAGCCATATATCCTTCTTTTCCATTATAAGAAACTTTGTACCAATCGCCTTCTTCTCCAATGATTTCTATTTTATCATTGTAATCAGCCATATCAATTGTTTTTGAATCTGTGCTAGGCTTTTCTCTTAAGCGAATTGTGTCTGTCGTAACTATTCCAGTTTTGGCATAAGCTATATTTACTAATATGACAGCAAGAATTATTGTTATAATAGTTATTGCTATTCTTTTTCTTTTATTCATTTGAAAAAAACCTCTTTCTTCAACATAAATTCGATTATAGTATATATTTTTTAGCTTTTGTTGTCAATATTGGTATTATTACATTTAGTTTAAATCTAATTTAATATGTACATCTTTCAATTGCTGTTCAGTTACTTTTGAAGGCGCTCTCATCAATACATCTCTAGCTTTTTTGTTTTTAGGGAAAGCGATAACTTCCCTTATATTGTCTTCTTTTGCTATAAGCATTACTATTCTATCAATTCCAGGTGCAGCTCCAGCATGTGGTGGTGTACCATAACTGAAAGCATTATATAAAGCTCCAAATCTAGTTTTTACATCTTCTTCTGTATATCCTGCTATTTCAAATGCTTTTATCATTATCTCTTGGTCATGATTTCTTACAGCTCCTGATGAAATTTCATATCCATTACATACTAAGTCATATTGGTATGCATAAATGTCTAATGGATCTTTTGTGTTTAAGCTTTCTAATCCGCCTTGTGGCATTGAAAATGGATTATGGTTAAAATCTATTGTACCTTCATCAGATAATTCATACATTGGGAAATCTACTATCCAACAGAATTTATATATGTCTTTCTCAATTAAGTCTAACCTTCTTCCAAGTTCATCTCTTACTCCACCAGCTATTTTTTGTGCTTTTTCAAATTCATCTGCTATAAAGAATATTGCATCATTTTTTGAAATTTCAAATTTTTCAAATAATTGTTTTTGGTTGTCTGATGTAATAAATTTTGATATTCCACCAGTAAAGTCTCCGTTCTCATCAACTTTTGTCCATGCTAATCCTTTTGCTCCTAATTCTGAAACAGCATATTCTGACATTTGATCAAAAAACTTTC
The DNA here is from genome assembly GCA_947594845.1 of uncultured Clostridia bacterium. Lineage (GTDB taxonomy): Bacteria > Bacillota > Clostridia > TANB77 > CAG-508 > UMGS1994. The sequence goes on along the minus strand of CANQEI010000007.1, from coordinate 8,914 downwards.
TTGGCCTTTCTTCCATATTGTGAGTTATTATAGCTTTTATTGTCTTACCTTTAAAAGCATTAAATTCTGTATTTTCAAAAATTTTGCTCACATCAATAATATATAAAGGATTTCTTAAATCAGGCTTGTCTGTTCCATATTTCTCCATAGCCTCTTTATATGGAATTCTTACAAAAGGTGCTTCAGTAATTTTCCAATCACTATTTTTCTTGAATACATTTGGTATTACTTCTTCCATTACAGCAAAAACATCTTCTTGTGTTGCAAAACTCATTTCAAAATCTAATTGATAAAATTCTCCTGGTGATCTATCAGCTCTTGGATCTTCATCTCTGAAACAAGGTGCCACTTGATAATATTTATTAAATCCAGAAATCATTAATAATTGTTTAAATTGTTGTGGTGCTTGTGGAAGTGCATAAAATTCTCCTGGATGTAATCTACTAGGAACTAAAAAATCTCTTGCACCTTCTGGAGAAGAATTAGCTAAAATTGGGGTTTGAATTTCTGTAAATCCCAATCTATCCATTTCATCTCTCATTGTTTTTATTATTTTTGATCTTAGTAATATGTTTTTGTGAATTTTATCATTTCTTAAATCAAGAAAACGATATTCTAATCTTAAGTCTTCTCTAACATCTTGTGCTTCTTTCTGATTAATTTCAAAAGGAAGTACATTTTTACATTTTCCTAATATACGTATTTCTTCTGCAATTATTTCAATGTCTCCTGTAGGTATATCTTTATTTTTACTTGTTCTTTCTGCTACTTTACCTGTTACTGAAATAGCGCATTCACTTGTTAAATCTGATATTTGTTTTTGTAGTTTTTCATCATCTGAAATTATTATTTGTGTAATTCCAAATTCATCTCTTAAATCAACAAATACCATTTTACCTAAATTTCTTATTTTTTGTACCCAGCCTGCTAAACGTACTTGTTTTCCTACATTTTCTATTCTTAATTCATTACAATTATGTGTTCTATATTCGTTTTCTCTCATAATATTCCTCTTTTCTAAAAGATTCATGCTTTAAAATTATACATCTTTTTATTGAATTTATCAATATTTAAAAGGTAATTAGTAGCCTAATTACCTTCTATTTTTTATTTAATTATTTGCCATCAAATTTTGTATAAAATTTATTGTAATTTTGTATAAACTTCAATATTGAGGATTTTTGGTTATTGAGCTGTTTCATTTAATCTACTGTCCTATACATTTTAATGAAATTTGCCTAATTTCTTCTAATTGTTCTCCAGTTCTACATCTATTTACTATTTTATCAGCTGTTCTCTTTGCCAAATTATAATCTTCAGTTTTTATTTTTTTATTTTTAAAGCTTTCGTTTAATTCATTTTCATTAACAAAAACAATTTCTTTTTTATCTGTTAATATTATATCTAGCATTAAATCTTCTGTGTATGGCATTTTAGCTTCATAATTAATCGTTTTTACGATGTCAAAACAAATTCCAACTAGTTCATAATTATTATTAAAATATGAAATAATAATATAATTTTCTTTTTTAGGATATAATTTTACTATTTTATATCCTACATCTATAAAAATTCTATCACTACCATTTATTGATACAATTTTTTGGGTTTCAACTTTTTCTATGTTTAATGTACATACTCCCGCATAAAGTGAATCTTCACCCATATCTTTTCTTATGAAATTATTTATAGTAATTCCTTTATTTTCTGAAAAATCAGCATATTCTTTCTTCATGATTTCCTCCTTTATAAATTTATCTTTTCTCAATTATATCTAATTTATTTTTTTGGCTGCTTCTATTAATCCAACAAAAAGTGGGGCTGGTTTATCTGGTCTAGATTGAAATTCAGGATGAAACTGTCCTGCTATAAAAAATGGATGATCTTTATACTCAACTATTTCAACTAATTCTCCATTAGGTGATGTTCCTGAACAAATTAATCCTTTTTCCTCCAATTGTTTTTTATATCCATTGTTATACTCATATCTATGTCTATGTCTTTCTGATATTTCATCTTTATTATACAATTTATGAGCTAGTGTTCCTTTTTTTATTATGCATGGATATGCTCCCAATCTCATAGTTCCACCTTTATCTGTTATTTTCTTCTGCTCTTCCATTATATGTATTACTGGATTTTTAGTTTTATCATCTAACTCTGCTGAATTGGCATCTTTTATTCCTAAAACATTTCTTGAAAATTCTACAACCGCCATTTGCATTCCTAAACATATTCCTAAAAACGGTATCTTATTTTCTCTAGCATATTTTATTGCAATAATTTTTCCATCTATTCCTCTGTTTCCGAACCCTCCTGGTACTAAGATTCCTTGGTATTTTTCCAATTTTTCTTTTACATTTTCTTCTGTTATTTTTTCAGAATCAATAAATCCAATTTTTACATTAACTGAATTTGCATATCCTCCATGTCTTAGACTTTCTACAACAGATAAGTAAGAATCTTCTAATTTAACATACTTTCCTACTATTGCTATTCTTACTTCTCCTTTGCATTTTTTTATTTTCTTTGTAAGTTCAATCCAATCTTCATTTTTAGGTTCTTCTTTTTCAAGTCTTAATTTTTTACAAACAGCTCTTGCCAATCCATTTTGTTCTAGTAATAATGGCACTTCATACAAAGTATCTGCAGTTAAATTTTCAATTACATTTTCTGGTCTAACATTGCAAAATAAAGCTATCTTTTTTTTCATTTCTAATGGTATATGATCGTCTGCTCTAGCAACTAATATATCTGGCTTTATTCCAAATGATTGCAATTCTTTCACAGAGTGTTGTGTAGGTTTTGATTTTATCTCTTTTGAACCTGATATATATGGAAGTAAAGTTACATGAATATAACATACATCATCTAAGTCTTTTTCTAATCCAACTTGTCTTATGGCTTCAATCAAGGCAAGTCCTTCCATATCTCCTACTGTTCCCCCAAGCTCAACTATTGCTATATCTGTATCTGTTTTTTCAAATGAATATATTCTTTCTTTTATTTCATTCGTTATATGAGGAATTACTTGTATAGTTTTTCCCAAATATGTTCCTTTTCTCTCTTTTTCTATTACACTTGAATATATTTGTCCCATTGAAACACTAGAATTTTTGCATAAATTCTCATCTATAAATCTCTCATAATGTCCTAAATCCAAGTCTGTTTCCGCTCCATCATTTGTAACAAATACTTCTCCATGTTCACACGGATTCATAGTTCCTGGATCTACATTTATATATGGATCAAATTTTTGTATTGTAACTTTGTATCCTCTATTTTTTAGTAGTCTTCCTAGTGATGCTGCTGTTATTCCTTTACCGAGACCGGAAACTACCCCGCCGGTTATGAATATGTATTTCATTTTTTCCCCTCCTATTGTTCTAAAAATAAACATCGTCTTACTGCGTTAAAATTAAAAATTAAAATCCTCATGTATCCGCATACACTCCGGTGTTTAATTTTTAATTTTGCCTTGTAATACTCGTTTCTTTTTCGAACGGATATTTTTATTATTAAATCTTCAACGTACTTTCGTACGCCTCCGGTTTACTCTTTCGTTTGCCTAGCAATACTTGCTTTTGATAAATTCTCTATTTTAAAAAACAAAAAAACAGATTAAAAAAAGAGTTTTTTTTTAATCTGTTTTTACTTCTCTCTGTTTATAGTTGTATTTTATCATTTGAAATTTATCATTTCAAGTCTTAATTAAAAATATTTATCATTTTAAATATATACCAAATAACTGTTATCGTTGCTACTATAAAAAATACATTTGGAAATAATTTTGCTTTAAATTTATGAATATATCTATCAACTATAAATAATATTATAGCAACTATCCATAATATTGCAGTTGGATTAGCATTCCATGAATCACGCCATCTTCCCATAAAAAGATAGACCGTAGCATGTGTTAATCCACAACAAGGGCATGATATACCAGTAAATGCTTTTAATGTACATACTGTTCCAAACATAGTTTGCATTGTAACTATAAAAATTAATATTGGGATTATTGCAAATCTTATATTATAAAAATCTTTTTTTAATCTTTCCATTTATCTTATAGCACTCGTCATAATTCCTACGCTTGCGCTAAAAATCATTACAACAAAAAATATTATAATAGCTAAAATAAGTACGCAGAAGTAAGAAGATGCAAAGTTTCTAAGGTTCTTATTTCTTGTTCCTCCAAATGCAAATACTATTAACAAAATTAATCCAACGCAAGGAATTGAAAATAATATTTCCCATCCAAAATATCCCCACATTGAAATAGGTCTATATTCTTCAGGAATATTATTTTCAGAGAATGTCGTTTGATTTTGATTTTGATTTTTTACTACAACTTTCCCTGTTAAGTCAGCTCCACAACTTCCACAAAATTTTGATTCATCTGGAATTTCTTTACCACATTTACTACAAAACATTTTATTTCCTCCCTAATATTTGATGCGTCTATTATATTACTTTATTTTACTTTTTTCAACATTTTATTCTATTCCTCTTTGTTTTACTGCTTCATAAATTATAATGCCTGCTGATACAGAAGCATTTAGGGATGTAATTTGTCCTTTCATTGGAATTTTTACCAACATGTCTGTGTTTTCTTTTACTAATCTGCTCATTCCATATCCTTCGCTTCCAATTACAATTGCAATATCACCTTTTAAGTTTTCATTATAATATAATGTTTTAGCTTCTCCATCAGTTCCTATTATCCATAAGCCATTGTCTTTAAGTTTTTTTATTGTCTCTGTTATATTGTTTACTCTGGCAATTTTCATATAACTTGCAGCACCTGCAGATACTTTGTTTACTGTACTATTCACCGTTACAGATCTTCTCTTTGGAATTATTATTCCATGAACGCCAGCTGTTTCCGCAGTTCTAATTATAGAACCCAAATTGTGTGGATCTTCTATTCCATCTAATATTAATATAAAACAATCTTCATTTTTAGATTTTGCATATTCTAAAATATCTTCAACTTCGCAATAATCAAATGGTGGTACTGTTGCTATAACTCCTTGATGATTGTGAGTTTTAGACATAAAATCTAATTTTGATTTTTCTACTTCTGTTACTACAACTTTATTTTTTCTAGCAATCCCCAATATCTTATTTATTGAACCATGCTTTTCCCCACTTTGCACATATATTTTGTTTATATCTCTTCCTGAATTTAATAATTCTATTACCGCATTTCTTCCTTCTACTTGGTCATCATAAATTTCTTGCATTTTATTTCCCCTTTAAATTATTTTTATATTATTTACAAATTCAATTAAAGCCTTTGTAAGTTTTTCTATTCCTTCCATATGTTGAATATATCTGTATCTTCCATTAATTTCTAACTGTATACATGGTATTTTAGCTTTTTTAGATATGCTTCTACTTATCGTATGCTCTGATATAGCCATAAATTTACTATCTATTGTTATATTATTTATACCATTATTTTCTAAGTTTTGTTTTAATTCTTCTACTAAATATTCCTTACCTTCTATATTTTTTCCTTTAGCAGTACCTAATTCTATATCAAACTTATTTTTATAAGCTGCTCCATGCAAGTCTAACAATATTTTTATTTTATTTTCTTTAGCTAATTCTAATATTGCTTCTTTGTATGGATTATTTTTTATGTCATAATTTGCATCATCATTATTATTATAAGTTTTATATATTGCATAGCATTTTGTCTTTTCTGCTACATATTGTGCTATTGCTCCTGTTTCTCCTTCTGAACCTTTTATTTTTCCCTCTCTTGTTTGATTAACACAATGTGGTGCTGAAATTATAATTGGAATTTTTCCTTCCACTATTTCAAAAGACTTTTTGCCATTTCTTATTGCTTCTTGACCTTTTTCTAAAATTTTTTCATTATAAAATTTTATACTCTCATATAATGATTTCAATTATTTCTCCTTATTCTTCATCATCTAGTTTTAGTACTGATAAAAATGCTTCTTGTGGCACTTCTACACTTCCTATTTGTCTCATTTTCTTTTTACCTTTTTTCTGTTTTTCTAGTAACTTTTTCTTTCTAGTTATATCTCCTCCATAGCATTTTGCAAGTACATCTTTTCTCATTGCTGAAATTGTCTCTCTAGCTATAATTTTTCCACTTACTACTGCTTGAATTGGTATTTCAAATAATTGTCTTGGTATTACTGTCTTTAATTTTTCTGCCATTTTTCTTCCTCTTGTATAAGCAGAATCTTTATGTACAATAAAAGATAATGCATCAACAGCCTCATTATTTATATGAATATCTAATTTTACTAAATCTGATTTTGCATATTCTTTAAATTCATAATCTACAGATGCATAACCTTTTGTTTTAGATTTTAGTGTATCGAAAAAATCATATATAATTTCATTTAGTGGTAGCTCATATTCAAGGATTACTCTATTGCTATCTAAGTATTTCATGTCAATATATGTGCCTCTTCTTTTTTGACATATATCCATTATATTTCCGACAAATTCTTTAGGTGTCATTATTTCAGCTTTCATTATTGGCTCTTCTATATATTTAATTTCCTGAGTTTTAGGTAAATCTGTTGGATTATATAATTCTATAATTTCTCCGTTTGTTTTATATACTTTATATATAACTGATGGAGCTGTTGTTATTAACCCTAAATCGAATTCCCTTTCCAATCTTTCAATTATTATTTCCAAGTGTAGCAATCCTAGAAATCCACATCTAAATCCAAATCCTAATGCTATTGAGGTTTCAGGTTCATATTCCAAAGCAGCATCGTTTAATTTTAATTTTTCTAAAGCATCTTTTAAATTTTCATATTCGCTTCCATCTAAAGGATACATCCCACAATATACCATTGAATTTGCTTTTTTATATCCTGGAAGTGGTTCTTCTGCTGGATTTTCAAAATTTGTTATAGTATCTCCGACATGTAAATCTGATACATTTTTTATGCTAGCTGCTATATATCCAACTTCTCCTGCTTTTAAAGAATCTGATGGTATATATTCTCCAGCACCAAAATACCCAACTTCATTTACTGTAAAATGTTTTTTGGTTGCCATAAATAGTATTTCGTCTCCAACTTTTACAGTACCTTCCTTAATTCTTACATAACTTATTGCACCTTTATAATTATCATAAAAAGAATCAAAAATTAAGCACTTTAATTTCCCATTTCTATCTCCACTAGGAGCAGGTATATCGCTAACAATTCTTTCTAAAACTTGATCTACATTTAAACCAGACTTTGCAGATATACATGGTGCATCCATTGCAGGAATCCCTATGACATCTTCTATTTCTTTTTTTACTTCTTCTGGTCTGGCATTTGGTAAATCTACTTTATTTATTACTGGTATTATTTCTAAGTTATTATCTAGTGCTAAATATACATTTGCTAAAGTTTGAGCTTCTACTCCTTGACTACTATCAACAACTAAAATAGCCCCCTCGCATGCAGCTAAGCTTCTTGAAACTTCATAGTTAAAGTCTACATGACCTGGTGTATCAATTAAATTAAGTTCATAAGTGTTACCATCTTTTGCAGTATAATTCATTCTTACTGCTTGAGATTTTATTGTTATTCCTCTTTCTCTTTCAATTTCCATATTATCAAGAACTTGGCTTTCCATTTCTCTTGCTGAAAGCACTCCTGTCATTTCTATAAGTCTATCTGCTAATGTTGATTTTCCATGATCAATATGTGCTATAATACTAAAATTTCTAATTTGCTTTTGATTATTTTCCACCTTTTAAGTTATGCTCCTTTTTCATTTTATTATTTTTGTATTTTACCAAAATATAAGCGTTTTTTCAAGATTTTCAGCTTTAAAGTTCTCACATTATAAAACATTAATTTTAAAAGCTGCGCAGCGACCAAATGGAGCACGAGTCATCGTGCGAAATGCGATTGAAGCAAATTACATATATAAAATTTTCAAATATGGAATTTGCGACAGCAAAGCTTAAAAATTAATGTTTATAATGTGAGAACTTATAATTGTTAAAATTTTATTTTTATAAAAAGATAAATTTTATTTTACAATGTCTGTGACTATAAAATTTAAAAGCATTATTTTTTATAAAAAGAAAACTTTTAATTATTAAAATTTTATTTTTGTAAAGAAATGAAAAAGTCTGCGTTGGCAAAATAATGTTTTATAATTGGAGAATTTTTTAATACAAAATAAATATCCACCCGTAAAACGGGTGGTATTTCTTTTCCCCTATAAGGGGACGTTACTGGCAACCCCCATTTGGGGGTTATTTTTTTCTGCCAATTGCCTTTGTCACCCTTACTTACCCGTAAACGGGTCTTTATATTCTTTCAAACTTCTTTTATCTTGGACTTTATCTTCAATTTCTTGCTCTTGAATATATTTTTTTATTGTAGCCTTATTCAATCCGACTGTACTGACATAATAGCCTTGCGCCCAAAAATGTCTATTTCCATAATTATATTTTAAATTTGCATGTTCTTCAAATATCATCAAACTACTTTTTCCCTTTAAATATCCCATGAAAGATGATATACTTATTTTGGGTGGAATCTTTACAAGCATATGTATGTGGTCTGGACAGGCATTTGCTTCTATTATCTCCACCCCTTTATAATCACATAATCTGCGTATATACTTTCCAATATCACTTCGCAGTTTGTTATATATTGCTTTTCTTCTATATTTTGGAATGAATACTATATGGTATTGACAGTTCCATTTTGTATGAGACAAACTGCTCTCATCATCATTTTTAATTTTCATTTTAAAACCTCCTTTTGATTTTTGGGGCAATCGACAGATTACTTTTATTATATCAAAAGGAGGTTTTTTTCTGAACGCCATCGCTTTTTGATTCCTCACGTGCATAGCACGTGGTTTTATTGTGCGACGAACAACGTCGCACATAATAAAA